>JBBRVQ010000100.1:0-13631 GCA_038246735.1 Chitinophagales bacterium
AAGAACTTAATGAAATGTGGTTCCTTTTCTCAATTTCTGCGTTAAAAATACTCGCCGTAGCTACTGCTACGCCTGTGCTTTTTGCCTTGATCTTGAAAAAAATAACTGCCATTATAATTTAACTTTTTATCTTGACAGAGCTCTAGTGCTCTGACTAGATAAAGAACTTAATGAAATGTGGTTCCTTTTCTCAATTTCTGTGTTAAAAATACTCGCCGTAGCTACTGCTACGCCTGTGCTTTTTGCCTTGATCTTGAAAAAAATAACTGCCATTATAATTTAACTTTTTATCTTGACAGAGCACTAGTTTTGTCACGATTTGTTGCTGAAGCTTCACACGTTTGCATTTTTCAGGCAAAAATAGCGTCAAAACTAATATTTTTTTACTTATTACGACGGGATTCATACATAGTTGCCAATATTTTGCCCCTACAGGTCAATGACTTAAATAATTACAAAAGTTGAATATAAATTAAGACTATTGATTCTTTAGACAAACTAAGATTTTTATTTTATCCTAAAATACAAATTCACTAAGTTGTGTTCAGGTAAACATAAAGATAATTACTTTTGTGGCTCATTTTATCATACACATGCTGAGTCATCTTCAAACTTTCTTTACTCATAGAAAAAGTCTGGCTGTTGGGTCTGGTTTTTTCCTGCTAGGGTTTTTATTTGGAAATTGGGCCACGCTAATACCATTTGTAAAATCATTTTATAAAATAGATGATGGCATACTTGGACTGATGCTTTTGTGTTTACCGCTGGGTGCTATGTCATTTAATCCGGTAGCGGCCATTTTGATACAAAGATTCGGATTTCAGAAAACGACAGTTTTTGGTATGTTATTTCTTTCCTTTGCTTTTGTCTTACCCATCACCGTTACTTCAATAATACTTTTACCATTTACATTGATATTGGCAGGAATGAGTATGACCCTACTCAATATTTCAGTCAATACAGCAGCTACTTTGATTGAAAAGCAATATAACATTAACATAATGTCAACCTGTCACGGTATGTTTAGTCTTGGACTCATGACAGGTTCGCTCATGAGAAGCTTCACTCTTTTATTTCATATGAATGAACAAATACATATGCTGATCATGGCAGGTATGGGTTTAATACTCACATTTTTTGTTGGCAAAACGATTATATCCATTCCATCAATACCGAGAAATACGGATGAAAAGCCTTCAAAATTCAGATTAGTTTTACCAAAAGGTGTGCTGCTAAGTATTGTTATAATAAGTATTTGCATCAATCTAACAGAAGGGTCAATCACGGATTGGGCATCGGTGTATATGAAGGAAGTAGTACATACAAGTCCGTTTTTTATTGGTTGGGGTCTTTTTGGATATTCCACTTTTATGGCATTGGGCAGATTATTTGGAGATGGCATTATTCCTATATTTGGAAAAAACAGCGTATTGGTGTACGGTGCAGCTTTGGCCTTCGCAGGTCTCCTGATAACTATATTTTTACCTTACACATGGACAGCTGTTGCAGGATTTGGTCTTATCGGACTTGGCGTTTCTTGCGGCGCTCCTATCTTGTATGCAAGTGCTGCCAGATACCCCGGATTACCAGATTCCGGTGGACTGGCTATTATGAATACTTTTGCCATGGGAGGCTTTTTAATGGGGCCAGTAGTCATAGGTTTTATTTCTGACCTTTCATCTTTACCTGTTGCTTTTGGTTTTGTACTATTTCTTTCTTTAATATGGATGTTCATTTCAAGAAAGGTAGTATTGTTTTGATTTTATTATTTCTGCTTTATTCATAAGTATTTCAATACATTATACTACATTTGATCTAAATTAAACAATTTTATACAATCGTTATTTAAATACAACAAAATGAACACAAACAGACTTCTTTTGGGTACGCTGGCTGGATTTATCGGATATTTTGCAGCTGGTGGATTACTTTACACCGTAGTTTTTAAAGATTTGTTGGCTTCGACCAATCCTGGCATGGCTTCGGTTCAGACTGCTCCAAATATGGTAGCCATCGCTGTTGGTAATCTGGCAGCAGGATTTTTACTGGCTTATATATTTGAAAAATGGGCAGGGATACGGCAATCTTTAACAGGAGCTGTTTCTGGAGCACTTATCGGAGTTTTGATTGCACTCAGTTATGATAGCATGATACATGGCACCACCAATCTCATGTCATGGAAAGGTGTTTTTGTGGATGTTTTGGTTTACGGACTTTGTAGTGCAATAGCTGGAGTTTTGGTAGCTTTTGGGCTGAGTTATAAAAGAGTATAAGATTTAAAATACAAACTTATTACCCTTCTTAAGTTTTTCTGAAAATAATTAATCGCTGCTTGTCTGTATAGATTATAGATAGTCCGTAATATTTTTCTATAAATTTCATCGTATGTTCATGATAAAAACTCACGTGCGTAAAATCTCTGACATAGTACCATGAACTAAATTGCTCCACATCTTTCCAAAAATCAGTCATTACAACGAGATAACCTTTTTTATGTAGTAATCCGCAAATTTTTATTATTTCTGTTTTAGGATCAAAAAAATGTTCGAAACACTCGGTGGCAAAAATAAATTCATATTTCATATTTGGCCATTCCGGAAAAAAAAATGGATCATACACATCACAATGAAAACCATGCGAAACTAATATTTCAGACAATACGGGATTTGGACCACATCCATAATCCAACATTTTCATATCCTTGGTCGTAAAGACTAACGAAAGGTCTATGGCCTGCGTCAAAAAACGCACATAACCTTCATGGTTGCAACTATTATTATGTAGCAGATATCTTTCTTTTTCACTATTTACATCCGGAAAGTCTGATTTTCCTATAAATATTAGATCACAATCCAAACAATGATGATACCTTCTAGTGTGTACTTTCTTTTCAAAAAAATTGATATTGTCTGATATACATAAAGGACATGAAAGGGCACTCATCTTTTGCTGAACTTGAGGGTAGTATCCGTTCTGAAAAATGAACCATCTTTATTCCAATACCATTTCTTAACTGCCGGTATCAGTATTCCATCCATTTTTTGATAATCTTCAAGGAAGATAAATTCACCATCCAGTGAAGCGTCTTCCTTAAAAAACCGATATCCTTCAAGTATAAAAGTAAACTTATTGATATAAAAACACCAGGTTTCATTTTCGTTGATCGGAAGGTATTCAAAAGATATTTTATAACATTGGCTTCCGTTAAATACTGCTTCTTCTACATCACCTTTCATAAATCTGAAATCATCTGCCAATAGCATAGGAAGTCCCATGAGATAAGTATATACTTCCTTCAGGTATAATGTCCTTTCATCTGTAAGATTGAATTTTATTTTGTCCAAATCAGATAATGATACATTCTCATTCATAGCGCTATAATATTTTTCATTTTCAAATGACTGGGAAAATCTTAAAGAATCTGAAGTAATTTGATATTTAAAAGTATTTTTTTTATTGTCAAAAAATATTTCGAATGTCCGATCTTTTGCGCCATTCCTTATAATTTTATAATCAAACTTACCCCTTAAATTTTGCCATCTGCGGTTTGGGTCATGATGATGGATGCACGCTTGTATAATTTCAAACGCATTGCCTTGTTGTGCTCTCATACTTAAAACCATAGATAATAATACTGGGATAAAAAACATTTTTACTGTCATGCATTACATCTTTGTAAATAAGATATTCCAATATTGGATTATATTATTTTTTTTGTCAAAGATAAAAATCTTTTATTAATAAAAAACTGTTTTAGAAAGGTGAATACTGGTAAACAAACATTTCAATCGAAAATTTTTATTCAGGATGTAGCGATTTCCGCTTTAGCTAGAATACGGACTACAAGGATATTATTGCCTGAAGCATATTACCGATACCCTGATCAACATTTTCCGGTCATGTATATGTTGGATGGGCAAAATCTTTTTGACAGATCTACTTCCTTTGGTCATCCATGGCATATTCAAAAAAAAATGGATGCACTTCCATATAAATATCAATGTATTATCGTAGGTATTGACAATGGTGGACATTTCAGAGGTTCAGAATATCTTCCGCATCATCACCATAAACTTTTTCATCATGGCGAAGGGGATATATTTCTGGACTTTATAGTTAAAGAGCTAAAACCCAAAGTAGATCAACATCTAAGAACGTTGACAGATAGAGACAATACTATGATCAGTGGCAGTTCAATGGGTGGGCTACTTTCGTTTTATGCTGCTACGCGAAAGTGCGATGTTTTCGGAAAAGCAGGTGTATTTTCGCCTGCCTTTTGGCTTTACCCTCCTATTTTACAACTTAAACCAAAATTATTCAGCAAAATATATTTTATGGCAAGCCGTACAGAAAGTAAAGGGATGTCCAGTACAATAGAAAAAACGTATTGGGCAATGAAAGACGCCGGATATCCTGAAAAAAATATAAGAATAAAGTTAAAAGACCGTGGAAAGCATAATGAAATTATGTGGGAGCAACAGTTTAGTGATATGTTAAAATGGCTTATTGCTGATGAATAAATTATCATTGTATTGCCGAATTCCATATCTTCACTAAATTTTTATAATGAACCAAAATAAAAAAATACAATGGGGCATTTTAGGATGTGGTAAAATAGCTCATAAATTTGCGAGTGATTTGGCATTGAGTGAAACTAGTGAACTCTTTGCTTGTGCTTCCAGAAATGGAGATCAGGCGAGGGAATTTGCCATAAAACATAAAGCAACGGCTTATTTTAACGATTATATTTCACTCGCTAGCTGTACAGATATCGATGTAATTTATATCGCTACTCCTCATTCTTTTCATCAGGAACAATCATTACTTTGCCTTACCAATAAAAAACATGTGGTTTGCGAAAAACCAATGGGTCTGAATGAAGGACAAGTAAGATCCATGGTCGCAACTGCAACAAAAAACAAGGTATTTCTCATGGAAGCCGTATGGACAGCATTTCTACCTGCCATATTGCAGGTCATTCAAATAATAAGAGAAGGCCGGATAGGAGAAATAAGACATATTAAATCAGATTTTGGTTTCCAGGCCACGTTTGATCCTCAAAGCAGGTTATTTAATCCAGATCTAGCCGGCGGATCTTTGCTTGATATTGGAATATATCCAATATTTATTAGTCTATTGGTTTCAGGATATCCCACATCTGTTTTATCTATGGCACATCTCGCTGCTACAGGTGTAGATGACGAGTGCACCATTATGCTACAATATCCTTCCGGAGCAACAGCTAGCCTTTACTCCACGCTTACCTGTGATACAGATACCATTTGCGAAATATATGGAACAAAAGGAAAGATTACTATACCGAAACGATTTCATGAGCAGGATCACTTTTATATGCAACTCAAAGGCGAAGATTGCACTGAAATCAAGTCTGGAAAAAAAGGTCTTGGATATTATCACGAAATAGAACATACCAATGCATGTATCCAAAATAATATGCTGGAAAGCAACATCATGACTCACTCATTGAGCTTACAACTTATAAGTCTTATGGATGAAATAAGAAAACAATCCGGTATATCCTACCCTTCAGAAGGTAATGACTAATAAGTTTCCGTTTATTTCAAACTTTAATTTTTTTTAAATAGTTGAATTGTTTACAGATTCTGCTTACCTTGCCATAAAATAGTTGGATATGGACATATATGTTGGTAGCATTCCTTTCAAATGGAAAGACAAAGATTTGTATGATATTTTTGAGACTTTCGGTGAAGTAATTTCCGCAGCTATAGTCATAGATAAAATTACCCGTCAAAATAAAGGTTTTGGATTTGTAAACATGGCGAATGACCATGAAGCTCAAGCAGCCATCACTGCACTTCATGGTACAGAACATGAAGGGAGATCCATAGTAGTAAACCCATCTTTACCAAAAGGAGAAATCCGTAAACCACAACGACAAAGACCTGAAGGTAAAGTCAGTAAAAAACCCATGGAATTTAAATCAGATAAACATAAAAAATCTCTTCCCCCCTGGCTGAGAAAAGAATACTAAATTATAATCATCTTCAAATATGAGGGTTTCCTTGTACCAATTTTCAACCATTTGGATGAAACCTGATGAAAACCTTGCACTTATAGAAAAAGTATGTAGGAATATCTCAGGGCAAACTGACTTGCTTGTATTGCCGGAAATGTTCAACACCGGATACACGATGAAACCTCTTGAAATTCCTGTCCACTGGCAGGACGAAACCATAAAAACATTAACATCACTGGCTTCATTATATAATGTGACCATTTGTGGCTCTATACCTATGTTTAAAAATAATAGTTGGTATAATACGATGGTCACTATAACGGAAGATGGACTGATGCATAGCTATGATAAAATACATCTGTTCACTCCTGCCGGCGAAAAAGAAGTTTATTCAGAAGGAAATGTTACAACCACATTTATTTTGAAAGAATGGAAAATACAACCTCTGATATGTTATGATTTGAGATTTCCCTATCTTACATTTAATTCTAATAATGCAAATATTATCATTTATAGTGCCAACTGGCCAGTAGCAAGAGTCAGCCACTGGAAAGCTTTACTTATGGCAAGAGCTATAGAAAACCAATGCTACGTCATAGGTGTCAACAGAACAGGCGTAGATGAAAATGGCTATGAATATCCTGGGGCTTCCACCCTTATAGATTACACGGGCAAAATAATATTAGAACTGGCAGAAAATGAATCTTATTTGACCGCACAACTTAGTAAAAGTGAAATGAATATTTACAGAAAAAGATTGCCTTTTATCAATGATAGAAAGTCTCTTTAATGCTTTTTAAAAAAAAATTACTTCTCTGCCGCAACTATTCTATTTTTTTCCTGCAAATCTTTGACCAATACAATATTTTTCAATCCAGCCGTCCTGAAAGTATCGCAGACATCTGCACCATAATTTTCATTGATCTCAACCAATACTTTACATCCAAAATTCTGCCGTTCCATAACAAATGATGCAATAGCCTTATAAAACTCCATTGGATCAAGCTGCACAAATAATGCTATATGCGGCTCATGTTCCAATACATTTGGGTGCATGTCTTTCTTTTCAGCAATTGTAATATATGGAGGATTGGAAATAATCATGTCCACTACAGGTAAATCAGACCACAAATTATTATCTAAAAAATCAATCTCCAAAAATACAATATCAGTTTGAAATAAAGCACTGTTTTCACGAGCTTTTGATAATGCAGGCTGACTGACATCGACTGCAAATAGATTAATGCCATTGGTTTTTTTTGCAATGGTAACAGGGATTATTCCTGAACCTGTCCCGATATCCAAAACAGATTTTATTTTTTCCCGCTTTATGATATCTAGTGCCAAATATACCAACTCTTCCGTTTCAGGCCTTGGAATAAGTACAGATGGGTCAATTTTGAACTTGTATCCATAAAAATCCGCATATCCGCCCACATATTGCCAAGGTTCATTGTTCAACAACCTTTCAATTGTCTGTTCAAGCAACAATAATTCATTATGCGACAATTCTTCTTCAGACCAAAATGATTTTGAAAACAAATCTTCTACTAAATATCTGGCTATGGTAGCACTTTCTCGGTCATCATAAATGATGGCTAATTTTATAGAAAGTACCTCATACGCTTCTCTGGCGGTCATCAGAAAAAATTAAAAGTGATAAAAAAAGTAATAAATAACAGTACACAATAGATCAGATAATACCTTATATCGATATATCTTGTAACTGGAATATCATTTTGCCAAAAATTATAGCATATCAGGATCACTTTTTGAAGGAAATATGCTGCTACAGTAGCAAAGGCCAATCCGTACACTCCCCAAAGTTGCATCCACCAGAAACTTAATATAATATTAACTATAATCTCTAAGATGCCGGACAAAATGATTACTTTATGTTGGTGAAGTGCAAAATTATACGTCTGAGGCATCAATACACGGCTCGAAATGATCAGTAGGTAAATATTAAAAATAAAGGCAGATTCCCTGAACGCCTGCGAGTAAACCCATGGAAAAATAAATGGACTGATCAACATCCCAACTATGGATAAAGGGAAAAGTACATGCATCAACCTATTAATACGTCTACGCAGATCAAAAGTGTCCATTCCATCTCTAATTAATATTGGTATCATCGCAGCTGAAAGACCACTGAATAATAAAGTAGAAAAAGGTAGCTCTCTGGCGCCATACCTGAAAACCGTAAAATAAGCCGCATCATAATATCTGACTACAAACCAGCCATCAATAAAGTCCATGATACTTCCTAGCAACATATTAAATATCAGTGGGATTGCAAAAACCAGAAATACTTTTGCTTGCTTCGAATAATATGTAAAATTACCATTTCTGTAAAGCCACCATATAAGATACAGGAATCGGGAAAAAGTAGCAACCACCAATGTGTAAATATAATTTATCAAAGAAGGATCAAAAACAGCAATAATTAAAAAAAGTAGCAAAAAACCACCCTGACTCCAATGCGTATAATTGATCAGTTGTCTTGTAAGTCGATTTAAATATAGTACATTTTCTACCAATACGATAGGAACAGACACCACAAGATATACTGCTATCCAATGTGTGTACGGTAAAATATCTTGTTTGATAAATAAGGCAATGATGTACTGGGGAAAAGCAAATAAAATAAAACCAAACAAAAATCCTATGCCGAACAAAATCCAGAAAATGGTGCTGATTAGTTCATTTCCGCGCCTTCGATCTGATGGTGGAAAATATGAAAGTAATGCATTTTTAATACCAGCCGACCAGAAAAATGTCAGTGACGTGACAATAAAAATCCACATTTCATAATATCCAAGGTCTGTTTTTTGTATACCTGACCGTACCATAACCACGGAAATCAGAATACTGACCAAGTACCTGATCACCTGATAATACTGAAAGGTAAAAACAGGATCAGCAAATTTATTATTAATGAAGCTCCGGACGCCTGACACTAGCTCAATTGATTTAAAGCGCAAGATAGTGAATATCAATAAAAAAAGGAATCGGGTAATTTAAGTCAATGCCAATTGTAGACAAATTGTTCACCTTTCCTGTGCTTCAAGTTTCATTTTCACAGCAGCATCATGACCAAGAAAATTTTCGATCAGATGATGACCCAAATAAATCAAGGGCGTCAAAAGGATAGCCATACTTGATTTATACATGTAATTTACTGTGCCGATCGCTAAAACACGGGTAAGATCCCAATCTGCTCCAATCCAGAAAGCAATTAAAAGCACAATATAGCTATCCACCAACTGAGAAATCAGGGTACTACCCGTCGCACGCAACCAAATCAGCTTTTCTCCTGTAATTGACTTTATTTTATGAAAAATAGCAACATCCAAAATCTGACCAACCAGGAAGGCTACCATCGATCCGACGATAATCCATAGTCCCTGACCCATCACCTTATTAAAAGAAAGATTCATATCTGCAATACTTAATGACGGCTCAGACGATAAACCACTCTGAAATTGCCACCAGTCATTTGGTGGCAAACCGATAGCGCCATATACCATAAGAAAGGCGTAAAATACAATGCCAATGGCCAGATAAGATAAAAATTTAACCGCTTTGGTTCCATAATATTCATTTATGATATCTGTCATTATAAACACGATGGGCCATAGTATGGCACCGGCAGTCAAATTTAGGCCTAATCCATCCACACCAAACATTTTCAATTGCAAAGGAGAATAACCAAATAATTTTTCCAAAGAAAATATTTTACCCCCAACAAATTCAGCTACAATGGTATTCGCGATGAATAAGCCTGCCAATATTACAAATAATGTTACGCCTTTATTTTTTAAAATGGTATGAACAGCCACTATTCTGTATTTTTAATAATTTCAAAACTTCAACGTCACTAAAAGGTTCAAACCAAACTTCTACTTGTTATTATAATTCGTAGTTAGGCTTAATAGAGTGAACCCTATCAGAGCCATCATAGAAATTTCTTATAATGCTTACCACTTCGTCTGGATCATCTGTTACTGGCAGAAGATCCAGATCTTTTTCAGAGATGTTATTGGTTTCGCGCATCATGACATCTATGATCCATTGTTTGAGCCCTGACCAATAAGAAGTCCCTACCATAATTACAGGAACTCTGGATATTTTATTGGTTTGTATCAATGTCAATACTTCAAACAATTCATCCAATGTACCGAAACCACCCGGAAGGACTATAAATGCTTGTGCATATTTTACAAACATGACTTTCCTTACAAAAAAGTATCTATGGTGAAGAATTCTGCTAGGTTCTATATATGGATTATTAAACTGCTCAAATGGAAGATCAATATTTAATCCAACCGACAATCCACCTTGCAGATACGCCCCTTTATTGGCTGCTTCCATGATACCCGGACCACCGCCGGTGATCACTCCAAATCCCTCATCAATACATTTTGCTGCAATGTCAGTAGCCAGTTGATAATATTCATTTTCGGGCTTTGTGCGGGCAGAACCAAAAATGGATACACATGGATTAAGCCTGTTTAGTGTTTCGAAGCCATCTACCAGCTCAGCTATCACTTTAAACATTGTCCAGGAATTTTCACCTTTTATTTCACTCCATTTTTTTAGCTCGCGATGCACATGTGTTTCTACGTGCTTTATTTCCTGTTCACTCATTGGTCATATTTTATATCATAAAAAAACCTGCGTTTGACTTAACAAAACGCAGGCAATGCTTTCTTTGTTTCGCTTGTTTTACACGAGTTCTCCTTTATATTTTTCAAATTCAGCTTTTAAATATTTGCTGAAAGAAGCAAAATCATCAAATTGATCAAAAAGAGCCTTCATCGATGACGTGGCATGTGCTGCACTGTGTACAAATGTTTCCACGTCCTTGGCAGAAATAGATGTACCGGATAAAATGATCAACCGTTCCACCACGTTTCTCAGTTCACGAATATTTCCTGTCCAGTTCACTTTCTGAAGAAGTTTGATGGCTGCCGTCTCAATTTTTTTATGGGATATATTGTACTCATCACATACTATTGCAATAAAATGTTTAACAAGTTCGGGAATGTCATCCGCTCTTTCATTTAGAGAGGGTACTTTTATGATAATTACAGCCAATCTGTGATAAAGGTCTTCTCTGAAGTGGCCTTTTGCAATCTCAGCTCTCAAATCCTTATTGGTAGCTGCAATGACCCTCACATCTACGGTAAGATCTTTTTCACCACCTACTCTGGTGATTTTACCTTCTTGCAGAGCTCTAAGTACTTTGGCTTGTGCCGACATACTCATATCACCTATTTCATCCAGAAAAAGTGTACCCCCATGTGCCTGCTCAAATTTCCCTAGTCTTTGTTTTATTGCAGAAGTAAATGAGCCTTTTTCATGCCCGAAAAGTTCGCTTTCAATCAGCTCGGAAGGAATGGCAGCACAATTTACTTCAATAATAGGATAATCTTTTCGTTTACTTTGCTGATGAATCCATCTGGCCACCAATTCCTTACCTGTACCATTTTGACCAGTAACCAAAACCCTTGCATCTGTGGGAGCCACCTTTTCAATGGTGGATTTAATAAGAGCAATACCATCAGACTCACCTATAATCTCTTGTACTTTTGAACCACTTACTTTACGCTGCAATACTTTTTTTTCAGTGATCAAACTTGATTTATCCAATGCATTACGAAGTGTGATCAACAATCTGTTAAGATCCGGTGGCTTTTGAATAAAATCAAATGCTCCTTTTTTTACAGCTTCGACGGCAGTATCTATATTACCGTGTCCGGATATCATGACGACTGGTGTATCGGGAGAAATATTCTGAATTTTTTCAATTGCTTCCATCCCATCCATTCTTGGCATTTTGACATCCAGTATGATGACGTCGTAAGTAGTCTGTTTGATCTTGACGATACACTCCAGACCATCAACGGCTTCATCAATGTCATATTTTTCAAACTCCAGAATGTCTCTCAAGGTTTTCCTGATACTTCTATCATCATCAACAATCAGAATTTTAGCCATATTATGTTGTTTAGTATTTAAAATAAATGTCCTTAAAAGACGTTGGTATAAATGTTACAGAAAATATTCAGGGGGCAAATATACATACGTTTTTTATTATATAGGTAATTTTCTTACATTCAATTTTATAAGCATTATTTTTTATTGTAATTTGTATATTTCATATATCTTTATTTTTACCTTTGTCTTTCATTTCATGCAGCGTATTAAACTATTTAAATTTTGGGTATTATGACAAAGATCAATCTTGCAGTGATCATCGGGGGCAAATCTCCTGAACATGCTATTTCACTTCGATCAGGAAGAAGTGTCGTACAGGCACTCCATAAAGATAAATACAATATTACGGTTATTGGAATTGACAAAGATGGGCGTTGGTATCAGCAGGATAAAAACGATTTTTTAATCCATGCTGATGATAATACATTGATCTCTTTACGTCCATCTGAAACAAGTGTATTTCTTGATACAGATGGAAAAAAAACTTACCTCTGTGATAGAAAGGACAACAAAAAAATTCAGACCATTGATGTCGCTTTTCCTGTCCTACACGGCGCTTATGGCGAAGATGGCATCATTCAGGGTTTGTTCCGCTCTGTAAATGTTGCTTTTGTTGGTGTGGATTTGATGGCCTCAGCTATAGGTATGGACAAAGACATAGCAAAAAGATTGTGGAGAGATGCAGGTATCCCTATTGCAGCATTTGAAATAATTGATCATAACGATATAACAGATATTGAGTATGAATCTTTTATAAAAAAATTGGGACTACCCCTTTTTGTAAAACCTGCCAATGCAGGATCATCTGTAGGAGTTCATAAAGTGACCAATAAAGATGAGTTTACCGCAGCAGTAAAAGACGCACTTCAGTACGACAGAAAATTACTGGTAGAAGAAGCCATTACCGGCATAGAAGTAGAATGTGCTGTCTTAGGTAATGAAAACCCAAAACCATCCGTCATAGGTGCCATAATGCCCACAGAAAAATTTTATTCTTATGATGCAAAATACATCAGCAGCACGGGCGCAAAGCTGATGATACCGGCGGAAATAAAACCCGAAGTCAGCAAACATATTCAGGACACGGCTATAAAAGCATTTAAATGTATAGGAGCAGAAGGATTGTCAAGGGTAGATTTTTTTTTAAAAGCAGATGATACTATTGTGCTTAATGAGATAAATACCCTTCCCGGATTTACGAGCATTAGTATGTACCCAAAATTGTGGGAGGCCACAGGATTAGCCTACAGTGATTTACTTGATGCGCTCATCGATTTAGGAATTCAACGGCACAAAACGATCAGCAAACTAAAAATGGTCTGGTAGAGTATAAAGTGTCCCCGAATCACTAGACAACAATCTAGCCAAATTAGTTAAAATAAAAGCTACAATGTAGTTATCCACAATTGTGTTTCAAGCGGGGACGCATTGAAACAACGCGTGTTCCTTTAATGCGTCTCGCTTAAAGGAACTTTAGGGTGATGTTGTTTCAAGCGGGGACTTCGGCGATGTTGTTTAAAGCGGTGACGCATTGAAACAACGCGTGTTCCTTTAATGCGTCTCGCTTAAAGGAACTTTTGTGGTGTTTCAAGCGGGGACTTCGGATGTTGTTTCAAGCGGGGACGCATTG
>JBBRVQ010000101.1:0-13566 GCA_038246735.1 Chitinophagales bacterium
ATTTCCGGATATATCAGCAGCCCTAATGGTAAAAGTATAAGTAGTATTGGATGATAAATCTGGAAAAACTACTGATTTTTGAACACCAGATGGATGGTATACGGTGTTGGTCTCTCCGCTATACGAAATGGTATAGGCGATGGTACCAGAATTATCATTTGCATTCATTAACAATTCTATCGAAGAACCAGTTACAGTTCCAATCGAAGCTGAAAAATTAGTAGGTGGTTCTGAATCAACGACTATATTTTGATAGACTCTAACATAATCAATAATCATCGAAGTTTGATTAAAATTAGCTGGTATTGTGCCGGCAAATCCTCCCATTGCAATATTCAATAAAAAATATTGTTCGGCGTCAAATGGCCAAGTGCTTGCATTTTTAACCGATGGATTGTAGGTGTAAAAAACCTCATTATCCAGTAGAAATGTAATTTGATTCGGCGACCAATTCATGGAATAAATATGATAGTTCTGGGCTATATCTGACGCTTGAATACCTCCCTTATTTACTGTATTTCCTGAAGACGATGGTGTATGTATAGCCGCTCCGATATAATTTATGGGTTGACTAGGAAAAATTCCGTGTTCCATAATATCAATTTCACCACAAGCAGGCCAACCAGTTGTTCCAAAATTAGCATCAAAAAAGCCACCATCTTCATTTACGTTTTTTCCCAAAAGCCATAAAGCCGGCCATGTACCCTGTCCATTTGGCACTTTTGCTCTTATATCAACACGACCATATTTAAAGGCAAACTTTGAATTTAACCGAGCTGAAGTATATTGTTTTGTTACATTTTGGTTAGTAAATGTTTCCTTTTTTGAAACAATATTCAAATTTCCAGCATCTACATAAGAATTCACCAATCGATTGGTATAATGTTGTACTTCATTATTAAACCAGCTCCCGCCAGCTGGCAATTTTGTTTGATGAAACCATTTATCTGAATCTATAGCTCCATTTGTATTGAATTCATCCGACCAAACCAAATTGTTATAAATAATATCGATTTGAGAATAACCATATTGTGTAAGCATTAGAAAAATTACAAAAATTTTGATGAATGATTTTGAATTCATTATTTTATTCAATTAATTAATTTATAAATTTAAAATTTGTTGTTAAACCAAATGGCCAATAAACTTCGCCTACATCTCCTGCTTTCTTTCACTCGGATCTATGCACGGTCGGGTAAAAAGACCCATTCATTTCTTTAGTCTCTTTAATTAAGTATGATAACTTACCTATTTGACTACAAAGATATGGTAATATCTAATACTGTTTTGGATTACACAAAAAAATTATTAGTGCTCTATCAAGAAAAAGAACTTAATAAAATGTGGTTCTTTTTCCAAATCTCAGCGTTAAAAATACTCGTCGTAGCTACTGCGCTACCCATCCGCTGATGGTATTTATGCTTGAATGCCACAGGCGGGCATTCATTAAGCTAAAGCATAAATCGCATAAATATGTTTTTTGCCTTGATCTTTGAAAAAATACCTGCCATTATAATTTAACTTTGTATCTGGACAAAGCAATAGAAATCTATTCCTAAAATGCCACTTTTATTTATAATCACCTGATTTCACCCTTAATGTCTTCAGGGAATCAGATGAGTATTAATTTATTATAGATTCACATTTTCTAATTTAAACTATAAATTACTTTTGGAGTGGATTCATCTAATGAATATCAATTTATTGCAATTCAATTAAATATTCATTTTTGAGCTCTTTATCTCTTGTTTTGTAGTATAAAAACGGAAGCGAAAGACCAGTTACGCTAAACGAATGAAAAACCTTGATATGTTTATAAGCAACCTGATTCCAGATTAATTCCATTAGCTCTTTTTCATTAAGATAAACAAGGCTTCCCTGTTTCAAATCAGGTAAGCACTCTAACGTAATTACCGGATTTATTCTTCTGGAATAAAAATCAAGCGATAACGAGCTTTCGTTATAAATGTATAAGTTATCAACAGGTAAACTTTTTTCAAAAAATAATTTACCCAGTTGCGACGACGACTGGTATTTTAAAAGGTTCGGATAAAAATTAAGGCTCAGCATCATGTTAAATGAAATGGCTGTAATAATGGTCGGAATAAAAATCTGTTCAGCATCCCCTTTATAATACCAGAAGATGAACCAAGTAAGTATAAAAAGCGCAAATAATACCAACGGGAGCATAAAATTTTGGGTTGGAAAGATGAAAATGAAGCTTATCAAAATCAGAAGCCAGAATAGCTGCATTAACCCAAATTGAACTTTTGCAATACGTGTTTGGAGTTTCATCTTAAGTTCATAAATAAAATCAGCTGTGATAATTGATGCAAAAGGAAACAATACAAAAATATAATGCGGCAATTTATAATTAGACAATGATAAAGCAAACAAAACCAATAAAAATCCCCCAAGGGTAATGTATTCTTCCTTATCGTTGGTTCTGAATTTCTGAACAATTATGTTTTTGATTTTAAGTATCAAAGCCGGAAAAAATAAAAGTATCCAGGGTTGAAAATCCCATAAAATTGTATGCAGGAAATAGAAGTATCCCGAATCGTTTTTCCAGTAGTTTTCCCCAGTTATCCTTCCAAAGCTTTGAGTCCAGTAAAAAAACTGCAGACCGGATGGCCCTTTTAAGCCATAGACCGTTTTTTCGGGATGAAGATCGAATTGTGTGTAAAGCCCATAACTCATTGGAATCAAAGTAATGGCTACAATAATTATTAGTATAAACCATTGTGGTTTAAAAATATTTTTCCATTGCCTTTTTAAAAGAAAATCTGTCCCAAAGGCCGCTGCCGGTATTATCATTGCTATCGGACCTTTTACCATCATAGCAGCCCCAATTCCTAAGGATGCCATAAATAGATTTTTCCATCTGGCGTTCATATTATACTCAGTCAGCTGCCAAACCGAGTACATCACTAATCCCAACAGTATGGTATCGGTCCTCACATCATTGGTGATCAAAAATAAAGCTTGGCTACTCGCCAATATGAATGAAGCTAGAATTGCTTTTTCATTACTGTACCATAATTTTGAAAACCGGTAAATACTATAAATACCTAAAATAGCAATCAGCACCGAAGGCAACTTGTACGCGAAGTTTGAAACGCCAAAAACTAAAAATGACAGTGAGGATAGCCAAAAATGTAATGGTGGTTTGTCAAGGTAGTCCAGACCTTGTTGATAAACATGGAGAAAACTTTTCGTCCAGCTCATTTCTAGTGAAATTAACGCGTACTGTGCTGCGTCAATCTCCATCACATCAATGAACATATTTAAAAAATAAACAAGCAAGATAGCTGAAAACAGAAACGCGTAGCGGTGTTTCTGCATTTTAATAGTCAAACTCTTCATAACAAAAACAATTGTTGTGGAAAATATCGGTATTTCAAAAATAAAAAGCAAATCAAAACGGAACAGGGTCTACATCGTCAAATCATACGTTGATGCAAATATCAGTATTTCAAGTTTATATTACTCCTTTATTGCAAATACAACCGTTCCCAAAAAAAATCAACTCCGATAAAATGATTATTTTACCTACATTCTCAAATACAAAAAAGCATGATCAGAATATTAAGACCACGCTTTTTTTTTATCTTAATTCAGAATTTTGTGCTATTTCACTACCACATTGTCCAGTCTGAAAGTGGAAGTATTGGTACCACCAGCACCTTCATATTTAAATCCTATTTTAATTTTTGATCCAAATGACTTTAAATCCACATTGCCTGAAGGTATAAATGCATTATCTGCATCATCTTTTACCGCTACTTTACAATTGACTTTGGTCCATGTTGTAGTGGCTGGATCTCCTGTGTAATTGACCGTAGCCCAAACACTAAGTCCATCATGTACCCAAAATGCTTTTGCACTCTCAAAAGTAAGGGTAGATTTAATAGCAGTATTCACTTCCGGAGTGATCAACCAGGTTTCCATGGCCGGTGAAGTATCGTTAAATGCCGTTGCCTGAGCATACAGATTACCACTGAATAGTTTCCCCTGCCATTTTCTAGTGCCTTTTACCGCAATATTGATCCACCCTGAAAGACTAATGTCCATATTGTTGGATTGGCTACTGAATGATTCATCCAAACCAGCCCCCGGTGCGCTTCCTTCGCATTTGCATTGGGTATTGTACTTATCATTAACAGTGCCCGCATTGGCATCATCGCATGGGCCACCTGGAAATATATCTTTATTGGACGGCTCGCAATCCTGACCATTGGGTACACCATCACCGTCACAATCTCCAGTAGCGACTGTAGGATCGCACGGTCCGCCGCCAGAGATATCAGTTAAATTTCTTATTGATAACTGCTTGCCGGATGTAAAATCAGACACAATGGCTGTGATAGTAACAGTACCTGAAGGCAAGGCTTGCGTTCCAAAAGTAGATGTCGCGAATGTAAATAGTGTAATCTCTCCAGATGCATCTTTTACCTTTATTCCATTGTCAGATAGTTTTGTCCCGCCAATCAAAGTGGCGTTTTCTATCTTAATGAGTGTCGATTCTTGTTTAGCAATGTCTATTTGAGCCACTGTTAATACCTTAGGCGTTACTGATTTGCCGGAGGATACAACTTCCACGTTGGTATTTTCAAGATTTTGAACCTGCAATAAGTTGCTAAATTCAGACAGTGACCCACCAGCAAGCCCTACTTTCACTTCAGTCCCCAATGGTAAACTGATCGAAGATTTAAAACGGCAGAGGATGCCAAAATTACCATCTTGTATAATCACATTTTGGCCATTGATATTTTTATTGGCTATGTCAGATATCACTATTCCTTGCACAAAATCTGTTGTGAGTGTTTTGGCAGTTCCGGAAAATTGTCCTCGTAAAGTTTCAATGCTGATTTTATTACCTGAGATACCACCTCCAGTACCGTTACATCTCTCTCCTGTAAATGTCAAATCATTGATATCTCTGATCAATAATTGAGCTGCACTTCGATAGTAACTATATACTGCCACCAACTTACCATTTCCAGAAGGTACTGTTTGCCCTGCAAAATCAGCAAATCCACTATTTCTAAGCACTAATTTACCTCCTGAACAATCTTGTACATTGTGATTGACAGATTGTGGGTCAGAAGGCGTGGAAATATTGGCGTAAGTTGTTGTCGATGTTGCTGTTTCAAACTGCATTCCTTCCAGTTCTATGAGGGTGCTGTAATAATTGGATCCAAGGTCGGCTATTTTTACCTTTTTAGGTACAACAGGTAAAGTTCTGCCTGCTTTGATCAATGTAGCTCTTAATAAGGATGCAGGTATTCTTCCCACTTTGTTGCTTTCATTTATTCCTAGTGAAGGTAACCCTTCAAAATATCCAATGGAAATATCTTTAAGCGAAACAAACACAACCTGACCTGCAGGATACAATGCATGCATCTCATTTTCGTCAATACTTATGGTGATTCCCTTTTCTGTTCTCAGATCATGAAGGATTAAATTTTTATAGATATTTCCTGATTTATCGTCTGCAACGACCAAGGCTTCCAAATACTTATCTTCCTGTATAGCTGTTACTTTTCCTACTGCCAGTTTTTCAAACAATTTGTCAAAACTGATAATTTGCTCCTCCTTTATTTCGGGTATATTGGAAGGTGGTACATCAAATTCTCCTTTTAAGCACGATGACAAACTTATCACTGAAGTAAGTCCTAATAAAATAATAATACTTTTAAGAATAAAACTCTTCATTTTATATGATTTAAGATTTTCTAAATTAATTTATCTTGGGAATATGTAAGCTACGTTCAAATTATAATTGAATCCGTAGGAATAAAAATATCTTGGCGGAAATCTATTAACATCTTTGTTTTCAAAATCAAACCTCAATTGTTCAAAACCACCCGTCCTAAAGTTGGTATTATTTAATATATTTCCCATATTGAGATTGAGTCTTAAAAAACCACCATCTTTGAATCTGTAAGACTTTCCTATGGATAAATCGACTGTATATGCATCGGGCAACTTTTCTTGACCAATGATCTGCTGATATAAACTATTATCTCCACCTGGCAATACATTTTGCACAGCTACTTCTGTACGTCTGTCAGGATTGAATGAAAGATAATTTTTACTGAAGCCATTTACGTTCAGATTGAATGTCCAGAACTTTGAACTTCGATAAGTGACACCTACCGTTCCTGCTATCTGCGGCATACCAGCAACGTAATAGTTTTCTATATACACTACCCTTCCCTGCACAAAGTCTTCTGCACTATTGTCTCTTGAGATGGATGCCAATGGTCGGCTTGTATGATAGTATTCTCCTACTGATCCAGCAGCAGTGAGGGCTATTTTAGTGGTTAAATTATATTCAGCGCCCAATTCAATACCCATATGTTTGCGGTCAATACCGGTCATAACATAATTAACGAATGTCCTGAACTCTTCATGATAATACACATCATTGTTGATTTTATCCCTAAAATCTGTATAAAATGCAGAGATCCTGGCTTTAAACTTTGTGTATCGCGCCAGATAAGAAACATCAAAAGCAGTGATCTTTTCATTGGTAAGATTTGCTACGATCTGGTCTCTGACTCTTGGAGATACATAACTTTCGTTGGCAAACGGTGCCCTGGTCCTGTAAGAGCCATTGACCACAAAATAATTTCTGCCATCTAGTTTGTAGGTAACTCCTCCCTTGATACCAAGATTTAAAAAATTCTGTTTTTCAGATTTTCCGAATGAGCTATCAGGAAATAAGCCCACTTTGGTATATCCTTCTCTATAGAAAGATTGATTGGCCAATGAAACAGCCCCGTAATAGTCAAATTTACCTGTCTTATATATTATCTGACTCCATGCCGAAGCACGAGAAGTATTTATATTATAATTATGTCCGAAAATATCTCCTTCCTTCAATATCCTGTTGGGTCGGTTTAAATCATTTTGACCAGCATTTGGGTTGCCCGGAAAATCTCTTAGGGCAAATCTGTTGAAGTCAATATAAAAATCAGCTCCCAGTAAGTCTTCTATTCTTCTGTAGTAATGTACTTTTTCTTGCAAATATTGTACACCTCCTGTAAAGTAAATCCTGTCTCCCAATTTGGTGTTGATCACAGAGTTGAAATTAAACTTCTGGTTATCATAATTTTCAGTCTCCTGAATATAAGCAGCCAATTTACCTGTCACATTATTTCCTGCAATGCCATCCACATTTTCTATGGTATAATTTCGGGTAGCGTTGGCATTATACAATGCTTGCCAATTGATTTGTCGGTTGGCTTCATCGGAGGTAAGAAATTCGGTCACCCTATCTTTTGTTTCCTGAGTCAGTGAATAACTCGGCAATTTTCTGTAATAATCAGGTCTCGGATCAGGAGCATCATACCAGTCCAGTCTGGTAGAACCATAGTTTCCAAACTGATACCCCAGATTGGTCATTACACTGGTATTGGACGAAATTTTCCAATCATGACGCAACATCACAACTGGTTGATGTATTATGTATTCTCTTGAGTTTCTGACTTCTCCGTTTTGATATCCCCAGTTGGGATTATAGTAATTGGATCCTGCAAGATCATACATTTCCTGTACAGACCCGGTGGATCTACCTCTCCGTTGTGGTGCACCAAAGGCAACAAAATTAAGGAGATGTTTGTCATTAAGTTTCCTGTCTACAGATAAAAAGTAACTATTGGCTTGAATGTAGGTTCCTTTGATAAAACCCTGGGCACCGTATGAATGTGATGCAGTGGCAGCAACAGCCCATCCATTTTTCATCATCCCTGTGGAATATGTACCCATCAATCTGTGCTGGAATGTTCTATTGGATAGTGCATAAGTTATTTTCTTTTCTTCTCTTTGGCTTGATGCCCGAAGGTCAATAAAAGTAGCACCTCCTATTCCTCCGAAAGTATAATCACTCTCAGCCAGATTGATGACATTGGATCTATTACGCATGACATCATTCAATGAATTCCAGGCGGTCCACAATACTCTACCATCATCCTGATCATTCATCAGCATACCATTCATCAACATATCTGAATCTTCATTAAAATATCCACGAGGCCGGAACCTGCCCGAACTAAGATTAAATGCAGTTGCATTCACAAACGGATCTCTGCCTGCGGACAATGCACTGGAAAAGTTATCATTTTCATTTTCCATAGAAGCCAAGTCTGTCACGTCAATCACCGATATTTCATCAGAAACTGCATTCAGCATACCTGCCACTTCTATGTCGCCCAAAACCACATTTTTGCCGGACATTTCCACTTCTTTTATGGTGATGATGGTATTATTGATGTTGGCAAATATGGCATATTTACCATTTTCGATGTCCCTGAAGGTAAATCCACCAGTAGCATTGGTATATATAATCAGATCTATGTTACTTAATGATAAGGGTACAGCAGGTAAAGGTTGTTTTGTATTTATATTTAACAGCCTGCCGGAGATATTTTGGCCAAATGTTAAAATGACATTAAAAAGTATAAATATCAGCACTAAACTGACTGAATTGCGTCTAATCATCAGATTGATATTTTGAATCAAAATGTAAAGGTAAATATTATAGTGATGTTTCATGTTAAGGCGAAATTAATTTTTTGTTTTATTGTGAAATATAGTAATTCATAAGACTATCTTTGTGCATAATTTTAATCAAATGTATAAGTTTTTAACCCTATTTTTTATTCTGTTCATATTTTTTGACGCTGTGCTCGGGATAGCTCAAAAGAACGGCAAACCATTAAAAATTGTAAGTCTGGGTTTTTACAATCTTGAAAATCTTTTTGACACGGTGGATGACACCCTCATCAATGATGAAGAGTTTTTACCTCAGGGAGCACGAGCCTGGACAAATGAACGATATCAGGAAAAATTGGCCAATATGGCCTATGTTATCTCTCAGATTGGTATTCAGGATGTAAAATCAGGTTTATCCTTTCTGGGTGTTTCTGAAATAGAAAACCGCAAAGTACTGGAAGATCTGGTGATTGAACCAACATTAAAAGACAGGAACTATCAGATTATTCATTATGATTCGCCGGATGCCAGAGGTGTTGATGTGGGTTTTTTGTATAATCCTAAACACTTCACTCCGTTGATGAGCAGACCTGTACCGCTCATCAATTTTGAAGATGGCAAAAGAAGATATACCAGAGATGTATTGTATATCAAAGGTCTGCTGGATGATGATACGGTGCACGTAATGGTCAATCACTGGCCTTCCCGCGGTGGTGGCCCCATCACAGCCAATCATCGCAATAACGGAGCTAAATTGTGCAGAAATATTGTGGATTCATTAATTAATATAGTCCCCGATGCAAAAATATTTGTCATGGGAGACCTGAATGATGACCCAACTGATGAAAGTATAAAATCCTATCTGAGAGCCGTGGATGATATCCGTGATGTAAATAAAACAGGGATGTTTAACCCTTATGAGGACATGTTCAGAAGAGGTCAAGGATCGAATGCCTATCGGGATGCATGGAGTCTGTTTGATCAGATCATCATCTCCAAGGGGGTGACTAGCAAAAAAGGAAATGGATTCAGATATTTTAAAGCCAATATCTTCAATAAGCAGTTTCTGATCCAGCCCATCGGACAATACAAAGATTATCCTTTCAGGACTTTTTCTGGAGATACCTATCAGTCAGGATACAGTGACCACTTCCCAAGTTATGTTTATCTGATCAAAGAAATATGAGTAGTATATGGCTTTTACCATCTAAAAATAGTTATTTTACAACTTTACAAAATATCTTAAGTTACATCATTTTTTAGAACTTTGAGATAATAAATTTGTTAAAATTACAGTTAAATCCAATCACCAACTGAAAGATTATTCCATGAAAACCCAGCTTTTAAATATCGTTGTCCTTTTACTTTTCATCCCTGTAATCAGTTGTTTTGCGCAGTCCGACTCATCCAAAGTAGCTATTACGCGATTTGATAAAGTCAGTTCGGATGCCCGTGTCAATAACATCTATATTGATGATAAAAATGTCATTTGGCTGGCAAGTTCCAAAGGATTGATAGAAACCACAGGTGACGGGAGTAAATTCAATATACATTTTCCTAATACGGAGATGCAGGATGTCACCTCTGACCGCAGGGATAATGTCTGGTCGGCTTCAGCCAATGCGCTATATAATTTAAAAACCAAAAATACATATTCATTGCCTGATGACGGCATCCTCATATCGGACATTACTTATCTGGAAGGCAACATTTGGGTAGCGACAAACATTGGATTGTATCAATTCAACACGACCACGGGAAAGTATAAAGCCTATGACAACGAAAACTCAAAATTGGTCAGCAATGTTATCCATTTTGTTCATGCTGATAAAAACAGGATACTATGGATAGGAACTGACAATGGATATTTGAGAATAGACGGAGATAAATGGGAGCTGCAGGATAAAAAAATAAAAATGCTGGCCACCTGTGAGAATAGTGAAGGACAATGGATCGTAAGTGATACAGACATGTTTCTGATCAATAAATATAATCGCCTATTTCCGGTCAAACTTGATCCTTCACAGTTTAAAGGAAAAATAAACAATTTTATTCTTGATTCCAAAGGACGTATATATATGGCTTCAGATATCTTGGTTAGATATGATCCTTATAAAGAAGTGATTGCAAACTATTCTGAAGATGCAGCATCTCTAAGCAAAGCAGCTTTAAGTCTGGCATGTGACAAAAATGACAATATATGGATTGGTACTGATGGTGCAGGATTTTATAAATTGCTCTTTGGCGATGTGGCAAAAGAACAACTCAACGCCTTATGCCTGATAGAAACCGCCATACAATGCACCAATAGCAACAACGGAAGCATCAAAGTGAGTGCATCAGGCGGAACAAGGCCATACACCTACCAATGGAGCATAAAAGGGGCCACAGGTAACACTATCACTGGATTGTCTGCAGGTAACTACGAAGTAACCGTCACAGATAAATTACAAACGACTTCTGTTGCATCTATTCAACTTTCAGCACCTGATCCTATCACCGTGGAATTGGTTTCCAACAACAGAGTAACCAATCCTGAAAAGCCAGATGGGTCCATTTATGTTAAGGTAGGCGGTGGCGCTGGAAATTATACATATCAATGGTCCAATGGTCTTAATACTCAAAATTTGACGTCTGCCAGATCCGGTCAATACAGTCTCAATGTAAAAGATAAAAACGGCTGTATGGCGAGTGCAACGTTTAATGTAAAAAGAGAAAAATTCATCCCTGATCTGGTCATCGATAAAGTAACTGTAGGCCAGAAATTGCGTATTAACGAGCTTAATTTTGCTGCTGACAGTTCCACCATCACACAAGAAAATTATGATATTCTCGAAGAAGTATATGAATTTCTGGTTGCAAACCCATCGGTAGTGGTTGAAATAGGCGGCCATACCAATACCATACCACCACATGAATATTGTGATCAGTTGTCGTCAGCCAGAGCAAAAAGAGTAGCAGAATTCCTATATACCAGAGGTATTCCAAAAGATAGGGTATCCTTCAAAGGCTATGGTAAAAGAGAGCCTTTGACAGACAGTACTTCTACCCAAGGCAGACAAAGAAATCAACGGGTAGAAGTCAAAATATTGCAGTTGTAATAGTCAAATCATTACGTAGGGTTTGCAGAAAATCAATAGACCCTACTTTGTTTTGAATGAATTTAAAAATTTGTCCATTTCAGGATTCAGACTTTTTTCAGATAAAGTATACACTTGTAGTATGTATAGGCGATTCCTGATTAGTATGATACGTCCCTTGACTACGGCGCTGTTTTTATTATAAGATGCCCGGAATACTACCCCGGGATACATTCCAAATGGAACATCTGACTGATACACCAATTCTCCAGATAATGTTTTGACCTGCGTATCAATACTCACGTCCATCAATTCCTTAATCATTTCAATGCTATCCTCATGAAAAGTACCATCGGGATAATCAATATAAGATACTAGATAAAGATAATTAGGATCTCCGTCTGCCCCTTGATGAAGCCACGTCACAGGTTGCAGAGAACCAATGTCTGTCAAGATATTTTTTTCACCGTTTTTCATCTCACCGGGACTCATTATTTCAAACGTCTGACCTGATGGAGTAAACTTCTGCCAATTTTGTTGTGCTTGTATTGATATTGTCAACAACAGACATGCAATAGGAAAAATATTATAAATATGCTCTTTATTCATAAATCTGGGTTGTGTAGCTTAAGAACGATAGCCAATAGAAAAAGTGATTTGAAAAGTAAATTTTAAGATAATATTAGCAAAATCAAAACCATATCCCATTCATAGCAAATTTTACATTTTGATGGAATGCCTTTAAGGCGGAGATGAAACCAATGCTTTTGTAATTAATATTAAACTCCGGCTAATTTTTTTTAGGATATTTTGGAATACCTATTATGGAATATTTTATTCCACTATTTTCCAGACTTCTTCAGTTCCGTTTTGGTCAGGGTATCTACTGGAATGTTTTAATACTGTGTAGGTATTCATGGTACTTTTGATAATAGTACAATCAAATTCCATGGATTCCAAAACCTTATCCACATTTAGTGATTTGGGGTTTGCTAATATTTTATCAAATTTCAATTTGTAAGAACAGTCTTCTACCCATTCTATATTAAAGGATACTTCCAATTGATTGAAGCCAATAAATTCTGTTTGTTTATCCTTAGTACGTACAATTTTAATAGATCCATATGGCGGTCCGTATTTTTCAAAAGTACCTTCATGATATTTTTGGCAGACTTCATTTGTCAGCGTGCTTTTGCCGGCAGTTTTTTCTTTACATGTAATGAAGTTCAGCGCCAAAAAAAGTATAATAAATGATTTAAACATAAAACGATGAAATTTAATTGGTTGCAAAAGTAATTATTATGAACCTTAAATGAAACTTAACTTAACATATTTTTATACTGTCAGATAAATTAGGAGATAAAATTTTACATTTCAACACCATGTCCAGTTAATTAAAAACAATAATTATTACAGATATTTGGAATTCATAATGGATTTAAAGAGCATTTTGTTTGCTTTCATTCTCAGCAAAAAGATAACATTTCAAGAACTCATTTTATAATATCGCTAAAAATGCTCACGTAGGGTAGCCAAAAATAAAAATGCAGGAATGTATATCAAAAAAACATAAAAATAACTAGCACAAAAACTATGGAAACAATCAGATTGCTGATAAAATTTACGCCATCGTTATCCAACCATTTCAAACCTTTTACCAACTTAGCATGTCTTCCTTTTTCTTCTATTATCAGACCATCGTCCAGATATTTTGCTTGCCAAACGCTCCCCAGAATACTATCTGTAGTCATACCAACCATACCGGCAGCAGCTATAACTATACTTGTATAAATGTTAATGTCAAAAATAAAAAAGCATAATATTGAAAATAAAATGGCAGCGAATGTACCGGCCATGGTACCAAAATCTGAAATGCCTCCTGAAAGTCCTGCCGTCACCGGTTTTAAGGTTAAGATATCATAGGTTTTACGTTTGAAATACATGCCGATGTCACTGCTCATGGTATCGGCAAAACTAATGGCAA
>JBBRVQ010000102.1:0-13324 GCA_038246735.1 Chitinophagales bacterium
ACATAATAATGATCTAATTTCTACAAATATTGGAAATGCTGCATTGGCTTCATTATGTCTTCCTCAATCAAACTCTAATGCAAACCCTCAAGGAATCGGTTCAGGCAATGATTTTAAAACACTTGAGACAGAATATTGCATTAAAAATTTAGCTTCATTGAATGACAAAGATGCGCTCTTAGATTTTTACAATAATACGACTCTCCTAAATCCCTGTACAGGAAAAGCCATCGATAAAGACGAAATCTTTAGTAGACTTTGTACAAGTGGAGAGATGAGTTTGGCAGGGTTGGATGCGGCTTTGGATGGTGTGGATTATATATCTTTCAAACTAAGTAACTTTGCATCTTGCCCAAAACTTCAATGCGTACTAAAAGAGATATTAATAAATAAGTCAATATTAACTAGTATCATTAAAGATTTTTGTAATAAGTTTGATAATACTGGAATTCCACTTATTCATATTGGGGCTCAAAGTTTTTCTTTAGATCCTTCTTTAAATCCAAATGCATTGGCAGTAACCACGATTAGAAATTCTTCATTAGGTAGACCAGACCAAGTTATGCTTTTTAATACTTTACTTTTAATACTAATCCTGACCCACTAGATATTGTGGAGACATTTCAACATGAATCAATCCACGCTAAAATAAAAGATAATTTGATTAATAAATATGGATGGAATGGTGAAGAAACAACAAGACAAGCGGCTTTTAAGGCAATGACGGCTGCTGAGTACCCTGGAAACCCATCAGTAACAGAACACCAATTAATGCTAACGGTGTATTTGCAAGAATTTAAAGATGCATTAATGGCAGCAAATGGTGGCTTAGGTTTACTGCCACCAGCACCTGATCCAACAGATATTTATTTAGGACTAATATTGAATGGATATCCAGATGAACTACCTTTCATTGCATCTAATTTAGGATTTAGTATTGCTGATATTCAAAAATTTCAGAATAATTATAATACTTGGATAAAGAGTAATCAAAGTCCAGCTGGTATTTTCGGTAAATGTCCATAAAGAAAATTAACATGATAGTTACATCCAAATTTAAAATAATGAATATGCTTAAGTCTATATTTAGTGTAGCAACATTGCTAATAGTGGTGTTACCTTGTAGTAAAAAAAATACGATTGCTCAATCTAACCCCAAAAAAGATGATTTTTCATTAACTGAGACAGAAATTAAATTTATCTACCATGAAGCAGTGAGAAGACTTTTTTATGAAAAAGATATTTTACTCAGTATTGGTTTTAAGATGGATGAATTTTATACAATGAAAGAATTAAATGGTACGTTGATTAATTGTGGCAACAAAAATATTGAATTTATGATATCCAATAATATTGAAAATCTTAGATTACTAAAATATTTTAATAAAAATAAAATGGATATTAATGAAAGTATTAATGTGTTAAAACTTTTAAAAAATATGGAATTTTATTTCCAACCCAAAATCTATTTTGCAAATATTGATGAAGCAGATGTATCTTTAAAGACACCCAAAATGGGATATTTTGTATTTTCTGATATTTTTTCTTGTAGTAATGGACTGTATTATGTAGAAGCAACGCTTACTAGTCGATTTACTTGTGAAGATATAAAAGAATTGTACACAGGATGGAATTATACTTTTGAAATAGAAAGGTGCTCTTCGGGATATTTGAGGTTTAAAAGAATCATTTTGGGCACAGGAGAGGCATCGTCGGCACATGGACTACTATCAACTATAAAAACGCTAGATGATACGGATGATTGTGAGTAGATGTAAAAAATAATTTCAGATTGAGCCATACAGTAACAATACTGTATGGCTTTTAATTTCATAACCCCGATGGTCGAAGTTTCTAACTTCGCTCCCATATATCAAGCATTTTTATTCATTGCTTAGAAGTAATATCAAATAATAGCGCATCTCATCAAACATCCGTGATGCGCTATTATCCCATATGGTCGAAGTCTGCGACTTCGATCCTACACATCAAGCATTTTTAATGCATCATATCAAAGCACTGGCAAATAATAGCGCATCATAATATAAAAAACTGCTGCGCTATTTTCTTTACTTTAGGACTCGTACATTGAGAACTTTTATTATCTTTATAACCTCGATGGTCGAAGTCTCCGATTTCGATCCCATACATGCAGAATCCCGCTAAAGCTGGACAAGTTTTTTAATTCGATATGTTGCAAAACAATGAAAATATCTATCTTCGCAACAAATTTTATATAATCAATGCATGGACATAAAATCATCAATCAAAATGCTTTGCATTACCTTTACAGTTGTAGGATGGATGGATTGATAGTTGACGATGAATTTTAAACCTGTCAGGCGACAGACTGATTTGTAAAATATAGGATCGCAGTTGTAAACTGCGACCATCGGGGCTGATCAACACATTATGATTAAGAATTTCGTTTGCTATAAAAGTCATTTTAAAAGTGGATAGTAAATTGTAAAAGTGTCTGGAAACAGATACAATTTTAAAATAAAAAGCCTGTAAGACCAATTCGTCTTACAGGCTTTGAAATATTTACTAAAAACTTATTCCCGGTATAGCGAAAAAGTTTATTTTTTGTATTTGATAGAGCAACCAATGGCTTTGGTGACCGCAGGTGTAGGATCCATTTTTTTCTCCAATGCAGCAATGGCATTTTCAAGATATTTTTCTTTGACCATACTCGCATCATCAGCATTGTCATCTATGGCACCGATGTATTTTACCACCCGATTTTTGTCCAATAGAAATACATGTGGTGTTTTTGTTGCACCGTATTGTGGATACACTTGTTGTCCTTCATCAAATAGATACGGGAAAACAAAACCTTTTTCTGTGGCTCTTTCTTTCATCATATCGTAGCTATCTGCTGGTTGAACAGCAGGATCATTGGGGTTGATGGCCAGCAGGTAGTAGCCTTGTGATGTATATTTTTTTGCCAGTTCATTGACTCTGTCTTCATATTTTACAGCAAACGGGCAACTATTACATGTAAAGACAATGATAAACCCTTTGGCTTTTTTATAATCTGCCATACTATACTTTTTGCCATCTGTAGCCTTTAGAGAAAAATCAGCAGCTTTGTCACCGGGCTGATAACCTTGTCCTGCAGGATTGCCTGGATTCAGAAATGACAATAAAAACAGAAATTGAAATAAAAGATTCATATTGATTTGATTTTATAATGAATGAATAAATGAATGTACAAACTTACTTAGGTCTTCTTCAGACTCAAACTCGCGCTCAGCAAATAATTTTTTCTCTCCGGATAAAAGCAAAGTTGCAGGTATTGAACCGGACCATTCAGCGTCCACCTTATCCAGCCAGGTATTGTATTTATTGTCTGTAAGAAGGATGACTTCTGATGAATATTTGTTTTTTTTGATAAACGGTTCTAAATGACTTTTTATTTGATTTTTAAAATCAAGACTTATCAAAATCACTTTGATTTTTTGATCACCAATGGACGTATTAAAACTTTCGAAATAAGGCAATTCTTTGACACATGGTTTACACCAGGTTGCCCAAAAATTAATCACATAAGTAGTGTCATTATTTTTAAATACTTTTTTTTCTAAGTCTTCAAATTTTTCAAAAACCTGCATGACCTGACTATTTACGGTTTGTAGACCAATAAAAAAAAGCAATACCATTTGAAATGTTCTAGGCATTAATTTCATAAAGAATTAAACATACGATGGACTTAAATGTTTGTAGCAGTAAATAATTCATTACTTTTGTCGCGTTTTTTAAAATAACTTTAACAGAAGATACACATATGTCCAGAATATTGACCCTAAGAGATGCACTTGGTGAAGCCATGTCAGAAGAAATGAGAAGAGATGAAAATGTTTTTCTCATTGGAGAAGAAGTGGCAGAGTATAATGGTGCTTATAAAGTGAGCAAAGGTATGCTTGATGAATTTGGTGCGAAAAGGGTAATAGATACACCTATTGCAGAGTTGGGATTTACAGGTATTGCCGTAGGCGCAGCAATGAACGGACTGAGACCGATCGTGGAGTTTATGACCTGGAATTTTGCCGTGCTTGCTTTTGACCAAATCGTCAATAACGCAGCAAAAACATTGTCACAGTCTGCAAGTCAGTTTATGTGTCCTATTGTGTTCAGGGGACCTTCGGGATCTGCGGGGCAACTTGCACAACAGCATTCCCAGACTTTTGAGAGCTGGATGGCCAATATTCCCGGAATCAAAGTCATTTCCTGTATTGACCCGGCAGATGCCAAAGGACTGTTGAAATCTGCGATAAGAGACAATGATCCGGTATGTATGATGGAATCCGAGTCTTTTTACGGACTGAAAGGGGAGATTCCGGATGGTGATTACCTCGTTCCCATAGGGAAAGCAGCCATAAGAAGAGAAGGAACAGATGTAACCATCGTATCCTACAACAAAATGATGGAAGTGGTCAAAGAAGCGGCTATTGAGCTTGAAAAACAAGGTATTTCTGCTGAAGTCATTGATCTCAGAACTATACGACCGCTGGATCACAAAACCATCGTAGAGTCAGTTAAAAAAACCAACAGACTGGTAGTAGTAGATGAAGCATGGCCATTTGCTGGCGTCTCTGCTGAGATTGCTTATGAAATTCAGAAGTATGCATTCGATTATTTGGATGCACCTGTGACAAGGGTAAACTCCGCTGATACTTCTTTGCCTTATGCGCCGACATTTCTGGATGAATATCTGCCTACTCCTGCCAAAGTTATCAAAGCGGTGAAGGAAGTAATGTATATGAAGGCGTAATTACAGTTATAGAAGGTTTTGATCATAAATCATTTAAGAAATACTGTTAATAGGTATCAGCTAGATCGAATGCATGTCTACATTGTAGTAACAAAGTTTCTTTTGAGCAAAGAGTATATTACCGTATCTAAAAATCTGCCATCCCAATATTCATTTTCCAAGATGTGTGCCTCCTTTACAAAACCGTTTTTTAACAACACACGTTCTGAAGGGATATTGTCCGGATCTATGATGGCTTCCACTGAATGGAAATTTAATACTTCAAAAGCAAAATGCAGGACGGTTTTTATAGCTTCTGAAATATATCCTTTATTCTGAAATACAGGAAGCAATATATATCCCAATTCGCAGCGATAGTTTTCAGGTTGCATTCTATAAAAGCCTATGATGCCGATGAGTTTGTTGTCATCTTTTAAAGTAATGCCCCAGTTTATACCTTGATTGCTATCAATAATCGATTGCACGGTGCGGATATGTTCCAGTGCATCTTCTTTTGATTTGGCCAATGGTCGTGGTATATATTGCATGGTCACCGGATCACTTCTCAGCTCAAATACCTCATTTACATCGAACTCAGATAATGGCCTGAATTGAAGTCTGGAAGAGTTCAGAAAAGGGAATGGATCAAAATTTAGTTGAAGCATTTCTATTCCATTATTCTAAAAATATATTTTCCACGATTTCTAGTCCGTAACCTATGAGGCCTACTCTTTTTTTTCGGTGGTTGGTGATGAGTTTGATTTTGGACACACCCAACTCACGAAGTATCTGCGCCCCGGTACCGAAATCTCTTTGTTCATCAGAAACAGGTGGATTATTGGCAGGATTATTGTCCAGTGATCTGAGCTTATTCAGTATAGATTCTGTTTTTTCGCCATGACGCATAAAAAGCAAAACACCTTTTTTGCTTTTGGCTATCATCTGCAGAGATCTGGACAATTGTTCTGCATATCCATCAAAAAGGATGCCGAGTATATCTCCTGTTTCTGTATTGGAATGGACTCGTACCAAAGTAGGTTCGTCGTTTTGTATCTCTCCTATCGTAAAAGCAAGATGTACATCACCTGTGGTCATCTGCCTGAATGCTTTGACTGAAAACTTTCCGTACGTTGTTTCGATTTCCGTCTCCATTTCTTTGCTGACCAATCGTTCTGTTTGCATACGATAAGCTACCAGATCCTTGATGGTGATGATTTTGATGCCCAGGGTTTTTCCTATCTCCATCAGGTGAGGAAGTCTCGCCATAGATCCGTCTTCATTAAGTATTTCTACCAGTACGCCTGCAGGATAGCAACCGGCCAATCTGGATAGGTCCACAGCTGCTTCTGTGTGTCCTGTTCGTCTCAGTACGCCACCTTCTTTGGCGATCAATGGAAAAATATGTCCCGGTCTGGCAAAATCTTCTGCTTTTATATCAGGGTTGACCAATGCCTTGATTCCAGTGGCTCTGTCATATGCAGAAATACCTGTGGTACATCTCTGACCGATCAGATCGATCGACACTGTAAATGCCGTATTGTGCATAGCGGTATTGGATTTTACCATCAGATCTAGATCCAGTTCTTTGGCTCTTTTCTCTTCGATAGGGGTACAAATCAGGCCACGCCCGTGTTTAGCCATAAAGTTGACCAGTTCAGGAGTGATTTTTTCTGCGGCACAGATGAAGTCTCCTTCATTTTCTCTATCTTCATCATCCACTACGATGACAATTTTACCATCTTTTATATCCTGAATAGCTTCCGGGATGGTGTGTAATCTGATGTCTTTATCTGCAATCGTTTCGACGACCATGTGCTTTATTTAATTTTGCGCAAAAATAGAACTTAAAATCATACCGTTTTGTTTCCAGTCAAAGTTTTGTTTTACAAAGATTTTGGCTTTGCTACTTATATTCAGATATAATTCAGGGTCAGAAAGCAGTTTTTGTATAGCTAACGCAAATTCTTCCGGCGTTTCAGCCAATACAATTTCTTCATTCTGCATGGCACCTATGGCATTATTGACTACTTTGGTCGTGATACAGGGTACGCCCATGGCCATGGCTTCCAGTATTTTATTTTGTTGTCCAGTACCTGACCACATGGGTGCCACAAATAGTTTTGCTCCGGCATACGAACGCCTGATGTCTTCTACCCATCCGGAAATGTGTACCTTTTCTGAGGCTAGCCGCATGACTGTCGGTGCCGGATTGGTACCTGCGATAAGTAAGCTGAGATCGTGATTTAGTAATGGTAATATTTTATTGACAAGATATTCTACCGATTCTACATTGGGCAAATAAGACATATTACCTACAAATGCAAGGTCATAGATTTTATCTGTTTTAGATTCAAAAGTAAAGAACTCATCGCTGATACCATTGCTAACCACATGTATATTTTTTGCTGCCGGAAAAGTAAACTGTGATTTGTCTTGTGCGGATATGATGGTCAGATGGTCAAAATAATCAGCCGCTTTTTCTTCATATCTGATCATCCTTTGTGCTTCCAGTCTGTATACGAAAGAAGTAAGCCCTGTGGCAATGGCTGCTCTGCGTACCATACCTAAACCAAAACAATCCATATAGTCCATCGTCTTGGGATAGGGTAGGTCTTTGGTATATTCTGCCATTCTGGTAAGCTGACAGAAACAATGATCGGGTTGAGTTTCGGCTGCAATATTTTTAATGATGCCATGTATCTTGCTGCTGTAAAACCAGGCTATCTGAAAAGGAATACCTGAATACAGTGCTTTCAAGAGGGATACATATCTTTCTGCCGGAGTGATCTGTATGATATGCAGACTTGAAGTTATTTCACATAATTTATCTAGGTCATTTTTAGAAGGATCTTCGTCTACTATGCTGATGAGATGAATTTCGTGCCACTTTGCCAATTCCTTTATCTGATGAAATGCCCTGAGTTTATCGCCTTTTGTAAGGGGATACGGAAAACGGGATGTCAGGAATAGGATTTTCAAATGTCTGAAAAATTATCAATGATTATATTGAAGTGAAATGGCAGGACTATTGCCCAGATTGTTGTTTAATGCCACGGCACTGGCCACTTTATACTTATCTTGAAATTGAAACATAATACCAAAACTATAAATTTCAGCAGAAGGATTTATACCCAATCTGATTTGTAGTTCTTTTACTGCCTGATAAGAAACCGCGACTTTGTACTCAAGTGGGCGGTATAACAATTTGTCAAGTTCTGCCAGCAGAAATACTTTATCGGAAGGTTTATACATCAGGCCCAAACGAAATCTTGTACCTATTTCAGTGGTTTCTGAGACTTCTATATTACCGGGACTGAATATATGGGTTGCTAAGCTGAAGTCTTTGCTGAGTCGCACTTGCATACCTAATTCAAAAGAAAGTAAATTTTTACTCCCCAGTTTATCGACATTGTATCTGAGCAAATCAAATTGACCACCCAAAGAAATATTTCTGTTTAGTTTTCTGGCATAAGCCAATCCGAACTTCTGTTCGTTATATTCGGTAAACCCAAAATTGGATAAAAGCACACCTACTGTTCCGAATGTAAAAGTTTTAGCTCCGGCAATAGATATATTGGTAAATTCTTCCAGATTGAATCGTCTTTCAGCACTGATATCAAAGGCAAATTTTTTTACTTCTGAGAGTCCAGCCTGATTCATGTAGATGGCTTCAATACCAGAAAGATTTACTCCGGCTCTGCTATATCCAAGAAAATTTGCCCCTCCGATAGTGGTAAAACCTGATTGTCCGGTCATCAGTAGACTGGTCATGCTAAGATAAAAAATAGAAAATATCCTTACCATCTTGAACATTTCATTGTTTTGCGGTCTAAAAGTACAAAAGAACCTACTTTTGTAGTGATAAATGGCGTTTTATTTTTCAATTTCATTCTTACCACCATGAACCTTCCTACTTCATCTCCTAGCCTCACGTGCAGAAAAGCCACCAATTCAGATGGTGAGCAAATCAGAAAAATAGTATTTGATGCGTTGAAGTCCTATGGTTTGGTACTCGATCCGGCAGCCACAGATGTGGATTTATTTGACCTTGAGAAGTACTATCCTGAAGGCACTTTCTGGATACTGGTAGATGATGAGTCTACCATCAAAGGTAGTTTTGCGCTTTACAGGGTGGATCGTTCAAGAGCAGAGATCAGGAAGATGTATTTTGATCCGTCGATCAGAGGCATAGGTCTCGGTACTTGGGCTATGCATTTTCTGATCAGAGAAGCCAAAGCCATGGGCTATCAAACATTAACACTAGAAACGGCATCTGTCCTGAAAGAGGCGATATCATTGTACAAAAAAATGGGTTTTCAAACCGTACCCGGATTATGTCACTCCCACAGATGTGATGTAGTTATGGAAATGAGATTATAAATGTTTTATCTACGGCGTTCGTAACGTGTCTATACCAATGGCACTGAATGCAAACCTATCCTGTTGCCTTCAGTATCCTTTATTATCCCCATATACCCATTGTCTTCTGAAATTTGTGTTTTGGGCACAAGAATTGTTCCGCCGGCAGCCTCCACTTTGTCCAAAATAATCTGTACATCCGGGTTGGCATTGAGATATATAAGTGTTCCGTCTGTATCAGATGGGTTATAAAATCCGGGTGTTGTGCTCACGAGTGCGCCGCTGATGCTATCCAAGGGATCTTCTGTGGGGAATATACGCATCTTAAAGCCAGGGAACTCCATGGCAATCATTTCTATTTCGAAAATGGTTTGATAAAATTTTTGAGCACGGTCCAGATCCTGTGCAGGAATTTCAAACCAACTGATGGAATGTTTGTGAATCATGACGTAAAATTATGATGTTAATGAAATTGGATTTTATGGCTGTAATAAACTCATTTATTTAAATGTGAAATGGTTTGACAACTAAATCAGAATATAAAACAAATATAATAGGTTTTATAAATTTACGAGCAATTTTGATAAAAATTTTGTTGTGTGGAATAGCCTTTTATGGTTACCAATAAGTCCAATCAACACCATCAAAATAGGAAACTTTCTGCTAACCTACAAATATTTTATGAAATGTAATGAAGAACCACTATTGATGGCCCACTAACTAACCTTTGATTTTCATCTTTTGATCTTTTCGTTTAGATTTTTCACCATTTTTTAGGATGGCCGATGGATCAAAAGTATAGTTACCCGTGTAACACTGGCTGACTCCGCCTATGGTAAATCCATTTCCGAAGTTGGCCCCTCTCATGCCTGCCGCGGAAGAATTGGGATCTGAGATATTGTCAAAAATTCGGACATCTGTTACATTTTTTGGTTTAGGTTCTACAGAGATACTGAAAATTTTGATCGTGTCACCTACTTTAAGGTTATCATATTGTGATGTGGGCCCCAGTGTGGGCACTATTCCAAAATAATCTTTGTCCGGTGTTGCTGCAGGTGTCCTGACGACGGAAGCTATTTTCCATTCGCACGGTTTTGTGCCTGTGTAGCTTTGATGGTCTTGCAGGGGTAAAAATCGTTCAACAATCTGCATGATCGACCCTGTAGGTGCTACGATACTGTATTGTGCGTTAAACTGTGTTCTGTGTATGGCAGAGGTGGCACTACCTCCAGTGATGATCAAATGACAATCGTGCAGGTTGGTTTTTGGATTGTGTTGGATAAAATATTTTACTCCGGTTACCTGACTGCAGATAATTTCAGAAAATAACAGGATGGCGATGATGGCACTGAGATGAAAGGTTGTTTTAAACATGTTCTTATAAGTATTGATAGAGTTAATAAGTAAAAATTTGATTTAAACTGTAAAAATACAATTAAATTACATATATTGAATTATTTTAATGTATAATTATTTTATTACTAAATTTAACATTTGTTGAATCAACTTTGAAGATCAGCCATTGAAAACCCAAAACAAAAAGCGGGCTTTAAAAATGAGAAACTCATCTTCAAATATCAGATAACGAGTATTGAAACGGAGCATTGAAGTAACCTAAATTTGAGTAAATAACTCTTTACTGTGTTTTTACTCATACATGTATGGCGTGTGATCTAATTTATCCATGGTTATCTCTGTGTAAAAATAATAACTGTTGAATAGTGCTCATAGGCATGATTTTACCTGCCATTCCTAATTGGTTTTATGATTGAAAATTGATCAATCATAAAGATAATCACCATACTAAATTATCTATCTTAGGGGGTCAACATGCTCCGGAATAAACCTAACCCCAATGATAACGGGGTCAGTATGCTCCGGAATTGTCATCCCTCAATCCGATCTTAGGGGGTCAATATGTGCCGGAATGTCAGAAAAGCCAGCCTACATTTGCATACTGTTTTTATTCTGTTTTAGGGGGTCAATATGATCCGGTATATCCAATTTCTTCTATTATTTGTTTAAAGATATCTTCTTTACCTTCGAAATTTCCTTTTTTTGTCGTTATTAGTGTACACTTACCTTCTGGAGTGATGACAAAATCCAATATTTAAGTAGTTCGTTGCAAATTTCCTTGCAATTGATGATATAATGGATGGTTGTTTAGGTAATTTTTCAATTCCCTATTTGAGCAGTTTTTATCTCTTACTTTATCATCTGTTCTCTGACAACCATTAAATAATGGCATTAATGGGACAACTTTATGTAATATTTCTCCTGCTTTTATAAATTCATTTAAGATAATTGTCCTTTTCAGTATAAAACAATAATTTTTGAATACAGTCATATCTTTCAATACTTTTTCAATATGATTTTTGGCATCAAGTGTAGGCTGCTTGTCATATTTGATATTGCAGATATTGCCATCTGGGCCTGTAAACATTTCCATATTTAGCAGTAAATCATCAGTCAAACTAGTAATAGATATAGTTTCGTTTAGATATTTAGATAAAAAATCCAAAGAAGCTTCTACTGGATTTGGCGCATCTAATAAATGAAAAAATATAGTCGATGCATTGACAAATGTATCTCTGCAATTGCAAGTGTTATGGGATTTGGCAAAATAAGAACAAAGTAAAAATGGTAAAATGACAAATTTGGACTTTATAAGGTTGACTTAAAACATTTAATAAATAAAAAAATTAGACCTTGTATGTCAAATAAAATTAAATCTTCGAAACAATCCCAATACCTAAATTAAATTGAGAATAACCATTGAAAGTGTTGCCATAAGAAATTACTGTGTTCAAACTCGTTGAATGGGTTATTGAAAATTCTATAGGAAGCTCAAACATATAGCCTAGATTTGTGTATCTTAAATATGCAAAAATTAAATGATTAACTTCAACAAAATTGTTGCTTTGAAAAGTATCTTCTATTCTAATTTGTTTAACTCCATATACAAAATTTTCATTGATATGTCTTAGTGTAAAACTTAAAGTAGGAAGAATTTTAAACTTAATATTATTGACATTTATAGGAAATGTATATCCCACTCCTAACGATACTTGTCTTGCAACATATTTTCCATATGAAGGGTCAAACTGATGAACTCCAACTTTTACTTCACTAAAGTCATCAGTAGGATATATTGCCAAACCATAGTTTTGATCATAAATGTCATAAACAGGTACATTTGGTAAGTCTTTAGAATAATATGTCCCATAATCTGGTGTTCCTGTAATATGGTTGTAACCACTTTGAAGAAAGAATTTATTGAATTGGTACCTGAAAAATCCACCTATCTGTACGCCTTTATATTTTTCTATTGGGCCTGTATTCAAGCCGTATCCCAACTGACCTCCTAAATACAGACCATTTTGACTTGATAATGAAAGTGAAAACAATAAAAAGTAAAACATAGTTATCTGTTTCATTATAATTGAGTTTTAAATTGAATACCTAATGAAGGAATAAATAAATTATTTGCTCTGTAAAGTGATCCTGTAATGCCAACAGATGATTTCGTGGTTATATCAAACTGAAAGGGTAGCTCAATATATGATGAAAAATACAAATACTTAAGATAAGCAGGAATCTCAACTAAAAATTGTTTGCCTTTTTCATCTAAATCAGTTGAGTAAACTAGATTGATTGCACTCACATGAATCAGGCTGGTTGCTAAACCAATTTTCGGGGATATTGAAAATATTTTTTTTCTATATAATTGATATCCGATGCCGAATATTAAATTATCTGAATCAAAGGTTTGTTGATTACCCGGATAATTCCACTCTCCAGCAGAAAATAATCTTTCGTCAACTCTCACATCATCAAAAGCCCAATCTCTTCTTTCTAGATTAATATAACCTTTGTAATCAGAAATCATCCAAGGGCCACCATCGATTCTAAACATATTTATATCATTTATAGCATCATTTTGACAAGATATTTTTTGATAACAAGTAAAAATGGTAAATTTCCCTACTTCCCTTTCCATACCTATTGCCAAATAAGTACCCGATGCCTCATTAGCAACAGTTGCTTCAAACAAATTAGATAAACCACCATTTACAATAGTCCGATAAGATTTTGAAAATATATTACAATAAAACATATACATAAAAAGTAAATGCGTAAATTGGCCCTTGAGCCAACCTGTAATCACAATCTCCTACAAAAATGATTACACAAGACGCATTTACTTCAGGC
>JBBRVQ010000103.1:0-12960 GCA_038246735.1 Chitinophagales bacterium
GACGAGATGCTGGCACAAAGGATCAGAGAAGTCTTTTTCAAGTTAAACGTTCCGTTCCTTGAAAAAAAAATGTTCAGTGGTGTCTGCTTTCTAGTGGATGATAAAATGTGTTGCGCTACTCATATCGATAGAGGTACTCAAGAAAGTCTTCTGTTGTGCAGAATCAGCGAGGCTGAAGCCATAAAAGTGATCGAATTGCCATTTGTACTTCCCATGAATTTTACAGGAAAACCAATGAGAGGATATATTTATGTTTGTGAAGAAGGGATCGAATCACTAAAGGACCTGAATTTCTGGATTCAACTTTGTCTGAATTTTAATCCAAGCGCAAAAAAAAAGTAGAAAGTAGAATTTTTGATTAAAACTCAGCTTTACACTCTACTGTTAATATTTCTCTGCTTACAGGGTGGATAAATTCCAGTCGTTCAGCATGTAAATATAATCTGTCTGAACGTGTGCCATACAGATCATCTCCTTTAATAGGTATCCCAAGTCCTTCTGCGTGTGAAGCGTGTACTCTCAATTGATGTGTGCGCCCGGTGACAGGAAAAAAATGAACTCTTGTGAGATTTTCTTTTCGTTCTATAACCTTCCATCTGGTGAGCGCAGGTTTACCATGCTGAAAACAAATCAGCTGTCTCGGGCGGTCATCAAGATCAACCCTGAGCGGCAGTGATATCTCACCTGTATCTTTGGTGACGATTCCTTCCAAAACTGCCACATATCTTTTCTGAATCTTTCTTTTGATAAACTGATTCTGCAAGTGCTGATGAATTTCTTTGGTTTTGGCAATAAGCATGAGACCTGAAGTAGACATATCCAATCGATGTACAATCAAAGGTCCGGTCGCTTTTGGATATTTAAGGCGCATCCTGTTGTATACAGAATCAACAATTTTTTTGCCCGGTACGGATAGAAATTCTGAAGGTTTATTGACCACCAAAAGGTATTCGTCTTCCATAATTATAGGTAAATCCTTTCCTTCAGCAGGATTGTTCAGCATTGGATTTTCATCCATCTCTATTCCTTTGAGCATATGTGCAAGAATGGGTTTACATTTTCTATTGCACGCAGGATAATAATGGCCGTGTTTTCTGATCTCAGATGTCGGTGATCGTCCCCACCAAAATTCCGCCATTGCGACGGGTTGAAGATCATGATTGAAAGCGTATTGTAATAATTTAGGAGCTGCACACTCCCCTGCACCTGACGCCGGAGCCAAATCTTCTTTCAGTTCAAAAATTTCGTTAATATTTTTAATCTCTTTGTTTTGATTCAAAAAAGAATACTGCTCAAATAACTTTTGTTGCAGCATAATAGATCTTTTTCTTCTTAATTCATTCAGTTCATTTATTTTATTTTCAAATAATGACAGTTGTGCATTGATGTCTTTAAGTCTGTTTATCCAGTATTTAGTTAGATCCTTTAACTTAAAATGAAAATTAATACTTTCCTGATTCAATTTTTCATTCAATAGGTTGAAGTCCTCTGATGAAAGTGAAGTATGTCCCTCATTTCTTCTTATTTGACGAAGGTGTTTTGCTGCTTTTATTTCATGTTTTAGAGTAGACAAAGCTATTATGGATTCAGATTTTTTTTGTTGCAACAAGGCCGAACAATCCAGATATTCAGGTGCATTTTCCAGTTCTTCAATCTTGAGATTAATCTGATGCGTTTTTGTTTCTTCCTTTTTATAGAAACCTTTCAGATCCAAAGTGTCAAATATGGGAGGTACAAATCCTATAAAATGATTGCCTCCCATCAGTTTGCCTGAAAATGCTGCGAGATATCCTAATTTATCATCTTTGTCTTTTATAACCAGAACTCCAAACATTTTTCCCAACCCACTATTTTCATCAGATATACCAAAATCATGCAGAAGATGAGGATGGCTTGCAATATAATCCTGTAGCTCTTGCGATGCCATAACCGCCAAAGGATGAGGATCATAACAAAAGGGAAAAGTAAATTTTTCCGGTATGGTAATATCTTTCAAAGGCGACTTATAAAGAATTATACATGATAGCGCTTTGACATCCGGACACTTTTCTTTTGTGCTGTTCATAGGGCAAAGGTAATCACAGCAAATAAATTATCCGTCACTTTGACACATATATCCTTATTCTGATTTCACTCCTATATCTTCCTTATTCACTACATCAGGTTCTTTTATCGCCCTTCGTTATTAACTACCTACCAGTATCCACATTTGGTATCAAAAAGTCAGGATATTTCGTCATTTATTCCGAAAGGGTATCATATCATACTACAGGCAAAAGGACATCTTAATGCAGATACCCTACAAGATCACGCTATAATTATCGAATCTTATGAGCCAGTCTATGAGCTGAAAGAAACCGATCACATTCAAAATCCCCGTATTCTTTTTGTTTTGTTTGCTGCTGTGAAAGGTGGTTACCATCTTTCTATATAATCAAATGAATCCGTAATGCTTTCTGATGATGGAGGCGTTTTTGGCGATCCGCTTCAGGAGTTATATATAGCCAATAAAGTAGTTAACGTAGAGTATTACGGAGGAAGTTCAGAAAAATGGGCATATACTTACAAATGGAGATTTCAGGAAAATGACTGGTATCTGATCGGCGCTACAAATACGACCATGTCTCCTTTTGATAATATCCTTGAGAAGTATGATTTTAATTTCAATACAGGAGTTGCAGAGCATACTGTCATGCCGTATCTCGAAGAAGATGAAGGTAAGCCGTTTGTCAAGCCAAAAACAAAAAGATTCAACCCGGGCAAAAACAGCTTCTCAGGTTAAAAAACTTTCGTTTTGGTCAAAATATGATGTATTAGGATATTTATTTTTAATATGGACAAACAAAGAATATTTGAACGCACCTGGGATTTTATACTGACCCGGGACGAAACAGGACATTATTATTTTGAAGTAGTATGTGGCACAGTAGCTATTTACACTTTAGAATTTCCATTGAATAAGGATGAAGTAGAAGGATGGAATAGTGAAGGAGAAATATTTTTACAACACCTGAGCTATAAGGTGAGAGATTATCCGGAGGAATATCTCAAACGCAGAAAATAATCGCGGATATGGCTTAAAAGTTATACTTTTGGGAATAAATCAGGAAATTATGCCGTACAAAAAGTGGGTTTATAGGGTCATTTTTTTTATAATATTTGCCGGAGTGATATTTTTGTCCTGCTCGTCGTCCAATACTGTACTTGTACCGGAGACGCCGGAGACAGAAAAAGATACGGTAGCTTTTACCGATAGAATAACCGCAGGGACACTGGACAATAAAACGATCAATGAAGCTTCGGGTATGGCAATGTCTATTCTTCATGAAAATCATTTCTGGACGCACAATGACTCAGGAGATGATCCCAGGCTGTTTCTTGTCAATACCACAGCTCAATATCAGGTGATCTGTACATTAAAGGGCGCTGTTAATCGGGATTGGGAAGATATTGCTGCAGCAAAAGATCCCGTCACAGGCAAAAGCATGGTATTTGTCGGGGATATCGGTGACAATAATGCGGTACATGATTATGCTTCTATTTATATACTGGACGAACCAAACTTAGCTGCTGCTGAAAATATCATGGTCAGTAATTATGATAAAATTACATTCAAATATCAGGATGGTAAGAGGGATGCCGAAACATTAATGGTAGATCCGCTGACCGGTGATATCTATATCGTCAGCAAACGGGAGAGTAGTGTAAATCTTTATCAGATCAGATATCCATACAGCTTTACAGATACCATGACCGCAAATAAGCTGCTGAGCATGTCTTTTACCCAAATCGTGGGAGGGGATATATCTGCAGACGGATCAGGGATATTGTTAAAAAATTACAGCAAAGTATGGTACTGGCCTCGTAAGAAAGGGAAAACTATTGCAGAAGCTTTAGGCCAGAAACCTTATGAAACCCCTTATATCCAAGAACCACAGGGCGAATCCATTTGCTGGTCAAGGGACGGCAAATCATTTTACACCATCAGCGAAGAATCTCCATTCAAAACTACACCGATCCTTTACCGATACGATAAGAAGTGATATACCCCATTAAGGTTTTAAATCTTTCAATTTTGCTTTTTGCATCGGATTGAGTTTTTCCTTATACTTGTGTTGTTTGAAAAGCTGGAATCTGGTCGGAATCTCCCTTATCGGAAAACTATTATTGGACTCGTCGATATCCGCCGTTTCTTTATATGGATCAAGAATGATCGAGGAGACTTCTTTATTTTTGACAAATACCTTGGTGACTTTTTCTTCATTTTGTCGCCAAATTTCCACCGGCAAACGCTCTACTTCTCTGGTACCATCTGCAAAAGTCCACTCAATGATAATCGGCATGACCAGACCACCCTTATTGCTGAATTGCAGCTCATAATAATTTTTATTGCCGTACTTCTCCAGTTTTTCTTCCTTTGTCATCAGGCTGTCGTACTTCATCCGTATCGTCACATCTATAGAATCTTCATTCTCCCACGGCTGGTAGGTATTGTAAAAATCAGACGTTGTACTGTCTCTTTCTACCGGAAAGGTACCGAACTGTGCACGATTGCGTTGTCTGGTGAGAAAATCCTGTGGTTTTTTTATCACATTGCGAAAAGTGTCAATCTTTTGTACTGGATCTTTGTCCGGGTCTACCTTATACCAGATCACACTATCGAGAGCAATATCCACTGCATCAATGCTGTAAAACCATCCTCTCCAATACCAGTCCAGATCCTTAGCACTGGCTTCTTCCATGGTGCGGAAAAAGTCGTCCGGCGTAGGATGTTTGAATGCCCATCTGCGGCAATATTCTTTAAAAGCATAATCAAACAGTTCCCTTCCCATGATCGTCTCCCGTAGGATATTCAGTGCGGTAGAAGGTTTGTCATACGCATTGTTGCCATAGTCCACGATGTTTTCACTGTTGGTCATGATGGGTTCAAGTTGATTTTTAGGACGCTTCATGTAGTCAACTATCGTGTGTGCAGGCCCTGCAGAAGATGGATAATTGTTGTCCCACTCCTGCTCCGTTATGAATTGCATAAAACTATTTATACCTTCATCAAACCATGCCCATTGCCTTTCGTCGCTATTGATGATCATAGGAAAATAGGTATGTCCCACTTCATGGATGATGACAAGAATAGCTGCATTTTTGGAGCCTTCTGTGTAGGTTCCATCCGGCTGTGCACGACCCGGATTGAAGGAAATCATCGGGTACTCCATACCATTGGCGGCTTCTACAGATATAGCTACGGGGTATGGATATGGTATGCTGTATTTGGAGTAAGTACGTAGCGTATGATCTACTACTTTGGTGCTGTATTTGTTGTAGATAGGATAAGCTTCTTTACCATACAAGCTCATGCACATGACCTTCTGACCTAGCTCATTGTAATGAGGCATGGCATCCCACACAAACTTTTTACTGGCCGTCCAGGCAAAATCCCGTACATTTTTGGCTTTGTATTTCCAGGTTTTGGTTTTGCTTGACATTGGTGTCAGTTCATTTGCTTTGGCCTCAGCTAGGGTAACAATTTCCAGTGGACTTTTGACCGATTGTGCTTCTTTCCATCTGTTGTATTGAGCAGAAGTAAGCATTTCTTTGTAATTCAAACACTCGCCTGTACCTGCGACGATATGGTCGGACGGCAAAGTGATATTTACTTCATAATCTCCGAAAGCAAGGGCAAACTCTCCCCTACCTACAAACTGTTTGTTTTGCCATCCTTCAAAGTCGCTGTAGACACACATGCGCGGAAACCACTGTACGACTGTATAAAGATAATTTTTATTATCGGCAAAATATTCATAACCACCACGACCCCAGCTCGGCGTTTTCATCCGGTCTATCATGTAATAGTGCCAATCTATACTGAAAACTACTTTTTTACCCGGTTTGAGCGGTTGAGGCAAATCTATACGCATCATACTTTCATTGATGATGTATTTGAGAGGAGTGCCTTTATCAGAGACCACCTTTTTGATTTTTACGCCATATTTATCGAGCTTTGTTACCGCTTCCAGCCTTTCCAGATTGCCATCATTCATGACATCAAACATTCTCGAGCCATCCATGTGATGTTTGGAAGAAGTAGGATTATGTTCATTTTCGTCGAGTTGCATCCAGAGGTACGGCAATTCTACCGGTGAATTGTTGTGGTAAGTTATGGTCTCAGAACCATCGATACGCTGTTCTTTCGCATCAAGCGTACAGTTGATTTTATAATCTGCCTTCTGCTGCCAGTAACGTGGTCCGGGAGCACCATCGGCCCCGCGATACTCATTGGGAGAGCGTAGGATATTGTCCAGTTGTTCAAATTTTTTTGCATGATTGGAACGCTCCTGAGCATTAATAGTACTAAGGAAAACAGATAAGAAAATAGTACCTAAAATTAAATATCGCATAGCTGTCGATTTGTTTAAATTGTTAATAGCTCAAATATAGGATAAAATTAACATTGCTCAACCGAAATATGGTCCCAAAGTCTGATATTTCCGACTAAACAGTGCCATAGTCGGACAGAAATTTTAGTGCCTATTAATAAGTCAGCGTTTCCTTAACTTTATTATGCCTTCATCCAAAATAAATTCGCCTATCTTTGCCCAAGAAAAATATAATTTGTTTTTTTGCTAAACGTCATCTTTCTATCTGATAGTTTGGGTTAAGACAGACCATTCAAATCACCCTAAAAATTAAAAATGAAATCATTATTTATAGCAACTCTTTCCCTTTTTCTGATTTGGTCATGTCAAAACAAACCACAGCAGACCGAAGTAGCCCCAATAACTGACACTACAGAAATACCTAAATCTGTTGTTTCCGGACCCATCGATATAGATAATGCCATTGATATTGAAGATGCTTCACGATGGCTCACTGAAGTCATCGAAAATCACCTAAATGAAGGCGGATATCCTATGGAAGATATTTGTACACCCAAATATTTTGAGTTCAAAACGGATGCCACAGAATCCGGATATGATGGAGGAATGACTGAAGATGATTTTAAGAAAAAATGGGCTTCAAGGTATAATGTCAAACATGCAGGAATTGGTACAGCATTTCTGATTTCAGGACAGGACAATGGTAAAGTGAAAGTCACCAAGTGCACATTAAAATCCCCAAATATCTTCAGTGTCATCATCAGCGACCCTGATATGAATATGAAATATCACCGAGATATCAAAATTGTGCCTGTCGGCAAGGCCTATCTAATTGATGATGTAGTAGAGTTTGATTGATGCCGAAATGCCTGTTATATTGTGTAGGAATATTTTATACAACAGGCTATTTTACTATTGCTTGTAAATAGATAAATATCAAAGTAAACTGCATCGGATTTTATAATGGAAAATATTGGCTAAAAAGTCGGTTATAGTGGAAAATAAATGATTAAAAATAGGTTTTGGGGGATTTTAGTGGAAAGAATAGCCTTTTTGATGCGTAGGATCAGTTGTTGCTGAAAATAAACTAATGCAACCTATCAACAGTTGTACTCATTGCCAAGTGCACAAATACAACAAATCCACAAATCATCCATCTCCGCCTGACCACTACGTTGTAGACGGGCAGGTCCACAAATCAAAAAAATCCAACAACTCAAATAAACGGACGTACACGATCTGGCCGCCCGCTCCTAACAACATGAGCGGCATTAAACGTGTGGATACTAAACCTGAACTGCAAATATCGACTTGCAGCTTCTCAATGCGATGTGTGATTTTATGCATGGGCTATGGAAACATGAAAAAAGGTCCTTAAACCCAAAATCCGCAATAGAAATCAACTACATGAAAATCTGAAGACAAAAGATGCCATGCAAAGCTTTGCATGGTTCACTCACTAAATCGTGATTTCGTATCACGATTTTGCTTCCTACCGTTTGGTCATTCTCAATTTTATGTCCTCGATGTAGCTTAGGCTTCACCTGCGGGATAAAATCTCCGAGCAATACCAACTATTTTGTCATATATACATTCAAATAAAGTCTAATGCGGAATTTGGGTTAAAAAATGATCGCAAATCATTTTGAAAATAAACTGAGACAAACGTGTCTCAACATCACGTAATTAGTAGCATTCGATTGGAGTAGATTCCTAATGATGGACTGGATTAAACAAATTTATGCGATTTAATTCAGGATTCTTTACTTTTGCAATATTAAAAACAATAAGCATTGATATGAAATCTTTTCATCTGATTTTAGTTTTAATTTTTTTTTTAAATTTTTGTGTTTTTGGACAATCGTGGCAAATTGTCGAAGCAGATGATATTCAGCAAAAAGGTCAGCGTGAAATACAACCATCTTTATTCAAACTATATGAATCAAACGATGTATTTATTAAGGCATTAATATTCAATTCCCCTAATGAAAGGGAAATATTAAATGTGTATGATTCCTCGGTAAAAATAAAAATACCTGCTGCAAATGGTAAACTATATACATTTAGCATAGTGTCATATCATCTTTTACATCCGGAGCTGCAAAAAGCTTATCCTGAGATTAGAGCTTTTTATGGTGTAGGAGTAGAAGACCCTACAATGACTGTTATGGCCGATTATTCACCCTATTATGGATTCAGAGCCGTGATAAGTCAGCCCGGTATTGGAAAAACGTATATTGACCATTTTCAACGTAACGATTTGAATCATCGTATTGTATATTATCGCAAGAACTATCAAAAGATTGGCAACTGGAAGTGTAGTGTGGTCAGTGATGATCATAAAATTAATGAAAGATCACAAGGTAACAGGTCTGTATTGTTTGGTGACTGTTTGTTCAGAGAATATCGACTGGCATTAGCTTGTACGGGAGAATATGCTGCTTTTCATGGCGGTACCATCGCTCAGGCCCTTGCAGCTATGAATACAACTATGAATCGTGTCAATGGTGTTTTTGCTCAAGAAATTGCAATACGTTGTGTAATCATAGGGAATAACACTAGCATCATGTACACAAATGCAGGTACCGATCCTTTTACCAATGGTGATCCAGGTACTATGATCAATCAAAATCAGACAAATACAGATAATGTAATCAATTCAGTTAATTATGATATTGGACACGTTTTTGGAACCAACTCAGGTGGGGTTGCAGGATTAGGGGTAGTTTGCGTCGGCGGAGATAAAGCCCGTGGAGTAACTGGTAGTGGAGCTCCGGTGGGTGATCCTTTTGATATTGATTATGTAGCCCACGAAATGGGACATCAATTGGGAGGAAACCATACTTTTAATAATTCATGTGATGGCAATAGGAATAATAGCACTGCCATGGAACCAGGCAGCGGTAGCAGTATTATGGCTTATGCAGGAATTTGTCCATCAGATGTTCAAAATAATAGTGACGAATTTTATCATGCCAAATCACTTCAGGAAATCAAAACATATCTAAGTAGTACAGGGAGCAATTGTGATATTCCTGTAGGCGGGTATATAAACTCTGCCCCAAATATATTGGCTCCAACAAATAACAAATCTTATGTCATACCTAGATCTACGCCATTTGCGCTCACAATGAATGCAAGTGATCCGAATGGTAATGGTATCTTGTATGGATGGGATCAGATGGACAATCAGATAGCTACTATGCCACCATTGGCTGCAAATACCGCTGGTCCTGCATTCAGATTTGTAGATCCTACCACCGACCCTACGAGATATTTCCCAAACCTGACAGCAGTATTGGCAGGAGCAACTTCTGGTGCGCCCTTTGGAGGAAATAATTGGGAAGTAGTAACTTCTGTATCTAGGACAATGAATTTCACAGGCGTGGCCCGAGATATCACACCGATGAGTGCGAGTTGTAATAGTGAAGTTAACGTTTTAGTAAATACGGTAGCGGCAGCCGGACCCTTTGCTATTACTTCTCAAAATGTAGCTATTACTTGGGCTCAGGGTACATCACAAATTGTCACATGGGATATAGCAGGCACCACTTCCAATGGTATAAATTGCCAGATGGTTGATATTTTATGGACGACCAATTCAGGATCTAGTTTTACAACTTTATTGACAGGTGTAGCCAATGACGGATCACAAACTGTCTTAGTACCATCATCAAATACTACAACAGGCCGTGTAATGGTAAAAGCATCAGACAATATATTTTTTGATATAAATAATGCCAATATCACCATAAATAATACAGGAAGTACACCAACATTCAATCTTGGACTGAACACATATTACAATGTAATCTGTCAGGGCAATAGTCAGGTTTATACCGTTACAGTCTCATCATTCAGTGGATATTCTACACCAGTAACATTGTCCGTAAGTGGCCTACCAGCGGGGATCACAGCTACTTTTTCAAATCCAGTGGTAATTTCTGGATCTACTACGCTACTTACATTGACTAATTCAAATGCAGTATTAGGAAATTATACTCTAGCCCTAAATGGTGTGAGTGGTGCCATAAATAAATCAATGGATTTTACAGTTGTGTCATTACTTTCAGTTGGAATTCCTGTATTATCTACTCCAGCAAATAATGCTACTAATATTGGTCCACTACCTACGTTAACATGGGCAACTGCTGCTAATACTGTAACCTACGACCTGCAAGTCTCCAGACGACCTGATTTCAATAGTTTGGTTATCAATGTAAATAGCATAGCAACTACCAATTTTATCATATCTTCTCCGTTGGCTGGATATAGTGAATATTATTGGCGAGTACGTGCAGTCAACGAATGTGGTGCTGGTGCTTGGTCTAACCCATCTTTCAAATTTGAGACCGAATCCTGCATGATGTACACGAGTATCAATGTTCCTATAATCATTCCTGCATCTGGTACACCTACTATAAATTCATTCCTTAATATAACAGATGGAGGTACCATTACTGATTTAGATGTGTTAAATTTGACAGGCTTGCATACTTATGTTAGTGATTTGGTTTTCACTTTGTTTGCTCCATCAGATACAAATGTGATAATTTGGGATAACCCTTGTGATAATCAAGACAATTTTAATATAAATTTTAATCAATCATCTGGACTAGGTAATGGCTGGCCATGTCCACCTACTAATGGCCTAACATATCAACCTACGATACCTGCTTCCTTAAATACTTATAACGGGCAATCACATAAAGGATCGTGGAGACTACAAGTCAAAGACGACTTTGATCAGGATGGTGGTTCATTGCAAACTTGGAGATTAAAAACTTGTGCAAATAATTTCTGCAGGCTCACAGTAGATCATGATGGACCCAAAGGTGCTGGATCGCTCAAAGCTGCTATTGATTGCGCAGTGGATGGTGATACGATACGATTTGCGTCTACATTTATGAATGATACCATTAATTTATTCGCTGAAAATATCGTCACCAGTAAGCGCATATATATATTCAAGGAGACATCACCAAAAATATCCATATTTTTTCTGAGAGTACTAACCCTACTATCGTATCTTCTGCGCCAAACACTGGTTTCGGATTACGGATCAAAGGTCTTCACATCCATTCTTCCGCATCAACAGGTATTGGTACTATCCTAAATAGCGGTTTGCTTACCCTAGACAATGTGTATCTGTATAAGGGGACGTCCACCACTACGATACAACACAATACTGGAGGTATCAACAATATTTCTGGTGATTGCCGAGTGTTGCCATAGGATAAATTGGTGAATTGAGGAGTTGCTTAATTGCGGAATTATTGATCTTTGATTCGTTGATTTGTTTTGTTGCGGAATTGTTGAATTGATGATTTCTCGGCTGACATATAATGATTGTAAGCAGTCCTTCATAAGCTATAATTCATTTATTATGGAAAATAAATGCCATAAAGTAGGCTATAATGGAAAATAAAGGCTTAAAAATAGATTTTTGATAATTAAAGTGAAAAAAATGTCTAATAAAAAATGAAAACTCATTTGTAGCACATTAAAACAGCCAATTTTTTTGTTAGTATCGAAACTTTAATAAATTCAATAATGCCTAAAATCTATTTAACCCTTTATATCGGTTTATTATTTTGCGCTACACTTACTTCTCAAATATCTATTGGAATCAAAGGAGGATATTCACTAGCATGGCCAAATTTTGGTGATACAGTTCTCCCTGAAGATGCAGAAACATAGGTAAGTGGCTACAATTTTTCTTTGCTAGCTTATACAAAAATTAGATCTTCGTTATTTTTGGGAGTAGAGCTAGGTATTATACAAAGGGGTGCTGCATGTTTTCGAGGATGGCAACCGGTCTTTTTGGTAGACACGAGAATCAATGTTTCTATGTTGGAATTTCCTATCTTATTTAAAAAATCATTTAATATCCCTAAAACCAATTGGAACATTACGGGAAAGCTTGGCTATGGTATTTCATATGCTATTTCAGCTATCCAAACCCCTAACACCTTTAGACACGAATTTTAAACCTACAACTGAAGAATTAAATCTTAACGATCCTTCAATAGCTATTCACAGGTGGGATCATGGAGCATATACTGGACTCGAATTCGGTTATCAAATAAGACCTCACCATTATCTGACAGCAGAAACAAACTACTATCTCGGTAAGTCTAACATCGATAAGCTTAACTATACTAAAAATCGAAGTCTTAGCTTTTCTTTGGGTTATGTGTATTCATTGTAGTATTAACCCAAAAAAGCCATTATAAAATCTATTATTATTTACAATTTCTAGTTATTAATTCAAGTTTTGGTGATAATTTTATATCATATTTTCATTTCAATTTGACTTTCATTTCCAAATTTAATCTTTTCTACATTTGTTTAGCTTACTTTTCTTTTGTCTTGATATATGACTAAGTGGTTGCGAAGAATGAGCAAATCGAGTGAACGATTTCACTCGATAACGCAGGAACCGAAGCAAACTTGCTAAGGGGAAACATTCGCCGCGGCGGACAAGGCTGTTTCATTTTCTTAACGTCAAAATTCCAAAAATAGCTGAACCGAAAAAACTCGCCTTTGGGGATTTGTATTCCGTGTTTTACGATTGGAGAACTGC
>JBBRVQ010000104.1:0-12790 GCA_038246735.1 Chitinophagales bacterium
ACAATACAAAAAGAATTGTATTGGGTTTTTTGACTATCTTCATCAGTAATTTCATTCTGTTCGTCTTTTTCTATTAGTTCAAAGGGATTAAATAAGTCCCTTAAATCATCAGAAGATGAAATTACTTGTTTATTGACACTATGATATTCAGCAGAATAATTGAAGGTGGGATGTGAATTTATATCACTACCATGGCTTAAACTTATACCAAGCAAAACAAGAACACCCACAAAAAATAACCGAAACAACGGGGCCACAAAAATATTTTATATAATTCTAATCCACTAAAAACGTTGCAAAAGTAACGTATCTCTTACAATATTATTGCTTAATCCAAATTTTATTTGATTTTATAATTATTCATGATTGTTAAATGACAAATTAATTTAAGCAACCTCTATCATTTTGGAGGCTCTTTTTATTATTAATATTTCAAGCAAGTTCTTTTGTTAATCTGTATACCTCAGGAAGTTCATCATTACTGCCAAAATTTACATTTAAGTCTTTGACCAAGCCATTTTTAATAGAATATACCCATCCATGAATCCATAGATCTTGTCCTTTTTTCCAGGCATTTTGGACTATTGATGTTTTAGCCAGATCCATGACCTGTTCTATCACATTAAGCTCCACAAAACGGTCAAATTTTTGTGTCTCATCTTCAATGGCATCCAGTTCTTTATAGTGAAAGCGATATACATCTTTAATATGTCTGATCCAATTGTCGATAAGTCCGATCTGAGTACTTCCCATTGCTGCTTTGACACCACCGCAGCCATAATGACCACAAACAATGACATGTCGGACTTTCAGAACATTCACAGCATAATCAAGTACACTCAACATGTTCATATCTGTGTGTAATACCATATTGGCAATATTACGATGCACAAAGACTTCACCGGGTTGTGTGCCAGTAATTTCATTGGCGGGTACACGACTATCAGCGCATCCTATCCATAGTAGAGGAGGTGTTTGTCCCTCACTTAGCTTTGTGAAAAAATCAGGATCTTGATTTGTTTTCTCAGCTACCCATTTTTTATTGTTTTCTAATATTTGTTTATAAAATTGACTCATGTTGATATGTTATTATACTTTTTATTGTTATTATGTTTTTAGGTCAACCTCTAGCCGTTAAGTTTTTTTACCATGTCGTAGACAGATAAGCACTTTTTGATGCTGAAGCTTCACACGTTTGTATCTTACAGGAAAAAATGTCGCCCCAACCGCTATTTTTTTAATTATAGGCGACGGATTTACCCCGTTTTTTTCTATCGGGGTGAATCCATTGTTACTAATATTTTACCCCGTTTTCAATGGTGCTGACCAAAATAATTATAAATTATTTGTGTAATCATTTTTAAAACCCTAACAAATTGAAATTCAAGTAGACTTTAGATTTTTTCGACCTATACAGAGTTGGGTGGTATAGCATGTATGCTTTGACTAAGGTCTGTGGCAATGAATTTGAAATATTCAATATTATGTTGCTTTAAACCTTTAAAGTACAGGTTTTTAGAACAATGGTATAATATTTCTATAATCTTTATGTCATTATTGTCTTCGTTCTGAATTTTAAAATTTTCGACTGACTCTTCCTGATCTTCAAATACCTGTCCAAAATATTTTAGAAAAGAAATATTATCGCTTTTTATATTGGAAATAAGAGCAAATATTATAAGGAAAAGAAAAAATTTGATATAATACATCCATTGAATTTCTTAATTACAAAATTAATATAATTTTATAAAATACGAACATTTTAAGAAGTTTTAATGTTAAAGATAAAGATGGTAAAAAGATTGGTCATATGTACTTTGGTGTTTTCTATGTTAATGATTTCAAGCATTGATCTCGTTGATATTTTTTTTTACAACTCTGTGAAGTATGAAACATTGATTGAAGAAAATCAACCATTAGAAGAAGAGCATAGTAAAAAAGATATAAAGGAGTTTACTATACACGATCAGATGATTATTGTAAATAGTCTACAAATGGAAAAATTATTTATAAACCAACCATCATCACACATTCTCATAAATATCGGAAAACTTGCTAAACAAGTCATAGACAACCCACCCGAGTTACTTATTTCATAAGAAAATTTATTGATCTTTATCATAAACTAAACGGTAAATGAAATCCCTCTTCGGATTACTTTGATCAATAAATTTATCATTTCATCAAGATTTATCAATCTATAATTTGTCTTAAGGATTTTTTAATTTAATAATTCTTTAGTATGAATCTAGGCGTTCAGATTTCAGTTACTTCCTTAATGCCGTGTTTGATTGCATTTTTTCATCATTTTTTTTAACTTATCAATTCAAAATGGAAAATAATTTTCTTTCAACAAAATATATTAAGTCTGATCTGGCTTCGGGTCTCGTTGTGTTTTTGGTTGCTTTACCTTTGTGCTTAGGCATAGCTTTAGCATCAGGGGCACCATTATTCTCTGGCATCATAGCTGGAATCGTTGGCGGATTAGTAGTGGGGTTTTTGAGTAATTCTCATGTAAGTGTCTCAGGTCCTGCTGCTGGACTTGCTGCCATAGTTTTGTCATCTATCAGCTCTTTGGGTAAGTTTGAGTTGTTTTTGACAGCAGTAGTGCTTGCAGGAGTCATACAGCTTATCTTAGGATTTCTAAAAGCAGGAAGTATATCCAACTACTTTCCCAACAATGTCATCGAAGGTATGTTGGCGGGTATAGGAGTCATCATCTTTCTAAAACAGATACCGCATGCCTTCGGATATGATAAAGATACAGAAGGGGATGAATCTTTTATTGAACAATCAGGAAGTAATACATTCTCGACTTTAATGGAATCTTTTAACAATATTAGCTTGGGTGCCACGACCATCACTGTCGTATCTTTGTTGATCTTGATCATGTGGGATAAAGTACCTGCGCTAAAAAAATTAAAATTATTGCCAGGTGCTTTGGTGGCAGTGTGCACAGGTATCATCATCAATGAGATTTTTGTCCGTACAGGATCTACCTTAGCTTTGGATCCATCACATTTGGTGAGTTTGCCAGTCTTGGGAAGTTTTTCTGATATTGGATCACTGATTACTTTACCTGATTTTAATGGATTGACTAATAAAACCGTTTGGACTGTTGCAGCCACACTTGCTATCGTGGCTTCCATAGAAACTTTGCTATGTATCGAAGCGAGTGACCGTATGGATGTCTATAAAAGATATACCAGCACGAATAACGAACTAAAAGCTCAGGGTGTAGGAAATATTCTAAGTGGTGTATTGGGCGGTCTTCCTATGACTTCTGTTGTAATACGAACCACAGCCAATATCAATTCGGGCGCAAGGACGAAGCTTTCTGCCATCATTCATGGAGCCTTTCTTTTGGTGAGCGTTTTGACTATACCTACTTTGCTCAACAAAATTCCCTTGGCCACTCTGGCCGCTATACTTTTGCTTATAGGATATAAATTGGCGCATCCGGATAAGGTGAAACGATTCTGGAATCAGGGAAAGTTTCAGTTTATACCATTTATTGTGACATTAGTGGCTATAGTACTCACAGATCTTTTGAGTGGAGTGGCGATAGGTATGTTTATTAGCATATTATTTGTCTTGCAAGGAAATCTCAAAAGAGCCTATTATTTCAGAAAAGAGTCTTATCATACCGGGGATATCATACACATTGATCTGGCGCAGGAGGTGTCTTTTCTTAATAAGGCGGCTATCAAGCTGACTTTAGGACACCTGCCGGAAAACAGTACAGTGGTTATCAATGCCGAAAAATCAGAGTATATAGCACATGATGTATTGGATTTGATACAAGAGTTTCAGGAAGCTGGAGGTTCTGAACGAGGGATAAAGGTCGAATTAATTGGCTTTAAACCTAAATATAAACTGGAAAATACCATTGAAGAAAGCAGGCACACATGGATAGCGACGAATAAAAATTAAAATAGTTAAAAATAATTTCAAATTAATTAATCTTAAAAATAAATACAGATGAAAGCACATACCGCAGAAAGTCAGGCAACCGTTACTCCTGACAAAGCACTTCAGTTTTTGAAGGAAGGCAACAACCGTTTTATCAATAACCTAAAAATAAACAGAAATCTCCTGGAACAGGTTAATGATACCCGAGATGGTCAATGGCCATTTTCAGTGATCCTAAGTTGTATTGATAGTAGAACATCTGCTGAGTTAATATTCGATCAAGGACTCGGGGATGTGTTCAGTGTTCGTATTGCCGGCAATATTCTCAATGAAGATATCCTCGGTAGCATGGAGTTTGCTACAAAGGTGGTGGGTTCAAAAATCATCGTCGTACTAGGACATTCTAAGTGTGGAGCTGTAAAAGGAGCTTGTGATCATATAGAAATGGGAAATCTGACCACTTTGCTCAATAAAATACAGCCTGCAATAGAGGAAGAAAAAGCCACAACCATCGACAGAACAAGCAAAAACGCTGAATTTGTAGAAAATGTAGCATCTCTTAATGTACGCCTGACAATGCAACGTATCAGAAACGAAAGTCCTATCATTAAAGATCTGGAAGATTCAGGTCAAATCAAAATCGTAGGTGGAATGTACGATGTAGATTCGGGTAAGGTGGACTTTTATGAATAGTTAAGAAAAAGCCAGGTGATTATCTCCTGGCTTTTTTGTTTTAAGGTCTATACAGAAAGAGCTTTTACAAAAAAAATTCCTACCTTTGATATTGGTTTATTGTGTAGAGCATCTTAATGAAATGCAAAATATGATAATTGGTGATTTCTTTGATCTGCTCTTTTTACGCGGCATTGTATTTGATGAGGACTATTGAGAGGACATGCAATTAGCATTTAAAGTCATGTATATTTCCTCTTTTTTATTTCATATTACATCTTGATAAACTTTATGGTTTTGTTTTCTTTTTCATTTCCAAGAGATAAGTAATATATACCGGAAATTAGGTTCGAAATGTTTATTTCATTCACATGATTTTCCTTTATATGCGTTTTCATTTTATAGATAACAACTTTTCCGGTAACATCTGTGATTTTTATATCTGTCGAATTGATATCACGGCCAGTAAATGTAAACTGCAAAATATCATTCATTGGGTTTGACAATAAATGTAAGTTATCATTTGGGGTTATTGCGTCTTCCGTATCACTAAGCACTCGTGTTCCGGTACTAAACCAGGTTGCCCAACGTTTACTGCCAGTAAATAATACAGGATCACCAGTGGCTTCGATCTTGTTGGATTTTAGGTTGACTACACCGACATTATAAACGGAAGTGCCTTCATTATCAAAAACTATTTTATTGTCTTTACTATTATAATTCGGATAACCAAGCGTATTGTTTTTAAAAATTAGTTTTACATTGCCTGTTTCTATATTAGCACCGATGATACTTACGACTTGATTTTCATCTATATAATCCAGCGCTATGATGTAAGGACTGTTTTTTGAGAAAGTCGGATTACCGATACTTACATCAGGAGGAAGAGAGGAGAAAAGCTTTTCTACCTTGCCTAACGAGAATGAATTGGATTCATTGTTCCAAACTTTTATAAAGCTTACATCCCAGTAAGTAATTGAACCATCCTGGGTGCTGTTTATTTCATTTTCAGCATCATACATGATATATTCTCCTGTGATATCAAATTCCATAGCGTCCGCATAATTTACATATCCGGTCGTCACTCCTTCTGAGTAAGTAGGATTATATAATTCAAAAACATTCTGAGTTGTTGAAGTGCCGCCAAAATAAAATACTTCTATTTCATTTATTTCTTCTTTTGTCAGAGCCGCAATCTTTAGTCCGTCTTTCGAAATGATAGCATTTCTCCATATCGGAGAGCTACCTATGATCTGCTCCTGTGGAGTTATAGGATTTTTTGACCAGTCTATAAATATATAGTGAATTTTATCATCTTTACCTACAAATACGATCTCAGAGCCATCATCAGATATGCTTGGTTTGGAAATTATGCCTGTATTAGATATGGTGCCCAGATTATTTCCATTGGTATCGTATATAAATAAGCCAGTGTTGTTACTATTCGTGGTGAGAACAAACTCCTGACCCGGATTAGTTTCAATATCTGTTTCATAATTTCCACCTTGATCGCCCAGGATACCTACCTCATCAAATGCTTTTTTCGCAGCATTTACTTCTGTCGCCCCATATAAATCAGTAGTGGCTTTAATCACTGCGATCCGACAATCTACAAATTTGGAGGATTTTGTGAGATAATTCGAAAGTGCCCGATAAAATACTTTTTCAGCCTTATCTTTACCTACTGATGTTGCAAATTTAAAGAAAGCAAAGTTTGGAATACCACTATTGATATGCACACCGCCATTGTCTTCATTGCCTTTATACCGTTCATCAAAGTGTCTTGGCTGCCAACCTTTATCGAAATCATTTGTGGAAGCACCGTTATGAGGGTCCTCCATACTTCGCAAAGCTCCGGAAGGAAATGCAGACAACTTCACGACATCTTCGCCGATTTTCCAATCATCCCGGTCAATCATAGCACCGAAAATATCAGCAAAAGACTCGTTTAGCGCGCCTGACTCGCCCTGATATTCCAGATTGGCGGTACCTTCTACTACACCATGTGTCATCTCATGTCCGGCAACATCGAGGCCTTTTGCCAGCGGTTGGAAAGCATTGTCCCCGTTGCCATAAAACATGGCCTGCCCGTTCCAAAAAGCATTGCCCATCGTTTTACCATCTTCATCAGCGACATTGATTAGGGATATTATATTTCCACTTGTACCGTTGATGGATTTTCTGTTGTGGCTATTTCTGAAGTATTCAAAAGCTTTACCTCCATTGTAATGAGACGATACGGCAGTTTTATTATTCCAGATATTGTTGGAAGAAGTTACATGGCCATAGTTAAAGTTGTCAAGTTGCGGTGAGGTATTAAACGCATCAATGGTCCAAATCACCCCTTCCGGGTCATCAGGAAGATTTGAAGGAGTAGAGGCAAATATGTCTCTTGATCCGTCGATCATATAAAATTTATTACCTACTTCATAGGTATTAATAAGTCTGCTGATGTTGAATAGATCCAGAGAATTAGCTGTGGCTTTTCCGTCTATTATTTCTATTTCAGTTTGATCGCATTTTTCACCTTTCCCAGAAGTATGATTGTGAAACTTACAAATACTCTGATATTTATTAATTACTTTTCCGGTATAGGCATCGATAAAATATTCCCATCTTTCGACTATATTTTTATAGGAAGAGACATGATAGGCTAGATAAAAGCTATTTTCATGGGGGTAGACTACAAGTTCTGAATCTTCCTTATAATTTTCAAAAAGCAGCTTAACATTGTCCGTGTATATAGGTTTTTCACCGAGTTCGTTTCGTACAATTATTTTGGATTGTTCCATATCATACGAAGGGGATGTTTTTTCCAACTCAATGGTTGGAAAATAGGTTCCGTTTAGAAAATCAAACGTTTGATTTTGTCCGTGCACCATCACATATGCACCATAAACAGGGATCCCATTCACCTGTTGTTGTAGTTTTATATGAGTCATTCCCAAATCATCTTCCTGAGCAGAAATAAGACTAAACTCGTTGTTAGGATTTTTTATTTTCATCATAGGAGCTGCAGCCTCAAGATATTCCCATGCAAGATTTTCTGTGGTACGGCCTCTTTGACCAGTGATTTTTAAATTTCCTTCGATGTATACGGGTACCTTATTTTCGTTCAATATACCAGGTCTGAGTCCTGATTTAATAGCAACAACTGCTGACAAATCCAATGCATCATAGTCGCTGCTGGTATGAATTCTGGGTACGGCATTTGTCTGTGGTTTTAAAAGCTGTATGTTTTTCTCTCCAGCACTGATTTTAACATTTGGATCAAAAATTATTTTTTTAAATTGTGCATGGCTAGTACAAACGGAAAGAAAAAAAACGAATAAAAAAAAGTGTCTCATATCTATAGATTAAAATGTTGAGTTTAATTATTATTTATAGCTTTTACGGTATTCATGAGTATTTCAAAATACGTTTCTATGTTGGGATTGTTTAATGGTTCTTTTCCCCAGATCATTTTATTGGACGATCCTTGTAGGTTTGGCTCTATAAAAAAGTATTTATTTCCCGGCTCGTTTAACATTATCTTATCCAAACCCAATGTATTGAAATTTGAAAAAACTTGACCCGTAATACGCTTTGGACTTACGCCTATTTTTTTTATTTCTTCACCGGAATGAGTATATATGATTCCATCTTTGGTAATAAAATATTTTAGTACTTTGCCGGTAAACCCGCCACCTAAGCCAAATGCAATAAACTCTTTTTTACTAGTAACGGGGTCGAAAACCATTTTGGATGACTTACAAGATAAAAAACCGATAATAGCAAAAGTCAGGATAAAATATTTAGGACGCATAATAATGTTTAATGTTTTTTAAAAACATATAATTAAAACAAAAGTAGGTAAAAATTTAGTAACCATATGTATTACTATAATTACAGAGAAGATAAAAGATGGAAACACACTATCCGAATCTGTTAGATTGCCTTGTAATGTTTCTAAATCGCTATGAATTGCGGGATATAAGATTATTTACCAGAGCAGAAAGATCAAACTTGCTTTGCTCTCGTATATTACATGCCGAAAGGTGTGAAAGGGCAAGATCTCTGTATGCTTCTATCACCTGATTGGCATATTCAACGACATTGACATTTTTAAAGATGGAGGTTACTTCCTTGATTTTATACTCATCGTCTAAAGTGACTCTTCCCGAGAAATAGTTTTGCAATTTTGTATTTTCTGCCGAGTCTGAAAGTTCCAATGCCTTTAGATAAAGATAAGTTTTTTTATTTTGAAGGATATCGCCGCCTATTTTTTTTCCTACGGCAGATGCTTCACCAAAAGTATCCAGAATATCATCCTGAAGTTGAAAAGCTATCCCAAAATTTTTTGCAAATTCGTAAAGATGATTTTGGTCTGGAGCTGATGCGTCTCCAATAATTGACCCTAATTGTAAAGAAGCAGCCAAAAGGACAGACGTTTTAAGCGTTATCATTTTAATATACTCATCAATGCTTACATCGTCTCTGGATTCAAAATCCATATCCAACTGTTGACCTTCACAAACTTCAAAAGCCATTTTATTAAAAATATCCATGAGCGACTTTACTAAAACAGGATCCTCGTTATCCAATAAATACTGATAAGCCTGTATCATCATAACGTCTCCTGTCAAGATAGCGGTGTTTGCATTATATTTGACATGTACGGTTGGTTTTCCACGTCTTATATCAGCATTGTCCATAATATCATCATGCAGCAAAGTAAAATTATGAAAAATTTCAACGGCCATAGCTGTTTTAAGTGCTTTTTCAGGTTTTGTGTCAAACAAACCACAACCGATCAATACAAAAACAGGACGTAACCGTTTGCCACCTAAAGATAAGATATAATCAGCAGGTCCATATAAATTTACCGGAGCTCGGTTCATTGGGTTGGACAACAGAAAATCAGTAAAAAGTAAATGATATTTGTTCAAAAAATCCATATTTTATTAGGTTCTTTATCTGTTTGGAGCACTAGAGCAAAAGTAAGCAATAATAATTTTGTAAAATTAATTTATAGTAAAGCGAATGTATTTTATTTTTCTACCATCGGACAGGTGTTCTTTTTCATAATATGTTTTATACGAAAGTTCATCAAAGGCTAGTGTATCGGAATATATATCACTGTTATGGTAAATCACTTCCGCACCCGAATATACGGATAGTGTGTTCAGCGTAAATTCATATAAAGTGAGGTCGTCCGTTTTTAGATGAAGTAAAGCACCCGGACAAATAATTTTTTTATACAGGTCAAGAAAACGAGTCGATGTAAGACGTTTATTTTCTTTACTTTCACGAAGAAAGGGGTCAGGAAAGGTAATCCAGATACCGTCAATTTCACTTTCACCAAAAAACAAAGCAATTTGTTCAATCTGGGTACGAAGAAATCCAGCATTGGAGAGTCCTTTTTCTAAAACACTGGTAGCTCCCTGCCATATTCTGGCCCCTTTTATATCCACGCCTATAAAATTATAATCAGGAAATGCTTCTGCCAAAGCTTCAGTATATTCTCCTCTTCCACAAGCAAGCTCGAGGATAATGGGTTGAGAATTGTGAAAATGATCAGAAGCCCATTTGCCTTTCAAATCAACTTCTTCGTCTTTATTTTTAAGCAACCGAGGATATTTTGGGTCGTAGTTTTCATACACATTCGGGTAAACCAAAAGATCAGCAAATTTTTTAAGCTTATTTTTTTTACTCATATTATTTTGGTTTTCCGGCAGCAAAACTAATATTTTCATTTGAAAAAGCCGCCGTGTAGATATATTTAACGAAATATTTAGACTCCGTGCAGAAGCGAAAACTTAAAACTGAACGTTTAAACGTTGTTAAATTGTTTACCTTTGCACTCATTTTAAAATAAAATTATATTTATATGATCAGGCAGATCGTGTTAATCGGATTATTTTCTTTTGTAGTTTCCGGAATATCCGCTCAAAGTTTTGGAATTAGAGCAGGGTTAAATTATACTTCTTTTTCCGGACCATTAGAAGATGGTGTTAACGAAAAGTATAGTATTTCAGATGGCTTTCATTTTGGGGTTAATTATGCATATAAATTTGCGGATGATTTTTCATTGAAGGGAGAGCTGTTGTACACTCAAGTGGGATCAAAATACAATTATGATGGCGAGTCTTTCTATAAGATTCCGATTGGTAATGCTTTTCTATATGAAAAAGGCAAGTCCTCCATTGAAATGAAGGTCTCAAATGCATATATAAGTCTTCCTGTAACTTTTCAATGGCAGGCTGCCAAAAAACTTGAGTTTAGTGCAGGTGTTTATGCTTCTTTTCTTATAGGCCCGAGAGGAAATGGGACCATATATTTTGAACAAAACAAGGATAGTTTGTTTTTTAAACAATCATTGATCCACAATTATAATAAAGACGTAGCTGGTGGCATAGCTACCAACTCAGCAGGACCGTCTGTTTATGTTGATGGCAACGTAGTAACATTGGCTAAAGACGCAGGTGCTTATTACAATTATCTGGGAACAGAAAAGGAAGGCAATTTGTATAAAACATATGATTTTGGTTTGACAGGCGGAGTATCCTATTTTATAAATAAAGGCTTTTACATTGGCTTGAAGTATGATTATGGTTTGGTTGACATTACCAACAATAAAGTAGATTTTCTAAGAAAAACGTTTGATGAAGAAAACCGCAGATTCAAACTTAGTGATCATTTTGACAGGAATATAGGTTTTGAGATCTCTTTTGGTTTCAGATTTTAAAGTATATTAAGTAATGACCAATCATCAATAGAAATTATGTTGCTACCTACAACGATAGAATTTTTAAACGAACTTAAAAGTAATAATTCTAAACCTTGGTTTGACCTTAACAGGAAGCGATATGACAAAGTAAAATCAGACTATATTTCATTGGCAGGTGGTATTCTTGAGCAAATGAAAGAGGTAGATCCATCCTTAGAAATGGTTACTGCCAAAGAATGTATATTCAGAATCAACAGGGATGTTCGTTTTTCAGCCAATAAATCACCCTACAAAACCAATCTGGGTATAGCCTTGCATCCAGGAGGTAAAAAATTTAACCTTGCTGCATATTATCTGCATATTGAGCCAGGCCATTCATTTATTGGTGGAGGCCTATGGATGCCGGAGACACCATTATTGACAAAGGTGCGTAAGGAGATTCATTATTTTTACAATGATCTCACGGTTATTCTGAATTATCCGGACTTTAAAAATACATTTGGCGCACTAGATGTAGAGGTTGGCCAGAAATTGAGCCGACCTCCCAAAGGGTACGAAGCAGCCGATCCTGCGATTGAGTACCTAAAATTAAAAAGTTTTACAGCTTCCGCTCCGTTGTCGGACGAAATGCTGACCTCAGATAAGTTAATCCCTTATATCATTCAAAAATTTACTGTTATAAAACCATTCATCGGATTTATCAACAGGGGATTGATGAGTGATTCCGACGGTGGTTTATAATTAAATTGAATATATGCAGGCAGCAATAATTACCGTCGGCGATGAAATCCTAATCGGTCAGGTCATTGACACCAATTCTGCTTGGTTAGGGCAAAAATTATCTGAAGTAGGGATCCAGGTAAAAAAAACATTCTCAGTTGGCGATCAGCACAATGAAATAATTTTGGGTTTGACACAAGCGCTAAATGAAGCGGACATCGTATTTATGACCGGAGGATTGGGTCCCACAAAAGACGATATAACAAAAAAAGCAATAGCAGATTTTCTTGGGGTAGAATTGTTTTTTCATCAGGAAACATACGATAGGATAAAAAGATTATTTGAGCGATTGGGTCGGCCGATGTCTCCATCTCATAATGATCAGTGTCTGATGCCGGAAGGAGTACAAATACTAAAAAACTCCATGGGGACTGCTCCGGGGATGATGTTTTATCATCAAGGTAAAAGAATTATCTCCATGCCGGGAGTTCCATATGAAATGAAGTCCATTATGGAAGAGGTGGTTATTTCATTATTAAGAGCAGAGTCTACAAATTTTATTTTTCATAAAACTATTCTTACTAGCGGAGTGGGTGAAACCACTATAGAAAATAAAATTTCGAACATAGTTTCTTCATTTCCATCCAATATAAAAATCGCTTACCTTCCAGCTCTGGCTCAGGTAAGAATCAGAATAAGTGCGTCGGGTGACAATGAAGCTGAACTCGCGAAGCAAGTTGTATTATATTCTGGATTTATTTCAGAACGTATTACTGA
>JBBRVQ010000105.1:0-11891 GCA_038246735.1 Chitinophagales bacterium
CGAATGGTACTACCTGGTACAATGTAGGTGTCCAAAATATTGTCATGGGCGATTGTATAGAAGTAGGACTGGTAGTGAACAATTATAACTCGAACAGTACCACGACAGCCACCTTTGGCAATGTGAGTGTCACTGGTGGAAATATGAGCAAACCACTGAACATAAAAAGTATCGCAGGATTATCACAGGATGATGGTTTGGCAGCAGACTTTAGGGTAACCCCCAATCCAACCACAGGCTTAGTTCAGGTGGATATAAGCGACTACGGAGACAAAAAAGCAGTGCTAGAAATATACAATATAGAAGGCCGACGCTTAATGACACAACCTCTGGATATTGGACAAAAAACCATCAATCTGGATTTGTCAGTGTATGAAAATGGCATATATCTCGTACGATTAAAAGCTGAAGGATTGCCTGATGTGACTAAACGAGTGGTGAGGATAGAATAATATTTATTTTACAAATTTATAAAAGAATAAAAAAGCCGGAGCATCTTTGTTTCGGCTTTTTTTTTTGTTTTAAAAGGTAAAAAACAATATACGGCACTAAAATATGGGCAGTTTATACCAAAACAAGCTATAGAAAATCTATTAGGTGCTTCTTCCCATCCTAATTAAGACAAGCTTATTTCTTTAAATTTTGATATATTTCACTTAAAAGGATCGTATGTTCCACTTTAGAATATAGTGAAAACACAGATAATCAATTGGTTATAATAAAATTATATAATCAGTCGGACCCCAATTAATTCTTCAAGTCTGTGTGGAAATTTGTCACTAATATTAAAGAGTGACAACATCTTTCATCATCAATTACTTGCTGCTATCAATTATTATTTGCACTTTTGTGATTTAGACAAGGTAAGTCCTTAGTTTACTAAACTAAGAAATCACCATATCCGACAAGGAATGAAATCCATTATTTTAACAATCTTTGACTTTTTTCTGAGGATAGTTAGCAAAGTAAAAGCCTGGTTTGATGCCATTGATAATCAAGCTTATAAGGAAAATATTTTGCATGCCATCCCATTTTGGGTGGGTGCTTTTATAACAGGACTTACTGCAGTCTTCTATGCAAAACTTTTTGCCCTTGCTGAGCTAGGAACGGCGTATTTATTTGGATTGGTGGATTGGATTTTTTTTATCATCACACCGCTTTGTTTTTTTGCATCCTGGTGGGTGGTCAATACATTTGCTCCTTCGGCCCGAGGCAGCGGCATTCCACAAGTAAGTGCGGCCATTGAATTGTGTACAGACAATAAAAAATCAAAATTAAGCAGTCTTCTTAGTTTAAGAATCATTCTGATTAAGATCATTTCGAGTATGATTATGGTTTTAGGAGGCGGGGTGATCGGTAGAGAGGGACCAACTATTCAGATATCAGCCTCTATTTTTAAAATAATAAACGATTTACTGCCGGAGTGGTATCCAAGAGTGTCCAAAAGGAACATGATCGTCACGGGGGCTGCTGCCGGTCTAGCTGCTGCTTTCAATACTCCTTTGGGTGGAATTGTATTTGCCATTGAGGAACTTACTAAAGTGCATTTCAGCCATTTTAAATCTGCTTTATTGGTAGGCGTAATCATTTCTGGACTTACTGCATTAAATATCTTAGGTCCATATTTATATCTGGGGTATCCGCAACTTGGAGACCTGTCTTTATATATGATATTTTTTGTAATCCCGGTAGCCGTCATATCAGGAAGTGCCGGTAGCGGAATGGGCCGTACGATACTTTGGATTTTCAATAAAAAACGTACTTTTACATGGAAGTATGCGTCTGTTTTGTATCCTTTATTCATGGGACTTATTATTGCATTGCTAGGATATTTTATAAGTTATGATGTTTTCGGTTCAGGTAAAGATATTATGGTTACATCACTTTTTACCGATGATAAACATCTCGAATGGTATGTACCCATTCTTCGCTTGATTGGTCCTATAGTATCTTTTTCCAATGGTGCATCCGGAGGAATATTTGCCCCTTCTTTGAGTGCGGGAGCCAGTATAGGTGCTGTGGTTTCTGGGTGGATGCAACTGTCAGCATCTCAAACCAATCTGATGATACTTTGTGGAATGACGGGTTGCCTCACTGGTATCACCAGAAGTCCCTTTACTTCATCTATTCTTGTTATTGAAATGACCAATAGCCACAATATAATATTTCACCTCATGTTGTCCGCTTTGATGGCCAATATCATTTCAGGGTTTGTGAGTAAGAAGTCTTTTTATGATCACCTCAGAGATCATTATATCAATGAAATCAGGCAAAAAGAGCAGATAGAAAGCTCCAAGGGAATTCAATTAAATGTAAACCCGCTTCCTTAATCTCAATCTCAATCTCAATCTTAATCTTAATCTCAATCTCAATCTCAATCTTATGACTTCAAAAAAAGAATTTGTAAAATACATAGTAGCTCAGATGGGTGAATCAGATGAAATTATATTCAAATCAATGTTTGGAGAATACGGTTTATATTGTGATCAAAAAATGTTTGCTCTTGTAAGCGATGATCGACTCTTTTTTAAACCCACTGAAGGAGGAAGAATTTATATGAAAGATGTAAAAGAAGCTTCTCCATATCCGGGTGCAAAACCGTGGCTTTTAGTTGAAGATCAGGTTGAAGATAGTGATTGGTTGAGTGAATTAGTCCGGATTACTGTAGCTGAACTACCTGAACCTAAACCAAAAAAAAGAAAAAATAACAGCTAAACCGATTAATCCTTTTTGGTTCAGCCATGTCTAAGAATTATTCTCTTAAAGTAAAACAATACATCTGATCTGATTTTAATCTCTTTAAATGAAAATACCAATCTATTTTACAATACTAATAAGCATGTTTTTTTCTTCCCCATTTCATGCACAATCCACGTATTTTCCTCCTATTTCTGAAACTGCTGCTTGGGAAGAAGTCACCCCTGCATCCATGGGTTGGTTTGAAGACAAAATACCTTCGTTGTACAGTTTTCTGGAAGCGGAGAACACTAAGGGATTTATTGTGTTGAAAGATGGAAAAATTGCTTTGGAAAAGTACTTTGGTTCATTTACAAAAGATAGTCTTTGGTATTGGGCTTCTGCCGGCAAAACAATTACTTCGTTTTTAGTCGGACAAGCTCAGCAAGCCGGCCAGCTTTCGATTACTGATGCCACTTCCAAATATTTAGGACAGGGATGGACATCATGTACACCCGCTCTGGAGAGCCGAATACAAATTGTACATCAGCTGACTATGACCAGTGGTTTGGAAGATGGCATAGCGGACAATCATTGTACCATAGATACCTGTTTAATTTTCAAATCAGACCCGGCAACAAGATGGGCTTATCACAATGCACCCTACACCTTACTGGAAAAGGTTTTGGAAAAAGCATCAGGTCAGAATATTAATGTCTATACCCAACAAAAACTCAAATCCATGATCGGAATGACTGGCGCATGGTTTACTTTAGACTATGATAATGTGTATTTCAGCAAGGTGCGAAGTATGGCGCGTTTTGGATTATTGATACAGAATAAAGGCGTGTGGAACAATAAAGTCTTGCTTGCTGACACAGCTTATGTAAAGCAAATGATCAATACATCTCAGGATATCAATCCTTCTTACGGTTATTTATGGTGGTTAAATGGGAAGCCCAAGTATATGCTGCCCACCACACAATTTATTTTTCCCGGTTCTCTTGCTCCGGATGCACCGGATGATATGATTGCAGCATTAGGCAAAAACGGACAAATGATCAATATCGCTCCTGAATTGGGATTGGTAGTGATACGAATGGGTGAAAAACCAACTTCCCAGGCCGCAGAAATCGGAATAGTCTTTTGCAATCAGATGTGGCAAAAACTCAATGATATCATGTGTGGGGTTTCTGCTGTGGAAAATTCAGATCCAACTGAACAATCACTTATTCTATATCCTAATCCTGCAAATGATAGAATTATTGTACCTGAAACAGACATCTTCACATTATATACCATCTATAGCATTACAGGCAAAGAAGTGAAACAGGGTATGCTGCCAGCTGACCAATCTATTGATATAGCATCTCTCCCCTCTGGATGGTATATGGTAAAATTTTCAAACGCGCATTCATCAAAAGGTATAGTTAGATTTTTAAAGCAGTAGAAACTTTCTTATTTTTCAAATTTTTAAATGGGTATAGTCATTGAAAAGCCCACATAGTATTGTGAAGGTTGAAAATAGAAGCTATAATACATAATGCCAATAAAATTCTGGAGCTTTTGAAAGTGTATGGGTGATTTAGATATTGGTTTGATCTTTGAAAAAAAAACGATCATTAAAAATAAACTTATTATCAGGGCAGCGCACTTGCCATTTATTTTTAATAAGAGCTCGGGCATGTTTTTAATCAAAAAGCATTGGTGATATTTTTTTCAGCATATTTAATGAACATCCTATTTTCCCACTATTTTATGATCGATTGACCTTGTATTTGCATGGACCCTTTGTTGATCAATTTTGAAGGTAGCTGTAAACTTTCCAAGCTGGTATTTTTTAAAATCAAATCACCTTCATTGATGACCGTAGTATGCGATGTATGGTCACTGATCAGACCTATATTGTCGAAAACGCACTGTTTGGTTTGACGTATTTTAAAGATAATATTTGCATTTGCTTTTATGTATATTTTTGCAATGTTTGCATTAAGGAAATGGAGGTTTTTATTGATATTTATCATCGCATTTCCCAAGTGAATGGTATCTCCGGCGATGGTATGATCAAAAGTAATGGTATCTACATCAGTTGCACATTCCATGGCATACAATAATGATCCTATGCCGCTCAGATTTGCATTGGTGACGTGTGTACAACCATCATGGTGAATGATTCCTTTTTTCATGCCGTTACCAAAACTTGTTACCCACATTTCATTGTCATCATACGGATTAAAAAAAACTCTTTCCGGTTGTTGAAAAGGATATTTTGGAATTTGGGTAAATGTAGGACTGACATTATTGATGTTTATGCTCATCCACAAACCTTGTGCTTCTGTAGTAATGAACAATTGATTGGAGTTGACAGGATTAAATGTACAAGAGGCCACTCTATCCAGTGAATTGCCGGTGAGTTTTGTCCAGGATGTACCTCTGTTGATCGTTTTATAGAGCCCTCCTAATCCATTGGGTGGTCCGCCCCAGCCGCTGTATACACATGCATACCATGTATTTTGGCTGACATCATTTGGGTCAATGACAATATCCCTGGTCCAATAATGCATACCCGTATGAGACCTATCTGCCCAAGTGTTTACAGCAGGATCGTATAAAAATACACCTGAACTGGGCATGAAAGTACCGGAACTATTGCGACGACCTGAATAGGATGCTACCAATTTACCATCATTCAGGACTTCAAGTGCAGCCGGATGCTTTTCTGTTCGTGGAGGATTGGGTAATAAAGTCCAAGTAGATGCGGCAAGATTTTGTAAATCGTTGGTCATATATACGCCTCCTATACTTCCATTTAAATTGGTATAGTTAATGACACTTGCATAAGCCCGATTTTCATTATTCGGGTCTATTACTATCCAATAAACAGGATGATTAAATATTTTTAAATTTTGCCATGTTTGTCCATTATTTATAGAATATATAATTTTTCCATTCGTATCTGAACCATCAAGTCGGGCATCTGTAAGGTAAGTACTTTGATAGATATCATGAATATTGGAGGTAGCGGCAAATAATTGTCCGTTGCTTTTTTTTGCGATTCTATAAGAAGAATTGGCATCATGACCTGTATAGTTGAAAGACCATTTGGTACCACTATCATTGCTTTTCATCCCTCTGATATCCGAATAGCAGGACCAAAGTGTAGTCGAATTTATCCAAAACACTTGCCAGGATGTGGTGTTTTCGAGCCCAATACTTTGATAATATTGATATTTTGGAGTGGCATTTCCGGCACTGTTTTCATCACCCGGATTGAGGTAAGCTTGAGCCCAGGAAGTACCCCCATCCGATGATTTATGCACAAATCCATAATCGCCAAAAATGATTTTGTTTGCATTGTTGGGAGCTACTTCCAGGCCAAAAGCACATTCGCCATAACCCCAATTTCTGTCTCCTGTTTGACCACTCCATCCAGTCCGGATGTTTTGATTGGAAGCAGTATTGAGCACATGAGTCCAGTTATTTCCTGCATTTACAGTCTTGATTACAGTAGGGTAACTAGCACTACTACTGCCAGCAAGATAGACAGTTTGGATGTCATTGGCAGCCATATCGATAAACATTGGAAAATCAATGTTGAGATTTATGCCATTGGTTTTGGGTGTCCAATTGGTCTGACCATAATCAGTTGTATATATTCCTTTTGCAAATTGCCAGTAGTCTGATCCGGTTACTCCCGGATAAATATCACCAGCATTGGCCGTAATACAAAAGAATCTAATAATGGTACCGGATTTTGCAACAGCAAAGGACCAAATTTTTTGATTGGCCGGTATCCCGGTTATGTTTGCTATACTCCATGTAGTACCGCTGTTGTTTGAGACCAACACTCCATCACTTGTACCCAAGTACATATTTGTCCCATCGAATAATGCTCCGCTCACCACCACACCAGCACTGGCATTGACCGCAATGTGAATTGCAGTAAAACTAGTGCCACCATTGGATGAATAATAAATCCTGTTGTAATGAGCAATAACAATTCTGGTTGGGTTGGTATAATCTGTATAAATAGCATAAGTTGTTTCGTAAAGATTCGGATCCCCTGCAAATGTTTGCCAGTTAAGTCCATTGTCTGTGCTTTTAACAGACCTTACCATATCGTCTTTGTAGCTGATGCTGTAAATCAAATTAGGCACAGATGTATAACAGACTTTTGAGTAATGTCCTCCTCTAAATTGACTGTGATTGTTTTGCTCATAGGACAAACCAAAGTCTGTAGTACGGAATAGCTCGCCCATGTCGCACGATGCATAAAACTCTTCGTCATTGCTGGGATTAATTGATAACGCAAACATGGCACCACCGCCACCTATACCCATGGACTGAAATGAAGCAGGTTGAGCAACTATTGATGTGAAATGTAAGAAAATAAAAAATGGTAAAAAACGAATCATCATTACAGTAGCGATATTTACACTGTATAACGAAAATTGCCATCATTACCCTAAATAGTGCTAGATACATCAATGAATTCCTATGTTCTGTTTTTCGTTTAAGATGGATTGATCATCAAAAATCTTAAGCGGTTTTAAATAAACTTTCGTACTCAGGGTTATTGGTATCATATTTTCCATAGTAGTAAATGATTGACCCCATTTAGCCGCAAGTGGACGGCTACCTTATTAATAGACATCGTAGACTGAAGTCTGACAATTCTTCAAGTGAAGGAACTTCTAGTGCTCTGACTAGATAAAAAGTTAAATTATAATGGCAGTTATTTTTTCAAAGATCAAGATGAAGAGCGTAAAGAAATCGTCATGACTGAACGATGCGAAGCAAAATCAGTCGCAAACTGATATAGTGATGAAACCGAGCTTTGCTCGGATGGGTGGATATTTTAGCTCTGAACTGTGTCCAACGTGCCACAGCTTCGACAAAATTTACGGCGAGTATTTGTAACGCAGAGATTTGGAAAAAGAGCTACATTTAGCTAAGGTCTTTATCTTGACAGAGCACTAATACAAATCGCAAGAATATTTACAAAAGTCATCCATGTTATTTGGTAATAAATAGTTATACTTTCCAAATCTGCTGCTTTAATAAATCATTTGGTGGGAGATTGGAAGAATGAAGTGATATGCTGATTTCTATTTTGTTACTTTTGCTACAAACTTTGAGAAATAATACTTGTAGTTTTGTGACGTTTCAGATAAATATACAATGACAGAAAACATTAAACTTGGTCTTAAGGAAAATTGGAGACAGTTTACCATCCTAGTCATTGTAAATGCCTTTGTAGGAGGCATGATAGGAATGGAACGTACTATTTTCCCTCAGTTTGCTGAATTGAAATTTGGTGTGGCATCCAAAACAGCCATTCTATCATTTATCACTGCTTTTGGGATTAGTAAAGCCCTAGCCAACTACTACACTGGCAGATTGGCCAATAGATTTGGCCGAAAATCGCTTCTATTGTCAGGTTGGCTTATTGCGATACCTATTCCTTTTATGCTTATATACGCTCAGAGTTGGACATGGGTTATCTTTGCAAATATATTATTGGGTATAAGTCAAGGTCTAACATGGAGTAGTACTGTTGTCATGAAAATAGATCTCGTAGGCGAAAAAGACAGAGGCTTGGCCATGGGTATCAATGAGTTTGCAGGATATTTTGCAGTAGGTATAGTAGCCTTTTTGACAGGTTATATTGCCAATCAGTACGGAATAACGCCCTATCCTTTTTACATAGGAATTTTTATTTCATTGGTTGGCTTTACATTGACAGCTTTGTGGGTCAAAGATACAAGTGTTTTTGTCCAAAAAGAAAGTGCCACAGATACGACGGCACAATTTGACAATGTATTCATGCAGACAACTTTCAAAAATAAAACATTAAGCGCTGTCACTCAGGCAGGACTCGTCAATAATCTCAATGATGGAATGATATGGGGCTTACTGCCTATAGTACTACTTTCTTTACAATACGACAACGAAAAAATTGGTATAATCACTGCCATTTATCCAACAGTATGGGGTATTGGCCAACTATTTACAGGAAAAATGTCAGACCATTATCCTAAAAAAGCCATGTTGTTTTGGGGTATGCTATTGCAAGGTTTGGCTATCATATCCATCCCTTTTATCAGCCAGTTTTATACTTTAGTTGGCATATCCGCCATTTTAGGCTTTGGTACAGCTTTGGTCTATCCGACATTTCTATCTACGATCGCACAATCTACTAGTCCTAGACAAAGGGCTGAAAGCATAGGAACATTTAGACTTTGGAGAGATTTGGGTTATGCTTTTGGTGCTATAATTTCAGGTATCACTGCCGATTTATTTGGTATCGAATATGCCATTTTGTTTATTGGTGGCCTTACCATTATCTCTTCATTTATTATTCAATTCCGCATGCCAGCACATATAAAAACAAGATAGATTAACATCATTGTTTTGTGCTAAATGATTCAAAAGTGTAGACAAACTGATATCTGAAAAGAAAATAGATTAGAGTGAAATAATTTTTAATTTTCGTCGAATGACAATGTAATAATAAGATAACATAATATGGAATATTTACATTGCTAACATACAAGGATTGCAGTCAAAAGGTATCATAATCTGCTTCATTTTGTAGCTACAAACGAATCAGTTCTTTTCTAAGTTCGAATAGTCTGTAACAAATGGTTTGTCAAATAAATAGATACAAAATGACAAAATGGAACAAGCTATAACACCTGCCCAACCTGCTATCGAGCTATATAATTCATTTGCATTAGCTATATAAAGTGTAAATAATGCAGCAGTTCCATTGATCATTCCGTGTAACATGCAAGCGCCTAGTATTGATTTTGTTTTTAGTCTCACATATGCAAAAAGTGGTGATAGAGAGATGGTCATAAGGCACATCATGATGATACCAAAGTAAGGATGATTGGGGTAATTGTGACCAGTTAGCACGATCGGCAAATGCCACAATCCCCAAATGACACCAATAAAAACGTTAGACTTTAAAAATCCAAGTGGTTGAGTTTCTTTAAGCATCAAACCACGCCAACCGAATTCTTCGCCAAACATAAAAGGTAAGTTTACTGTAAATCCGGCTATAATTCCTTGAACAATTGAAACAACAAAAAACAGCCAAGCTGGAATATTGGGCAATTTAATATTTTCAATATTTATTTTACCCTTCACAAGCTCCCTGAATTGAATATTAAAGTTTTCTTGAGAAAAATCTAATTGTCCAAATTGTGGCATAATACCAGTGTTCCCCAAAAGTCCAACTATCGCTAATGTCAAGAATATCATTACCAAAAATATTAAAATAGTCTTCAAAAACCAAATGTAGTTATTTTTATCAAACGCCCAACCGTATTGTTTGAAGCCTTCTTTGTAAATATATTTCTGAATGACAAAGGTGGCTAAAGCAGGGCCAGGCATATACAGCCCCGCTATAATAATTAGCGAAAGAGTACTTCCATACTCAATATTTGCAATTTTCATTACTAAGGCTATTGTCCAACAAAAAGCAAAAGCAATCAAAATGTAAAGCCAAATTTTTTTCCAATTAACGGCGTTATTAATTCCAGTCATCATGGTTATTTTGGTTTTGCTATTTAACTATCGGTAGCAAATGTAAAAATAAAATGGATAAGGATAGCATTATTTTCAAAGGCGCTTAATTTGTTTTGGCCGCTTGGTGCATTGATCTTTACATTTTTTGCATATTTCGCCAATACTTTATATTTTCCAGATTAGGCACGTGTTACAAGCTCGCACCAGCATGGGGAATTCTTCTTCTAGCATCTCACTCAGATGTTTTTTTTTTTGCCTATTCCCATTTTATAATTTCATCTCAAATCCAAAAAATATTGTTGCAAGGTTTATATTCATCCCAAATGAACTGAAATCCTTTTCTGTGACAGTATTGACTATTTCCCATTTACCACTGACATAATTTAGTCCACCTATTCTCAATGTTGTTCGCATTCTGTTATTAATGTTATAAAGAACACCCATCCCAACGCCCAATTCAATAAAACTTGCCTTTTCTTCTTGAGTTATATTTGCGTCTTGACTTTGTTTTTCATTGAGTATGCTATATTCAAAATATGGTTGAAGATAAAAATTAAATAGATGATTTGGATTTAAAGTGTGTCTAGAGAACAACCCTATTCCAAATTGATTAGATTGCCTCACAAAATCAACCGTATTGGGTTGACCAAATACAAACCAATTTTCTCCCTCATATTTTCCTTTCCGATAGTCAAATTGTAGTCCTAATAATAAATGAGCATTAATTTCCTTACCAACGTAAGGAGAGATAGCAAAAGTTGAGTTTTTAGTATCATTTATATTATTTGAATAAATCCCACCAAACCCTGAATTAATAGACAAACTTGATAGCGGATAAGTATTATTCTGAATAATGAAATTAAGTGAGCCTCCTAAAATTAATTTATTTAACGCTATTTCTTCTTGTGCATATCCTACCTGCACAAGTGAAATTAGTAACATGATAACCATCATAATTTTCATAAATATTGTTTTTATTATTGAATTAAGATTTTTTATGATTGCTCATAAATTTATTTACACAGCATTTTTTTTAGATCCTTCTTCACAAACCATTGATTATCGATGCATTTTATTCAGATTTATAAATGCAAGTTACTATTCTGTGCCAAATATAAAAAAAAAATGGAAAAGGGTGGAATTATTTTTACTTTCTCGTCGGTTGAAGCATTGCTTCCGCTGCCCATAAAGTTCTTCAAGGTCTAGTCTCTTAATTCTTAATGAAATGGCACTTTTGGTCCGCCCGAATTGTTTAGCCATATCCAATATATTAACACCTTCACAAAACAGGTAAGCTCATCGTCAAGTTCAGGTGTCCACGGTTTTTATGCATCTTTATGTATGGTTCGTACGTCATCAAATGAATATGACTTTTCTATCCTATTGTCATTTTTGTTTGTTTTATGTGTTGTTACAATGGTTCTTTGGTGTTTCTTTTCTTCCGCACTCTCGACTTTCAATAAGTGAATTTTGTGGAGACTTCGGAAAGTCAGATGGCATTAATGTTTCAGGAATGTGAATACTATTTTTTGTTCGAGTTACTGCAACGTAGAGCAAATTTATTTCTTCATTCAGTTTGGTGGTATTTATTTCTTCGGTGGTTTTGTCTTCTTTTAGCTTTTCTAATTTTTCTTCTGAAATGAAGTCGTTTACCAATTGAATGGAATCGTATTCCATTC
>JBBRVQ010000106.1:0-11750 GCA_038246735.1 Chitinophagales bacterium
AATGATAGGATTTCCCCCGACTCCAGCGGAGTCCTACGATACATTTCTATTTTCATATCTTGTACGACCCTTCCCGGGTCGGAACTTCATCTTCATTATTTTCAAACATAATTTGATCCCTCCAGGATCAATAGGCAGAGATATAGATTCAGGACTTCAGAGAAGTCCCACTTTGTTAGACATAAAATGATAGGATTTCCCCCGACTCCAGCGGAGTCCTACGATACATTTCTATTTTCATATCTTGTACGACCCTTCCCGGGTCGGAACTTCATCTTCATTATTTTCAAACATAATTTGATCCATCCAGGATCAATAGGCAGAGATATAGATTCAGGACTTCAAAGAAGTCCCACTTTGTTAGAAATTAAATGCGTAAATTTCCCCCGACTCCAGCGGAGTCCTACGATACATTTCTATTTTTTTTAATTACAGTTTTCAAAATTTCATGGCCATTTCCAGCATTCTATCTTTACCATTTTGTATATCTTCTTTGGTATTGACTATCTCTATATCTGGCAAAACACCGAGCTCAGCTGATTGCCCATTTTTATCCAGAAAATCACTGACCGAAACACGGATTTGCCAACCATTGGACAACTGATATCCCAGATGTCCACCCGCTCCACCACCCGTTTCTTGTCCCATCAGCGTCACATTCGGCAGTCCTTTGATCATAGCAGCAAAATAGGTTGTAGCGCTATAACAAGCTCTGTTGATCAGCACTACTAAAGGAATATCAAAGCTAAAGTTAGGGTCAGGAAAAGCGTAAATACCGATTGGCTTGGTAATATCCTGCTGGCCGGGTCCGGTTTTTTCGATATAAGAACCCAGTAAAGTCTTTTTGTTTACCAATACCCTGAGCAAATTCGGCACGGGATTAGAATTGCCTCCCCCATTGCCCCTTATGTCTATGATAAGTTTTTTTACACCATGTGCTTTCATCGTCATGAATACACTATCAAATGACTCATATGCACTAAATTTTGGAAGATATACGTAGCCAATATTCTGCTCCAACAATGCCCAATATAGCTGGCCTGATGCACCGAGAGAATCCTTTACATACTTACTTTTTACTATTCTTTCGCCAAAATGGATTTGGTAGCCTTTTTTATAATCATACTGCGTGCCTACTTTTTTAGGTTTGACAAGAATACTGTGTGCGTCTTTTAACTCCAGCACTACAGCATCCATTAATGCAAACAATTCGTCATCCGTGGTCTGTGTAGATATCTGATGGCTATACTTCTGATAGATGGCTTCCCTGTTGATATTTTTTGCCTGAAAGTAAATGTAGTTGTGGTCTACATACTCCCAAAATTCATCAAACAATTTTATAGGATTCGTCATAATATCCTGACCAAAAACTTGAAGCCCTCTGCTAAAAATTACAATTATGAAAAATACTTTGCGCATGATGATTTATTTTTTGTTTTTTTTTTAAATCTATGAATTGACTCCTGAAAGCTATCTTGTGTTGACATTGACAGTTTATCAATTCAGTACCTATTTTGTGCCATTAGTTCACAAATATCAATAGAGATAACCTGGACTTACGACAATATCATTGGTGTTAAGTTTTACCGATTTACCATTTGCATTGGCGTAAAACAGTTCACCTTCGTAGGCCACACCGATTTTAAATCGATCAGAAATATAGTAGAAAATACCCAATTCCAGCTGTATGCTTTTATATCTGGCCAGGCTTACTAATTTTCCACTTTTGACCATGGGCCAAGCCATACCAGATCTGGTCGGACAGAAAGTGCCTTCTCTGAGATATTGTTCAGGATAAGGATGTCCATAGATGGGTTGGATAAGATAAGCCAATATAGGAAACTGTAAAGAAGACAGACCGGATATCGTTTTGTTTTCAGCGGTTAAACTGGTAGGAGCATAGCTGATTTTGGGTCCTATAGATTGAGAAATGGTGTAACTAATGGCATTGTTTGTAAAAATACTTCCATATACTGACTTTGGAAAATTTAGAATAGTATGATGTTTGGTAAATCCACCCATCCAAAATCCTTCAGATACTTTGCGCTGATACGAATAGGTGGCTGAAATAATAATAGAATTGATCGTAAAATATGGATCCTTTTTGTGGCCTGTGACATAAGTAAAATCTATAATATTATGACTCCAGCTATTTTCTTTTTTTGAGCCAAAAACCACGCCGTATTTTGGTGACCAATTGGTAAAAGATTTTGCACTCAAACGCTGATCTTGAATATTAGTTTTAGTGATCCCTATGCGCAATCCGACTTCTTTGCCATACGGTATTTGAGATGCATCTGATTGGCAAAAAACATTTGAACAAGTACTGAAAGAAATGAAAATAACAAAGGGTATTATTTTAAAAGGTTGCACTATAGCCGGCACTGATTTTTTATATGAATCAACCTTGCGAATTGAATATGAAATAAAAACCCCTCCAATAATCCCGGGTAAAAACCAGTTGAACACTCCCGGCAAAAAGCCATTTACCACAAAAAAAGCGGACACTGCTGCAATATAACCTCCAGATATATGCCCTATGTGAATCTTTAGCCAGTCCTTTCTGATTTGATGTGGATTTTTTAATTCCAGTAGATTTTTTAAAGCAAAAAGTAGTCCAACGAACCCAAATACGCCGGCGACGATGTGGAAAGATTTTGAGACCCATATTGGAATAATAATAATAGCAATACAACACGCCAGCATTGTCATATGAATATATTTGTCAATGGTGAAAGTATGTAAATGATTTTTGTATCTGATGGCTCTTTTACCGATAATGATGAAGTAACCGCTGAAAATACCTACTGAAAATAAAAATGGATTATAGTGATCCGGCATGACGGCTACCACTAAAGAGAAAACTATAGAAATGCCCAGTGAATAATAAAATAATCGACCTCCATAAATATGGGCTTTGCTGCCCTTTTTAGTAAATATGGCGATACTTCCGGACAACAAAGCTACTCCGCCAAGGGCTGCATGGATAAGAATAAGTGTTTTTAAAACTTCAGTAAAGTACATCTCTTTTTATTTAATTGTTGATGATATTGATTTGACACAACAAAGATGAGAGATGATGATTTAGTACACAAATAGATGGGTCTTATGGCAATTTTTTGTGGTAAAGTGCAAATTGCATTTTACCCCTATTATTTGCTATTGACCACAAAAATATTGATAATCAAATTGTTACAAAATAACGACTTGATGGTATGTATAAAATTTGTACTTTTTTTTGATAAAATTAGAACAGATTGGTTAGTTCCAATTAGAATTATGTTTATTCAAAAATTTGCTCAACTAACCCCCGGGCCGCTGGAGGGGAGTGCTGCACACTTCATAAACTTAAATTTTCCAATAAAATCGTAGTATTACAATAAAAAATAAGAATTTGAATTACTCTTTATTCATAAGGCTTTTTACTGTCTCGACCTGAGACCTTGAGACAGGAATTTTTTGATGGACATCAGCAATCGTAATTCGTGTATTGGTTATGTTACCTTCGATGTGCTGAATTTTGTGTGAATTGATTATATAAGATCTGTGGCATCTAAAAAACGTTGGGCCCAATTGTTGTTCGATTTCCGTTAATGTATTGCGCAACATTCGCTTGGAGAGCAGATTTTTTTCTTTCATATATAAAATAACGTAATTGTCTTCTGATTTTACTAGTAGTAAGTCGTCGGACAGCAATTTGATGTTTTCATTTTTACCTGCACCTATTATATTCAGGAGATCCTTATGTTTCTCGGCATTTAGTGAGACCTCAGGCTCATTAACCGGAGTAACAAATTTTACTTCTCTGTATTTTTGATAGATAAATAATAGATACACAGTCACGGGTACAACAGATACTGTTGTTGCAATTCTAAAAAAATATAAAAATTGATTCCATTCAAATCCCGAAGAAAATAAAAGAGACCAATACATATAACATACCACCTGACAAGTCAAAATGGTGAAAAACAAAAACACCACTTCATCAAATACAGACCATCTGTCCAGTCTTTTATCGCTGATGAGCCAAGTGGAGATTTTAAAAAATATCAGGCCGGTAAAAAAAATAATGATTCCATACCCGCACAATAAATAATACTTATAAGGGTGATCAAAATCTGATGTCCCAAATGGCTGAAATACCACTAATATAAAAACTATCGTGGCACTGATGCCCGCCATGGTTCGGATAAAAGAACCAGCCGATGGTTTGGGATATGGGGTTTGTTTGATACTCATGAACATTTAAAAAGTCAAATGTAATAAATATACTCAAAATAAATTTGTTTTCAAAAATAGTCATAGTGAGTCTTTGATTTTCAGTAAGACCGAAGTTTCTCTTTAAAGACACTTTTTTTAAATGTTCTTGGACTTTGCGCCTTTGAATGTAAAATCACTTTTTCGGGATTGAAATCAAATATAGACTTGACGTAAGTCCTGCGCTCAATGTCTTAGGCTTGTTAAGTCAGATCGTGAGAAAAACTAATCTCTAATCATCTTTTTCAAAAGAAAAATAACACGAATATCATCATCCTTCAAGCGTATAATTTGTATCTATCAATTGAAATCCCAAACTTGAAAGATAGCTGAGCGCATCCATGTTACTTTTGAATTCGACATAATCACCACGTTTATCAGCTACCCTTTTCAGTCTATTATTGAGAAACTTGGTCTCTTGTCCTTAGTCCAACTCCAGAAATACTTTTGTACTTAATGTAAGATTACAAGCTTCGGCTGTTATGTATTGAGCATTTATTGAGTCAATAGGAAAACCATTGATATTATATTCATAACTATTTTGACCTTTGCTTTCCAATACAAAGAAAGTTGTGATAAAGATGAATAAAAATAGTTTCATACCTTGTATTTTAGTGTGATTTAATATTTCAAAGATAAGGGCATCAATTTTGGAAAACAGTTATGAAGTATTTAATTTTTATATTCATTTTCACAAAAAAAAAGTGTCCTAATACACTGTACTAGGACACTTATATCATACTTATGATAAAGTAAATCTAATTCTAAACTTTATGTCAGAAAAAACTATCTACGCTTCTTCCCCACTAAATACCGCTTTCAAGTAAGATCTATTCATAAAGGCGATATTCTCTAGTTTGATTTCTTTTGGACATTCAGCTTCGCAGGCACCTATGTTGCTACACATACCGAATCCTTCCTTGTCCATCTGTGCGACCATCGCTTGTGCACGTTTGTTGGACTCAACTTCTCCTTGTGGTAGCCTACCCAAGTGAGCTACCTTAGCTGATGTAAACAACATCGCCGAGCCATTCGGGCATGCGGCTACACATGCGCCACAACCTATACACGCCGCGGCTTCGAACGAGTGACCTGCTCTGCCTTTTTCTATCGGAATAGCATTGCCATCAGGTGCTTGACCTGCATTGACAGAGATGTAGCCACCGGCTTGTATGATACGGTCGAACGATGACCTGTCCACTGCTAAGTCTTTTAATACTGGAAATGCACTTGCTCTGTATGGTTCTACTACGATGATTTCTCCGTCCTTGAAGTGTCTCATATGTAGTTGACAAGTAGTAGTGCCTGAACTAGGACCATGCGGCTGACCATTGATGACCATGCTACAAGTACCACAAATACCTTCACGGCAATCATGTTCAAATACTATGGGTTCTTTCTTTTGATTGATTAGGCCTTCATTGAGTACATCTAGCATCTCTAGAAACGACATATGCTCGTTGGCGACTACAGGATAGGTCTCAAAACTTCCCGATGCCTTACTATTTTTTTGTCTCCAGATTTTTATTTTCAAATTCATATCTGCGCTCATAATGGATATTTTTATCAGGATTATTTATAAGATCTTGTTTTCAATGCTACATTTTCGAATACCAAAGGCTCTTTGTGGAGGATAGGTTCGGTATCATCCCATTCCCAAGCTGAAACATAAGCGTATTCGGCATCATTTCTCATTGCTTCTCCATCTTCTGTGACAGATTCTTCACGGAAGTGACCACCACAAGATTCATTTCTATTGAGGGCATCTACCATCATAAGTTCGCCATGTTCCATAAGGTCAGCTACTCTTAAGGCTTTTTCCAATTCAGGATTGTACTCTTCATTACTACCTGGGACAAAAACATCTCTATAGTACTCATCACGCAATTCACGGATCATTTGTCTTCCTTTGGTAAGTCCTTCAGCATTTCTAGACATACCACAATATTCCCACACAATTCTCCCAAGTCGTCTGTGGAAGCTTTCTACAGATTGGTTTCCTTTGATATGGAGTAATTTATCGATAAGGGCTTTTGCCGCTTTTTCAGCTTCAATAAATTCTGGTGTATCGTTTTTGATTTTTGGCGTCGAAATTTCATCAGTCAAGAAGGTACCTATAGTATATGGAATGACAAAATATCCATCAGCAAGTCCTTGCATCAAGGCAGAAGCTCCAAGTCTATTGGCTCCGTGGTCAGAGAAGTTGCACTCACCAAGGGCAAATAACCCTGGCACATTGGTCTCTAAGTTATAATCTACCCATACACCACCCATCGTATAGTGGACTGCAGGATATATTTTCATCGGCTCTTTGTATGGATTTTCACCAGTGATCTTTTCGTACATTTCGAATAAGTTACCATACTTTTCTGAAACTACTTTCCTACCCAGATCTACTATCTGTTCATGCGTCAAGTTAGTCAAGCCCTGTTTACTGACTTCTGTTTTTCCATATCGCTCAAACGACTCGGAAAAATCAAGAAATACTGCCAATCCCGTAGGACTCACACCATGACCTTTGTCACATTCCACTTTAGCGGCTCTAGAAGCAACATCTCTAGGTACAAGATTACCGAAAGCAGGATATCTTCTTTCTAGGAAGTAATCTCTATCTTCTTCATTTATAGTGACACCTTTCAACTTTCCTTGCTGGATAGCTTGAGCGTCTTCTTTTTTCATGGGCACCCAAACACGTCCGTCATTACGGAGTGACTCTGACATCAACGTCAGTTTGGACTGATATTCACCTGAAACAGGGATACAAGTCGGGTGTATCTGTGTAAAACATGGATTAGCCATGAGTGCACCTTTCTTTACAGACTTCCACGCTGCGGTTACATTACATGTCATGGCATTGGTCGAAAGATAAAAAACATTACCATATCCACCTGTAGCTATCACTACCGCGTGAGCTGCGTGTCTCTCGAGCTCCCCAGTCAATAGATTTCTGGCTATGATACCACGAGCTTTACCGTCTACTTTGACGAGTTCGAGCATTTCGTGCCTATTATACATGGTCACTGTACCGAGTGCTATCTGACGTGAAAGTGACTGATAGGCACCTATCAATAATTGTTGGCCGGTTTGTCCTCTAGCGTAGAAGGTACGAGATACTTGGACGCCACCAAATGACCTGTTTTCTAGCAATCCACCATATTCACGGGCGAAAGGTACACCTTGTGCTACACACTGATCTATAATATCTACACTGCATTCTGCCAGACGATGTACGTTTGCTTCACGTGCTCGGTAGTCACCACCTTTGATGGTATCATAAAATAATCGGTAGACACTATCGCCATCATTGGCGTAGTTTTTTGCAGCATTGATACCACCTTGAGCGGCGATACTATGCGCTCTTCTAGGGCTATCGTGGAAGGTAAAACATTTGACTGCGTAACCTAACTCACCGAGTGAGGAAGCTGCTGCTGCACCTGCCAAGCCTGTACCTACTACGATAACTTCCAGTTTTCTTTTATTATTGGGCGCAACGATGGGCATGGTGGATTTATACTTTGTCCACTTTTCTGCTAAAGGTCCTCCAGGTATTTTTGAATTTAAACTCATTTTATTTGTTTTTAAAACCCAACAATTTAATTTAAAAAGGATTTTTTACGTTAAGTACGATTACATTGATTTAATAAAAAAATGCCATATCGGAATAATAGCAAATCCCAGTGGAATCAATACAGCATAAGCTTTCCCTACATTCTTAATAAGCGGTGTGTATTTTTTATGATTGATGCCCAAAGTCTGAAAAGCACTCTGAAATCCATGCCATAAGTGAAATGAAAGTACGGACATACCCACAAGATATGCAGCTACAATCCACCATTGGCTGAAAGCTGTAGAAACTCGGCTATACAAATCTCTTACCTCAGGAAATCCTTCATAGCTCATCATTGTCAATTCGTCAGTAAATTTCATTTTATACCAAAAATCTCCCATGTGTATAAAGATGAAGGCAAGTATAAGTGTACCTAACAAAGCCATGTTATGTGATGCCCAAGTGGTCTTGTTAGTGTTAGAAACGGCATATTTTTGTCCTTTGGCAGACTTATTGTAAAGTGCTAACGAAATTCCTACAATAGCATGAAGAATGATAAAAAAGTAATTGCCATAAGCCACGATTTTGATCAAAGGGTTATGCGTCATAAAGTATGCGTATGTATTAAAGGCTTCTCCGCCATCATCTTTTAGTAGTTGAAGGTTGCCTATGAGATGCACGACAAGAAACAATATCAGGAAAAGTCCAGTAAGGCTCATGAGCAACTTTTTCCCAATACTAGAGCCAAAAAAGGTAAGTAACCACTTCATAAATTGTCATTTTTAGTAATAGTGCAAAACTACACATAGTAATAGGAAATTTTCCTATCTGTTTTTGACTTTTTTTTATTTAGAATAATTCTACTTATTGTGCGAAGGAGTCGTAGATGTGGGAAGATCTCACCTTTGTGGTAGGGAGTAGCCTAGCAAAATATTACATTTGAATGAGTGAATGATCTGGTGATTTGGTGATCTGGGGATCTGGTGATTTGGTGATTTGGTGATTTGGTGATTTGGTGATTTGGTGATTTGGTGATATGGGGATCTGGTGATCTGGTGATCTGGTGATCTGGTGATTTGGTGATTTGGTGATTTGTACATCTGATTTCCAAAAATTCTAAATATTATTTGTAAAACATTTACATTCGCAGCATAAAATTTAAATTATGTTTGGGTTAAGTAAAAAAGAAGTATTACGTAAAGAAAAATTCAGATTTCTGTGCGGCGCAAATGATATGGAGTTTTCAGATAAAGACGAATATGGCACCAAAGCATACCTTAAGTCTTTTGAACTTTTTAAGATAACCAATGGAAAGATTAGGAACTTAAGTCAAAAAAAGTCTTCTTCTATGGACACAGAAATCAATCTATTTGATTATAAATATACGGTTTCGACTGGTAAAACTTACCATGTATTTGATCAGACTGTATATTTTGTCAATTCAAAACTGCTTGGCTTACCGGAATTTCGTATGAAACCTGAACACTTGGGCCATAAAATAGCTGATTATCTGGGTTGGGAAGACATAGACTTTGAAAAATACCCTGCTTTTTCGGAGAAATATCATCTTACCGGCGAACATGAAGAATTTATCCGCCATACCTTTGATGACGATATATTGAAGTTCTTTTCCACCACCAGCGGCTGGACCATTGAGGCTGCCAATTATTATATGATATTCTATTCACACAATAGTCTGGTACCGGAAAATATATTGGCAGATTTCTTCAGATTGGGCAATGGAATTTTTGATTTGTTTAAAACGATGCAAAAATAAAATGAATAAAGTATTGACCAACATATTTTTGGTTTTTGGAGTCTTGTGGTTTTATTCTTGTTCAAAACTTTCAGAAAAAAATATTATGCCAAATCCTCCCAATACTATTTACATTGGTGATGGACTTCATGTCGACCAATCTGAAGTTTCCAATATCAGTACAGGGAATATTTATATTATTTAACATACAAATATTCCGTTCCAACGCTATATTTGCAAGCTTTACTAGACACACTTGTTTGGGATTACCAGGACACTTGTTTTACATACATGGTATTTGAGTATTTAAGAAATCCTTTGTTTGATGAATATCCTGTGGTAGGTGTTTTTTATGATCATGCCATAAATAAAGTATTCGTGGTACCGAATACATATATGTCGCTTATTGAAACAATACAAATATAACTTTTCTTTTACTTCCGTACATATACGTCCGTAATCGGACAAAACATTCGCCTTATGTAACCGTTAATTAACTGGTTGTCAACAATATAAATATTTGGCATAGGGATGGTACTGTTTCTGGTATAATTATCATATACATATGGATAAAGTATTGCCAAAGAAATTTTGGAACAGGCAGCGAATCATATTAATCGCTCTGGGAGTTATATTTTTGAGTTTTGTAATCTGGCAGGTAGCTTTTGCAGACAAAAGAAGCAAACTCAACGTTGACGCCGAAAAGCTTACTGTATCAGAAGTCATTGAAGGAAATTTTGATGAATATATCATTATCCAGGGAGTCGTACAACCATTAAAAACCATACAGCTTGATGCAATTGTAGGCGGCTATGTCACCCAAAAGTTGGTTGATGGTGGCAGTATGGTGAAAGATGGTGATATTATACTTAGACTGGAAAATCAGCAACTTAAACTTAACTTCCTTCAGTCAGAAACAGAGGCCAGCAGATTGGTTAATGATCTTCAGAATACTCGTCAGAGACTCAAGGTAGAAAAGTTCAACTTACAAAAGACACTCAGTGACCTGGATTTTCAAATGGCTCAAGCTAAAGATGTTTGGGATCGAAATGAAAAACTAAAATCTTCCAATATGGTTTCCGATTTGGATTATCAAAAGTCCAAAAGAGATTATGATCGGCTGGTAAAACAACGACAAATAGAAATAGAATCACAAAAATATCAACAGGAAAATGCTGAATTGCAGATCAGACAACTGGAAGGTACACTTATCCGAACTCAAAAGAACGTTGATCTATGGCGACAAACGCTCGAAAACCTGGTGGTGAAAGCTCCAGTTACTGGCTTATTATCATCTATCAATGTAGAAATGGGATCAAATATCAATCAGGGGCAGAATATTGGTCAGATCGACGATATGAATGGCTTTAAGCTGAGGGCTGATATCGACGAACACTACATATCCAGAATTTTTACAGGCTTGAAAGCTAATTTTGAATTTAATAATGGCAAATACGAAATGGAAATCATAAAGGTGTATCCGGAAGTACGAAGTGGTCGGTTTGCTGTTGACATGTCTTTTGTTGCCAAAGCACCTGAAGGCATACGGCGTGGACAGTCCTCACCGATCAAGCTTGAATTGGGCCAATCTCAGAAAGCTAAACTGCTACCTGTTGGTGGCTTTTTCTCTGATACTGGCGGCAATTGGGTTTATGTGGTAGAAGGTAATACCAAGAGAGCGGTAAAAAGAAAAATTTCGCTTGGTCGCAAAAATCCTAACTATTATGAAGTATTGGATGGCTTAAATGCCGGAGACAAAGTGATCACGAGTTCTTACAGTAATTTTGGGGATAAGGAGGTGTTGGAGTTTTAGGGAGGTTGAAAGGGAGAATGGAGAAAGGGAGAAAGGAGAAAGGGAGAAAGGAGAAAGGAGAATGGGAGAAAGGGAGAATGGGAGAATGGGAGAATGGGAGAAGGGTTGAAAGGGAGAAAGGTTGAAAGGGAGAAAGGGAGAAAGGGAGAAAGGTTGAAAGGGAGAAAGGGAGAATGGGAGAAAGGTTGAAAGGGAGAATGGGAGAATGGGAGAATGGGAGAAAGGTTGAAAGGGAGAAGGGAGAAGGGAGAAAGGGAGAAGGGTTGAAAGGGAGAATGGAGAATGGGAGAAAGGTTGAAAGGAGAAAGGTTGAAAGGAGAAAGGTTGAAAGGAGAAAGGAGAAAGGAGAAAGGGAGAATGGTTGAAAGGGAGAAAGG
>JBBRVQ010000107.1:0-11739 GCA_038246735.1 Chitinophagales bacterium
CAATTCAGTCTTGTAGGGCAAATAGGGTAATAGTATCTTAGGATCAATGATGTAATTTATCATGATAATTTTTCTCCATTCTGCTTTTAAAAAGGTCTTGGCCATAATGTGAAATTTGTAAGTAGATAAATATTGACAAATTACTTAGGTAAGCTGTACATTTACAAGCACCGAATAAATTAAATTTTAACAACTTTTGTATTTGGATATTTCTCTATCCACGATAGTATGATCTGATTACATTCCGGATTGGAAGGCAGATACTTTATAGTTTCTTTCCATTCTTCAGTTCCATAAGTCATATCTTCGACCGCGATGTAACCGAATCCTCTATAATGACCACCCTCAACAAGCACAATTCCCTTTTCTTCCTGATTTCGCCCTTCTGTGACTATAAAAAAATTATCGTCAAATGATTTTTTAAGCAAATCTATAGCTTCAGAAGCTCTTTCATTGTAAGTGACAGTATCTTCCACAGACTGACAAGCGCCACTGCATGCACCGGTTTGAAAGTAAAAACAACTACTTTCTGCTTCATGGAGGCCCGTGAGGCCTGCACAGAGCCCAAGCAATTCTGTGATATGATGCAAATGTCCTCTGGCTGATGACTTTGAACTATAATGATTTAGAATCATTTTATTTGCTCTTGTTTTGACACTGCTTTTGTCCCAATTGAACCGAATGTAACCTTTCCCATCAATAAAGTGATACACAAAATAGGGATACTCCTTTGAGCGTTGCGCCTTGTTGACTTCAGGTTGCAGGGCCTTTATTTCATTGGACTCCAGCAGTATAGCGATCAATTCCGATCCTGTTTCTTCATAGGTTATATCAGCTACTTTTGCAATGAATTTATCGGTTTTGGTATCCATATTGCCAAAATGTTGCATGATCCGCTTACGTATATTAATGCTTTTGCCTACATAAATGACATGACCGTAAACATTGTAAAAGTAATATACACCTACACTTTCCGGTAGACTATGTATTCTTTCCAATGAAATATCTTTGGGCAAATGTGATGCTTTGATGCCCGCATTGATGATGCGATCGGCTTGTTGTTCACCATCTTCATTGGACAATATTCTACCCAAAATATCTACCGTAGCCAATACATCGTCCATTGCTCTATGCCGATTGGCAACTTGTATATCAAAATGTCTGATCAGATTGCCCAAACTATAAGACCTTAGGCCCGGGAAAGCCTTTCGACTCAAAACTACGGTGCAAAGTTGTTTGCGCGTAAATGTAAAACCAAGATTAGCAAACTCTTCTCTGATAAAACTGTAGTCAAAACGGACATTATGTGCCACAAATATAGCACTGTCCGTCATCTCCACTACTTTTTTTGCTACCTCGTAAAATTTAGGTGCATTGGCTACCATACTATCCGTAATACCGGTGATACGTGTGATTTCGAAGGGTATAGATCGTTCAGGATTTATGAGTGATTCAAATCTTTCAATGACTTTTTGGCCGTCATAGAGTACTATAGCAATCTCTGTGATGCGGTCTCTGCGAGCCATACCTCCGGTAGTTTCGATATCAACTACAGCATAAATTTTGGGTTTCATGAAGGGGCAATATTATGCAAATGTAAACAAACATAGTCAATAAACAAGTAGTTCACTACATGCTTCCCTTCACCAATCCGCCATCAATACTGATGGTCTGGCCTGTGATGAACCTTGAATGTGGGGACAAAAGCCATACAGCCAAAGAACCAAAATCTTCCGGATTGCCGAGATGACCTACCTTTGTTTCCTTTTCAAACTCTCGTCTGGCATCTTCAGAAGAAATACCAAGTAACAATGATTTATTGGCAAATAAACGCTCCATAGCTGGCGTGGCGTGGTAGCCGGGTGCCAAAATATTGCAGGTGATGCCCTGATGCGCCACTTCTTGCGAAAGCGTTTTTGCAAATCCTACAACTGCCATACGTAAGGAGTTGCTCAAAATAAGGTTTTCAATAGGTTGTTTTACCGCTGCACTTTCAATAAATAATATACGACCATATCCTTGTTCCTGAAATTTTTCCAATAACTCCTGCGTCAGTTTTACTTTCCATCTAAGTAACTTTTCGTAAGCATTGTCCCAATCTGTAATTTCTGTATGGATAAATGATTTGGCCGGAGGTCCTCCTGCATTGATGACGATACCATCCAGTTTTTTACCATGCACCTGTCTGATCAAATCTGAAATGACTGCGTCTGTTGTAATATCGCCTGCCAGAATGGTAGTCTTGTCAGGATATTTTTGATGAAGTGCTTCAAGTTTTTCTTCACCACGCGCATTGATGATGACATGAGCTCCTTCGTTGATAAGCTGTTCAGCAATAGCTTTGCCAAAGCCACTTGTAGAACCAGTCACCACAAATAAAGCACCTTTGAGATTTAAATCCATAATTACATCATTTTATCCAAAAAATGCAACAATTCCTTTTCCATGATATTAAACTCGGCATCTGCGTGAAAAAGATCAGTGATTTTTTCAATTATTTCTCCTTTTTGTTCTACTGTAGGAAAATATACTCCTTTATAGGATAATATAGTATCATATGCTTTGTAATCACTCATTGATTCAAATTCTGTCAGCATTTTTGTATAGGTGGCCTCACCTACATTTTTTTTGATCATCGTTTTTTCTTCTTCTGCAAATTCCATATCTACATTGGCCACGTAAATCAATAGAAAAGCCAGAAACTCATTAAAACTCCATTTTAAATCACCCATGATATTTGTTCTTTTTTTTAATTTATTTTAATTGATGTGTTTTCTAAAGCTATTCTGCATCTATTTCTGTAAGATAACATGGCGTAGCGATATGACGTTCATTGGGATAAATTTCCTTCATGACCAATGTATATTTCACTTTTATGCCTGCTTTTTTAAAGGATTCCGGTATATTACATGCTAAGAATCTACTTTCTCCACTTTTTGAGAGAATAACAAAATGGCCCGCTACTTCCAGAATACTACCTGTTTGATTTGAAAGCGTGTCTATACTTTTTCTTTCCGGCAAACAGTCTGAAATGGATAGTCCGTCATGCCCTGACTTACCCATCGATATACAGCCTGTTAACAAGAAAACAGACAAAACTACTTTTATACTCAAAATAACACCTTTCATCCTATTTGAATTACACCAAACTTACTTCAAAAAATCATTTAATTTTGATAATGCTTTATCCAATCCACTTGTATCCGTGCCACCTGCCGTGGCAAAAAATGCTTGTCCACCGCCACCGCCATTGATTTCTTTGGCCAATTCTCTGATGATATTACCGGCGTGCCATCCTTTACTTTTGGTCAATGTCTCCGAAATACTCAGCATAACCGTGGCCTTGCCCTGATCTTCCAGACCAAAAAGTATGACCGCTTCACCCATCTCAGCCAGCATGTTGACCGAAAGCGTTTTGGCAGATTTACTATCGATATCTTTTAATCTTGCAGCTACCACTTTCTGACCATTGACAATTTTAGCACTGGCTATAAGACTATCTTTTAAGGCTGCTGCCTGCATGGCTCTCAATTTTTCTACTTCTTTTTGAAGATCTTTATTTTCTTCCTGCAGATCAGAAATGTTTTTGGCTGTATTGGAATTATTTTTAAAGAATGATTTGATAGCTGTTAGTTCATGAATTTGCTGATTGATATACTCTTCCGCTTTATTAGCAGTGACTGCTTCAATTCTTCTTACCCCTGCAGCTATCCCGCTTTCAGAGATGATTTTGAAAAATCCCAACTGCCCGGTTGATTTCACATGGCAACCACCACAAAGTTCTCGAGAAAATGACGGATCAAAAGTGATCATTCGTACGGAATCTCCATATTTTTCACCAAAAAGCATCATAGCACCTGATTTTTTTGCCTCTTCTATGGGCAGTGCTCGGGTTTCTTCCAGTTGGATATTCTGACGAATTTTTTCATTAACCATTTTTTCAATTTGAGACAATTCCTGATCAGTCATCTTTTGAAAATGAGATACATCAAAACGGAGATAGTCGTCTTTCACCAACGAACCTTTTTGCTGTACATGTGTGCCCAATACTTGCCGTAAAGCTGCGTGTAACAAGTGTGTAGCCGAATGGTTATTTTCCGTTAACGAACGTTTATTTGCATCCACTTCACCATATACTTGACTTTCAATATTATCGGGTATTCTATCGATGATATGAATGATAAGGTCGTTTTCTTTTTTAGTATCAAGCACCATGATCACTTCGCCTTCAAACATAAGAAAACCGGTGTCACCAACCTGGCCACCTCCTTCAGGGTAAAATGGAGTTTTATCCAATACCAATTGATATAGTTCTTGATCCTTCTGCTTCAAAATTCTATATTTGATGGCTTTACTTTCACTGACGATAAGATCATCATAGCCTACAAAATCAGATTGACCATCTTTGTCTACCATAACCCAATCTCCGGTTTCTCTTTTAGCATCCGCTCTAGATCTTTCTTTTTGTTCATTGAGTGCCTTTGTAAAACCTTCTTCATCTACTTTCCAACCCTTTTCATCCGCAATCAAACGGGTGAGATCGACTGGAAATCCATAGGTATCATACAATTCAAATACATCTTTTCCTTCTATGACATTATCGGTAAGTCTGATATCTTCTATCCTTCTCAAACCACCTTCAAGTGTCTTCAAAAATGATTTTTCTTCTTCTCTGATGACCTTTTCTACAAATGACTTTTGGAGATATAATTCTGGAAATACATGTTCAAATTGCTTTGCCAATACTTCTATCAACTGGAACAAAAGCGGCTGTTTATAGTCCAGATAAGTATAATAATATCTTACTGCTCTTCTTAAAATTCGACGTATGACATAGCCCGCTCCATTATTGGAAGGCAACTGTCCATCGGCTATGGTAAAAGCAATGGCCCGAATGTGATCTGCCAAAACACGGAAGGCTACATCTCTTTTGGAGTCACTAAAACTATAACTTTTACCCGTAAGTTTTTCTACTTCGTGGATGGTACCTGTGAATACGTCCGTGTCATAATTGCTGGATTTATTTTGAATAGCTCTCACTAGACGCTCGAATCCCATGCCTGTATCCACGTGCATAGAAGGCAAAGGCTCAAGTGAACCATCCGCCTTTCTATTGTATTGTATGAAGACGTTGTTCCATATTTCAATCACTTGTGGATGATCATTGTTGACCAATAGATTTCCAGAGGTAATGGCTCTTTCATCATCCGGTCTTAAGTCGATATGTATTTCACTACATGGACCACATGGCCCGGTATCGCCCATTTCCCAAAAATTGTCCTTTTTATTCCCGAAGATGATATGGTCTTGTGGCACAAGTTTGGACCATTCTTTGAGCGCTATCTGTGAAGAAGGCAGATTTTCCTTAGGGTCACCTTCAAAAACGGATACATACAATCTGTCTTTGGGCAATTTATATACTTCAGTCAATAATTCCCAGCTCCATGCTATCGCTTCCGCCTTAAAATAATCCCCGATACTCCAGTTGCCCAACATTTCAAACATCGTATGATGGTAAGTATCTACACCTACTTCTTCCAGGTCATTGTGTTTCCCGCTTACCCTCAAGCATTTTTGAGTATCTGCTATCCGTGGATTATCTGGTTTTTTATTGCCTAAAAAATAATCTTTAAATTGATTCATTCCCGCATTGGTAAACATCAATGTCGGGTCGTTTTTGATCACAATAGGCGCCGAAGCCACTATTTTATGGTTTTTGGAAGCAAAAAAGTCCAGAAACTTCTGTCGTATTTCGTTGGATGTCATCTTTCGATCAACTGTTTTAATAAAAAAATTATAATTTGAGCCGCAAATATACGAGATAATAGGAAGGTACGGAAGGAATGAAAAAAAAATGAAGAATATGATACCAAATAAAATTACACGGACTTGAATGGGAATTTTGCGCTGATAGTGGTATTTTAATATATTTTAAGCCAGTACTCAATATGTGTTTTGTCGTCTATCCTTGAGCTTAATTTTTTTTAGATAGGGAGTTATCAATCAGTTGGTCTGCAAAATGGGTTATTCGGATACTTACATTGCTTGTATAGAAAAAAATAATACAAAAATAGCGCACTACCATTATTTGGAGTAATGCGCTAATAAAATTACTCATCTGAAATTATATATTACATCTGAATATCATGAACCAAAGAATCAATTTTCCACACACCATTAATCTTACTCATATAATAGTTTTCGCTTGTTGAATAATCTAAACCTACAGCTGATCCAGGCCTATCAAACAATTCGTCCGTCCTTCTGTAAAAAATTACTGAATTTCCATCTTCTGTTAAATATTCAATCCCAATAGAAGTAAAATATAAGTACTCATTAACTTTAAAATCATGACGATCTTTTAATAATTTGAAAGTTAAATAGTCACACTTGAATGTATCATCATTCAAAAATACATGACATCCGTTAAAAGTACTTCCCTTAGGGAAATAAACGTATAAATCATTTAACAGTCCATATGTATTTGTTGTCGAATCTATATGAAATGGATATTTGTTATGAATTGAATTAATAATATCACATAACTGAGCTGGCAGGTGTTTTGGTAAATTATTGTTATTGAAGCAAGACAAAAAAAATAAATAGAATAAAATAATTATCGTTAATCGCATTTGTCAAAATTAAAATAGTTAGGAATTTTTAAAAAATTAGTTCTCAATTTATCATACTCTAATTCAGAAATTAAATTGGTGGAACAACCATCAGTTTTATTCCAAATTCCCTGTATTGCTAAATATTTATAGTCTTCTTTTGCGCCTTGTTTACCATTAAATTCCCATAGGGTCGCAGTATTGCTAAATACATCCTCTGTTGGCGCGAGTTTCAGTCCGATACTGGCCTGATAAATGCAACTCGTGCCTATACAACTCGCGACAAAACACCGATATCCTGTACTCACACTATACAAAGATACTTCAAACAAACTAACAAATCTGACCCGATTTATGGCGCAGCCACAGCAATACAAAGACGTAGTAAATACTACGCCGAGCGGGGGTGTTAGAAGCACGAGTTGCAAACTCGCGCTAGCAGGGTAGAAAAATAATTTATCACAGGTTTCTGATGCAATACGGTATTATTAGTATTTTGCTTTCCGAGACGCATTAAAAATGCTTAATGTATGGGATCGAAGTTAAACTTGTCAGGCCAGCATCGGCCTGAAACGACCATCGGGATAATATTTTATTTTATTATTTTCATTTGATTTTTATTCTTGCAATTGAATCCAAATAATTACTCGTATAAAGTGACAGACAATTTTTAAGTACATAATTTCCTAATATAGCATTATCTGCATCCACACTATCTAAGTGCTGTATCCACAAAGGATTTAATTTTATTGAATCAGCAATAATTTTAGGTATTTGTGCTTTGCCAATTGAATCTGCTAACTTATAATTTTCAAGTCCAAGTCTGAAATCAGAAACATGACTTCTGTCAGATTTTAAAATTGAATTTATTTCAGCATTGTTATTATATCCACATCTCAAACATTTTCTGAATGCAGCCAGTTTGAATTCCAAAATACATGATTCTTTGTAATTTTGTTTAAATGAATTTTTTGACATTTGTTTTGGAACTGTACAATGAAATAAGATAATTAATAGTATAAAACAAAAAAGCACTTTTAATATTGCCATATTTAATCATTTAAAATCCATAAATTAATTTCTGTAGAATTATTGTTAACATTACAATCATGGCGAGATGCACATCCTGTACCCGTATAAATATCAACATTACCGGAGGCTAATTCTCCTGCAAAAATTACGCTAAAAATTCCTTTTTTCCCATTTAACATAGTTTGGATATCGCCAGTGATTTCTGAATTAATAAACTTCATATGTGAGGTATTATTATTGGACTCACCAAAAGTTTTTTTCATCCATTCCGTAAGACTACTAGCATTTAAAAAATAGTATTTATTATCTGATCCTTTTATGGTTTGGCCTGCAATTTTAGGAATATTAATTCCTGCACCATTTAGTGCAATCGAAACTTTTAAGGCACATGTATTTTCAGTTTCATCAGGGTAATCAATTCTTGCTTGTGCCACTGCACCACCAACAAGAGGATATAAATTATCAGCTCCGTACATCCATTTACCATTAGGCCACTTAGGAAATGCATTATAAAAAGCTAGATATGATGGTAAATCTTGACTGGGAAATGTCAAATTTGGGTTTTGCCAATATTCATCATCATAGAAGAAGTCCTGTCCAGAAAGATCTAATAGTTTTGTAAACTCATATTCAGCATTCACCCAAGTGATTGGTTGGTTTTGGACATAAAAGTTTGAAAGGGCAAAATATTTTTCAACCCCATATATGGAAATAAATTCATCAATATTTACATTGGATATATTATAATCAGAATAATTAACTTTTAAAGTTTCATGAATATATTTTGCTTCAAGAAAATTAACATTCACAGTGTTATCATTTCCACCAGTCCCGGAACACAAACTTACCCTTGCCTGATTCCCCACCTGTGTTGAAATTGCATCATTATTATGAGTTGCCATCCAGTCATTTACAGCTTCATATGCCTGAAAATTAAAGTTTTCACTGGATTTAATTTTACTAAAAAAATAAACTCCTGTTTTATAATAATATTTAAAATTGTTACTATTTAAATATCCTAAATATTCTTGCAAAATTCTTTCTGGATAAACATCAGTTTGATAATATGCTGAGTTGCAAACATCTCTTAATGCATCATTTCTGACCCTTTGAATTTCTTCGTTTGAAGGCCCACCACAAGAGAATTCAATATTGGTCAAAGCGTCAAAAGCTTCATTCATTAATGCAGAACCACTATTGCCTGTATAACAAGCTAGACATTTTAATTGAGGATCATCATTTGTTCTTTCCCATTTGCTATTGCTAAGTAGGACAGCATTATAACACCCGCAAGTATTTATTTTGTTCTGTAAATCCTGCAGGTTATCAGCGGCATTACTACCCATAGCCATCTGCCAGAATTTTTTACATCCTTCAGCAGTTAGAAGTCGCGAATCACTATTTCCAAATCCTCCTTTAGGGTTAAAATAGGTTGCTGAACTTGAAGAACCACCACCACCACCTCCGTAATTTCCTGAACCTGGATCATTATTTGAATTTCCAAAGGAACCCCAATCAACATCATTTTCCCAACCGCCACTACCAGGTGTGTCTCCAAGCAAACCTGCAAACCAATCAAATAAATTAAACTTATTTTTGATTTTCCATGTTGGACATTTTATTTTTCCCTTTGCCCAAAAATCAACATCTGAATTACTTATCGTATCAGGTATATTATTTTGGTTTTCTGCTCCTATACTATCCCATACAGAATATTTTATAAATAGGTATTCTTGAAATCCAGAACTATCTTTGGTTAAAAGAACATATTTTCGTATAAAATCTTCTTCTGTTATTGTTGGTGTATAATTATATATTACGCCGTTGCTTTTTTCTGTGATAGTTGCACCCCATATTGGTGTACCATAATTTTTATTATTTTTTAATGAAACAGCCCTTTCACAAACAGACATGTGTTTTAATAGTAACTTAAAATCCCATGATTCAGAAGGAAGGAATTGAAGATTTGGGAAATCTTCAATATTTGAAGGTCTTACAATCCAAAGATTTTCTTGATTTTCAGACGAATTATTATCTCTATCATTTCTAAGTTCAAGATTATAATCCTTCCACTCAGACGTTTCATCCTTCTGACACCCGCCCAAAAATAAAAAAAATCCGGTCATAGCCATAAGGCATACAAGTTTAAAATTTTTCATCGTAAAAATAGTATTTAAAATTAAGTTTAATAGAAATCATCATAGAAAGATTACGCACCCTTTCTTAATCCTGAAAAAGTAAAAGAAATTTTATTCCAACAGATTTTTACTGCATATCTATTTCAATACTCATTTTTTCGTCCTCGCTGTAGTATCTACTACACCTGTGGATAAAAAATTCCGTGCTTCATACCCATTTTGTAAAATTCCATTTCATAGAGAAAGTCCTTTACTTATTCCGGATTTAATTTCCTGTCACGGCAAAGATTGTTTTTTTTTTTTCAAATAAACAATACCTTATTTTGGGTCATTTTGGTATGGTAAAAATATGTTTTGTATATGATTGTGATTTACTTTTCGATATGCAAATAGAAAATCATATATGAAAAATAAATCTGCAAATAAGTCGGAAATACTTGGTTTTTTGCTTTTTTCCTTGTATTACTTCCTTGTGGATAGATATAAAAAAGGACAAATTTCTCTCTTTATCGGTGGGATGTCTTTGAGCCATCCGACCGAAGAAGTTTCCTATGGGATGTCTTTGTCCTGTCCGAACGAAGCTGATTTTATTTCTACACATTCGCGATTAAAAAATATTTATTTAAAGTGGTTGTAAAAGGGAGTCAGTAAAGGAATATATATGATACCATGTATCGGTGGGATGTCTTTAAGCCATCCGACCGAAGCTGATGTATTAATTTGTCTTTAATTGATACGACATTTCCCAAAAGTAATTCGCACCCTAAAACAATTTAAAACTTTCGAAACCGAAATATAAATCTGGTTGTTACTTTTGGCAAAACCAACATAAACCACAAATATGTACACCAAACGCAATTATGGATTCTGGATGACCTTCAATTGGTCAAAATGGCCTTTTATATATGGATTGATGTATGCATCGGCAGTCACATTGGTCTTTTATTTGCTGCAAACGAAACTTGACATTGACATCAGTCTCAATTGGCAACCCGTCAGTGTACTCGGAATAGCAGTAGCATTTTATCTGGGTTTTAAAAATAATAGCAGCTATGACCGAACATGGGAAGCCAGAAAAATCTGGGGCGGCATCGTAAACAATAGCCGTACATTTAGTGCTGCTATTAATTCCTTTATAAGCGGACCTTCAGCCGAAAGTATCAAAAAAGCTTTGATTTACAGGCATATTGCGTGGCTTACAGCCCTGAGATATCAACTCAGACTAAGTAAGGAATGGGAACATACCGACGAACGAATCAAAAATAAATATGTACCGCAAGTTTGTGAAGAATACATGGACAGACTGGAAAAAGATGTAGTTTTTTTTATATCAGAAAATGAATACAACTCCTATACCAGTAAAACAAATATTGCTACCCAGTTATTGGCCACACAAAGTCTTGAACTTCAGAGATTGCGGGATGAAGGCTATTATGAAGATTTTAGGCACATGGAACTACATAAACTTATTGCAACCTTCTATGACGACCAAGGAAGAAGTGAAAGAATTAAAAACTTCCCTTTCCCACGGCAGTATGCTTCGACTGCACTTTGGTTGACTATGATATTTGCCATGCTTATCCCATTTGGAATGATCAATATTTTCCAGACCGATGGCATTGCCAAATTATGGCTATCAGCGCCATTTTCAGCATTGGTGATATGGATGTTTTTTCTGATGGAAAAAATAGGCGATTACTCTGAAAATCCATTTGAAGGCTCGTATAATGATGTACCGATCACGTCTATTGCCCGTGCTATAGAAATAGACCTGCGAGAAATGATTAATGACAGTAATATCCCATCTCCTATAAAATCTGAAAATGGTTTTTTGATGTGATATTTGGCATAGAAACGATAAAAAAAAGGGAAATTGGTTTTAAAATTTACATTAAAATTGACTTAATTATTATGATTAAAACACTTTACGCACATGGATTGGTCGGGTTTCTTAGTGA
>JBBRVQ010000108.1:0-11412 GCA_038246735.1 Chitinophagales bacterium
GACCCAAATCATTCCTTCCTGAAGCTTCTTCTCCTACCACTGCATCGGCAGTTCCGGCATGAAAAGCATAAGGCACCGCCATAAGTTTACTTGCACTTAGGGTCACATATTTTCCTGATTTATTTTCATCGATAGCAACTTCCATCCAAATTTGCTTTTCACTCCAGGGCACTTCCACGAAGTTACCTCTGAGGGCCTTACCTTGTCCGACCACCATACTAAACATACCGATTTCACTGGTTTGAATGTTGTGTACTTCATCATATACTGTTTTACCATTTGCGTCTCCGGCCAGTAAAGATATTTTAAAATTAATGGCTTTATTGACCATCGGTTGACCCTTGCTGTCACGGGCTACAGCCTGATAATTGATCCCAGAAGGTAAACCTTGTGCCCAAATAAAAAGGCAGGAAAAAATAAAAGCCAAAGTAAATAATAAACGTTTTTTCATGACGATGTTGGTTTTGATTGAAAAATTGATGTGAATTAAAATGTTGTTTTTGTTATTCTGTATGTTTGAATATTATTTTCACCTGAAATTTTCAGGACATAGATACCATCCGGATAGCTGCTTACGTCAATTTCATGATAAGGAGATAAATCAAAGGTATTTCGTTGCATTGACTTTCCTGTGATATCAAACAATTCCCAATCTATGTTTTCTTTAGGTTCTTGTAAGAATTTGACCACAACAAACGAAGAAGCCGGATTTGGCGTAATCAGGATTTCAGAAACATTTTTTACTGAAATAAAAGGTGTTTCTATCTTAACAAAAGCTTGTTGAAATCCCTCAGTAAGACTTCCGAAAGGTGAATTATGACTGGCTACTGCAACTTCGCCCAGAGTCCAATCCAGCGAAAAAGATACAGCTTGAACGGAAGTGCCCGAAATACCAAGAACCTGTCTTTCGATTTTGGGCTGTGCCAAAACTATAAGACTTAAAAACAGTAAAGTCACGGTAAAACAATGCTTCATTTAAAATAAAATTTATGATTAAAGAATCTTACAAATTTGATTAGAAGCATCTAAGGGGTAGAATAAATAAAGGAAATAAATGCTGCTACCACAAAGTTATATTTTACAGTAATATAAATGAAATTTTTCATTGTTTTTTTATATTAAATCAAGAGAACATACTCGGTTTGAAATTTCCTAATAATTATTTACAACAACTAAGTTAAATTGAGAACAGATATTTTTGGCGAGCTCTAATTTTGAATTAAAGTTTATCAATTAGAATAATATCCCGACCATAAGAGCATAAAGAAAGTATCTATCATTTGAAACTTTGGTGTATATAAAAAATATTAAAGCGTTCAGTGAATGATATTTAACTTAGAAAATTTGTTAGAACAGGTTATGTTTTGTGTATATTTATTTTGGTGAATATAAATATAAAATGCTCCGATTCATGTAAATAAATAAATTTATTGATTCCAGAATAGGTAAATCAAAATAATTATGTACATTTGAGGTAGATAATTCTGATATTTATATTCGTTGTAAATACTTTATTTATTAGATTCTAGTATTTTAGAAAACAAATGAATTAATATTTTGAAGGTTCAACATGCCTTTTGGTTGTATTTAGAATTGTCGACACAAAATTTAATTACCCAAAGTTTAAAATCAAAACATTTTGAAAGCAGTAACAACCATTATTTTAGGATTATTTTCGTGTTTTACCATGGTAGCACAGGATACACAAAAACCTGTAGTGACATCTTTTGGCTTTTCACCAGCAAGTGTTGATGTAACAGCCAGTTCAGCAAACCTGACTTTTAGTGCAAACATAACAGATAATTCAAGTGGGGTTTCTACTGTAATTGTCGTAATACGCTTACCAAATAATTCATCACTATCCGGAAATGCAACATTGACTTCAGGGAGCACGCTGAATGGTACTTGGCAAGTTAATTTTGTTATCCCACAAAATACTCCGGCAGGAGCAGGAATGCTGTTTTCAATGTTCGTGTTTGATTCTGCTTTTAATTCAATATCTTTTCCATCTCCTGAATTTCCAGCAGGCACACCTAGTTTTACCGTGGTAAACTCAAATCCCCCAGACAATGCGGCCCCTACTTTAGTTTCCTTTGTTATAAACCCTACATCAGTGGATGTATCTTTAAGTTCAAAAATAGTTAAAATTACAGCAAATCTGACTGACAATTTAAGTGGGGTAAAAACAGTTTCAGCCAATGTTGAGTTACCTAATGGGACTGTCCTTTCTTCTTTTGGAACCTTATTATTACCCACTCCTGCCACGGCACTAAATGGAGATTGGGAAATAGAATTTACTATTCCGAAATTTACAACCCCCGATCTGGCTTTTCTAACCGTGTTGACTGCCTCCGATACTTCCGGAAATTCTATTACATATCCGACGATGACTATACCGTTAAGTAATTTTGGCACCACAAGCTTTAATATAGATAATAATAATCCGGATAACACTCCACCGGCTCTTTCATTATTTACTGTATCACCATCTAATGTTAACGTCGACATGGCAGCACAGGATGTTACAGTAAGGGCTACCGCTACCGACAATCTGGCAGGGGTCAAATCCATATCTGTTACAATACAATTGCCCAATGGAAATTTTCTAAATGCAAACGCTGTATATGATATGATGTCTATATCAACGTTAAATGGTCAATGGGATGCAGTTTTTACCATACCACTTCAGACTATGTCGGGTGTAGGTAAAATTATTCAGATTGCACTGATAGATAGTGCCAATGTGAATAGAGCTTATTCTTTGCAAGCAATGACATTACAGGGCATAGGACCTGATTTCACCATTGGAAATGTTTTGCCAGTACAATGGTTAAGACCGGTTAAAGCATCGATTCAAAACAGTCATACGATGGTTGAATGGACCGCAGCCAGTCAAATTAACAACGAAAAATTTGTTATAGAGCACAGTGTTGATGGCAAAGAGTTCTATCTTGTGGGTGAACAAAAAGGGGAAGCAAATACTTTTGAATCAAAAACATATAGTTTTATACACGAGTATCCTTTGCAGGGCATGAATTATTACCGGATCAAACAATTGGACTATGATGGTAAATTTTCATATAGTAATATCGCATCTGTTTCTTATAAATCACGTGATTTAATTATTTATCCCAATCCTGTCCAAAATGAATTGACTATTACCTCAACAAATGAAGATGTAGTCCAAATTTATGACGTATACGGCAGGTTGATTAAATCAAAAGCCATACAAGTAGGTCAAAATAAAGTATCCATGTCAGAATTGCCTTCCGGTACATATATTATAACACTTCGAAATGGAGACAGATATAAAGTTATAAAAGAATAATTTCACAGTTGGTAATTAGGGGAAACCGTCTTTAGTAGATTTTTGATTTAAACTATATAGGTTTATTTTTGGGGTTTGCTCAAGAGGTAGTTTTTGGGGTCGATTCCATTTTTGCAGAAAAGACCATTAAACAAGGAGGCGTAAATGGAATTATAGTTTTATTTTAATGCTTCTTAGCTTATAACGTTACCAACAAAATTTCAATAAGGGGATATACCCAATTTTTTCTAGATTTGTGTAATGCTAATCGTGTAGATCTTTTAATTTTTTTTCGACAAAAAAATAAATATCTATTTGTCTCAATAGTGGACATGAAAAACCCAAATATAAAATTACTACTTGCCTAGAAAAAGCCCTAACACATAAATATTATACCGAAAATAATTTTCATAAAGAAAAATTGTGGTTTCGTTTATAAAGGTGATTAATTTTCACGCGTATTAATGTTCTGAAAATAATTCACTTTAAAGACCAGCTTCCCAAAACCGCATTTAGGCTTCAGAAACTGGATTAACTACTCAAAATACCAATAGGATATTATATTAAACGATTCTTTATGGGTAGTACTTAAGCTTTTGTTCTAATAATCGAGTTTTAAAGTCTAAAACCATCAGTGGTATTATTTATACATGAAGACAAAACCTAAATTAAAATAAAAAGATAGCCGTTTTTGATTTTAATCAAAAACGGCTATCTTTTTTATATTCTCATGGAAGAATAAACCCAAAGATGATAATTAATTTACTCTTTGATGCCAGATATAATGTTCTGATAAGTTGCTTTATAAGTCTCCTGAGTTTTATGAATGACCTCAGCCTGGAAGTCCATATCGGTTAAAAGCTTGTGAAGGCCCGGATGACTTGTTGTGTTTATTCCTCGTCTTTTATATTCTGACTCCAGGTAAATCATGGCATCCTTCATTAATTCATCACTGAGTTCAGCAGGCATATGGGCGGCAATCATTTCTTGACGGGTCATTTGCTTTTGATGGACAGGTGCAGACAACCCAAGTGAATTATCTGCCACATCTCCTGAAGAAGGGGTATAATTTGTTCCTTTTTCCAAGGCTTTTAATCGTTCATCCAAAGAGTTGAATTTATTATCAATCTTATTGATTTCTTTTTCTTGTTTTGCAACTAATACAGAAACATCATTTGTATTAAGACCGGTAGCCATATTTATATAAGATATTCCGTCTTTTAGGTAAGAAGCCGACCAGGCTACACCTACTATTTTACGATATTGTTCAGCGGTTATCTTATTAGGAGAAACAGCTATTCCTGTACCATCGTTTAGCCCTGAAGGCAGAATATAATCACCAGTCAGTACAATTCCCCTGACCTTCACTGGAACCTGACCCATAAAAGCAACTTTTTCCATGTTGGATACATTTCCGTCAGTGGGTACGTTACCCAATACAGCCGGATTGGATGATATAGCCATTAATTGTTGAGCTTTCTCAGTATATTTTGTAATCTTACCTCCGTTTACGGCAACTATATCTCCGGCAGAAATTTTCTCTTCCGGATAAGCGCGTTCTAGCCATTCGGCATAGTCAGCGGAACCGGAAGAATAAGTTACCCCAATATAGGAATTCAAAAAGATTTCGTATTGTGCTAAATTTGCCGTTGCTAATGCAAGATCCGCAGCCGCCATCGCTAGACACGACCAACATGTTCCAGAAGCAAAAAGTTCTCCTATTACATTAGTTGGAATGAATGATAATCCTACATTTATTCCTGCTGTAATTACTGATGCATAATTAAGAGCCCTTTCTACAGCAAAAGGAGGAAAAGCTTGTTTTTCTACGTAATTTTGTCCTTCTATACCGCCGACACCATTTCCGCCACTATTAAAAAAAGTTACAAAGTTATTGACTGCTAGCGGTGTTCCAGCGTTTAATTTTATAGCTACACCCTGTTGACTTCCTTCAACTCTAAGAGGATATGCATCATAACTGTCAGATCCACCTCCTACAATTGCACTAATAGTAACTTGGCCATTGAGGCTTGTAATCCCATTGACCATAGTGTTGCCACCAACGATAGAATTACCTGGTACCGAAGAATTACCGCCGATATTTATATTTTTTTCAATTCCTACTCCTCCTTCGACGATAAGCGCTCCATTATCTCTAGTAGTAGATTGTGTTGTGTTTTTAAGCGTAGAGATTCCATCGACACCCAGAGTACCATCTATTTCAGTATTTCCGCCGATATTTACATTTTTTTCTATACCTACACCACCTTCAACGACGAGCGCACCATTGTCTTTGGTAGTTGATTGTGTAGTGTTATTAAGCGTAGAGATTCCATCAACACCTAGTGTACCGTCAATTTCAGAATTACCGCCGATATTTACATTTTTTTCGATACCTACTCCCCCTTCTACGACTAGCGCGCCATTATCTTTGGTAGTAGATTCAGTGGTATTTTTTAGCTTGGTGATTCCATCGACACCTAGTGTACCGTCAATTTGAGAATTACCGCCAATATTTACATTTTTTTCAATACCTATACCACCTTCAACGATGACAGAACCATCATCTTTTGTGGTGGATTGTGCTGTATTGTTGAAACGAGCGATACCTTCTACATTTAAATTTCTTCCTAAATTAGCATCCCTTCCAATATTTGCATCCCGTCCAACATTTATATCTACACCTACACTCAGACTGTTCTTAATGTTAATATCTCCGGTTTTTTCAATACGCATGGCCTCAATACTGTTGGTTTTGAAAACCAAATCATTAAAATCGATGGTACCGATAAACATAGAACCAGGGAAGGTCATATTATTGCCGTTTACTTTCCAAAAGGCTGAAGGACCTACATCATTTCTGCCTGAAGTTTCTTCACCTACCACGACATCTGAAGTACCCGCGTGGAAGGCATAGGGCACCGCCATAAGTTTGCTTGCGCTGAGGGTTACATATTTACTGGATTTATTTTCATCGATGGCCACTTCCATCCAGATCTGTTTTTCACTCCACGGCACTTTACTGAATTCGCCTCTTAGTGCTTTACCTTGTCCTATGATAAGGCCAAACATGCCGATTTCACCTGTATGTACAAGATGGGTTTCTTCATATACAGTTTTACCCTGAGCATCGCCTGCCAGGAGAGATATTTTAAAATCAATATCCTTATTGACCATTGGCTGACCTTTGGAATCCCTGGCAACCGCCTGATAATTGATGCCGGACGGTAAGACTTGTGCGTTGACAAACAAATATGAAAGCAACATGAAGCAAAAAAGTAAAAATCGAAATTTCATTTGAGCACTTATTTAAGGTATATTAAAGTTTGTATTTTAGGATGCATAAGATAACAATATAAAAGGAAAATTAATGATTTCCTCCGTTGACAAGGTTGTGATAAGTTGCTTTATACGTCTCCTGCGTTTTTCGGATGACATCTGCCTGGAAGTCCATATCTGTTAAAAGCTTGTGAAGGCCCGTATGATTTGCCGTATTAATCCCTCTCCTCTTATATTCTGTCTCCAGAAAAGTTAAGGCTTCTTTTATTAATTCATCACTGAGTTCAGCAGGCATATGGGCAGCAATTAATTCCTGACGGGTCATTTCCTTTTGGTGGACTGGTACAGAAATTCCAATTGAAGTATCTGTAACATCTGAAGAAGGGGTATAAATTGTTCCTTTTTCTAAAGCCATTAACCGATCTCCCAAATATTTAGCTTTTTTTTCCATCTCTATTATTTTCTTTTCTTGTTTTTCGACCAATAAGGCTACATCATTTGCATTGAGCCCGATAGCCATATTTATGAAGGACACTCCTTCTTTTAGAAAGGAAGATGACCAGGCTACACCTACAATTTGACTATATTGTTCGGCAGTAATTTCATTTGGAGAGACAGCAATACCGGTACCATCGTGGTGACCGGAAGGTAAAATAAAATCACCAGCCAGTACAATTCCCCAGACCTTCACCGGAATCTGACCTTTAAAAGCAACTTTCTTCATATTGGAAACATTGCCATCGGTAGGTACATTTCCAAGAATGGCTGGATTGGTGGATATAGCCATCAATTTTTGAGCGTTCTCAGTATATTTTGTAATCTTACCTCCTTTTACTGCTACGATATCCCCAGGATAAATCTGCTCTTCTGAGTTAACGAGTTCAAGCCATTCCGCATAGTCAGCGGAACCAGAAGAATACGTTACCCCAATATATTGGGATAAAAATACTTCGTATTGAGCCAAATTTGCAGATGCCAATACGAGGTTTACTATAGCCATAGCAATAGTAGCACCGCTTATGCCAGCAGATGCAACAAGACCAACTGCGGTAGTTGGAATAAAAGATAATCCCAAATTTACCCCAGCTGCAACTTCTTTTGCAATATTCAATGCCCTTTCCACCGCAAAAGGAGGAAAAGCTTGTTTTTCTGCATAATTTTGTCCTTCTACGCCACCAACAGCACTTCCACCACTGTTAAAAAAAGTAAGAAAATTATTTGCACCCAAAGGGGGTGCTGCACTTAATTTTATGGCTACACCCTGTTCACTGCCTTGAACCCTAAGTGGATAAGCATCATAACTCGCATCCCCTCCAAAAACAGTTGCTTTAATGGTAACCTGACCATTGAGGCCTGTAATCCCATTGACCGTTGAGTTGCCACCTACGGTTGAGTTACCCATTACCGAAGAATTACCACCTACGTTTATGTTTTTTTCCACGCCTACACCACCTTCAACGACGAGTGCCCCATTGTCTTTAGTAGTTGATTGTGTAATATTTTTTAGGGTAGTGATTCCGTCCACACCTATGGTACCGTCAATTTCAGTATTACCGCCGATGTTAACATTTTTTTCAATACCTACACCACCTTCAACGACTAGCGCCCCATTATCTTTTGTGGTGGATTCAGAGGTATTTTTTAGTGTGGAGATTCCATCAACACCAAGCGTACCATCAATTTCTGTATTACCACCGATATTTACACTTTTTTCTATACCAACACCTCCTTCTACAATGAGCGCCCCATTATCTTTTGTGGTGGATTCAGAGGTATTTTTTAGTGTGGAGATTCCATCAACCCCGAGTGTACCATCTATTTCTGTATTACCGCCGATGTTTATATTTTTTTCTATACCAACACCTCCTTCTACAATGACTGAACCATCATCCTTTGTGTTGCTCTGAGCAGTATTATTAAAGCGGGCAATCCCCTCTACATTTAAATTTCTTCCTAAATTAGCATCCCGACCAATATTGGCATCGCGGCCCACATTTATATCTACACCTACACTCAAGCTGTTTTTAATGTTAATATCTCCGGTTTTTTCAATTCGCATGGCCTCAATGCTGTTGGTTTTGAATACCAAGTCTTTAAAATCTATGGTGCCGATAAACATAGAACCGGGGAAGGTCATATTGTTTCCATTCACTTTCCAGAAAGCCGAAGGACCCAAATCACTCCTGCCTGAAGATTCTTCACCTACCACGGCATCGGCAGTACCAGCGTGGAAGGCATACGGAACTGCCATCAACTTACTTGCACTGAGGGAGACGAACTTTCCGGATATATTTTCATCAATGGCAACCTCCATCCAAATCTGTTTCTCACTCCACGGCACTTTACTGAACTCGCCTCTGAGAGCTTTACCCTGCCCAATTATGATTCCAAACATACCAACATCGCCTGTATGCACACTATGGATCTCTTCATAAACGGTTTTACCCTTATCGTCGCCTGCTAGAAGAGATATTTTGAAATCAATATCCTTATTGACCAATGGCTGACCTTTGGTATCTCTGGCCACTGCTTGATAATTAATACCAGATGGTAACACTTGTGCGTTGACAAACAAATGTGAAAGCAACATGAAGCAGAAAAGTAAAAATCGAAATTTCATATGTGCACTTTTTAAGGTATATTAAAGTTTTTATATTAGGATGCTAGATAATATGAAAAAGGAAAATTAATGATTTCCTCCTCTAACAAGGTTGTGATAAGTTGCTTTATACGTCTCCTGCGTTTTTCGGATGACATCTGCTTGGAAGTCCATATCTGTTAAAAGTTTATGGAGGCCTGGATGACTTGCTGTGTTTATTCCTCGTCTTTTATATTCTGACTCCAGGTAAATCATGGCATCCTTCATTACATCATCACTGAGTTCAGCCGGCATATGGGCGGCAATTGATTCCTGACGGGTCATTTTCTTTTGGTGGACTGGTACAGAAATTCCAATTGAAGTATCTGCAACATCTGAAGCATGGGTATAAATCGTTCCTTTTTCTAATGCTAACAATCGTCCTTCATACGAATTTGCTATATTTTCCAACTCTTTTATTTTCTTTTGTTGTTTAGCGACCAATATAGATATATCATTTGCATTGAGCCCAATAGCCATATTTATGAGGGATACTCCTTCTTTTAGGAAGGAAGATGACCAGGCTACACCTACTATTTTACGATACTGTTCAGCTGTTATCTCATTTGGAGAGACAGCTATTCCAGTTCCATCATGGAGCCCGGAAGTCAGAATATAATCACCAGCCAATACAATTCCCCTGACCTTGACCGGAATCTGCCCCATAAAAGCAACTTTTTCCATATTAGAGACATTGCCATCTGCGGGGACATTTCCCAGAATTGCAGGGTTGGTGGATATAGCCATCAATTGTTGCGCTTTCTCAGTATATTTTGTAATCTTGCCGCCATTTACAGCTACGATATCCCCCGAATAAATCTGTTCTTCCGGATAAGCTCGTTCAAGCCATTCGGCATAATCCGCGGAACCGGAAGAATAAGTTACCCCAATATATTGAGATAAAAAAATTTCATATTGTATCAAATTTGCGGTAGCCAATGCCAGATCAGCAGCAGCCATAGCAATACAAGGAGTACAAATACCCACCTTTACTATCAACCCTGCTGCAAAAACAGGAATAATAGCCAAGACCATTTTTATAGCAGCAACAACTTCTGTGGCAATGTTAATTCCTCTTTCCACAGCAAAAGGAGGAAAAACTTGTTTTTCCGCATAATTTTGTCCTTCAATGCCACCAACAGCACTTCCACCACTATTAAAAAAAGTAAAAAAATTATTGTCTCCGAGTGGAGTTGCAGCACTTAGTTTTATGGCCACACCCTGTTCACTGCCTTCCACCCTGAGTGGGTAAGCATCATAACTCGCATCCCCTCCAAAAGCAGCAGCATTAATAGTAACTTGGCCATTGAGGCCTGTAATCCCATTGACCGTAGAGTTGCCACCAACGAAAGCATTACCTGATACAGAAGAATTTCCACCGATATTTATATTTTTTTCTACGCCTACACCACCTTCCACGACAAGTGCACCATTGTCTTTGGTGGTAGATTGTATAGTATTTTTTAAAGTTGTCACACCATCAACACCCAGCGTTCCATCAATTTCTGTATTTCCGCCGATGTTGACATTTTTTTCGATACCCACACCACCTTCTACCACGAGCGCTCCATTATCTTTGGTGGTAGATTGTGTAGTATTTTTTAGCGTTGTCACTCCATCTACTCCGAGTGTGCCGTCAATTTCTGTATTACCGCCGATGTTGACATTTTTTTCGATACCTACGCCTCCTTCGACGATAAGTGCGCCATTGTCTTTAGTGTTAGATTCAGTGGTATTTTTAAGCGTAGAGATTCCATCGACACCTAGCGTTCCATCAATTTCAGTATTCCCGCCGATGTTGACATTTTTTTCAATACCCACACCACCCTCAACAATAACAGAACCGTCATCTTTAGTATTACTCTGTGCTGTATTATTAAAACGTGCTATTCCTTCTACATTTAAATTTCTTCCTAAATTTGCATCTCGACCAATATTTGCATCTCGACCCACATTTATATCAACACCGACACTCAGGCTATTTTTAATATTTATATCACCATTTGCTTGAATTTTCATGGCTTCAATACTGTTGGTTTTGAAAACAAAATCTTTAAAATCGATGGTACCCATAAACATAGAACCAGGGAAGGTCATGTTATTGCCATTTACTTTCCAGAATGCTGAAGGACCCAAATCATTCCTTCCTGAAGCTTCTTCTCCTACCACTGCATCGGCAGTTCCGGCA
>JBBRVQ010000109.1:0-11232 GCA_038246735.1 Chitinophagales bacterium
TAAATTATAATGGCAGTTATTTTTTTCAAGATCAAGGCAAAAAGCACAGGCGTAGCAGTAGCTACGGCGAGTATTTTTAACGCAGAAATTGAGAAAAGGAACCACATTTCATTAAGTTCTTTATCTAGTCAGAGCACTAGGTACTTAAATAACTACCACCTTTTAATAAAAAAAACAACGGTCAGTTAAAATTAAATATAAATGGCAATCTTGCATTGGGCTCTTTACATCTGATGATTGCTTTAAATTGTTGATACTGGTCTAGCATTATTCTTTCTTCTTTGGTACTAAACAGCCCCATGACATCTTCATCTCCTTTTCCTTTCTGGATTTCTCGCACTATAGTACCAATAATATCTTCTTCAATAAAAGGATATTCAACTGTTTTATATTCAGTAATGCCAGCTTTTTCTGCGGCAATGGCGATGGCATCATCCAAATCACCCAGTTCGTCCACCAATCCTATTTCGATGGCTCTTTTACCAGTCCATACTCTTCCTTGAGCGATGACTTTTGTACTGTCTGCAGATAATTTTCGTCCTTTGGACACCCGATCTATGAAAAGGTCATATATCTCAAGGGTGGACTCCTGCAACAATGCTTTTTCTTTTTCTGATAAATTATTGGTGGGGCTGAAGCCGGTAGCAAATTCGTGTGTTTTTATAGTATCAAAATTAATACCGATTTTTTCATTGAGAAGTTTAGTTGCATTGGGAAACATCATAAACACACCGATAGATCCTGTCAGTGTATTTGGTTGAGCTACTATCCTATCCGCTCCTGCAGCGATATAATACCCTCCGGACGCAGCATAGTCTCCGAATGAAGCAATAACTGGTTTTCCAGATTCTTTTATTTTTTCTAGTTCACGCCAGATAACATCGCTGGTAAATGCGTTGCCCCCAGGTGAGTTTACACGAAGTACCACTGCTTTAATGTTCTTATCATTTCTTATCTTGGTCAACATACTGATGTATTTCTTCTCACTGACGATGCCTGTTTCATTGGACCCATAGATGATTTCACCTTCTGCATAAACGATGGCTATTTTATTTTTACCTTTTTCTTTATCATCAGCGTCAGCGATGTCGTTGTACTCTGGTAGAGAAATCATTTTTATCTTTTTACCTTCTTTTAAATCCAATTTTTTTCTTAAAAAGTCGTCCAATTGGTCTTTATAAAACAAGGCATCTACCAAACCATTTTCCAGGGCTTTTTTACCTGTACGTCCTTCAAGGTTTGCCATGATATAATTGATCTTTTCAGGGCTGAGTTTTCTGTTTGCAGCAATTTTTTCTATCATAATTTCCTGCATGTCAGTAAGAAATGTTCTTGTCTGAAATCTATTGAAATCACTCATCTCATTAAGTCTGTAAGGTTCAGTTGCACTCTTAAAATTTCCGGCATAAAATATATTCATTTCTATACCTACTTTGTCCAGCATATTTTTAAAAAAAGGAATAGCAGCGCCATATCCTTTCAAATCAACTCCTCCTTGAGGATTTACAAACATTGAGTCAGCTACCGAACAAAGTAAATAAGATGATTGACTGTGGCTATCTGCATAGGAATATATAAACTTGCCACTTTCCTTGAATTTCTGCAATCCATTCATTAAACTCAATACAGTAGCTTGACCAACTCCAATAGAATTATTTTCTATTAGAATCCCTTTGATTTTTTTATCTTCTGAAGCAGCCTCTAGCAATTTTAATATTCTTCTTAATCCAATACTCTCTGAAGAACCACCAAATAACGCAGATTGCTGATTTACATTATCTGACTTTTCCGGTATAAATTCCTCCAACCTAAGTTTCAGTATAGTATTATCACCATAGGACTCTTTTTGTGATATACTGGAAATACTAATGCCTATCAATACAAAAATACAAAGGGTAAAAGCCGCAAAAACACCAAGGCATGATGCGAAAAAAGTTTGAAAAAATGATTTCATATATAGTTACTATTAAATATTAGTCTAAAGTATAATTTTATAAAGAATTGCAAAAGTAACAAATTGAAAATCAAATGGGTCACGAATATCGTCAAAATCGTGTAATCTATATATCTATACTTAAGTTTAAAGGATTAAATGAGCCTTTTGTATCAGAGAATCCAGTTAATTATTTGCACCTATGATTATTTTTAATACTTTTATTGCAAAATAATATAGTGTATGCATGTGGTTTTATTAATTCAACAACTTATAAAATGGATAGGTGAAAAAAGTGCATGGTTGAATCTTGTGCTGATTTTTTTAATTTGTCTTGATGTAATACAACGGTATTTATTTAATCAGACTTTCAATTGGGTGATTGAATTGGAATGGCATTTTTTTGGATTATTATTTCTTTTAGGAAGCGCTTTTACATTACAACAAAACAAACACGTTAGAGTAGATGTCTTTTATAACAGATTTAGTGAGTCAAAAAAAGCAGCCATTGATTTGGTGTGCACTGTTATATTATTGATTCCTTGGTGCATTGTAGGAATCTTGACCTGTTATAAGTATGCTTCAAATTCTTTTTATATTAGAGAAAGTTCACCAAATCCCGGCGGTCTTCCTGCCATGTATATCATAAAATATTGTATGGTGCTTTGTTTTATGCTGATTCTTCTTCAGGCAATAAGTATGGTAATTAATCACATCAAAACCCTTCTGAAATGAATTACGAAGTTATTGCTCTAATACTTTTTCTAGCCATTTTTTTATTTTTAATGTCTGGATATCCTGTGGCATTTGTTTTAGGGGGACTTTCCGTCATAGTTGGGATTATTTTTGTTCCAGATTTTCTGGACTTTCTACCACTTCGGATTATGGGCACATTACAAAATTACGTTTTACTGGCTGTTCCCCTTTTTGTTTTTATGGGCCTTACGCTTGAAAAATCAGGTATAGCTGAAGAGTTGTTGCGGTCTATGGGAATATTATTTGGAAAAATGAAGGGTGGACTGGCACTTTCTGTTGTGATCGTGGGTACCTTACTGGCTGCATCCACAGGTATCGTTGGGGCTACGGTGATTGCTATGGGTCTGATAAGTTTGCCGATTATGTTAAAAAAAAATTATTCTATACCACTGGCAACCGGTATAATTGCCAGTTCCGGTACTTTAGGGCAAATTATTCCTCCATCAGTTGTGCTTGTATTGTTGGGAAGTGTCCTGAATGTTCCGGTAGGTGATTTATTTAAAGCAGCCATCATTCCGGGTTTAATGCTGGTGATAGCCTATATTATTTACATACTAATATTTGCATTTTTTTATCCTGAGAAGGCGCCTGCTTTGCCTGAAGAAGAAATCAGGATATATAAATCAGAAAACTATGTGTCAAAGTTGATTATATCTTTTATTTATCCGATGGTATTAATCATTGCCGTGCTTGGAGTTATATTTACCGGTATTGCAAGCCCTACCGAAGCTGCGGCCGTTGGGGCATTGGGCGCTCTTGTACTCACTTTATTTCAAAAAAAGCTTTCATGGAAGTTGCTTAAAGCTGTTTCGGTGGAGAGTACCCATCTGACATCTATGGTATTTATGATACTCATTGGGGCCACTACTTTTTCCTTGGTTTTCAGGGGGTTGGGTGGCGATAGAATGCTGATCAGCATGATTGAAGGCAGTAATCTTACAGCAAATCAGTTTTTATTGCTGGTTATGGTGATTGTTTTTATAGCAGGGTTTTTTATAGACTTTATTGAAATAATTTTTATTATAGTTCCAATAGTGGCACCTATTTTTGCAAAATTCCATGTTGATCCACTTTGGATAGGTATTTTATTGGCATTAAATCTGCAGACATCTTTTCTGACGCCTCCTTTTGGGTTTGCATTATTTTATCTAAAAGGGGTAGCACCACCAGAAGTCAAAACTTCCGATATATATAAAGGTATTGTTCCTTTTATCATTATACAATTGGGCATTTTGCTATTGGTTGCTTTATTTCCTCAAATATTGTGAATAATTGGATTTTAAGCTAAACTTTTAAAGATGGCTTGCAAAGACATTTGACAATACTTTTCTTTTCTCCCTTGTAGAAAATGTCAACAGTTGACACATGATTTTTTCCCATGATATCCAGCACTTTGTATTTGCCTGCCCATCTGCAATCGTAGAGCTCGATGGATGATTTTAAAGGATATTTTGATAAAAGATCGCGAGATGCAGCAAGAAATGGTTCTTGGATTTTATGGATTCTTTTTCCTGATGCTGTTTTACCTTTTAATTTATAGGTCATTATGCTTACCGTATCAAAAGACGTATTGATAAGACTTTGTGTTTGACATTCAGATATAACAATGAAGGAGAATGATATTACAAATATAAACCCAAAGTTAAGGCGCCTGTAAATATTATCTATAAAGTGAACAGCTGAACTTTACTCAAAAAAGTGTTCCCACCACGCCTGGAGGCACCTTGCCTACATGTTTATATGCTTTGGCAGTAGCTTCTCTTCCTCGTGGAGTACGTTGTATATATCCTTCCATGATTAGGAAAGGTTCATGTACTTCTTCTATGGTACCAGCTTCTTCACCTACTGCTGTTGCAATAGTACTTATTCCCACAGGACCACCTTTAAATTTCTCAATAATAGTATTTAATATTCTATTGTCCATTTCGTCCAAACCACTTTCATCTACGTTCAGTGCACCTAAGCCAAATCTTGCAATTTCTATGTCAATATTTCCATTACCTTTGATCTGAGCAAAATCGCGAATCCGTCTAAGTAAAGCGTTTGCTATCCTTGGTGTACCACGGCTTCTGCGAGCTATTTCAGTGGCTCCTTCATCATCAATCGATACACCCAGGATTTCTGCACTACGGAATAATATCTTTCTAAGCGTGGCTACATCATAATAATCCAGTAAAAACGAAATACCGAACCGTGCTCTCATAGGTGCAGTAAGTAAGCCCATTCTCGTGGTAGCGCCTACCAAAGTAAATGGATTCAGATTGATCTGTATGCTTCTGGCATTAGGTCCGGAATCGATCATAATATCTATCCTGTAATCTTCCATGGCAGAGTACAAATATTCTTCTACCACATTATTGAGCCGGTGAATTTCATCTATAAACAAAACGTCACCTTCTTCCAGACCAGTAAGCAGGCCAGCCAGATCACCTGGTTTTTCCAGCACTGGGCCAGAGGTGATCTTCATACTGGTGGCCAGTTCATTGGCAATGATATAGGATAACGTGGTTTTACCTAATCCCGGAGGTCCATGAAGGAGTACATGATCGAGGGCTTCATTCCGCATTTTTGCTGCCTGAATAAATATACTCAGATTTTCAACAATCTTGGATTGACCATTAAAATCAATTAAATCTTTGGGGCGAAGCGCTTTTTCTACCTGTTTGTCTTCCGGTTTGAAGTGAGCTTGTGTCGGGTCAAGGTTTTGATTCATTCAGAGTTGGTATGGGTATTATGCCGAGAAAGAAGTACCACAACCACACGTTTCTTTGGCATTGGGATTACTGAAAGTAAAGCCTCGGTTATTTAACCCATCTATCCAATCGATTTCCATTCCAAGCAGATAGATAGCATGTGCCTTTTCCATATATATTTTAAACCCATCCAATTGATACACTTCATCCTTTTCCTTTTTTACGTCAAAGCCAAGTACATAACTAAACCCCGAACAACCACCACCTTTTACACCTATTCGAAGTCCATGTTCTTCTGTGAGATTTTGCTCAGTATGTATTCTTCTCAACTGATTAATTGCACCTTGGGTCAAAGAAATGGGTTTTGATTGAGTTAAAGTATCTGTAGACATGATGGGAAATTTAATAAATTTTCACAAAAATAATCAGGTTTTTTACAAAATCTCTGATAATATTTTAATATTTGAAACTTTAAACATAATTGCACATAAAATAGTTCAGTAATTCTGGTTTAGGGTATATATGAAGATCTATGTTTGAATAAAAGTAGATAAAATAATTATTTTACATGTAATCAGAGACACTTTTTTTTATTTATTTTCACCGAACTATATTGTTTTGGTTCGCCAAATGTTGAAGATATAAAATACTTTTAACCCAATTTATAATTGTAATAGTAAAATATACATGATAGAAAGTTTAATTGAGATTCTAAAATACTCTATACCGGCTCTAATTGTTTTTGCCACTGTATATTATTTATTTAAAAATTTTCTACTGCAGCAGTATCAAATGGAAGCATTAAAGCAGCGACAAAATATGAATAAAGAAATTATTCCGCTCAAGCTGCAGGCGTATGAGCGTCTGATTATGTTGTGTGAAAGGATTTCGGTGGATAATCTTGCCTACAGATTATCAAATACAGACATGGGTGTCAAAGAACTCAAAAATGCAATGTTGATTGCTATCCAACAGGAATATGAGCATAATATTACGCAGCAGGTATACGTAAGTGAAAATCTTTGGAAAATATTGAGACTGGCGAAAGACCATATGCAGGACGTCATATCACGAACGGATGGCAATACTCCCGCAGACTTCATTACCAACATATATAAAAATTTATCAGAGACCAAAGCAGACCCCATTTCTTACGCAAGAAAAGCAATTAAGAATGAAGCCGAATTGTTAATGTAATTTAATAGAGTATAATGTATAATAAGTTTATTTTAATTTTACTTGTCAGTTTGAGTATCTCCTGTGGGAAACAATATCATCTGGCAGACATCCAGAATCGCTCTTATAGAATAGAGAAGGCATCATACCCTGTTGATGTAAAGGTTGCAGCCATGATTGAACCATACAAACTCCAACTGGATAAAACTATGAATGATATTATAGGCTATTGTGACGAAGAATTGACAAAGGGTAAGCCATCATCTAATTTGACCAATTGGTTTGCAGACGTACTCCTAGATGAATCTCAGAAATTGGTCTCCGATCGTCTGGACTTTGCAGTACAGAATTATGGAGGCATCAGGGTACCTGTCCTTGCCAAAGGAGATGTAACTGTTGGCAAAATTTATGAATTGATGCCTTTTGATAATGTCATGTATATTCTTGAATTAAAAGGAAGTACGGTCAAACATTTTTTTGACAGAATGGCTGAATCCGGTGGCTGGCCTGTGAGCAGGACCGTAAATTTTGAAATAGCATACGGCAAAGCAAAAAATATAAGCATCAATGGCATTCCGATAGACACCAATGCTGTGTATAACGCTGCTATCCCGGATTATATCGCCAACGGTGGTGATAATATGGATTTTTTAAAGGATGCCAAAACCAATAATACAGGAGCACTAATCAGGGACATGCTTATAAATAATATCAAATCAATGACTGCTGCTGGAAAAACCATCCAATCAATTACTGACCAAAGAATAAAGGAATAGATATGGACAGACGAAGTTTTATAAAAAACACTACTTATTCCGGTTTATTATTGACCACAGGAGCATATCCAATGTTGGCAGGAGCATCTGAACCGGAAATAACTAGGCTAACCATACTTCACACCAATGATGTACATAGTCGTATAGAACCATTTCCAATGGATGGTAGCCGTAATGAAGGTCTCGGTGGCGTAGCCAAGCGTTCTACATTAATCAGTCGGATCAGAGAAGAACAAAACAATGTTTTATTGCTTGATGCCGGTGATATCTTTCAAGGGACGCCCTATTTTAATTTTTTTGGTGGTGAAGTGGAGATGAAAATGATGTCGGAATTAGGGTATGATGCTGCTACCATTGGAAATCATGATTTTGACGGGGGTATCGATGGTTTGGAAAGACAACTTGCTAATGCAAATTTTCCATTGTTGATATCCAACTACAATTTTAATGACACCGTGTTGAATGGTAAAACGAAACCATTTAAAATCTTTAAGAAAGGAGGTGTAAAAATCGGAGTTTTCGGACTGGGAATAGAACTAAAAGGGTTAGTTCCTGCATCATTGTACAAATCAACAGTGTATGAAGACCCTTTAATTGCAGCTAATAAATGGGCAACTTACCTGAAGGAAGAAGAAAAATGTGATTTTGTGATATGCCTTTCGCATTTAGGGTACAAATATGATGAAAATAAAGTATCAGATAGAGCGCTGGCCCAAAGTAGTTCTAATATAGATTTGATCATCGGAGGGCATACCCATACTTTTATGAAGGAGCCGGAGCGGTTGAATAATAAAGCGGGGAAACCTGTTTTGATCAATCAGGTAGGGTGGGCTGGTATCATTCTTGGACGACTTGATGTATTCTTTGAACGAAATAAAAAGGGTACCTGCATCACCTGCAAGAATCTACTGGTAGGCAGTTGAATGTAATTTGCAATTTTGTCAAATAGTTATCAATTAGTAATAAGCATTAGATTTAATTATCTGATTTACAGTGAGTATTATAGGTTAAAAAAATGTATCTATATTATTGATACTCTGAATTTTATGATTTGATAAAAAAAATAAAAATAAATCCTATTAACTTTTTTATTATCAAAAAAAGTATCACTTTTGCACCGTTCCCAAAATATAGATCCTAAAGTGAAGAGGGATTTGAAGTGCTGATCAAAATACCAATATACCGATTAGCTGGGCTGAACTTTTTTAATATACATATTTAATACTTAGAATGATAAAGGATCATATACTTGTCTGGAATAACTGTCTCAATATAATAAGGAAAAGTATAGATGCACAACCTTTTAAAACATGGTTTGAACCAATTAAACCAGTAAAACTAACTGATGAGGTGCTTACTATTCAAGTGCCTAATAAGTTTTTTTATGAATGGCTTGAAGAACACTATGTGGATGTGCTGAAAAAAGCTGTGAAGAAAGAACTTGGTTTTAACGGTAGTCTGGAGTATCAGATTATGGTCGAAAATCATCGATTGATAGGTACAACTTCAGATGTATCAAAGAAATCTGCTAAACATGAAGCAGAAGAGCAAAAAATCTTGAATCCTTTTGTTATTCCCGGAATAAGAAAGATAAAAATAGATGCTCAGCTTAATCCGGCCTATACATTTGACAATTTTGTTGAAGGTGAATGTAATAGATTTCCTGGATCTGCTGGTTTGGCTATAGCAAAAAAACCTGGAGGGACAGCATTTAATCCTCTGGTAATTTATGGTGATGTAGGCTTGGGTAAGACACATTTGGCACAAGCCATTGGCAATGAAATCCTTCGCAGGTTTGCTGAAAAACAAGTATTGTATGTTACCACAGAAAAATTTACAAATCAGGTTATTCAAGCAATCAAGTCAAATAGTGTAAATGATTTCATGAATTTTTATCAAATGATTGACGTTCTGATCATAGATGATATTCAGTTTCTGGCAAACAGGCCCAAAACACAGGAAATATTTTTCAATATATTCAACCAACTCCATCAATCCGGTAAACAGATTATCTTAACTTCTGACAGAGCACCAAAAGACTTGTTGGAAGTGGAAGCGAGATTAATTTCAAGATTTAAGTGGGGGCTTGTGGCTGACCTTAAGATACCGGATTTTGAAACAAGGATTAAAATTCTGGATAAAAAACTTGCAAAAGAAAATTTTACTTTGACAGATGATGTGAAAGAATATATTTGCAATCACATAAAAAATAATATCAGGGAACTCGAGGGAGTAGTGATTTCCCTGGTAGCTCAGTCATCTTTAAACAGAAGAACCATTGATATGAAATTGGTTAAGGATGTAGTGAAACAGTTTGTATCACATGTTGACAGAGAGGTTTCTGTGGACAACATTAAAATATTGGTGGCAAAACATTTTGACGTACCAGTGGAGAAACTTCACTCTAAAACCAGAATGCGCGATATAGTAATGGCACGTCAATTGTCAATGTATCTGGCAAAAAACTATACCAACAGTTCACTCAAAATGATTGGAGATTGCTTTGGAGGTAGAGATCACAGCACTGTGATACATTCACTTAAGGCAGTTCAGGACATGATGGATACAGATTTGCTTTTTAAAGATAAAGTCAATGCATTGGTAAAAAAAGTAAAGACAACTTTAGTGAATATTTAAGTAGTTATTAAAAAAGTTATATATTTGCACCCTTAAACGTTTTTTGATATAATGAGAAATATTGTAATAGTTGCAATTTTGGTTTTATCTTTTGCAGGTTGTAAAAATGGAGGCAAAAGTAATACAAAAGATGGTGAACTCGCTTGGCTTACAATAGAGCAGGCAAGCGAATTGGGATCACAATCCAATAAGAAGAAATTTTTGGTAGACGTGTATACAGACTGGTGCGGCTGGTGCAAGGTAATGGATAAAAAGACATTTACAGATCCTGCACTTATAAAATATCTGAATGAGAATTTTCATGTCGTAAAATTTAATGCAGAGCAAAAGGAGCCTGTCACATATAGAGGAAAGACGTATACCTGGGAACCCATGGGCAGAAATGGAATCAATACGTTAGGTCTTGAATTGTTACAAAACAGAATGAGTTATCCAAGTCTCGTTTATTTAAACGAAAAGTTGGAACCAATCACAGTTTCTCCAGGATACAAGGATCCAGCACAGTTAATGGCAGAATTACAATCTTTATAAAAATAAGGGATATTAGCTCAGTTGGTTTAGAGCACTACCTCGACAAGGTAGGGGTCACTGGTTCGAGCCCAGTATGTCCCACTTTTTTATTAAATTGATATACAGAGCATTAGATAATTTTAAAAATATTTTTTAATTATTATTTGTTTATAAATTTGATAATCATATCTTTGCGTCGCTTTTGAAGAAAGGCATTTTAAAGTTGGAATTTTTGAATATTTTCATTGTTTGATTAAGTAAAAAAAATCTCCATGGTGGGGTGGGTGAGTGGCTTAAACCAACAGTTTGCTAAACTGTCGTACTGGAAACGGTACCGGGGGTTCGAATCCCCCCTCCACCGCTGTTCTGGTAAGATTTTATAATATGAGCGGGGCGTAGCGCAGTCCGGTTAGCGTACCTGGTTTGGGACCAGGGGGTCGCAGGTTCGAATCCTGCCGCCCCGACAATAAAAGAGTTAAGATGAAAATCCTAGCTCTTTTTTTTATGGATCAAATTGTTTAACAAATGGAAGAAGGGGATTATAAAGTATACATATTATTTTCAGCACAATTGGACAAGTACTATACAGGAATGACAAGTCAAACAATATCTGAACGATTGGCAAATCATCTCAAAAATCATTCAGGCTTTACAGGTCAATCCAAAGATTGGAAATGTGTATATTTTGAAAATTTTAAGAACATACATGATGCTGCAATAAAAGAAAAATACATCAAGCAACGCGGAGCTA
>JBBRVQ010000110.1:0-10925 GCA_038246735.1 Chitinophagales bacterium
CAAGTACTTCTTTGAGTTAGGACGCCAACAATACATCGACTCTTTTAAGCAAGTGACCAATGATGAAGAGATGCGAGAGATAGCAGACCAAGGGTTAGGAGATTATTTAGATCAGTTAAATGAGTTGGATGCAAAACCATGAGATATTACTTGCAGATCTTGGCCATATTTAGGTTAGCAAAATGATAATAAAAATATTCCGATATAGTCCAGTCAATAGTGACACATAAATACACCAAACTGGAACTATATAACAGATTTAGGCGTTACTTCTATATTATTCATGCAAAATACATGCACAATGCCTACAATACAAATAAGAGATTTACCGCAAGGGCTTTATGAGGGGCTCAAAACCTCGGCAGAAGAAAGCCGAAGGTCTATGACTCAGGAAGTGATACATATCTTGGATGAGTATCTCACAGAAAAACAGGCGGAAGCTAGTGATCAGTTAAGAAAGCTGGACGCACTCGAAAGAATCAAGGATCTTAGGAAAGAGATAAAAGTGAAGATCAGTAATGAAGAAATAGTCGAGATGATACGTGAAGATAGAGACAGATGATAATAGACACCAATGTACTTTTTCAATTTTACTTTGGTGAAGATACTGTTCATACTTTAGACGTAGTAGGTTTAGATATGGAGGCGCCTGATATTTTAAAAATTGAGTTTATAAACGTTTTAAGAAAAGCACATTATTTGAATCGTGTACCAATTGACACTATTGATAAAATTTATGTCGATGCCATTGGTCTGATAAAAGTATTTTACCACCATAATGACATATTGAAAGAAGCAAAAGATATTTCCTTTGCTCTCAATCATCCTATATACGACTGCCTATTTTTAGCTCTTGCCTTAAAACTTGATCAGCCATTTGTTTCTCTTGACCGGAGGCTATTGCATAAAGCTAAAAGTATAGGTATTTCAACTATCGACTTCTCCACCATTTAATTTAATTTTATGAAACAAAGGATTCTCGCCATACTTAAGCATTCTAGCCCTTGGTCTTATGGAATGCTAGGGCTATTAATATTTTTGTCGTTTATTTATTTAAATAGGCTTAGTAATATAGATTGGACATCAATGGCAGAAGGCTTTTGGAACTGGATAGATCCTGTAGCTGGTATTATGACTTTTATCACCACGCTAGCCATTTTTTGGTTTCAGGCGAGCAAAAATTGGGAGGATTCACTAGAAAAAATGTTGACCGTAGAGTACATTTATACAGGAGGAGAAAGCGAACTTCTCATAGCAAAAATAGAAAATGCCTACCTGGCTGGAGAGTCTGATGTAAGGCAGTGGGCTCAATCACTTGGCCAACAAATCATGGGCAATTTAGATTTTGATATGAATTGGGATGAATTGCCACAGAAAATAAATTACCACCAAAAAGAAGGGAAGTTTTTTAAATATTATGAAGTAAAACTTTATTTAACTACTGATCCACGTACCATAGATAATGATGAACGCAAAGGAATGAAAGTAATGGAAGCATTTATGCGAAGAGCATTTAGACATTCAAGAATCGAAGGAAATATAGATCATCTTCCTATTAAATGGATTAGAAAATAAAAAATCATGAGCCGAAAAATTCATATCACCCTAGTGGGAGGACAAGTCATCCCGATATATCAAGGCATCATGCAATATCCAGCGGATGAAGTTATATTATTGCATACAGCTGATACTTTGCCGCAGGCAAAGATTTTGCAAGCACATATCCAAACGGTAAATAGATTAGTGGGTATCAATGATGCTTTCAACTTTAATGAGATATATAACAAGATTCAATCACTGATAGATAATAGCGCTGAATATGTAGCCAACATCACGGGAGGTACGAAGATAATGTCAATAGCCTTGATGGAGAGTTTTATTGATAGGCAAGAGGCTACTATCTTTTATTTAGACCAAAATCAGACCATTCTTAATATACGCAGTAGGAAGTCTCATACAGCTCAAGTTCATCTATCTATTTCAGATATCTTCAGTTTGTCAGGCAATAAACTTGTGGAATACAAAGATTATAGTATTATTGACCATAAATTAATTGGAGAAGTAAAAGCTGTCAGAAAGTTAATGAAGTATTCTAGGGGAGAGTGGTATAAATTATTAGCAGGCATAAGAGTAGATGAGAAGTTAAAAGGCCTTAAGACGCTCGCAGGATCATCATATAGTCTTGACCCAAATAGTGGTCAACTGATCATTAGTATAAAAAGAAACGGGAAAGAACTAAGGCATGTATTTAATTTAGATCATCCTCGAAAGTTTATTAATGATACCCAATGGTTTGAAATCGAAGTAGCTGATATCCTTAGTCGATGGAGATATTGTAAAGATCTATATCTTCAATCCAAAGTTGCTTACCGATCAGGATTAGAAAAAAACGAGATAGACATTATCATCAATACGAATGGAAAACTGATTTTTGTGGAATGCAAAACTCAAGTCTTTGATATCAAAGACATAGATAAATTTAGGAATGTAGTAAAAAATTATGGTGGACTAGCTGCTAAAGCCATACTCATCACTGATCAACCTATTAATAAACGGGTGGAAGAAAAATGTATGGACAATAATATCACACATGTCTGTATGCAAGGGTCTGACAATGATGCAGCATTCTTTAGTTTTGAAGAGCGACTATTTATTGTATTAGAACAGAATCTGTTTAAAAACAACCCAATATAAGACATCATGGCCAGAAAAGTATTAATCACATTTTTGGGCACTGGGGGAATTAGAAATGAAGATAGCCGTAATTATCGTAAAGCAATTTACTTCAAAGATGATTTTGAAAGCGAAACACCATTCATCAGTGCAGCTTTAATTGATTATTTAAATATTGATTATGTACTTATGTTTGGTACTTTAAAATCAATGTGGGAAGCAGTATACTTACACTATACAGATGAGATTAATATAGATCAAGACTTTACATATGCATTGTTTTCTTCATGTGAAAATGCTAAGTATTCAGATTTGTTATCAAATGAGTATATTACTCATCTCGAAAATAAACTAGGTGGCAATTGGAATTTAAACTTGATACATTATGGAATATCTGAAAATGAAATTCAAACTAATTTTGAGATCTTTACAAAGGCCCTAAATGTTTTGAAACATGGGGATCAAATATATCTAGATATTACACATTCATTTCGTTCATTACCTTTATTCGCTACTACTGCGATAGACTTTATTAACACTGTATCCAATAAGGATTTGCAAGTAAATGGGATATATTATGGGATGCTTGAAGCAAGTGCGGAGTTTGGTAATAAAGCACCTATTGTAGAACTTAATTATATTTCTGAACTGCAAAAATGGATTAAAGGCAGTTATGCTTTTACAAAATATGGAGCATCAGATTTGTTAGAATCATTGCTTAGAACAGATAATAAAACAATAGCTGACAAACTTAATGATTTCACTGATATGTTAAGTATGAATTTCATCCATGAGGTTGATTCAAAATTAGCCGTAATTAAATCCTTAAGTAAAGAGTTTGAAAAAATGTCTGGTCCAAGTGCTCTTATTATTCCTCAAATTTTCAAACAGTTTATTATTTATTTTCGACAAGCTAAAAAACTTTCTGAATACCAATTTTTACTTTCTAAATGGCATTATAAAAATTCGAATTTTGCCTTGTCTTATTTATGTTTGGTTGAAGCTATAGTGACTTTTGTTTGCGAAAAAGAATGCATAGAATATTTAGGAGAAGATAATCGCAATATGGCAAAAAAATATATAATTAATAATTTAAAATACACAAGTGTCAAAGAAATTTTTAGTCCTGCTAATAAAATAAGGACATCTGTAACACACCTCACAGGAAATAAAAATATTGGTGCTAAGCAGTCAATTATTAGTCTAGATAAGTTTATTAAAGATTTTGAAAAAATTATATTTTGATGTCTCTATCATTTACATTTCTAAATCAATAAAAGCCAATTTCTAATTCTCAATTCTCAATTCTAAATTATAACTCTCCCATGCTCATCAACCTATCCAATCACCCGTACAACAAATGGCCCGAAGACCAAAAATCCGCTGCCATCGAGCTTTACCAAAATGTCACGGATATTCCTTTTCCCAATATAGATCCATGGTTCACCACATCCGAGGTCGACGAACTCACGGAGCAGTATCTCGACATGATTTGTGCCTATGATGACGTGACTGTACATATTATGGGAGAGCTCGTCTTTACCTTCCTGATGGTAGATCGACTCAGAGAAGTGGGAATACCTTGCATAGCGAGTACGACAGAAAGACTTGTGGAAGTAGAAGGAGAAACTAAACGAGTGACTTTTCAGTTTTGCAAGTTTAGACCATATTTTATGGACGACGATACTCCAGATCTTAGTAGATTTGATTTCATTTAGTAGCACTACTTCCTTATGCCAATCTCATCATCCCTTATACCTTGCCTGATGTTTTTTGCTCCCTGTGCCGACTATATTATTTGCAGTAGCGGTGGTGATGGGTAGTCTCGTGGAGTAGTATATGTTTGTGCTATACAATTTTGTAAACCAATATACTTGGTCAACTATATGGTGAAAATCTGCCTGTCCATGCCTATGCTTTATCACGATCGGGTTTAGGATTTCTGATTTTTCATTGGCCTGATCGGAGGTGATGAGTATAGCATATTTTTTCTCTTTTAGCAGCCAACAAGCTCCGGAAGCTTGATTGTGATATACGTTTTGTTTGCTCACAGCCATCACAGGATGACCACTTTTGATGATCTCTACAATGTCTATATCATCGATGCCGAATAAATGTCTACAACTGCTAATGATTGTTTCAATCTCTGTGGCATGCAACTTCCCATCTCTGTGAAATATTAGCTTTTGGACTTTTTTCAAAGACATTTTGGTGAGATAATTATTAAATTTTTTCAAACCATACAAAAGTGTGTCTTCTTGTATTACCTCATTTATTTCCAGACCTTTGGAGACATATTGATAAATATACTTACCCTGATAATCAAAAAAAACCAATGCCAAATTGGTCAATCGGGGTTTATTATCCAAATGCATATGACCCAAATCAATACCAACAAAATAAGTCCCCAAAGATGCATGACTGTTGTGTATTAATGCTGGTAAACCTCCCATCTTAGAAAGGCATTTTATTACAAAATTTGAAAGTTTATATTGATCTGTATTTCCCTGGTATATTTGATACTTCCATTTTGCATCGCGAAGCTTGCTCAATATGTTTTCGTCAATTTTACCTGAACAAAAAATGGTCAGAAAAGTATTTTTTTTGTCCTTGATTTCTGACAATATTTTCTGTTCAATATCTGCATCAACGGAATCTACAGGAAAATATACTGCGTCATGCCATGATATAGTTCCATTTTTATTGAAGTGATTGGAAATAAGATTTTTAAAGTATGCCAGCTCATTGGTTTTAACTCCAAAAATCACAGGTAAAATATTTTTATTACTCACTGCTGAGTAAATACCACTGTAATAAGTAGCACTCAGCTTAGAAGCCTTTTTATTGTCTCCAATCATAAGATTATTTGAGCTGTTGCTTTGATTTACTTTAATGGGTAAAAACGCCTTGTCGTACAATTTAATACCTTCTCCGGATTTTGGTAATGCTGCCGGAGCTAATAGCGCTTTAATTCCGGAAGATATATTTGTTTTGGATTCTAGCAGAATATTTTGAAATGATTTGGGTGATACGGCTGCCAATAACTCAAAGTCAACTGTGGCAAAAACGGTTTTCCAACTTTGAATAGTATTTCTAAAAATGGACTCATCATTATCCTGGCCAAAAAAAATCTTTCGGCTTTTGGATGATTCACTGTCCACAAGATTTAAAAATAAGCCTGATTTAATAGGAGATACCAGTGATTTGTATTTTCTGAATAATTCTATGGTCAATGGTACATCCGTAATCACCCTGGAGGTAGGCAAAAAATGAACTAAAAATCTTCCATCTTCAAATAATTCGATATTGTAACAAAAACACTTCAATAATTTAAAATCACCTGCTTTGATATCATCAATAATAAAAGTGTTTTCATTTCTATATTGCTTATATGATGCAGAAAATTGGTTCTTAAAATTCCTGTTCAAGTACTCTGATATAATAGTAGTGTGTTCGAATGGCGGATTAATAATTTTTGTATTAATTAGTTTGTATTGAGCATTAGGTTCTGCCATAGGGTTGTATGTAGAAAAAACATCTTTTCCAATAGAACGGACCAGATTTAATTTTGAAAGATTCAAATAAGAGATCAATTTTTGTTTTTTCTCAGGGTTTCTAAGTAATTGATTTGAAAAGGCATAAGTAAAACATTTTACTTCACTTATGATTCCGTATCGACTACTAATGAAATGATGATCTGACATGTGTGTTTACATTAAATAACGACTTATGATTTGGATTTTAAATCATTGTACCTTAAAAATGAAGTGGTAAAGTATGCCTTATTTTAATTTTTAGCAAGAAAATTTTACAGAAGAGCAATTTTAATATTCTAATGCAAATATTTTGCATCCAGGCCACTACATTAAGATAATTATATTAACTAAACAATAAAAAATACTTTATGAAATCAATGCTAAAAGTCTTAGTTTTTACTGTTTTGTATAACTACAAACGCTCAAATCACCTACTCCAAAGACTATCTTGGCAATACGGTAGCCAAAGATCAGTATGGAAACAACATTGCAACCGGCCATACAGACTATCTCGGCAATTTTGTCTGGAAGGACCAATATGGTAATGTCATCAGCAAAGAATCGAAAAACTATCTGGGTGAAACTGAGTCAAAAGACCAATATGGAAATATACAGAATAAGACGAGCAATAACTATCTGGGGCAAAAAGTACAAAAAGACGCCTACGGTAATACAGAATACACCTATGAAAAAGACTATCTGGGCAATACAGTAGTCAAAGACAAATATGGAAACAAAGTAGGCACTTACAAAAAAGATTATCTAGGCAATTTAGTTTTTTACCCCCATTATTGAGTCAACTATATTGATATCAAAAGGTTGAACAATTTATGCGAGATACATATCCTGCATTTTGTTAGCTATTATTTTTATTTGGTTTCTGAGACTGTCAGGCGATAATATCTCGATATCCGCACCATAGGACAGCAGTTTGTGTCTTATCTCATAATTGATGACGACTTCCAGCTTAAATATGGTACCGGTGTCGTCAGATAAACCTGTACTCTGGGTAGGATGTATAGGCTTCGTAATCAGATACTTGCTCAACAGCGGTATGGCTTTGAATGTGGTGGTCTCCAGAGTATTTCCATCTACCACAGTCACTCCATAAACGTTTTTGTAATATTGGTCGTGATCCATGAAATGTTCCACATTATATGGTTGCAGGGATGCGTGAATCTCATTACATCGATCTAAAGCCAAATTGATGCATTTGCACATTTGGTGTTCATAGCCGATGACGTACCAACGATTGTTGTATTCCTTCATAAAGTAAGGAGATAAGATGTGTCTTAAAGGTGGATTGTCAAAAGGGTGATAATCAATATTCAATGCAATCTGTTTTCTTATACTGTTATATACGTTATCCAGCCATTTTTGACCGGGTTCATTGAGACTGTGCTCGATATGGATAATCGGTTTTTGTTCATGATCGATGTTTAAATTTAGTTTTTCTTCAAGGATAGTAATAGATTGACGTAATGAAAACAACTTTTCATTCTGTGTGATTTGTTTGAGCAAAATTATTGCTTCCCGGAGCTCTTGGAGCAATGCATTGTTTAATGGCACATTGAATATGCTAAAAGTTCTGTTGGAATAGTAATATCCCAGTTTTTTGTCATAAAGTATGGGTGCACTATACCCGAGTGCTCCAGACCTCATGCGCTGTATATCATATGCGATGGTACGTTTAGACGGCACAATATGTTCTCCAAACCATTCCTGATTTGCCATACCACATGCATCTGCCAGATCTTGCCATTGATTGATCGCATTTGGATCACGTAGCCTTCGATCTATGACCTGATATCTGATATTGGCGTTGATGGTAACATTCATACTATTATTTCTTTGGGATGCAAAGATATTGCATTGTAAGTAATAACTTCGGATTTGGCGACACTATTAAAACCCAAAATAAGGTAAAGAAATGCAGATATTCATCAACACCTATGGTACTTCCCTTAAAATTATGGACGGTCTTCTTTCTATTAAACATGAGGACAAAGTCAATAAGGTACCTATTGCAAAAATAAAAACACTATACCTGACCCGAAGCATTCAGATCAGCACTGATGTAATTTATGCATGTCTGGAAAATGGAATTGACCTTATGATCACGGAGCGCAATGGCAAACCACTCGGCAGATTGTGGAACAACAGATTCGGATCTATATCTACTATCAGAAAGTATCAACTGGACTTCGCCAAGGGAGCATCAATTACAGAATGGGTCGTCAGGCAGCTTTCAGAAAAAATAGGAAACCAGATAGAATTGCTGTTTTGCTTGATGTCTGTCAATGAACCACATGAGCAAAGTATTAAAGACACCACTGCACAGATGCAGAATATTATCGAAAAAATGCAACTTTCTAAAGGAGATGCACTGGATGAAGCATCACCGAGAATAAGGGCATTGGAAGGTCAGGCAGCAAAGTTGTATTTTGGTTGTGTGAACAAACATCTCCCTTTTAGATATCAATTTGCAGGCAGGAGCAGGCATCCTGCACTGGATATGGTCAATGCCATGCTCAATTATGTCTACGGCATTCTCTATGGACATATAGAGTCAGCCTTAATCAGAGCCGGACTCGATCCCTATATTGGTTTTTTTCATCGGGACGAATACAATAGACCCGTACTCACCTATGATGTCATCGAGCCATTCAGGCCGTGGGCAGACTGGACTGTATTCCATCTTTGTCTCAATGAAGTACTGGAAGAGAGCCATTTTGAAATCGAAAAAGGCAATTACTGGCTTCACGGTGACGCTAAAAGACTATTGATTCAACATTTTACTGATTTTTTTGAAGAAGTCATCGATTATAATGGTAGAAGATTCAGTAGAATGAGCCATTTGGAAAAAGCAGCTCAGCACCTTGCCGGAATTATTCAAAATCAACCTGCATCATAAATCATTCCTAAAAAAGTATTGCATGGATCCTTTATTTATCCAACTTTCGTATGGTATTAATTGTAAAAATAACAAGGTCCCTTTGGAGCCTGCAGGCGTAGACCATCTGTACGAAATGATAGCCAATGGAAATAAAGATCTTATTGACTTTACAAAAAATCTGCGCTCAGTCCTCAGATATAGTAAAGAAAGATACCGGGCGATGAAAACAGGTCTGCCTTTTTTTTCATGCTCAACATTCGATCCGCCTCACCGAAGTATAAAGAATTTTAAAAGTGCACATGGCTTAGTGGTAGACATAGATAGTGATCAGGTGATCAGCAGCGACCTGATAGACAAGTGCAAATCAGACCCACGAATTGTGCTCGGATATATTTCTCCCAGTAACATGGGGCTTAAACTTATTTTTATTTTTGAAGAACCACTTACTGATGCAGAGACTTACACCCGTGTTTATAAAACATTCAGCCATCAATTTGCTACAGATTATCACCTTGCAGATAAAATAGACCAAAAAAACTGTGATGTAAGCAGAATAAGCTTTTTATGTTTTGACCCAAACGCGTGGTACAATGCAGATTACATCAGTCTTGACTGGCAGGCTATTGCAAATGAAACACAACATCTCATTTCAGCCCCAACCCAGGACTTAGCCCAGGACAATATTACGGCATCCGCATACAAACAAATCCTGGAATTGCTGGATACCAAGCCCAAAAAAATAAAAAGTGTCATACCTATCATGCCTGAGATCAATGAAGTGATTCCAGATATAGAGATAGCTCTATTAAGTTATGACATAAATGTAAAAGAGGTAGAAAGTATACAGTATGGGGCAAAACTCCGCATCATAAAAGGCAAAGATCTAGGAGAACTGAATATTTATTCTGGCAGACAAGGATATAAAGTTGTGACTTCACCTAGGAAAGGGACACACCCAGAACTGAATGAAGTAGCTATGCATATTATAGAAGGTGTATTGATAAAATTTTGAATTTTGAATTTTTGTATTACCTGCAGAAAAAAAATATGAAATAAAAATTCTGTTATCCGAATCTAATAAAATAAATTTAAAAATGTATCCATCGTTCAATATAATAGAAGAAGCTCAAGTAATTGAGAAAAACAATAAAAACTCCCTTGCGGAATTGAATATTGAACAGAAAATCCACCATATCATGGAGTGGATGGCTCGTCAAAGTCGTGTAAAATCAAATACTATGCTCTATATAATCATGTATGACATTGAAAACAATAGGATCAGAACACATATTGCCAAGTATCTCATAAAAAAAGGTTGCCTTCGCATACAAAAATCAGTCTATCTGGCAAAGAGTAGCGTTGCTGTGATGAAAGATATCAGTGCTACACTCAAGGAGATCAATGAAATCTATGAAAATGCAGACAGCATATTTGTACTACCTGTACCCGAAGAAAAATTTAACAACATCACGGTCATCGGGCAGAACGTGGAGTTTGAAATAGTGACAAAACCAAAAAATGTATTATTTTTTTGAAAATCATAAAATATGAGGTATCTTTGCACTATGCATGAACAACAGGTTTTTTTTGGTAAAATTTCAAACATTATAAGACTGAATATCAACTTGTTATTAAAAAGCGCTCCCAGAACCAATAGTCCAGTTAAGAAGGATTAAGACCATGTATATATGCGACCCTTGTAAGCAAGGATCAGGCCCAGAACCAATAGTCCAGTTAAGAAGGATTAAGACATTAGGCTCGAATGTAATAATTTCGTATTGTTGCTGCCCAGAACCAATAGTCCAGTTAAGAAGGATTAA
>JBBRVQ010000111.1:0-10888 GCA_038246735.1 Chitinophagales bacterium
ACCATTTATTTTATTTGAGTCTGCAATAGACGGTGGCATACCCACTGAGACTATTTATTTCTTAAAAATTTTCTTCCCGAAATATTACCGAGAAGCCAATCAAACGGTGATGATAGATCGATTTTCTTTCAATATGCTGAGATTAATTTTTTCTATAAAACTAAAAACATACTTGCTGGATTTAACATGAATGTGTATGGAACAAAACGCAAATTATTTTTTCCTATTATTACAACTTTGCCCCAAGGGAAATATCCATCTATGATTATCATCGGGCCGACATTGGGATATCATAGATCCAGATGGAGTATTGCTATGGAAGTGGATTATTGCCGTATGAATCTGGTATTTAATTCAGATGCCAACACGAAAGACGGATATAGCACTGATGGCTAGAGTCCAGGACTTATATTTGCTTGGCGTTTGCCTGTTTTCCGACCGAAACCCTTGTATTATTATAATTCACCATATGTATTCACGCAAAATATACAGTTTTTTTTTGCGATAAGGAAGTTTTTTGTTGACCTGCGTGAAGCTTCCGGTTCATTGCTTGAAGTTGGGGTCAGTTATGATTTGAATTACAGAGCTATAAAATCATTCAAACTCAAAAATCAGGTAAACTAACGATAGAAAGATGGGGTAAGTTTGTAAAACCTTTTTTGATATTGAAGATTTGATGCAGCAATATGACGAGGATATCAAACATATCCTTTGCTTCGATATTGAGATATTACTTCTTTTGTATTATTTGCATTACACCATCATCAAACACACCACCAATAAGGAGTCTGTCTTTGTAAACTGCTGCCACTGATGAACCCGAAAGAGGATTTCCATCATTGACATAGATTTCTGAAATCTCCGGTTTTTCAGGGTTTTGAAGATTGATTTTCAGAACCTGAGATGGGCTTCTTTTTTGTGAATCTTTAGAATGTCTCTGAAATTTTAGTAATTTCGGATGTGCGCCTACCCATAGATTACTTTCGGTATCCCACTCCAGATTGTCCACACCGGTTTTGCAGATTATGTTTCCTGTTTTTTTGAATGGATCCCGATCATAAACATTTATGCTTCCATCTGTACAGGCAGCTACATATAACTTTTTGCCGTCTTTACTTGCATTAATACCGTTGGCATATCGGATACCTTCATCCATCAACTTCATTTCCTTACCATCGTAAAATACCACACTTCCTGTACCGATCAGTAAATAGTCTTCAAAACTGGAAAAACTACCACCATCACTGTTATGATCATTGGTAAAATAAAATGACCTTTTTCCAACGCCCACTACATCATTGGGTTTTTTCATTAAAGTGCTTTTGATGGTTTCAGAATGAACCAATGAAGTATCCGTATATTGGAAAATTTCTATCGAATGGCCTGAAATCCTGTGATTAACTACAAAAAGCCATTTGGTACTGTCCTGAGGATCTGTGTACAAGGATATACCATGAGGTCTGAAATCAGACTGATCAAAATTTGCTGTCAGGTCTTCAAATACGGGGGATGTTGCCATGAAGTCCAAAAGATAAATGGCCCCTTTCACAGACTCACCTTTGCTTACTTTTCTCCTGTCACAGGAAGACACCAATGCCAACCCTGTACGCAGGTCTATTGTAATGTCTTCTGCTCCGGGCATACCGGAAATTTGTTGACTTTCAGCAGTGCTGAATGTTGACAACGGTCTGAATATACCAGCATACCACATGGTTCGAAGAGCAAGCAATATTAAAATCATCACTCCAAATATTATTACTTTTAAAACAGTTTTCATATTTTTTATTTTTAATTAATCTTCCTTTGGACAACAGATGCATTTGCTAAATCGTGGTGTTTTATTCTGGTGCTGATCATTTTTTTTATTACAAATCCTGCCAAAATCTAAAAAAAAACCAAAATACAATTAATTATTTTATGGGTGTTTTATTTTTGTGACAAAAGGTCTGTAAGCAAGAATACATTAATGGAACCGTTATGGTATTCTCTGTTTCCTAGCTTAAAATTGTGCTGCAAAAATAGGATACACCCCATATTATGTAGACAACTTTTTCTCTACTTTTATCTCTTCCATACATTCTTTCAATGCAACATACCAGTGAGGTATTTCCAGTGCATATCTTTCTTTGATTTTATGTTTAGCCAGTACACTCCAGTAAGGTCTTCGGGCAGGAGTAGGGTAGGAGCTGGTTGGAATGGCTTGTATTTGACACGGCAGTCCGGCTTCTTTCATGATGCGGTCAGCAAGATCATACCAGGTGATTATGCCTTCATTTGTATAATTATAAGTATCATTAAAATAACTAACTTTTTTTTCGTCAGTAATAGTGACTAAAATGATATCTAATACTGCCTGTGCCAAATGACGAGCATAAGTAGGCGCACCATACTGGTCATTGACGACATTTAGTTCCGTTTTTTCTTTTCCAAGCTGTAGCATAGTTTTGATAAAATTATGCCCAAATGAAGAAATGACCCATGATGTGCGTATTATGAGTGTTGGAATTTTTGAAGCCCGGATGATTTTTTCACCTTCCAGTTTGGATTGGGCATATACACCCTTAGGATTTGTCTCATCTGTTTCTTTGATCGGAAAGCCGTTAAAATGATCATACACATAATCTGAAGAAAAGTGGACCAATTTTACATCTCGGTTAGTTAGCACTTCTGCAATAACTTTACAGGCGGCAGCATTGACAGCATAACAAGCATCACGGTCATTTTCTGCTTTATCCACCGCAGTGTATGCTGCGCAGTTAATGAGAAAATCAGGGTTTGATTGATCAATCAGATGGGCTACACTGATTTTATCTGTGATATCACCATCTTTTCTGTCGTAGAAATCAAAAGTGAAGTATTCATACGAAGATGCTAAGTGCCTGAATTCCTGTCCCAACTGTCCATTGGCTCCAAGTACGACGATTTTTGTTTTTTTAAGTTTATGCGTCTCCATGGATGGTTTACCTAAAAGGCAGGTGGCCTTGAAAATTTGGCAATTGAAGATCTTTTTCAGAAACAATGATTTGATCTGAAGGCAAAATCCATTTTATCCCAAGTGCAGGATCATCATATCTTATTCCTCCTTCTTTTCCCGGCGCATAATATTGATCACATTTGTATGCAAAAATAGCAGTATCAGACAGTACTTCATATCCATGAGCAAGTCCTTGGGGGACAAAAAGCTGTTTTTTATTGATTTCATTAAGGATTACGGAGAGGTGCTTGCCAAATGTGGATGATTCGGGTCTGACATCCACTATCACATCCAATACTTCACCACTGATACATCTTACCAGCTTTGATTGGGCATGTGGGGGTAGTTGATAGTGCAAGCCACGCAGTACACCTCGAGTAGATTTGGCTTCATTGTCCTGCACAAAACGAATATTACTTATCTCATCAGGAAGTGTCGCACTATTAAAAGTTTCAACAAAATAACCCCGTTGGTCATACCATATTTTTGGCTCAAATACCCAAACTCCTTGCAAATTTGTTTTTATCCAACCCATATTTGATCTTACTTTTCCCTAAAATAAATGCTGATGGAAACACCCGTAAGTTTAAAATGCTTACGCAATTGATTTTCCAGAAAATTACGATAACTTGGTTTTACATGGTCAGGATAATTGCAATAAAACGCAAAGGCCGGATAAAACAATGGTAGCTGTGTGACGTATTTTATTTTTATATACTTGCCGCGATGGGCTGGTGGAGGATATTTTTCTATGATGTCAAGCATCAGGTCATTGAGCTGAGATGTTTTGATTTTCTGGATCCTGTTTTCGTTTACTTCCAGAGCGGTTTCTACCGTCCTGAATATTCGCTGCTTATCAAGCACAGAAGTAAACAATACGGGTACATCGTTGAATGGGGCTATTTTTTCTTTCAGATTTTTTTCAAAATCTCTGGCTGTATTGGTCTCTTTTGCGATAAGATCCCACTTATTTACCAGAATGACCAGCCCTTTTTTCCGTTTTTGTATCAACCCCAATATACTAAGGTCTTGCGACTCCAATCCTACTGTAGCATCAAGCATTAGAAGACAAACATCCGCTTCCTCGATGGCTTTTATTGCACGTATGACGGAGTAAAACTCCAGGTCTTCGTGGACTTTTGCTTTTTTCCTGATCCCGGCAGTATCAATCAGATAAAATTTCTTATCAAATTTATTATACATGCTGTAAATGGCATCTCTGGTCGTACCGGGGATGTCAGTGACAATATTTCTTTCTTCGCCCATCAAGGCATTGGTCATTGAAGACTTTCCAACATTGGGTTGGCCTACGATAGCAATTTTGGGTATAGCATTATCCAAAAGATTAGCTTCCTCTGATACATTTTCCGGCAATACTTCAGCTACCAGATCGAGCAACTCACCGGTACCTCCACCTGAAATGGAGGAAATGAAAACAGTATCATCAAATCCAAGACTCCAGAATTCATTGGCCAGCATTTGTCGTTGAGCATTGTCCACTTTATTTACTGCAAGGATAACTTTTTTTGGATTTTTTCGCAACATACGCGCTATTTCTTCATCCAGATCAGTAATGCCAGTAGTGACATCAGTGATAAACACAATGACTGCCGCTTCGTCAATGGCTATTTGCACCTGGCGACGTATCTCTGCTTCAAAAATATCAGTTGATCCCTTGACAAAACCACCGGTATCCACTACAGTAAAGTTTTTACCGTTCCAATCAGAGAAGCCGTAGATTCTGTCTCTGGTTACTCCACTTATGTTATCTATAATGGCTTTTCTTTCGCCAACCAATCGATTGAATAAAGTTGATTTTCCTACATTGGGTCTGCCTACAATGGCAACAATTTGCGACATGTTTCTAATTTCAGAGCACAAAGGTACGAAAAATTGCTGTAAAAATGAGCGAGATCAGAATAAATGATGCATGTCTTTTATAGATGCGATATTTTGCTTTATTTTGTACTCAAATAAAATAAGTATGGGAATCAAAGCCGGATTTTCTGTTCATCAAATTCATCCCAACACCATTCGCCAGATTTTTTTTCTGGCTTTGTTGATATTTATCGGTTTTATCATCCTGAATGAACTATACTTCATGATGGGTGCATTTTTAGGTGCTGTCACCCTTTACGTCATACTCATGTACCCCATGAAGTATCTGGTCATCATATGGAGATGGAAGGCATGGCTGGCAGCTATCAGCCTTATGATTTTCTCCCTTATCATCATGGTAATACCTTTGGTCTATATGACTACAGTAGCCATAGACAAAATTGTTCCCTTCATCGAAAATCCAGAGATCATCAATGATGTTTTTAATAAAGTACATGAGTATCTGGACACCAACTTCCAGATAGATATCCTAAAGACGGAGAATGTTCAGAAAATCAGCAATCAAGTGATTCCTTTTGCCCAAAAAACAGTAGGCGGCACATTTTCTGCTATTGGCAATATATTTCTGATGTATCTGGTGTTATATTTTTTACTAGTACAAAACAGGCAAGTAGAAAAATGGCTGCGCCAGAATGTACCTTTTAAAACCGCCAATGTTAAAAAAATCATTACCGATATTAGGGGACTTGTATATAGCAATGCTTTAGGAATTCCGATTGTTGCTTTTATACAGGGCATCGTTGGTTTAATAGGTTACTGGATTTTTGGCGTGGAAGAGTTTCTACTTATGGGTATTCTTACAGCAATTAGTTCAGTTATTCCTATCATAGGTTCATTGGCCATTTATCTTCCGTTGGCTATCTTCCAGTTTGCTGTGGTAAGTCCTTGGCAAGGCATTGGTGTAGCGCTTTGGGGTCTTATTGTGATAGGTTCTGTGGATAATATTGCCAGATTTCTGGTACAAAAAATGCTGGCTGACGTACATCCATTGATTACACTCTTAGGCGTATTTATGGGTATCAATATGTTTGGTTTTATTGGTGTAATTTTTGGTCCGCTGGTCTTGTCGATATTTTTTATCCTGGCTCGTATTTATGTGGATGAATTTGGCAAAGTAGACGCCAACCGACCTGATGTAATACAGCCACCTGATAAAATCTAAAAATTACTGTAAAAGAAAAAAGGTAACACCGTATCTAAATAGATGCTACCTTTTTTATTAATTTCTGAAATATTTAAATTTCATCAGACTTATTTGCAGGAATCTTTTAGAGCTTTGAGTTCTTCTTTTGAATTAACAGTCACACTCGTTCCGTCTTCCATGAGTACGGTAATGGGGAATACCAATTCTGGTCTTACTTTTTCACCAGGATTAGCTGCCATATAAGCTTTTACGGCATCATGCAACGTTTTTCTGTCTTCTTTAGATGTCATCGTAATGATAGTGCCGTCCGGTAACGAAACACTAAAAGGGAATGTGGGTCTGAAGCAGAGTTTTGGTCTGTCATTGTGTCCTTTTGGCCCGTGATTGCCAAAAAAATCTTTTCCGCAGGCAATCTTGAGTTCTCTTTGTTCAGCAAGATCATCCACTGTGATCAACTCACCTTCCGCATTGATTACATCATATGGAAAGTCGATAGATGGTCGGGTACGCACTTTAGGATGGTTGATTTTCCATTCTTTTACAGCAGCCTTGAAGGTTTCATAAGAATCTATTTCGACTGTGGCACCGTCAGAAAAACTGATGGTCACTGGAAATACAAGTTCATAGCATCCAAACCTGCCAAGATTGGTAGATTCCTGGGTTCTGAATACCGTTTCTTCTGCATAAGCATCTGCAGATGCTTCATCCGTGGTATCACTGTTTTCACTACAAGATGCCATAAATAGTCCCATCACAAAGATAAGTAACCATTGAAATTTAACAAGATTCGTTTTCATAAAGCTTAAAATTTAATAAAGTTTTTGAATAAAATGTTTTTCAATGATATAAGTGGATTGGCAGAGTTTTGTACTCAGTTATGTAATTATTATTTTAAACCATTTAAATAATATTATTTAAAATATTGGTCTTTTAAAGTGTATCGTATTGAAATACAGGTAGATGTAATTAGTGAAATATTTGGTAAAACATGCATAACATTTTTTACTTTTGATGATATGCTCGTAAAGTTGAGCAGGATAATAGAACTTCAATCTTGGGTAGACTATCATTATATGTAGGACTACGGTTGGCTTGACACAAAAGTTGTACCCATTTCTAGAATTCTTATATCTTTGCAAACTATACACTGGATAAAAGAAACAAAAAATAAAGTATAAGGCAACCAAAGAAATTATAACGGATTAGAAAGTATTTGTGAGATAGATTTGATGGATATATAATAAATGTTCGAGTTCAAATTGAAATTGAAATTTGACAACATTTAGATATATAGTCAGCCTAGGTCTAGTGGGGGACATAATGTCGTGCTTGATGTCGAAATATTACAATATGAATATCCTATTGGATTTGTAGATGGTTAGATATGAAATATGAATTCAAAATGTATCGGAACGCAGTTGCAAGTTGCGACCATCTGGGGGACTTTTGTAGATAACTCGTGAAGACACAGTCAAATACTAATGCAAACTTTAAAACGCAGTTACTTCCAAATAAGCAATTACCCTAACTAATGAGCCAAATCACAAAAGCGTAGACTAAATCTATTCACGCGGCTTTTTGTGCTCTCTTAGGATGTTGACCACTTCTTCTACAGATAGTTTAGTGTATTTAGCTATTTGCTCTACTGCGATAAAGTCATCATGGAGAGATTGTACCACTTCTATTTTGCCTTCTAACTTGCCTATTTGGATGCCAACTTGTTTTTCTTCCTCTCTTATTCTGCTATATGTGGTCATGATGTCATCTTTTATGTTGGGTGGTATGGAATCAATTGCTTTATTAAGTTCCGTTTTTGATATATCGGACACAATTACTACGTAAACAAAGAGCTGTTCCAAAAAGCTTCATCTATCGTTCGTTTCATAAATAAGGTGAAAATCCGTTGGAAGTCCTTGGCTAATTTGATAGGATCGAACGCGCTCCGCTGTGCCATCACAGCAGCAGCCATCATGCCGTTTCGGTTTCTGAGCAATGCATTTATTTAGTTTGTAAAATTATGAATAATTTTTAACTAAGTCATTGTCTATTTTTGGGGGGACACTATATACTGAACTATATTGTTTCTGGTTAAGTTCTTGTAAATCTATATCTCTTATCATGATTTTTAATTTAATTTTAAAATATATCCTACCCATTCTCCACCAGCCTTAGCACCCATCATTGCTAATAGGCCTAGATATGTTGCAATTACAATTAATATTGATAAAATCCCTATTATTGACTTAGGCATACTTTTTTGACTAATATTATTAATTTTTGGTTTTCATTACTGTTATTTTTAAAAGACCTACGCCACTCCCTCATACAAATGCTTCTGAAACTCCACAAATAACGCACTGATATTCTTTACTTCACCGAGTACAGCTTTGGCATCTTCGAGTGATTGATACTTATTAGTGAGTAGTGTGGGAAGCTTATCCTGGTCCAGTTCTTCTACACCAGATTCCACGTATTTAGATAATACAAAAGCAATAAACTCCCTTTGCTTTTCATCAAGGATGGCAAAGATCGTAGATTGTGCTGCAGATGCCCGCTCTTCTCTGGTCATGGTCTTGTTGTCTGCATTGAATACATATTCTAGTACATCAAACAAATCACTCTTCTCTAGATTGACCAGCTTTTGTAGGGTATGCAAATCACCTTTGGAGAATCCTGCTTCATCCAGCTTCTCTAATAGTGTACGTCTAGTCATCGGATGGCTCCATAAAATACGCAATTCTTCTTCACTATGGAATAGATCGGGTAACTTACCAAAAAGATTTTCCATAAACTCCTGCGCAGATACGGGTTTGCCATCAGCACTCCAGAAAGATGTTGAGATCATGTGTTGTATCTCTCGTTCTTTACCATCCTTCAACTTTACTTTGATCTTTTTTGGTCTATCATTGACGCCATTATCTTCCTTAGGTTCTTTTGGTGGTGGTGTTTCATATGGTCCAGGTGGATCATTGGCTATAACTGGTTCTGGTTCTATTGGTTCACCATCCCACTCAGGATCTGCAAAATGGTGGTAGGCATCCACATAGTCATAAATAGTAAAAAACTCTTTACCATCAAACAGTCTAGTACCACGTCCTACGATCTGCTTAAACTCTATCATAGAATTAACAGGACGCATAAGGACTATGTTTCTGATATTCCTAGCATCCACACCTGTAGATAGTTTTTGAGATGTGGTTAGTATCGTAGGAATATTATCTGAACCTTGATTTTTATGATTATCGTGATTGCCTTGATTTTTATAATCATCTGAATCAATTAAATCAAGTGAATCATGGTTCAGACTATTTTTTCCTTGTTTCATATCAATTCCAAAATTGAGTTTAAAATATCAGCACTTTCTTCATCCAGTGCTTTCATATTATCTGAACCTTGATTTTTGTGATTATCGTGATTGCTTTGATTTTTAAAATCAGCTGAATCAATTAAATCATTTGAATCATGGTTCAGACTATTTTTTCCTTTTTTCATATCAATTCCAAAATTGAGTTTAAAATATCAGCACTTTCTTCATCCAGTGCTTTCATATTATCTGAACCTTGATTTTTGTGATTATCGTGATTGCTTTGATTTTTAAAATCATCTGAATCAATTAAATCAAGTGAATCATGGTTCAGACTATTTTTTCCTTGTTTCATATCAATTCCAATATTGAGTTTAAAATAGTAGTTACCGAGCTTTTATCCATTTTAGAAAAAGCAAACCACTTTTTGCCTAGGTCTTTTAGCGAAGCTCCAAGGTGATACAAATCGATTTGGTCTATTATCAAAAAGCGGTCATGGCTTTTGTCAAAACTTTTTAGGGTAAAGTTGCCGTATTGCTTATTAGCCTTTTGTATATCGAGTTGGAGTTCTTTACTATTGGTTTTGCTCAAAAGCAACACCTGAACTTCTTTGTTTTTTTTACTTAAATGTAAGAGTGTGCTTTCGTCTATATAATTGTCTATCAATACAATATTGTTTTTTGCAGAACGAATAATTTTGGAAGCCAATTCATAGGCATCAAATACTTCCCCTTCAAAGAAAATTCCCTGTGTAGGAATCTCATCTTTACGCTCTAAAGCTTTAAATATTTGTTCAAATTTATGATCTGATTCAACCTGTCTTAGTTCAATATTATTCAGGCGATGGCTTATCAATGTGTTTGTTGACAATAGCTTTCGCATACTTACAAAAGCATTCATTATTTGCACACTGACTTCAACAGCAGTATCACTTTTTAGCACAGCAGAAAGCATTGCCACACCTTGTTCGGTAAATACATATGGCAGTGTCCTTCGTTTTGTGGTCGCATTTTGCGACTGCAAATCAAGTTGCTGTTCTGCGGTCGCAATTTGCGACTGCAACAAATCCCACTCTTTTAAAGTCAGTTGAAACATAAAACTCCGTGGAAATCTTTTATTATTCCTTTTTACTTGCTCATTGATTCGTTTTGTTTCAACTTCATACAGCTCAGCAAGGTGATAATCTACCATAACTTGTACATCACGAATGGTAAATATCCTGTTTTCTACTTGTAAGATTGATATGCTATTCAACTTACTCATATCATTTCCAAAATTGAGTTTAAAATATCAGCACTTTCTTCGTCCAGTGCTTTCATATTGTCTGAACCTTGATTTTTATGATTATCGTGATTGCCTTGATTTTTATAATCATCTGAATCAATTAAATCAAGTGAATCATGGTTCAGACTATTTTTTCCTTGTTTCATATCATTTCCAAAATTGAGTTTAAAATATCAGCACTTTCTTCGTCCAGTGCTTTCATATTATCTGAACCTTGATCTTTATGATTATCGTGATTGCCTTGATTTTTATAATCATCTGAATCAATTAAATCAAGTGAATC
>JBBRVQ010000112.1:0-10664 GCA_038246735.1 Chitinophagales bacterium
GTACCAAAACATGATAAGTGATTAAAATTTCCTGGAGTGCCATCATAATTAAGTGGGCATTCAAGGTCAAAGATCGAAATAGGACTGAAAACAATATCATGTTCGCATATTTGCGACAGATTGCCATATTTATCTTTGTACCTGTACTTGATCGTTCTGATTGCACGAGGTGCTCCTGTACCACAAGACCCATCTACGATTACATCAGAAATCAATTCAAAGATCGGTGGTGAAGGACATGCTGTTGTATTACAGTTTTCGTTCACATAAAAAGGGTGGTTGATAAAATTCAATGTACTATATGTTATAGACAAAGAATTTATTGCAATGGCTGCACCTGAAGTGACATTAACAGTCCATGTGCCTTGGTAAACGTTTCTTAGCACATTGTCATTAAAGGTGGCACTGTAAGAAGAACCACTGGCGGTTGTACTTCTTGGGTTTGGAACCGGAAGTCCTACTTTTGATAGAGTTACAGTCAACCCTGTAGTACCTCCATTTACCAATACGGACATTGATCTCAATACTTCGGAGTATTGATGATCATTAGGAATGGTAACAGAAATAGCATGAACAGTATTGGAAGCTGAAGGCAGCCCCGTGGCAGAAATCACTCTGTTGGTGGTAGACTTGGTAAGATAAGTACTCAAATCTTCATAACATCCAACAGTTACATCCGGAAAACAAGTCACCACTGGCGCAAGTTTGTCTTCGATTTTAACTGTACCCCAGCAAGAGTTGGCTCCAAGTCTCACTCGTACAGTAAGTGTCTGACCAACATTGGTACAAGTGATCCACTGATTGCCTACATAAGCCAATCCAGTATTAGGATTAATTCCAGTAGGGGTTGCCAATGGCTGACCATTCGAACCTAATACCTCGACAGTATAGGTACAATTACCTGGTAATCCCTGCCCTTCCAGCATCATATCAGGCGTAATTTCGACTATACAGTCTTCATCCATGGATACCTGGACCAGGTTGTTGCATGCCAGAGGGCAACTGCTAACTTGTGCCTGAAGTCCGGAGTACCAGATCGTCAGCAAAGCCGACAGCATACTCATTTTGATAAACCTACCAAAACTAATATGTTTTGTAAGTGTAAATTTCTCCGATTTCATGAGATAATTTGATTTAATTATAAACTAAAAAATGATTCCAAATCTATCTCAGACCTAAGTAAGGGAAAGTACTGTTGCAAAAAGTGGCAAGGGGATGCCCACAAAAAAAAAGGATTATTTATGTTTAAAACAAAAACTATACCAATTGATGATCGATAGTAAATTTGATAAGATTTACGGTATTGTTCACTCCGAATTTTTTCATTATTCTTTTCCGGTGTGCCGATACGGTCTGATCACTTATGAATAGCTCCTGTGCTATTGTCTTGTTATTTTTATACTGCACAATCAGCGATAAAATTTGTTTTTCTCTGGTCGTCAGCTTTTGTTTAAGTAAATATCTATCTTCATAGATTTTTTTCCTGTCCGCGGAACTGACTTTATCCTGTTTGTCAAACTCGGGAGTAAGTCGGAGTCCATCGGCCAAATACGTTTTTCCTTCAAGTACCTGATCTATACACTGGATCAGTTCCAGGGAGTGATTTGACTTCAGCACATATCCATCTGCCCCATGAATGAAAGCGTCTCTTACAAAATGAGCTTCACCATAATTACTCAATACAATAATACGAATACCTGGTTGCGCCTTTTTTAGTTCAGAAATAAAAGTTGCACCTTTGGTATCTGCGATAGCTAGTTCGATAATCAAAAGATCAATCGGCATCACAGACATTTTATTGAGTTCTTCAAGACTGTAAGCAACACCCACTATCTTTATAGAAGGAAATCTCATATCAGTCAAAATGGCTTGTATTCCTTCTGTAAACATTTTCTGATTATCAGCTATTACAGCTCTCGTGGCCATGTGCGTAAAATTAAAAGGTTAAAAAAATAAAATTCGTTTGTGTATAATAATCCACTTTGTATAAGACAATTAATATGCCAAACTAATTTATAAGCATCTAAAATAAAATAAAATTGAATCTTTAATCTTTAATACTGGTCTTGGAATTGATATAAAATTGTACAATAACAAAACAATACACATAACGATTATTTATAATTTGATTTAGTTGTTTTTTTTTAAATTTTCCATCCTTTGGGATAAATGGACCTACTCTGATACCTAAAACCGATAGGATTTAAGCATATATTTTATTTCAAAAATACAAACTTTGAAGAATACTTTGATAAGGTTTGATGACCTTTTCACCTCTCATGGTAATCAAGCAGAGTTAAACTGGCCATTTAGAACAGCTAAAAGGGTGAGATCTACCAAAAATGGATGTTTTAAATGCTCAACTAAATAATAGAGCGTAAATAGGCAAGTGAAGTAGTTTTATATCGCTGAATGATTCAACAACCAGAACAAAAAAAGATGCTCACATGAAATCCCCATAAGCGGTCTGCATACAAACCTGAATGATTAAATCTCGTCGGATGGCTCTAAGACATCCCACGAGTATTTTATCAACTTCACAACTGTTAACAGTCCCTATAGCTATCGGGACAACTTAGAAAAACTTAAACAGATGAAATCCAGTAATGCATGTTTATTCTTGAAAATACACCAACTATGGTAAGAAATCTAAAAATTAGAAAAGAAAGATGTGTTAAAATGCGATGACTTACATTTGTATATTGTCCTTCTTATAGACAGGATTGTCTTTCAGGCTTTTATATTTTTCAAGTAATTTTATAGCATTAACGCCATGATCATAGTAGTCTTCTACAAAAGCTCTGGCAGCTTTCCCTATTGAGTTTTTATCTTTAATGCCCGATAGCACATCCGAAACCTGAGCAACGAATGCAGAAGGATCATCCGCTACAAGCAAATGGGTATCATTTTCAGCATAAATACCTTCTTTACCCAAAGTAGTAGTAATGACAACTTTTCCCAATGCCATTCCTTCCAAAATTTTAACTCTCATGCCACTACCGGAAAATAAAGGCACAATCATCATGCTGTATTTTTCCATAAATTCGATGGCATCAGGTACTTCACCATGTACGATCACATTATTTAACTGTAGTGATTTAAATGATTCAGGAGTGTTTCTGCCCGCGATGTGAAATTTTAATTTGGGGAATTTATGATTTAATTCTGGCCAAACGTTTTCGACAAACCACATCAGACCCTCCATGTTTGGGATCCAGTCCAATGCGCCTATAAAACATATATCGTTAGATACCGCTGATGATGATATGGTGGTGTAGTTTTTCATATCCAGACCAATCGGAGAAGACATGGCCCCATTTTTATATCCTAGGTTTTTAAATTTTCGAAGGTCTCTCTCAGAAACAGCTACCAGATAATCGTATTTATTCAGATGCTCTAACTCAAATCGTTTTAATTTTTTGGTAAGATACTGAAGATACCACCTTTTTGGAAGAAATTTTGTGTTGGTTGTGATACGTTCCCATATCTCAAACTCTACATTGTGCGCCCGCATAGTAATCAGAGCGTCTGAATATTGTTTAATGACGTCTATGTATGGAGCCAGATATAAAGTTTCAAGCTGAACTACATCATATTTATTTTTTTTGAGTAATTCAATTAGCTTATTTCTGAAATCAGGACAAATAAATCTACTTATATGGTATGAATCGCTGCTAAAAAGATTTTTGAAAGCATCAAAGGTCTTAATACTGTTATCAAGTGCCGTAACATGAATTTCTTTATAATGATTAAAATCTGAAGGAAGATCACTGATTTCCATGTAGTGCTTTGATGTGTTCATACTTAGCAAAGAAATCTCACAGCCTAAGTTATGTAAAGCATTACTAAGGTATGTTACTGCTATTGATTCTCCATCTTTTAATGGATAAGGAAACTTTTTACACAACTGAAGGATCTTCATAAAAACTACAGCTATCGGTTCTAACTAATAGGGATGCAAAGGTAACTTTTAAAAACAAAAAACAAATTAAATGCTTTTTATTTTTCAATAGTTTCTACCCTATTTTTTTTTGTTAATAAATAATCAGTATTCATCATTGTAAACTTAACACCACGTATATTTATTGTAAAATTTGTTAATAATTTATTAAAATAAACATATATGTTATTTTAAATAATTTAAAAATCTTGTATCTAACTGGTTAAATATATCCAATATTAAAATATAAATACAAACTAGAAATCAAGATTCCAGATCAAATGTTTTTTTGCAGGACGTGTACCACAGCTTCTCCGGCTTTTTTATGCTCAAAGTTAAATCCAACATGAAGCAATCTGTCTGTCAATATCCTGTCTGAATTTAAAACCACATTGGCCATCTCTCCAAGCATCCATCGGAGACTGAACACAGGAGCGGGTAAAAGCAACCCTTTCATTTCGCCATCTTCCATGATTTCCTTCATCATCTCTTTGTTGGTCAGCTGTTGTGGTGCTACAGCATTATAAACACCATTTAATTCCTGATTTTCTATCGATTCTATACAAAGTCTGCTTAAGTCTGTAATGTGTATCCAAGGGTAATATTGATCACCTTTGCCAAAATAATTAAAAATACCTAACTTCTTAGTCATCAACATTTTGGGTAAAGCCCCACCCACTGAACTGATGACTAAGCCTATTCTAAGAATAATCGTTCTGCTACAAAGAGCACCGGTATCCCAGGCAGCCTTTTCCCATGCAACGCAACATTCTGACAAAAATTCATTGCCAGGAACACTATTTTCCGTAAGTATTTCTGGACCTCGGTCACCATAATATCCGACAGCTGATGCAGAAACATAAGTCTCGGGATGTATATTATGCAAATTTAGATAATTTTTAATGGTCTCTGCGCTCTTGACTCTGCTTTCTATAAGCTCAGTTTTTCTTTGATCGGTCCATCTTCGATCTGCAATGCCTGCTCCGGCAAGATTTACAATATGATCAGGTTTGGGAATATCATCTATTGTCCTCTTGTCTGTATCCCATACTGCATACTCTACTCCAGCTTGATGAGAAATTTTCTTTTTTCTTGAAAGGATGATAACATGATATTTTGATTTATCAATGATATTGACCAAATGTTGTCCCACAAGGCCATCACCACCCGCGATTAGTAATGTCTGCATATTTGAATTTGTCATAATAATATAGTTAGTAAGTGCATCATCAAACAAAAAAAAGGCAGTCTGGTTTCAATTTGAGGTTAACAAATTGCTAAGAGTGATTAATATTATGTGTTTATAATATTATTGTCTATTTTTGTATTTGCTAAATATCCTGTTATGACCAAATATCTATCATTTATACTTTTTGCAGCAATTTGCTTGCTTTCTGCCTGTAAAGGGGATATTAATCTAGAAGATAATACTATCAACATTCGACTTAAGAAGGATCCCGAAAGAATAAATCCACTTATATTTCCTAATCCTACAGCTAGAGAAGTTTATCAGTATATTCATCTTAATTTAGCAGACTTCCACCCGGAAACGCTTGAGCTGACCCCATTGCTTATCAAATCTATTCCAACAGAAATGAGCATAGATACGGGTATTTATAAAGGCGGAATATACTTTGATGTCGAAATATTGAATGATGCAAAATGGGACAATGGCAGTTCAATCACTGCAGAAGATTATTTATTCACCATCAAAGCAATCAATCTACCACTTACAAATGCAGGTAAATATCGTGAAATAACTCAAAATATTACTGACGTTTTAACAGACCCTTCCGATCCAAAAAAATTCAGGGTGATTTTTGCCAAAGACTACATGCTGGCACTTGAGACAACAGTAAACATTGAAATATATCCAAGGTACTTCTACGACAGTCTGAATGTTCTGGCAAAATACAGATTTACAGAAATCAACGAAAAAAATGAAGAAAAACTTAAAGGAGATAGTGAGTTGGTTAGATTTGCTGATTATTTCAATAGCAATGATTTATCACGCAATAAAATGAGTGGTGCGGGTCCGTACAGGTTTGTATCCTGGACTGCGGATCAAAATATTGTCCTGGAGAAAAAAAATGACTACTGGGCTAAAGACAAAAAAACTCCGTCATTGCAGCAAGGACCATCCAGGATTGTTTTCCATATTATCCCTGACGAACTTACCGCAATTACCCAACTTAAAGCCGGATCAATAGATATTATAAACGAAATCACGGCTGAAAGCTATACTGAATTATCAAATGATGAAACTCAAAAGAATAAATATAATTTTTATCATCCTTCTCTTATGAAGCACTATTATATAAATGTCAACAATCAGGATCCTAAATTAAGTGATATAAATGTGAGGCGTGCTCTGGCCCACCTGATCGATGTTGATAATGTGATTAAAAATCTTGAAAACGGTATGGCTATGAGATCTGTAGGTCCCATTCATCCCATAAAAAAAACATTCAACAAAACACTTGTTCCCATAAAATATGACCCTGAAAATGCTATTAAGTTACTAAATGAAGCAGGCTGGAAGGATACCGACAATAATGGAATCATTGACAAAGTTATTGGTGGCAAAAAAGTTGAGATGGAACTGGAAATATTGGTATCTAACCAACAACTGGGAAAAAAAATAGCCATAATGTTGCAGGAAAGTGCATCCAAAGTAGGTATAAAAATACAAATCACAGAAAAGGATTTTAAATTAATCAGGTCAGAAAATCTCAAAACCCGCAAGTATCAACTGGTGCCTGCAGTTTTGTCGCAGGATATTATCGCCTGGGATGATCTGAGCAAGTGGCATTCAGAGAATGATACGCCGGATGGTTCAAATGATATGTCATATAGAAGTGTCGCTACTGATGCGCTGATCGATAAAATCATTACCATTAAATCTGATACCGACAGGATCAGTTTATACCAACAGATTCAGGAACAAATCTATAATGATCAACCTGCCATTTTCCTTTATTCGCCGGAGGAGAAAATAATAATCAGTAAAAAATGGAGCTCGTCATCAACCGTTAAGAGACCGGGATATATGGCCAACACCTTCACTCTTGCAGGTAGTCCCGTCCTTTCGAACAAATGAAACTAAATGACCGGATATGTATTAAAGAGGATATTATTAGTCATTCCCACGATGTTGGTGGTGATGACCATTGCATTCTTTTTAAGTAAACTTGTACCCGGAGACGCTGCCAGTGCAATGCTGGTACTTCAGGGTATACAGAATGATGGGCCGAATGCCGCAAAAGAATATGAACGTAACTATAAAAATCTAAAACTTGACAAACCAACATTTTACTTTTCTATCTTGCCTGACTTTTACCCGAAAAATATACATCATATAATATCTGCCTCCAGAAGACAGCAGATAAACGATTTTCTTCTTCAAAAATTTAGATATACAGATATACAGGATTATTTGTCAGTCAGAGACTCAATCATATACGCCAAATCATTGGTACAGAAAGACACATCGAAAGGTAATCATATTTCTAATCTCATATTTGAGACACAACCTGCTAAAATAAAAACTACCATCGGTCAACTATTGCTATACGGCAATGCTGATACATCACATAAAATAAGAGCTCTAGAAACCAGTTTTGATAATTTGATGAGAAACAAGTCAAGTCTCTATTTTCCAACATTATTCTGGCACGGTTTAGATAATCAGTTTCATTTATGGATCAAGGAAATCATCGCCGGTAATTTTGGTTTGTCTTTGAAAGATGGTCGGATGGTTGGTAATAAGTTAGCCGGTGCTATAAAATGGACAATTGTATTGATCTTATTGAATGTGATTTTATCTTCCTTGATTTCCATACCTGCAGGACTGTATGCCGGATACAAGGAAAACGGTTGGTTTGACAAAATAAGTAGTTTCATATGGCTATTGTTGTATGCCACGCCTGTTTTTTGGTTGGCTTCTCTACTGATTGTTTTTTGTACATCAGATAGATATGGTGCTTTTTTAAATATATTTCCAATTCCAGGCACCTGGTATATACCTGACAATCAAAGCTTTTTCAGAAGTTTTGGTCAATTCAGCGGACAACTGGTATTGCCCGTTATTTGTTTGGTGGCCAATGATATCGCTTTACTCAGTCGTATTACCAAAAATAATGTGATAGAGCAAAAATCAAAACTATACGTGACTCTAGCAAAAGCAAAAGGATTGAACAATGGGCAGATTCTGAAAAAACACATTTTGCCCAATGTACTTATCCCTTTGATCACCATCATTGGAGGCAGAATTCCGGCAGGCATTTCTGGTGCTTTGATAATTGAGATCATTTTTAATATTCCTGGTATGGGTCGACTGATGTATGAAAGTATTTTTAGTTCAGACTGGAATGTAGTATTCGGTATTTTACTCGTAGTCTCAGTATTTACTATTATTTTTATGCTGATCACAGACATTATTTATGCTGTAGTAAATCCGAAAATTAAAACAGCCATGTCATGAACAATAAAAATGATAGGTCCTTTATTTTATCAAAATGGATCATTGGTATTTATCTTTTGGTAGCTTTATTCGGTTCATTTCTGGCTGGCGATGTCCCTATATTTTGCAATGACAACGGGAAAATGTCGTTCCCTCTAATTTCTTCTTTCTTCAACGCATCATCATTCAATGTAAAATATTCAAAAGAAACATGTATCATGCCGTTGATTCCATATTCGCCATTAAACATAGATAAAAACGATCCTTCAGCATTGAGTCCGTTTGAACCGTCGAAAAATGGAACGTTCAAAAATAAGCATTGGTTAGGTACAGATAAACTTGGCAGAGATGTGGCATCCGGAATGATTCATGGTACTGCTACAGCGCTGAAAATCGGTGTAATTTCAGTTTTTTTTGCTTTTATCGTCGGAGTATCTTTGGGTATGATGTCGGCTTACTACAAAGATGATGGTATCCGCATCAGTGCCCCACTACTGATTGCTATACTAATGTTTATAACTATAGGGTTGTATTATATGATTATGGAGTGGATTATTTTCAACCCTTCCATGTTATATTTCAGTTTAGGTTGTCTGGTGATGATAATTTTAGTCAGGGCAAGTACAGGGTGGTTAAATAAATGGGAATATTTTAAAAAGTACGATGTCCCCTTTGACATGCTGCTCTTAAAAGTAATAGAAGTAAGAAAATCATTTCCCGGTATATTTATATTGCTTGCCTTAGTGAGTCTATTTGCTGTGCCTTCGATATGGAATATTGTGTTTATAATCGCTTTGCTCGGATGGACGGAATTCGCAAGATTTGCTCGTGCGGAGACATTAGCAATAAAAGAAGAAAATTATATCATTAGCGTCAAAGTACTTGGATTTAGTGATGTTAGGATTCTTTTCAGACACATATTGCCCAATATTTTACCTACATTGATTGTTATTGCCTGCTTTAGCATAGGAAGTGCTGTTTTGCTTGAGTCGACCTTGTCTTTTCTGGGAATAGGATTACCTGTCGAAGAAGTGACGTGGGGCAAAATGATGGCCGAAGGCAGAAACATGAATGCGTGGTGGCTGGTAGTATTTCCAGGACTTGCAATTTTTATACTTATTTTGTCTTTAAATAGTCTTGCTTCGGGCTATCAAAAATCAAACTTCAGTCGTCTGTTTTAAACTAATTTTCAATTTTTTCTTTTAGAATTTGGAAACAGTTTTGATTTACCCCGTTTGGTGGATTCCATATCAGGATTATTGTACTTTTCCTCCAGTCCGCAACCTTCTTTTGTTTTACAAGATTGATGTGATATTGAAGTGAATACCACTATAACTACCAGTAAATAATATTTTAGTAAACCTTTCAAAGTGATTTTGTTTAAATTTAAAAATACAAATTTATAAATGAAACTGTAATTATAGTCAAATTCATAGAATTGTATATGTAAATAATTTGTTAAAGTGGCCAATATCTTAATAAATATGGCTGTTCAGAAGATTTTAGAACAAATTTTATGAATTAATGTTTGTAATTATATGAATTAAGGCTACTTTTGCGCCCGAATAAATTCTTAATATACATAAAATTATTAAAATGAACAAAAGTGATTTAATCAATGCAGTAGCTGAATCAGCTGGAATTAACAAAACTCAGGCAGGTAGCGCAATTGATGCAGTTTTCAGTGGTATCGAAGCAAGTCTTAAAAGTGGTGATAAAGCTGCTTTCGTAGGATTCGGAACATTCTCAACAGCACACAAACCAGCTAGAGAAGGAAGAAACCCTTCAACAGGAAAAACAATAAGCATCGCAGCAAAAACTTCAGTGAAGTTTAAAGCTGGTAAGTCATTGACTGACGCAGTAAACTAAATACGGCAAGTTTAAAACTTACTACAACAAATAAAATAAAGGCAGCACTTGATTAAAGTGTTGCCTTTGTTTTTTTACTTTGTTCCTGTTGAAAGTTCCTTTAAGCGGGACGCATAGTGGTTCCTTTAAGCGAGACGCATTAAAGGAACACGCGTTGTTTCAATGCGTCCCCGCTTGAAACAACATCGCCGAAGTCCTCGTTTGAAACAACCACGTCAAAGTCTCCGCTTGAAACAATATCACCCTAAAGTTCCTTTAAGCGAGACGCAAAGTGGTTCCTTTAAGCGAGACGCATTAAAGGAACACGCGTTGTTTCAATGCGTCCCCGCTTGAAACAACATCGCCGAAGTCCTCGCTTGAAACAATATCACCCAAAAGTTCCTTTAAGCGAGA
>JBBRVQ010000113.1:0-10300 GCA_038246735.1 Chitinophagales bacterium
CCAATTTTTACTTCTGCTACATCCTCAATTTTTATAGGAATGCCATCCATAAGCTTGATAACCGCTTTTCCTAATTCATTGATATCATTCGTTCTTCCTATTCCTTTTACAATGTATTCGTTTCCGTATTCGTTGATGAATCCACCTGATGAATTTCCGTTTGCTTCTTTACTGGCGTCAAGCAATTCAGTAAGTGAAACATTGTAAAATTTCATTTTTTGCGGGGAAGCCAAAATTTGATATTGCTTGTATTCTCCACCTATTACGACCACCTGCGATACACCACCCGTAGCCAATAATCTTGGTCTAATGGTCCAATCGGCGATGGTTCGCAAATCCATTTTATTAGTAGAATCTGCTGTGAGGCTAATAAACATTATCTCACCCATAATACTTGATTGAGGTGCCATGGTTGGGTTTCCAACACCCGTTGGGAGTTTTTCGCTTACCGCAATAATTTTTTCATTTACTATTTGCCGAGCTTTAAAAATATCTGTATCCCATTCAAATTCTACCCAAACGATGGATATTCCTGCGGAAGATGAACTACGTACCCTTCTCACATCAGTAGCTCCGTTTACAGATGTCTCTAATGGGAAAGTTACTAGTTTTTCCACTTCTTCAGGAGCCATTCCATGAGCTTCAGTTAGTACCACCACCGTTGGTGCCGTAAGGTCCGGAAAGACATCTACTTCCATGCGATTGGCTACAAATGAGCCAAAGACTATCAATAATATCGATGCCACTACGATCAGCAATCTATTGTTGAGCGCAAAACTTATAATTCTATTAAGCATGATATTTTCCTTTTAGTGTTCGTGTCCATGCGCAGGCAAAGTGCCCGATGCAGTTGACAATTTGATTTGAAATGCGCCTTTAGTTACTACTCTTTCTCCTTCAGATACGCCACTCAATATTTGTACATTTATTCCATCCGTGGCACCAAGTTTTACTTCTCGTTTTTGAAAAATTTCGCCTTCTGTTTGTACATATACAAAAAAGTTTCCTTGCTCCTCAACCAAAGAAGTAACGGGAACTAAAAGTGCATTGAGAATGGGAAAAGATTTAAGAAATACTTCAGCTACCGAACCAGCTATCAATTTTCCAACATTATCGATTTCAAACGTCACGGGAATGAAAGGAGCATTTGCTGCTGCACTTTTCCCATAGGAAATGATCTTACCTTTTAACTCATCTGTACTGTATATCTTTTCACTCGATGTGGTCTTGAAATTTGCGGAAGAAATCGAAGGAAGCAAACTGAAATATTTTTGTGAAATATTGGACTGCAAAATAAGTTTTTTATTTTGAGAAATCGTTGCCAATGGTTGACCGATCGTGACAAGTTCGCCTTGAGTCACCAAAATCTCTTTTATGTATCCACTTTTCGGTGAGGTAATGCTTTGATTGGCAGAATAATATTTCCTTGAGATTTTATATTGATCAAGTCTTGTTTTTGCATTATCATATTGAAGTTTAGCCTGCAAAAAATCATTTTGAGATATTATTTTATCTTTGACTAATTCACTGGAGCGATCAAAATTAAGCTTTGCCGTTTGTAAAGTTTCTTCAGCTAATTTTAAGTCAGTATTTACATTATTTTCTATAAGATTACTATTCTTGACTTTATAAAGTATCGAACCTGCGTTAATGTATTTGCCTGGAATATTATTGTTACCTACAAAAGTAATAATACCATTAATTTCACTTGTGATGATTGCTTCGTCTCCTGGTGCAGATAGTATTTGTCCGCTTGTCTTGATGATGTTGCTGAAAGTCTGTTTTTTGACAGGTGCATTAGCAAAATCTACCTTCCATGCCTGTTCTTTTGAGTACGATATATCGTCACTATTTCCTTCCGTGTGCTCTGTTTGAACTTCGAGAGCGGCAATTTCATCAGGATAAACATGGATGTTTTCGATGACAATTTGGTCAATATAATTTTTGGTTTCAATATCGAAAATAAGCTTCCCGGTACCTGCCTTGGTAGGTTTCAAAGCCAACCTAAATATGCCTAGTGAACTGGCTTCGTCAGCGCTGTTTCGAATGCCATTTTCGCCTATCACCAAACTCACGGTGACCTTTCCTTCAGTAAGTGGCAAAAAATACTCTCCTAAAATAGTTAAATGTGGAACAAAACTTGATATGTCACCCACAACTAAAGGTTTCAACTCTACGAAAAGCTCTGTTTTATCGGTGTATATCGTATAAGCAAGTGGTGCTAAACCACCTGCTTTTTGACTTCCTGCATTTACCGTTTTATCAGCACATCCTGCAAGCAACAATAGCATTGCAGCCCACACCATCGTTGATGTATTCATTATTATAAAATCTTTAATGGTGATTAATGTTTGTGGTTACCGTCTTTATGGCTGTGCGCCTTTGATTTGACAGTTGCGCTATCGGATTTTATAGCAGAGGTATCCCCATTGATTTTAAATTCTTCTTGGGTATGTTCATGATCTGTATGGTTTTCATGAACCGAGCCATCTTCGTGTTCGTGGGTACTTTCTGTATTGATGTGGTTGCCATCATTGTCGTGTTCGTGCGCATTTGATTTTTTATCTCCACATCCTGCAAAAAATAGTGCTATTATAACCAAAACCTTAATTGAAGTATTCATCTTTATTTTTTTTAAATTTATTAAAATAATTTCTGTACTTGGCATTTGTAAAATACCAAATAAAATCAATCCCTTATGATTTAAAGGAGATTACGCGATGAATGGAGGAGGCGCTCTAAGACTTGTAGGGGAGAAATATTGATGACTGAAAAAGTCTATTTTGTAAGGCGGTATTTTCTGCCGAATTAAAAATTTATATTGCCAAATCAATGAGGACTTAGGTAGTAAAGCAAATAACTGAAGTGGCTGCTTTGAAAGCGAAATATCTTTTTCAAAACTACCTAAAACAGCTATATCAGTGGCACCATGTTCATAATGAAAAAATAGATGACAGAATTTGAAATTTTGTTCTTCATCATGTTCATCTCCACTATGATCTTCTCCACTATGATCATTTCCATTGTGATCATTTCCATGCTTGTGATATGTAGAATGATGATGTGCCGTTTCTAAGCCATCAAAATCGTTGTGGTGATGATGATGATGAGTAATGACATTATGCCCTAGCAGAACTGCAAGAGCTATAAATAATAATGATATGGAAAAGTGTTTTTTGACCATTGAATTGCAAAAGTAAGCATTATTGCTTTTAATTTGCTAAAAATTAACTCAAGTTTAAATTATCATGATGTTTATGTAATAGATGATAACTTTTTTAACAAAATATTTAAACTAGTGCGCTGACTAGATAAAAAGTTAAATTATAATGGCAGTTATTTTTTTCAAGATCAAGGCAAAAAGCACAGGCGTAGCAGTAGCTACGGCGAGTATTTTTAACGCAGAAATTGAGAAAAGGAACCACATTTCATTAAGTTCTTTATCTGGACGGTTTACCATCTTGGTCATCGTAAACGCTTTTGTAGGTCACATGACAGGTCTGGAGCTTTTTGAACCTGAAGAATATTATTGGACACTCTGAATGTGGCAGATTGTTGATTGATGAATAGATTTAAGATTAAACTTTACCAAATATTTATTGTCTTAAACAGTATCACATATAGATCAAATATTTAATTAATGAAAAACATAAAATTCCTTTTATTACTTATCCTCCCGATTTTAGGTTGTAAAAAAGAAGATGATGACACTCATTCTTTGGAATCAATGTATTTCCCATCAAATATGGACACTGATTGGGAAACCAAATCTCTATTGAGTCTTGGATGGAATGAAAGTGGTGTACAGCCGTTGAAAGAATTCCTATTACAAAAAAATACAAAATCATTTATGATCCTTTTTAATGGCAGAATCGTCTTGGAAGAGTATTTTGATGGACACACCAAAGATGCATCTTGGCAATGGAATAGTGCAGGCAAAACATTGGTTTCGGTATCCACTGGCATTGCGCAACAAGAAGGATTAATAAATATCAATAGTAAGGTCTCAAATTATTTGGACAACGGATGGACCAGCGAACCCTTTGAAAAGGAAAATTTGATAACACCCAGACATTTGCTAACGATGTCATCAGGCTTAAATGACGAAAACAACTTTGTTTTAAAAGCCAATCTTACCTATCTTGCAGATGCTGGCACAAGGTGGTCCTACCACAATGTATTTCAAAAACTTATGGACGTGGTAGCTGAATCGAGCAATCAGGATTTCGAAACCTATTTTAATGCTAAACTAAAAAACAAAATAGGAATGGGAGGTTTCTGGAATAATGGATTGATATTCAAAATCTATCATAGCAATACCCGCAGTATGGCTAGGTTTGGGCAGTTGGCACTAAACAAAGGAAAGTGGCAAAACGAACAAGTTATTAATGAAACATTTTTTACAGAAAGTATTACTACTTCTCAAAACATTAATCCATCCTACGGTTATTTGTGGTGGTTAAATGGTAAAGGCAGTTTTATGGTTCCTGGTGGGCAGACAATGTATCCGACCAACTTAGTGCCCAATGCGCCTTTAGATATGTACGCTGCAATGGGTGCAGAAGACCAACGTATTTATGTCATCCCAAGCAAAAATATGGTCGTCATCAGAATGGGTAATTCTGCTGAACCATCAAATCCAAGTTTTGCACTTTCAGGTTTTGACAACGAACTGTGGGAAAAAATAAATGCAGTAATAAAGTGATGATGTACTATGCTTAAGTATACGACGAACAATAAAAACTATTTTCACTTTTACGAATAAATACGTGTTGAATGACAATCATAGCTAAATAATATATCGAAAAACAAGAATAAATTGCTAGCTTTTCCAATACTTTGGTTCATCCTATTCGCGTAGCAATTCTTGAGTTGCTATCTTCTCAATCCTGCTTTTATCATGGTTATTTTGTCATGATTATTGCAAATTTCAGCAAAAATCCTGCCAAAATTAGGTGTTTGCGACATTTGTAACCCCAGGCTTGAAACCCGAGACTACAAATATTTCTCCCTCTGGGATTTTATTACTAAACAATGGTCTTTCTTTAGCATAATGAATTATATATGAAGGTTTTGTTATCGAACGCACGTTATTTTAGGTATAATGACTGTATTCCAATAATTAATGCCAATTGTATTTATAAAAAGTTCAAAATATAGGAACAAATTTTTATTCAGTTAATGAAAAAAAATAGTTACAAAGCCTTAGCTACGTAACTATTTTTTGAAGAAGAATCCATGAAAAAGATGACGTTTATTGGACTGTTTTGTATGTCTATTGGTATAAGTATCAATAATTACCTATTTCAAAGCATTCTACCTATTCTAATCCTTTCCATCATTGACTATATCCCATGCGAAATCACCGTCGCAAACCGTGTCGTCAAAACTAAACTCAGAATCATCCTCAAAAATTAAATGAATCGTCGCTTCGACATCAGCATGGAGTCCTTCACAGTCAAAGTCCAAAGTGATAGATTCTCCTGGCGTTAAGATTTCGTCTGCTTCCATGATATCACCACTGTCACCCACATGGATCTCATCGATATCGCTGCCAGTTTTATTGGTGATCGTCAATTCTTCGCCCACTTTGGCTTTTTTGAATGCTGTCAAGGTGATCAGTCCGCTACATAGCACAAGACCAAAAACAAACAATTTTACTACTTTCATTTTTTAAAATTTTGATTTTTATAATATTAAAAAAAAACAAATATAATAATACAAATAATATCCAAATGTACAATAAATTAATTTAGAATATCTACTAATTATACTGATTCCTATAAAAAAAATACAGGTTTCCCTTTACAATATATACAAACCGTTAAAAAGTCTGAACTGCACGAACACGAAATGCGTTAGTTTTGGGTATGCTTTGCACCTCAAAAAAGCCAAAGTTCTACAACCAAAAGTTGTTGGTAGCACCGACTTCTGACGAATTCATATATAATCCACTACTAAAGCCTCCGATGGCTACACGATTTTCATACCATTTATTCAACTCGTCCTTTGACGGTAGGTACCAATCGCTATAGCGGTTTAATACCAAATCACCACATATCCTTGCTTCTATTCCTGTGTCAGATCAGCCCTGCAATATATCTATAGTGTTTTGATTGCCTGTCCCTATATCTGTACCATCAGCTCCAGGTATATTGACATCAAGACAGCCCCATAAGAAGACACCACTTTGGTCAGTTGTGGCTGCAATGATGCCAAAGGTTTCTCCTACAATAAAACCCGCGTCACCGAATTGAAAGATATAAGCAATTTTACCACCTTGGTAATTGAGACCGACAATTAAAGTTATCGCTGAAGTTCTATAAAAATTAAACCATTCAGTTCCATTGTAGAAATTAGGTTTGTTGGTTGTGGTATTATACACCATTAACCCTGCCACGGAGTGATTCCATCCCTTTGAGCTTTGGTCATAGGTGGAGGCAAAAAGCCTCTGTTGTTATTACTTAGGTCCAATAGTGCCGATGGGCTTGGTGAAGTGATATTGATGCCTACTTGGGCAATGATGTAAAAATGGAAAATCATCATTGTGGCTATGGATGAACAAATTCTACTCATGGGTAATGAGTTTATAAATAATTTTTGTTTGTTAAATTATTATTTATTGGATCACCAAAGCTTTTCAATACTTATCCATTACTATGCCTGATAAAAAATCTCTCCTCCCCAGATAAATTAAAAAATATTAACTAAAATATCTGAGGAGGAAATGAGATAAAAAATACTAAAAAAAACAATTTAATTTGGCAGGCCATCGTATGTCCAGAGCTATGCCCGTTTGGCTAAAATTACCTTATTTAGAGCTCAAATCCTTACGCATAAAGAGTAATTCGCTCCAATTTTCATCTATATATTTTGCTACATCTTTAAGATATTGATTGTAGGCCCCGTCTCCGTTGGCAGACTCATGTGATTCTCTAAACGGTTTCCTGAACCCAACTTCTCTTTCTTTTAACCCTTGCTTATATCTGGTTACCAATGTATATTGAGCTTTTCCTGAAGAACTGGCAGCATAAACGGCTACTGAAACGCCAACCGACGTCCATGTTTTTTTCAATTTTTTGATCATTTTTACTACATTATCTCCTTGTCCGAGCTTTGGATAGACATGGGAAATATTGATTTTATCTGAAAAATCACCCAACGCAACAGTACTTAAAGAGTCTTGATAGACAGAATAACTGGCAGATTGTCTGTCTGTAAGATAAACAGCCACATTTTTGTGCCAATCCATATTGTGCTCATCACCTAGATTACCTCTGGTATCAAGACTTCCCCAACTGGTAGGCCCTTCAGTAATATGATACCCTCCAAAATCCGGACCCGACTGGATTTCAAAAACCCTCCATGCCACATCCCCTTTATGATACTTTTGTGCATGCACAGCTATGGCTTTTTCAAATTCCAGCACTTTATCTATTTTAGGAAAAACACGATGAGTGGTGATTACGGTTTTTGTTTGAGCGAATCCCAAAATAGGTAAAAGAATGAATACTAGGATAAACTGAATGAATTTGATTTTTCGTTTCATTTTAATGATATTTTAAAGTTATTGCCTACTCTGTATGGTTTTCGGCGACCCCGGCTATCAATCAATTTTGATAATGCAAAGTAACGATGAGAAGAGCCAAATTTGTTAGAAGAATATCAGCATCTTATATAATTAATTGAGCATTTTTATAGTAAAAATCAATCAGATGTAGTAAAAATTAAGCATTTGATGCGAAATCGAAAAAATAGACTAGATGTATATGGTAATATTTTTAGCCTTTAACTTACTTTTACCATATGAACTTGTTGTTAAAAAAATCATTCATTCTTTTTAATTGTTGGATCGCTTTTGGGCCCTTAGCTTGTTTTAGTGTATTCGGTCAAAGTAGATATGAAATACTTACAACAGCAGATGGGTTATCTCAGGGAATGGTATTTGCTCTGTTGCAAGATAGAGAAGGGTTTATTTGGATGGCTACCAAAGATGGTTTGAACAGGTACGATGGATATGAGTTTAAAGTATTCACCAATGACCCTTATAATAATCAAAGTCTGAGTAGTAACACTATCACCAGATTATTTGAAGATAGCAAAGGTAGGATTTGGGCAGGCGCCGAAAATGCAGGATTAAATATTTATGATAAAAAGAAGGGTGCATTTTACCGCATTGAGAACAGTACAACAAACTCGAAAAGCATATCAGGCAATAATATCAGCGCTATCGTAGAATTGCCCGATGGAAGAATGCTCATTGCAACTGATGTAAAAGGATTAGATATCATCGATCTACCAGACGAGTATTTTAGTTCAACCGAGCTGCCTTTAATAACCAGACTCAACCTGCCCGGAAACATCCAGGTGTACGGTATGGGGAAAGATAAAAATAAACGAATATTTATCGGTGGAATGGATGGTTCGGTCTATACATTTGATGATAAGAAATTAAGCTTCGTTGTCGTACCAAACGGAAAATTGTATAACAATGGCTACATGAATAAAGATAGCAGCGTCGTCATTAATAACAATCTTTATCTGGATGATGGCAAAATTATCACACCATTGTTTGACACAAATAAGATGCCGGAAGGGAATATAATTTTCAGACCGAATAGTTCATTGTGGGATAACCACCATAGGGAACTTTATTTTTACGATATCAGTAGATGGAATAAGGGCAAACCGCTTATATGGAATGAAAAACTTCCTATTGATCATACTAGAAGAATTATGTATCCATTCATCATTGATAAATCAGGGATATTGTGGAATGGAACTGTTGGATTCGGCATCAGGAAATATAACACCATAGAAAGTAAATTCAATACACTAGCAAAAGGAAATAGCATAAGATTAATTAGACCTGTATCTGACAAAGAGATCATATGGGTCGATTATTCTTACCTATGGATGAGGTTAAAGGATAATCAGAAAATGAATGAAGCTTTTGCAAAAATTCCATCTGTAACCCAAATAGATAATATAATTATTTCCAAATCAAAGGAATACTTCATTAAAAGCGATAATAAAGGATATTTTAAATATAATCCAGCTACGGATGAACTAGTATCATTGCCCTTAATACATCCTAATCAGACATTTGGTAAAAAACAACCATTTTTAGAAGACAGTAAAGGTTGTATTTGGTTTCCCGGCAAGAATGGCAGCATCTGTCTGTTAAATACAGTTACAGGAAAGCAGGATAGTTTTAATATAAATCAAACGGGCTTAAAGTTGATTTGCACAGCATTGTATGAGGATAAAGGAGATGTATTTTGGGTAGGTACGGAAAATGGTTTTGCAAAAGTAAAAATTGATAGAAATGGGTTTTCTGCTTCGGATGTAAAATGGTTTTATAATAGCCCAACTGACCGAAACTCCCTAAATTATAATCATGTATCCGGCTTTTTGAATGATCCATTCGCCCCTGATAAATACATTTGGATAGCTACAAAAGGTGGAGGTCTCAATCGTTTTGATAAGGCAAGAAGTGATTTTTTTCACATTACGACCAAAGATGGACTTCCGGATGATGTGGTTTATGGATTGCTTAAAGATGAATCTAGTAATATTTGGGGGAGCACCAATAAAGGTATTTTTTGCATGACCCTTGACAATCTTGGCCCAAAAGTTGATTTTAGCTTCCGTAATTTTACCAAAAGAGAAGGACTCCAGGATGATGAATTTAATACTGGTGCTTATGCACAACTTCCAAATGGCAATATAGCGTTTGGTGGCGTAAATGGAATAAATATTTTTAACCCAAAAGAGGTGTTGCAAAATGGGTTTGAGCCTAATATATTGATAACAAAACTATTGGTAGGAAATAAGCAGGTATCTTCTAATGATAAAACAGGGGTACTGAATGAAAGTATTGAGACGGCAAAATCAATCACACTAAACCATCTTCAGGATATCCTAACGCTTGAATTCTCTTCATTAGACTTTAGAAATCCTGAACAGAACAAATATCGTTATCAACTGGTTGGAATCGATAAAGAATGGATTCAAAGCGGTATCAGGCGTTCTGCCACTTATCTTCATCTACCGGATGGGAATTATGTGTTCAAAGTACAGGGAAGTAACAGTGAGGGCATTTGGAGCAATAAGAGTGCAGAATTGGAGATCATTGTTTTACCACCATGGTGGGCAACATGGTGGGCTTATCTCTCATATGCTTTGATGATAGGTTTTGTTATAAAAACTTATTTACAGTATAGGTTAAATCAAACTAAAATAGAATCACAATTGATTCTGGAACAAAATGAGGCGAAACGTATTAAAGAATTGGATA
>JBBRVQ010000114.1:0-9700 GCA_038246735.1 Chitinophagales bacterium
GTGACCAATATTTCAAATGATTACTGAAACCGACACTGGTGCAAGCACCTCCACCACCGGTAAGTACAAGTGACCAATATTTCAAATGATTACTGAAACAGTGGCAACTGCAACTGCCCAAAGACCGTGACCAGTACAAGTGACCAATATTTCAAATGATTATTAAGAGCGAACGATGCGCAGCAATTTTGACGTTGAATAAAGGAATGATTCAGCTAAATCATATTTGGCAAAAAATGAGAAAATGTATCTTATCCTGCATCTATTTTCTCGTCCTTAGCTCTGCTAAGAACTCCAAAATCAGACTTGCCTAAGACAAATTTACTTTAATTTTTTTCTCAAAAGCATTTAGCTGGATCATTCCTAAAAATAGTAAGTGAACCGCAAATTGATTTTGCGGCGTGGTGTTGGCTAATGGAAGGTATTACCCGTACAAGTGACCAATATTTCAAATGATGTATATTCTCCCAAAACTGTCTATTCACTTAGTGCTCATCCTGACCCCCTAAAAATGGCGGCAAGCTGACCCTTTTATATAGTCCAAAAGAAAAAATATAAACGAAAGACTATTTGAGTAAAATCTTTTAAATGTTTGGGTTACATTAAGTTTAAATTTTTCATTAAGTAAAATTAATGTATTTTTGATGAAAGATATAGGCAAGTATTTTGTCAAAAATCGTATCAAAAATCAAAAATCAACAAACGTATTACTATGCTAAACACATTAAAAAAGTTATCAGATCAATACGGTCTCATTGCCTTTATAACCTTAATAATTTTTTTGAAAGGTATCAATCACTTCTTCTACATTGATGATTTTATAGCTACACCACAATTTGCACATTTTGATCATTGGCAATATGGTCTAGATGATATAAAGAATGCGGGGAAAGGGTGGCTATTTAACCTATTTTTTTTAACAGATATCTTGTGGGCAGGAATTATGCTTTTTTTGGTGTATCACCGTATAGGAGACTATTACTGTACACCCGAAAAACAAAATCATTACAAAGGTTCTGTTGTTTATTTTTTGACAGAAAAAAACACTTATTTATGGATATTTGGTTTAACCTGGACATTGGACATTCTAGAAAATATCTCTTATATCGCATCATTTGTCCAAAAAACATCAGCTGCATTCATAGTAAGATTTTTACCATATATCGAGTTTGGTAAATTATTTTTTTATGCCTTTTGTTTGGTTATCTTTTTGAGCTATCTCATCAGCAAATATATACGTCCCAACAAAATTAAGCTTGGACAATATCTAAGTAGCTCGTATTTAACGCTATTTTTTCTAGTCCTGATCGTAGCTTTGATGACACAGATGGAACAAGGTGCTTCACTTATCATAGCCTTACTTGACCATCCTGGCAATTTAACCGGGGTGGCATTTATGTTGATCATCCTTAGTTTAATTTTTTCGCACTATCCGATATATTTTCTTTTTTACAAATTACATAAATCCAATATGCCTGCAGATGCATGGACCAGACATGCAGGATGTTGTAAAAGTGGGATCATTACATATAATGAAAAAGCAGAAAAAAATCCAGATTGGGAAGAAAGGGATAAACAGTTTATGCCTTATCGGTACTTGTTGGGTAATTTAGTTTTTATGAGTTTTGGCTATGCTTTATTTTATACTTTAGACAAATATATTTTAAATACATCTATCGCATTCCAATTAATAACTGCCCTTTTGATTTGGATGATTTGGATGCAGAATAAGGTAAAAGTTTCCTTGACAAATACAGGCAAAACCACAGAATCCTTGTCAAAATTTTATTTAATCAATTATGGCGTTAATTGGATTTCCCTACTTTCAGCTATAGGTTTAAGTCATTTTCATGGTTGGTATTGGACAACTTTTGTAGCTTTTTCTCTTTTTATTATTACCCGAGGGATGCATAGATTAATTAATCTTAGTCCAGAAAATTTACAAGTTCCTAAAAATATTTTTTCTAAAATATCCTTTTACTTACATGAAAAGGAATACGATCTAACAGGGCCGGTTGTCGAAAAACTGACATTCATTAAGTGGACAGGAATCGTTTCTTTTGGACTGTTCATATGCGCACATATACCTTGTATTTCTCACAAAATAAATCCTATCATCATCATATTGCTATACGTGCATATTGCTTATGGATTTATACTCATTTTGTTGAAAAATTATATATATTATGTTTCCCAAAAGAGTAAAAATGAAAAACCTTCATTAGCCATGACTTTGATTTTCAGAAATGTGCTGCTGATATTGGTAGTAGCCTTTTTTTGCAAAAAATTCTGGAATCAAAATATAAATCAAATTCAATATTTGAAAGAGTATTCTTTCGATAAATCTCAGACAATAGAAGTAGATTCTTTTATTAATACATTTAATCAGACACATTCCAAAGATAGCGTCCGTTATTATATTTCATCTTGGGGAGGTGGATTAAGAGCGACTTACTTTAACCTTCTACTCTTAGATAAAAAACAAAAGGAAAGTGGAAATACTTTTTTAAACAAAGTAGTAGCCATGTCAGGAGTATCAGGCGGCAGTCTTGGTTTAAATTTGTTTTTTTCGACCAAAAAAGAGAATTTAGTTAAAGGAGATATTAAGATATCAGAAATTTTTGATAATATAGGTAATTCAAACTTTGCGTCTACTGATTTGGCTTATCTTTTAGGAAGAGACAGGTTACCTTTTAATCAGTGGTTGAGTAGAGACCGATCTATCGTAGGTATGAACAATTATTGGTCATTGATAACATCTAGGTGTACATCTTTTGACACCACATCGTATCAAACATACTGGAAAGAAGGTAACGAAAGGTTAGGATATTTTCCATTATTAATTACAAATACTACCAAAACATCAGGAAATTATGGTGTGGCATTTTCAGCGTATGCAGATAAGAAAAAGTTTGATTCTATTTTTAAAGGAGCTACAAATATTCTGGATATAGGAGATCCCCAAAAGTCTTTGAGTTTTTATGAGGCCATGTCGACAACAGAACGATTTCCTTTCTTCAGTGCCACAGCGAGTATTCGAGGACAAGGCCATTATATAGATGGTGGCTATTTTGATAATTCTGGTCTCACTTCTTTAATGAATCTTAAGAACTATGTGAATTCAAGGGAATCATCAGTAGTAGTGGAATGCCCACTAATTGCAAAAGACTCATTAATCATCCTTGGGAACTCAAAAAGTAATTTGGTCGATTATTATTTGGCTCATTCAATTATGATTGGTAAAAATGATAGAATTACCCTAAAAATAGGAGGTGAAACTGATTACGGAGCAATTCTAAAAGGTATTTTGAATACTGATAGATTGAGTAATTTTCTATCTGATCAACATGGAATTTTTGGTAAAAATGCTAAAATGATAAATTTACCTTATCACTTACGATACACTGATTTTATAAAAGCATTAGGTGGTGAGCCACAAGATTTAAAAGATATTGAATCGATTCGAAAATTGATAAAGGAAAATAATGATGCAATTACTAATGCCATAAATGAATATATCAAAAAAGGAAATCCTAATATTAATCATAGAAGTAAGCCACTTACAAAGTGGGATTTTGCTTATCCTACATTGTCCAGATATTTATCTAGACCGACCGTCAATTATTATAAGGCCATGATTGCATATCATGAAAGTCTAAAATTTTAACAAACTAAATAGCATCAGTATTTCATAACAATCAAAAACAAAACAACTTGAAAACCATCAAATTCTTTTTTACTTTCCTATTGTGGTCTACTTGGTATGTAATTGGCAATAAAGTTAATAGCAAATAATAAAGTAGATATTATGTTCAACTGACTCTCTATTCTATCCTGTAAAATCCTGCCCAAATTGACCACCCAATTCAGTTCAAATTCACCGGCATTTATTCTCCCCTACCAATTCATCAATTGGGGCTCATCCTGCTTTCCTTGGTCAAATTTTCAGGAATGTAAATTGTATAAAATTTTCACCATATTCAAAATGAAATTTATATGCCAAAACCAAATAAAAAAAATTGAATTTACCACCTAAATTTATTTTGTATTATCAGCAAATATACTTACCAAATATTTTGTTTATATAAAATATGTGACATATATTTGTCTATAATTGGATCAATATTCAATATTATAGAATGTAGATCGATGAAAAATATTAGGGTCCTTTGGTCATGCCATAAAGTGCTTAACAAGTACTGGTGGTATTGTTCAGATTATGGTAGCTTATATTTTTTAAGTGTGGTCAATTTATTTAAATAACTATGGATGCTACCGGGTGACCTTTTGAAGATTATAACATTAATACTAAACAATTTAAAATTTCAATATCATGAATTTCCCGATTATTTTGGATGTAGCTATTGGCATAGTGGTCATTTATTTTATCACTTCTTTGATTATGTCTTTCATCATGGAATATATCATCGTAAGACGCAACTGGAGAGGAGAATTTTTATACGACCGACTGAAAGAGATGTTTTACAGCAGTCAGGGAGGATATTATAATCTCATAGAGAAAGTGTACAGACATCCTCTGGTCACCAAGGTCCAACAATATTCCTACCGTAAGCCTGAAAATATTCAGAGCCATACTTTTGCCAATGCATTTATGCATGTGATGACAGAGATCGGAAAGGAGACAGAATTATTGGAAAATCAAAGTAACATTGCGGAAGGAAAGAAGGCAAAACCAATAGGAATGTCGCAAAATGAATATGTGGACAAAGCATTTCAAAATGATAAATACCTGGATGGAGATGGCAAACGTATTATCGAATCTTTATTCCTCCAACCACCACCAGCTGATGCAAAAAATGATGACGAAAATGCTTTAACCTGGAGAATAAACAATATTGAACAATGGTATGCAGATTTTCAACTTCGGCTTGATTATTTGTTTAAGCGGGAAGTCAAGTGGTACATATTTATATTTAGTCTCTTGCTTTGCAGTTTACTAAATATTGATACCCTCGATATATACTACAAACTGACCCATAGTGCCAAATTGCGTGATCAAATGGTTTTGCTGGGAGAAGAAGTTGCCAGTAAAACTTATATCGAAATTAAAACTGAAAAGGATAGTATATTAAAGAACATGTTAAATAGTATCAAATATAAAATGACCTATCAATTAAAAACTGTTAGACCAGGTGATACATTATTGTTTAATAAAATTCTGGAGGAAACGCTCAATAAAACTGTGGAGAGTATTGATCAATCAAAAGTGGACTTATATGAAGGTGCAACAGACCTGATAGGTTGGACTGAAGTCGAAAGAACGAATGTAAAGAATGCAATAAATAATTTTAACTCCGGTTTTTTATATTGGTTGCTCAAAATAATCGGGATTCTTCTTTCTTCTTTTGCATTGATGTTTGGTGCACCATTCTGGCACGAGTATCTTAAATCTATGCTCGCCATTCGAAAGGTCATCCAACCAAAAGGAGTAGTCAAATAAAATACCATAGTAAATATCAAATAAAAACAAATCTATATGGCTCGTCGCATCTATTACAACGTGCATACGCATGTGTTTAGCAAACATTGTATTCCGCATGGAATAATGGGTAGTGGTTTTGGTCTAATAATCAAAGCATTGGAGTTTATTCAAATGAACAATTTTGTGATAGCGCTGCTAAGTGGATTAAAAATCTTGAATGTCTCAAAGTCATCCATACCGAGACTAAAGATGTTTTTCAGGAGTTTTGCTCAAGGTCACCAACATGAGGTCATCACACATTTAGTTCGGGATCAATATGGAAAATTTGCGTATGACAAAAATTTTAAATTTGTCTTGTTATCATTGGATATGGATGCACAGGATGCCGGTATCGCTCCTGTCAATTATTTGAATCAAGTAGGCGAATTGGCAGAATATAAAGCCATCAAACCATACAAAGACCAGATTATACCCTTCCTCAGTATTAATCCATACAATATGATATATCACAGATTTCACATGATGAAATTTATAAAAGATCATATTGAAGTTTGGAAGTTTGGAGGAATAAAACTATATCCGGCGACAGGATACTATCCGGATGATGAAAGGTTGGATGATGTATGGAAGTATTGTGTAGCAAAAAAATTACCTATCATGACACACTGTACCTGTGGCAGAATACACTACAGGGGAAAGATGGAAAGTCGTTTAAATAAAGACAAAATTCCTTACAATAATCTTACAGATAGCGACAGACAATGCAACTTTACGGATATGTCTCACTTTGTAAAAATATTAGAAAGATTTCCAACACTTAAGATTTGTTTTGCACATGCCGGCGGAATTGTTTTTTCAAAAAACCCAAGAACAACTTTAGAAGCAGAGCTGAAAGTGACTCCATTGAGTAAAAGAGCCATCGAATACAAATGGTATCTGGAAGTATTGGAGTGTTGTCAGAAGTATGACAATATATATATAGATATATCCTGGATCAATCACGATGAAATAACCCTTATAGAGTTGGCAAAGGATGTTAAAGCAAGGAGTATAGAAAAGAAAGTATTGTATGGCACAGACTTTTTTGTCAATATAGATATAATTGAAGAACAAAAGGCAATGGAAAATAGCCAAAAACATTTTGATTTTGATTTGATAGCGTCTGTCAATCCATCAATATACCTGTCCAGTGACATCCATGAATTTAAAGCTACAGAACCTTAGACTATGAGCAGCTTTAAAGACATCTTTGATAATTTTACACCTAAGCATCCTGTGTCTTGGTTTAACATAGATATATTGGTCAGAACACTACTAGAAGATAGCAAAACGCGTAAATTGAATGATCAGCGAGAAGAGTCAGATGCTTATAACCTGAATTATACCAACTTAAGGAAAGAATGGGGACCAAAGGATGAAATTTGGATAGACTACATAGCAGATACCGGAGATGGATTTAATGAAACTTTGAGCACTTTGTATAAATGTATCGGAGATTTAAAAATGAACGGCGAATCACTTCCTTCAGGCGATATGCTATTGTGTGGAGGTGATCAGGTATATCCTTTTGCCACATCAGAAGATTATGCCAACAGATTTTTTGGGCCTTTGATTGCTGCTCAGCAATTTCATCAAATACATGAAAAAAAAGATGATTTAAATAAAGAGCCAAAATCAGCAGAGAAAAGAAAATTTATTTTTGCACTTCCCGGCAATCATGATTGGTACGGTGGGTTATATGCTTTTCGCGAATATTTTTGTGTAAAAAGAAAATACGAGCGGTATTTTTCCCAACAAACATCTTCTTATTATGCCATCAAAGTCACAAATAATGTATGGATTTGGATGGTAGATATACAATTGTCTATTGATATTAACAAAGCGCAGATAGCCTATTTTACTAATTTATGTAAAGAACAGAGTGACATATCAAAAAAAGATCAGCATATACAAATCATATTATGCATAGCTCAACCATTTTGGTTTCAGAAATCATTGGACGTAGAAGATCAACTATTCAATGTGATAGATAATTTTATTTCGCAAGTTTTTATTAATAATAATCCTGTCGTTTCGACTGATAAATCAGGTAAACTGAAAAACCTTTTCCTTGAATTAAAACTCATTATTACGGGTGATATACACCATTATACCAGATTTCAGATGAAATTTCATAAAGAGTTAAATCAGGTTAAAAATTATAAATTTAAAGGTAAGAAACCCATTGCTGACCCCTTACCACTCATTACAGCGGGTGGAGGAGGAGCCTATACCTATCCTACCCATCACTTAGAAGACAAAGTTAGAAACAGATCATTTCTCAATAAGATAAATAACCAAACCATCAGTCTTTTGCATTATTATCCGGATGCAAAATCATCTGTACGTCTAAGGCATACTTGTGTCTGGAATATTTTACTAAAAAACTGGCTATACACAGTGAGTCCTCTTATTTTACTTGCAGTCAGCTTTATTGTATTTGTTGGGTATTTTCCGCCTTTCACAGCATCGAATGAGTTGCTGGAAATAAAATATTGGGTCTTTCTGATTACATATTATTTGGTAGGAAATATATGGTTTTACAATACACTGGCCCATAAGCTGGACAAATTTGCGATATATCTCAAAAGTTATGAAAAAATATTCTGGTATTTTTTGCAGATAGTTTTTAGCATTGCCAAAATCATCATGTTCTATCTGTTTGTACAAGTACTTACACCGATCAACCAATGGCTGTGCAATGTCTTAGTCAACTATGATCAAATGGTAATATCGACTATAATCACTTTGGCTTTTTATGCCTTTTTGATACTGACAGCTATGATACAGGTATTGATGATGGGTCTATATTTATACCTGTGCAATGTATTTTTCAAAATTCATGATAATGAGGTATTTTCCATTTCTAAAATAAACAGATTTAAAAATTTTCTTAAAATAAAAATAGATAAAGAAAGTATAACAATTTATCCTATAGGCATAGACAAAATAAATGATGATATTAAATCCGATTTTGAAAAAAAGCGATTCAAAACAGTTTTAGAAAAGCTAGATCGAACACCAGTTGAGCTTATCGAGCTACCTATTAAGATTTCTTTACACCATTAAAATATTTTATCATGATTTCAACTTCTTTTTTTGACACGCATGACATTGTCAATACAAGCGATGATGCTATCACTCTTGATGTGCACATTGGCAATAACCAACCAGGCTCTTCAATATTGCATATAGAAGGCAAAAAATCAGTGAGCCATAATGATGATTTTACGGCAGTTTTGGGAGCATCTAAAGACCTGCACGGCAAATCGCTAACCTTGGTTACTACTATTTTTGACTTTAATGACGACAATGACAACATTCAGATGAGCATTCGTTTGTCTGGTGGTAAGCGAGAACTCAATGCTGTAATATTTAATACAAGTTTGGAAAAACCAAAGGATGTAGCTGTGGCAATGGTTCAAATTTTGTTTGTTTAAATCCATATTTTACTTCAATGAAAATATGAATATACCACCACGGAAGACAAACAGTTTATAGCAAAATTCTATGGGGTCTTTGAAAGTAGAAATGCATTTAAGGCTCATGATGTGGTCATTCAATTTCGTTTGACTAAATACTTCGGGATGCTCAAAGATGATTTAAGTAAGATGCAACAATTTTACAATGAACAAAAATTCAATAACAACAAAAATTTAAACAAATGAAAAATTTAATTTCTATCACATTTTTTATTTTTACTATTCAACAACTCATGGCTCAGACCAATGACATCAATATAGATATGTTGAAAGCCCCTCAATCTCCAGCAGCTAATCTCTTGGGTATGGCAGATAGTGAAATTTCAAAGCCATCTGATCCAACTACCTTTATGGTAAGTCTAAGACAAGCTACCAATAATTTTTCGAGCATACCTACCAATTATGCCATTGACTTTTCTCCATTTAAAGTTTTTGGGAGCAGTGATCTTAAGTTTACGGATTGGCTCCGCGGTCGTAAGTCATTTAAACAAAATACAGTACTTTCTATTGCAGTAAATAACAATCCTGTCATGAACCAAAACAATGAAATGACGCCTAATACTGCATTGGGTTTTGGTTTTAAGATGTCACTACTAGGTGGAGATTTAAGTAAAGAAACAAAAAAAAGAATGGGTGGAGTTACGGTTATTTTAAATGAAATAAATAACAACATCGCCCCTCAATTAATAGCCAATTCACAAATTGTATATAGCGATAGTTTATCGAAATACTGTGA
>JBBRVQ010000115.1:0-9550 GCA_038246735.1 Chitinophagales bacterium
CAGCGTCAATTTAGTGAGTGAACCGCTGGCACACCCAGCGGCGTGAATGCATTGAGTCGAAGGGTTTCAAACTGAATTACACTACGCTGTGAGCCGTAGTTCACAGTTCGGAAAATCATTACACCACGCTGTGACAGGTAAGTCACAGTTCAGGTCTAAAATCATTTGCGATGATTTCTTTACGACCTTCTTGATCAATTTTTAACGCTCCTCTTAGTTAAGAAGGATTAAGACAAGTAATATATCTCACTGTACCTGCTACGCAGTATCGCCCAGAACCAATAGTCCAGTTAAGATGGCTTAAGAATCCTGATGATGTTAAAAGGGGATTGAAGGATACCCAAGAAAATACTGAATGGGGTGCAACAGCTATTGCTCTAATGATGGCAGAACAAGAATCAGGGTGCACAATAGTAGAGAGATCAGTGAAAGGCACTGGATTTGATTGGTGGTTGGGTGAAGATGATGACGATTTTGGAATCTTTCAAAAAAAAGCAAGATTAGAAATATCTGGAATACTGGAGGAAAATAGAAATAATACCATAGAAAAAAGAGTTAAAGAAAAGATAGCTCAAACAAAAGTGAGTAGTCACACAAGATTAGTTGCTCATATAAGCGTTACAGATTTTAAAAGTCCAAAAACACAATATCATATAGTATCATGACGGTCAAGGATTTACATAGAAAGGCAATGGATTATAATGATCAAGCGATCATTACAAAAAATAAAGGTGATGACCAGAAATCATTTTATCTTAGGGCTTTTGAATTTGAAAAACAGGCTTATATCCTATTTGCATCTCAATCAGATGAAGAACCTACACGATCTGTGTTGTTACGTAGTGCTGCCAGTCTAGCCATGATGGCAGGTTTAAATGAAGAAGCAGAAAAGTTAATAGCTTTGGCGATATCAGGGAATCCACCTGAGGAAATACTTGATGAATTAAGAGATTTGTTTCAAACCGTAAATTTCAAACGGCATCTTGACTTAAAAGGAATTGAGCTTAATTCAAATGAAATCCAATTTAGTTTAGCAGGAAATGATGTAGGACATGGCATTATCCGTAGTGATGAATTTTTACATCGAATTGATGCTATAGAAAAAATAGCCATAAGAACCGCAGATCGATTAAGAAATATACCATTTAGAGAGCGATTGACCATGAGCAAAAGTAAGATAATTGAATTTGAACCTTATTTATCTGCTCCTAGGGCTGCAAGCTTTGCAGTAACCATACAATTCGGTGATACACAAACACAATCGAGCATCGAAGAAGGTACAAGTCAATTTATTGTGTTAAATGACATTTTAGATAATATTACTTTGATAAATGAAGGGAATTATGACCAGCTAAATAAGAATATTCCTGATGAGTCATACAGGAATAATTTTACTGCATTGGTCAAAAAACTTGCGCCCGATGGTGATAGGATTAAAACAGTAGGTTTCACTGCGATGCGTGGTAATCAAGTAATACAAGTTCCTTTGAAGAAATCAAGTTCGATGATTGATATTCCTTTGGGAAAAACTGATATTGTAATTAACAATCTTGAAGAAGATTTAATATTTGAGTTAAGAGGAACTTTGTCTTATGCGTATTCAAAAAATAATACGATCAAACTTACGGATGAAAATAATAAGGATCACTCATTAATTGTACCACAAGGATTATTGTCTGATATTGTAAAGCCTTATTTTGAGGATTTTGTACTAATAAAGTGTAAAAGAATCAAGAATAAAATTCATTTACTGGAAATTGATAAAATTAGTTGATCTTCGTTTTAGTCATTGTATTCATTATTAGCGCAAAATATCAAAGCCACAAAAGACAATATGGAATTTCTATGCAAGCCATTCTTATGCGAATAAAAATTTGCAACATCCTTAATGACCATGCTATAAAACAGATTTTTAATGCATTCAAGCTATTGGGGTGGAATGTAAACGAACCTTACGACTTTCATGGATTTGAGCAATCCAATAGGATGCAGCAACTAATTTATAGGGCTTTGGCGGAAGGGCTTGTAAGTGAAAGAAAGGCTGCGGAGCTTAGTAAAATGGAAGGAAATGAGATTACAGAGCTAAAAATGGTGAAAAAATAATGAGTAAGAATAACATATTTAATATATACTTATTTTTATATTATGTTTAATATCAATAATATACAGATATAAAAAATAAAATTACGTTATGAACTTAATTTATAAGTTAATTAATTGTTTAAATAATTGTTAAAATGCCTACCTTTGCGACCATAATAGAGCTTTATGCGTTTAAAGAAGTAACTTTCTATACTGTAAAGATTGATGGCGCTGCAACATCCTTGGGTAGCCAGTTTATTGAAAGCAATAAAAATCACAAACACATTCAAGTATTAAAAACATGGATCCAAAATATTGGCAACAAAAGAGGTGCAACTAAGGATTTATTTAGAAATGAAAGAATGGCAGATGCACTTCCACCACCTATTGAAATTACACTTAAGGATTGTCAATTAAGATGGTATTGTTTGAGGATGAATCGAAATGTTGTAATACTTTTTAATGGTGGGGCTAAAACCAAAGGGATAAAATCGGCACAAGATTGTCCATTCGTTGGTTCACATTTTAATCAAGCCAATATTTTAAGTGAAGCAATATGGAAGGCGTTTGATAACGGTGAGTTTGGATTTGATGATCGTGAGCGCCTGACTCCAAAAAATATAACAATAGAATTTTAAAAGTACATAAAAAAAAATAGAAAATCATGAGAACTGAGCAAGAAAATGCTGCAACATTTTTTGAACAGCCTTCATCACCAGATATTGAAAGGTTCGTGGATATCAATCTCGATATATCAGAACAGGTCATGCAGTATTTGGATAGTAAAAACTGGACACAGAAAGATTTAGCTGCCAAGCTTGATAAATCTGAAGCGGAAATAAGTAAATGGCTATCTGGCATGCACAATCTTACTTTGAAGAGTATCTCTAAAATGGAAGCAGTACTAGGTGAACATATCATTATAACTCCACAGGTAGCCAAAAAAATGTTTACAAAAGACAACTACATATATTTTACAGTATATGGTAGCAGCAATGAAGGTGTATGCAACTTTAAGACTGATGATGTTTCTGAGTCTTTCGAATCGGCTCATTTAGAAAATCAATTAGTAGCGTAATGGCAAAGTCGAAAAGTAAAATCATTCCTGAAAAGATACATATCGAACAGATTAATGTCATTCAATGTCATATCAATACAGGGGATTCTTACCTTAATAATCCCATCAAATGGGATAATATTTCCATAGGTATTAAAAAAGAAGATGCGTATAATTTTGAAAATAAAGGATGTAGATTTCGACTCTTTTTCAAGTGTGCGGCAATGATAGGGAATAAAGAAGTTGATCTTGATGCTGAGATTGGGATTGAATTTCATTTTAAAATTGATAATTTTGAAGATTTCGTTACCAGGGAAGGTGATCACAATAAAATTAGTATGGATTTAGGCGCTACATTGCTCGCTATAGCCTTCTCTACCAGCAGGGGTATTATATTAGAAAAAACACAGAATACCTATTTTAGAGGTATCATTTTACCAGTGGTAGATCCAGTAGCTGTGTTATTAGATGAGCCAAATAAATAGTTACTGATTTATTATGACCACTCGCATATATACCATTCCCGAAAGCATCATCTTTCATAAGACCACAGCGCCTTTTGGAGGTTTGTCAAATATGGCATCCAGATATAGCCTGTATGTTAATGAAAACATCATACCTTCGTCTGAGCATTTGTACCAGGATACACGCTACATATGCAAAAAGTTTCAATCAAAGAGCATTAATAGTCAAACATGGAAATCGTTAATGCCATAACAATTTTAGAAGAAATTCCGACAACCGGCCACTCTCCATTAAAAGTACTAGGCGATGATGGCAATTTTTATATTGTGAAAAAGAGGAAACATTTTGAGACAGATACAGAGATGGTTTCAGAATTTCTGTGTAATTATCTGTGTAAACAGTGGGGAATAAAAACACCAGAATGTAAGTTTGTAAATATACCAAAGGAACTTATACTGAATGACTCAAGGCTATCTGATAGGCATAAGGTTAAACATTACGAAAACTATTTATGCTTTGGTTCTAAATTTATGCCCGACTCCATTGATGTACAATTATCAGATATCAACTATGTAAGCAGTTCTCGCTCAATTTATAATGATATGACCGAATTGCTTAAAATTGGCTTATTTGATCTTTGGGTGGTTAACATAGATAGAAAACCGACAAATTTGAACTTGATGAGGCGAATTTTGCCAAACGGTAAGTTTGAATTTGTAGCCATTGACCATGCTTACGCATTTGATACGCTGCAATATGATCAACTCACTATGGATTTGGAACTTTCCTGCAATGAATCAATTTTGTTTTTGGATGTCGCAAATTCGATTTACAAAGATATGTCTTCACAAGATATTGATAATGTGTATAATACATATTTTTGGGAAAGTATAACAAAGTGTGAATACGGAGTAAAAGATTTCCTAAGTGAAATAGTTCATAATTTTGAAGAAGAAGGGAAATTTTTCTCCCAATTAATACGTTTTCTATTTGATAAGGATAGAAATGGCACTATCTTTGCGGACTTTTTAAGTAGATTGAAGTAAATAATTCAAAGTTGACTAACCAAGTAACATATAGCATTGTTTATATCAGCCCTGACTCTCGACTCGGAGATAGGGTGGCTATCGGCGTCTTAGTACTTGATGGAAACTTTTTAATGTTAAAATACTCAGATCAAAAACTTCAGAGTCTGAAATCAGTTCTTGGAGAATACTGGGATGCAATATCGAAGTCATTACGTGCCACCCAAAAGTATATTGAAAATATCAACTTAACAAAGAAACCTATCTTTCATGAAGCAAGAAGTATGGTTTCGACTGATTATTTAAGAAAGTTAAGCATATACTCCAATGGGTTGATCCAATATCAGGAACCCAAATTGGCCATGCTTACCCCATCGTTTGGAGTTGATCAGTTTTATAGTTCGCTATTCCCTGAAGATAACAAAGCAATCGAAAAGTTAAAAAAACCAAACTTTAGAAGTCAAATTGACCAAATTTTTGTTTCGAAAGTACAAGAACAGGTACATGTTAAAATTGATATTGATGATACAATAATACCTGAATTTTATATCAATTGCTTGTTAGATGCAATAGGTCGCAATGGAGTCATATACATAGCAAAATATATAGATTTTACTATTGAAAACAAAGCACCTATTTCTCATCTCTTAGTTACAACAGACCAACTTAGTCGTAAATACAACGAGAACAAAACTAGCAATGTTTGTATTTTTGGTGTTGAACCTGAAATAGGAACTGAATCTCATAAAAAATGGGCTTTTATTAATAAATGCGAAGGTTATAAGGTTTATCATCCAGATCAAGCCAGTGACGTCGCAGATATATTCCTTAATTCAGGGGCTGGGAAGTTTCTTGGAGTGTAAATTGAATTACCTAGTCAAATAAATTTTATTGGTATATAATGGATAGGGCTTATGAATATAATGTTTTCTAAAGCAACAAACAATATTGACTTATCTAATAACTTCATTAAAAAGCCACTTTCTCCTGCTTCAACATCTCTTCCCATACCATAGCAGATATCTTGGGCGAAATCATTTTTTCTGGTTGATCCGTCTTAAACAAACTTCTTTTAAGTGCTGTGATCAATGTCTTCTGTATGCTATAATAAGAAAGACCAACCGCTTTTTTCATGACTTGTTTGGCTTTGGTCGCATTGTCAAAACTGAAGTTGCCTTTTTTTAATGTTAAAGCCACTAAATCAACTATCTGTTTATCGGTAGGTAATCCAAACGCTATAGAAAAATCAAACCTTCGGAGTAATGCATCATCTAGCATATCCTTTTGGTTGGTCGCTGCTATCACGATACTGTTTTGTGGCAGATAATCGAATAACTGTAAGATGGTATTGACTACTCGCTTCATTTCACCATGATCTTGGCTGTAATCTCTCACTTTGCCTAAACTATCGAATTCATCTATGAAGATGATACAATCTTCAGACGCCGCTCTACGGAATATTTTGGCTAAGTTCTTACTGGTCTCTCCCAATTTTGAAGAAACAATGGCACCTAGATTTACTACAACCATCATCTTTTCTAGTTCTCCTGCTATTACATAAGATGCCAAAGTTTTACCACATCCAGATGGACCATGTAGTAATAGTTTATTGGCTATAGGAAGGTTATACTTTCTAAGGAGATCTGCTTTACGATGCTCTTCTATAAAACTATAGGGTTGCTTCTTGCTTAATATTTAGTAAAAGCAAATTTATGCAAACCACATACGACGAAATAGTAATACTTTTTGAAAATAAAAAATAAAAATGCAGTCGTTCAATCACTCAAAGACAAAATTGAAAAGCAACTGAAACAAATGTTAGAACGCAATCCATTGACAGTTGACTATTACAAACGCTATCAGGAAATTATTGAAGCATATAATCTCGGCAAAGACGAAGCCGTAATTAAAGAAACATTTAGAAAACTCATTGACCTCGTAAACTCCTATTCACCAGAAAAAGCCGATACCAAACGGGAAGGACTTACAGATGAACAGAAAGCCATCTTCGATATACTAAGATATGGGAAAGAGTTAGGAGGAAAAGAAAAAAATGAAATTAAGAAAATATCCATTGAGCTGCTAGAAGAACTCAAAAAGGTTAAACTGAAAGTAGAGCAATGATCAGAGAAAACAGAAACAGTAGCCGCTGTTTACACATTCGGGAATACCAAATTGTTTACTTTATTGCCATATCCAACTTACCAAACAGATGAGATAGATTTAAAAACTAACCTAGTGTATGAACATTTAAAACATCAATATTTCGGAGGTGGAGTGAGTATTTATGGGGGATATTAGGTAGTGATGGGTAGAAGGGGTAGATGGGTTGAATTCGTTGCTGGTGGTTTTTTTAGGAATATCACCTGTATGATTCAACTTCATATCTAATATAAATATGTATTACATCTAAGCAATAGGGTATTTTAAACCAATTGTGTCATTATATAAAAAACAAATGATAAAAAAAGTTAAATTGTTTGAAGCAGGGATAGAAAGCTAAGGCTAAATCGATTAAATAGCTCTTTTTTTAATTTGTTTGCAAAAATCTGGGATAATTTTTTTTTAAAATATACGGAGATATCTATTTCAAAAATGACATTTATAATTAGATTTGTATATTGATTTAAATTTGCACTTATGTCCAATCATTTTAAATAATGAAGTCAAATTGCCAAGTAGTCAAAGGGTTTGAACTAAAATAACTAATTTTATTAACTGCAGAGTACCTATGAAGCCTAAATTTTACATTTTCGTTCTTTTATTTTTCTTTATTTTTGGTTTACATGCCCAGGATGCCGCATACCATGATTTTGCCCAAAACCGAAATCTTTTCAACCCATCCCTTACCGGGAGTTATGGCGCACAGTCCTGGAAAGTAAGATCCAAAATGCAGTGGAATAATGATGGTGGCAATGGTTACAAAACCATCAGCTTACTTTTTGAAGAAACAATGCCCTGTAGTATCATAGACATCGGAGCTAAAATAAATTACAATGAAGAAGGAGCAGGATTGTACCGGACATTAGAACTTGGCTTCTTGACATCTGCTTTTATCCCTTGGAGTATCGGTCGATCCAGCGATCACAATTTTAAGATGGGCATGGATTTTTCATGGGGTGTAAACAGTATTGATTTTTCTAGATTGATATGGTCTGATCAATTGGATGCAAAGTATGGAAATATATATGCTACTTCTTTTTCTTCTCCAAATGATGGAAGATCGGCTTGGTATTTTAATCCTGGCTTTGGTGTGTCTTTACGGTCACTATGGAATAAAAAAAGTACAAAGGCTGTAATGACTAATTTTGGGATGGCGCTGTATCGCTTCTACTCCATAGATGATGGGGAGATCAATCAATCTGTTTCGGTTTTGGGACTAAAAGGCAGCAATCCATATAGGATGACTGCCTTTGCAGAAGCAGAATTTATTCCTATTTATTATGCAAGAAAATATGTGTCTATTCGGCCTATGCTTTTATATCAAAAGCAAGGAGATATCAACTACATTGAGACAGGTATCAGATTTGGGTATTCACGTTCGGCGGGTATTGGGGCCTATTTTCACACAGCGCCGGGTAATACTTTGGGTCAAACGCCATGGATGACCTTCTCCACTGATTTTATGCTTCCGGTCGGAAATGGAAAAAGACTGGAAATGAATCTTTCCTATTCAGAAAATATAGGTGGGCTTCAAAATTTTGTTGGTCCCCAGTTTGAGATCGGTATCAGTTATCACCTAGCTAAGAGTAGTATTTGTAATCTTATGGGTATGGAAGATGATGTACCTTATAATAGTGAATATATTTGTCCGATAATGGCTATAACTCCTGGAAAAAGAAAGATGTATGAGAACATTTGGTATAAGAATTAGTGGTGTATCTATTTTTATTTTACTTGTTAATTTTCTATTTGGACAAAATTCTTGTCCTTGTAACCAAAATGAATGCGGAGATATTATTGCATCTTTTAAGTTAGGGAGCGATTTGACAGTTGTGTGTGATGGATATGAGTTTTTAGTGTTAAATAATTCAACTTCATCAGGAGTTGACTATTATATTTGGGATTGGGGAGATGGTACGCGTGATAGTGTTACAACAACAGCAAGCCAAAAACACATTTATAACATTCCGCTTGATAAAGTTTGCATCAAGAAGCAATCCGTATACGAGATATGTTTACTTGCAGTTAAGAATTGTGGCAATGATTTTTCATGTCATTCGAATAGAAGTCCTGTCACTGTAATACATAGGCCTATAGCTAAGTTTGATTATACCAACTCCGTATGCATAGATAGTAAGGTGAATTTTGTTAATAAATCATGTAATGTTGATGAGAGTTTACCCAATGCTTATTTATGGACTTTTCATGATGGCACTATTGCTTCAACAAAAGATGCCAGTAAAACTTATACTTCACCAGGTTTTTATACGGTTAAATTGAAAGTAAAAAACAATTGTGCGGAAGAAGAAATTATAAAAACAATTCAAGTTGTCGATTATCCTGACGCTGTGGTTAATATTTCTGAAACTGCCAAAGATAGTGTGGTGTGTGTAGGTGACGTCATTACGCTTGTAGACTATAGTAATCAGTGGTCAATCGGAAACATCTGGACCTTCCCTAATAACAGTACGATTCTTACTGACACAACCAAGTGGAAACTTGATTATTATATCAGAATGGTGCAAAAGACACCGCCAGATACAATTTATACTAAACAGGATACCCTTAACAAATTGAATAGCATCTATAGACTGGATACCATTAGATTTACAGCATTACAACCCGGCACATATAATTTTAAACTTACATCATCAAATGCTTGTGGGACAAAAACATGGAACTTCCCACTGATGGTAGTTGCTGCACCTACTGTAACTTTGAACACTCCACCTGAATTTTGTGAAACTGCTGCCTATTC
>JBBRVQ010000116.1:0-9271 GCA_038246735.1 Chitinophagales bacterium
CCAGAAATAAATAAATGTTGATAGTGTTAAAAGGATGTATTGATTGCCTGGTAACAAGAAATTATAACCAATAAAATCCTGAATCATGGGTGAAAAAACTAGAATGGGTATGGTGATGATTAAACTAACCCAAAACCGTTTCTTGAAATCGATGATCATCATTTTATGATGGTCATGGCCTTCCATACCCATCGGGATAGCATCATGATCCATTTTACTATGGTTCATCTTTACGTGTTCATTTTCGGTCATGTCCATTTTGGAATGATCCATCTTGCTGTGGTCCATCTTAGCATGTTCCTCTGAGGTCATGTCCATTTTTTTCGAGTCATCTTTCTCTGAAGATTCATCCTTAGTGGATTCTTGTTCCGAATAAGGTTCTTCTTTTGGAGATTCCGCTTTTGGATTTTCTTCCTTAGTTTTCTTTTTCGGAGTTTCCTCTTTTGACGGCTCTATATCAGGAGTATCTGCATTAGGATTTTCGGTTGTAGTTGTAACCTTTGGCTCATCGCCGTCTGTGTCGATATTGATTGTAATTTTTGCCATTTTGATCAATTTAATACTAGTTACACTTTTTAGTGTAACCCCTTTTTCCTAACAGATATTTCGCTTTTTTTTATCCCATTTTAAAAGTCTAATTTCCAGATTCTTTTTTTATCTTCAACTTCGGTCATGTCTATTTCTTTTGCATAATTTTTTGCTAAAGATTTCTCTTTAACAGAAGGTTTCTCAGCATCTATATCTTCCTTCATTTCTAGTTTTGGATTTTCCACTTTTGGAGATGCCGTTTTTGGAACAGCGACCGTAGTATTGTCTATAATAGTGGTGAACTTGGGCTCGCTATTTTCCAAACCGGTATTAATGTTGATAGTGATTTCTGTTATTATTGTATATTTTATTGTTTGAAAAAATATCTAATAAAAATTTTGTTTTACCCCTAAACTTTCATTCGTTTTCAGGATTGATTTTTTAGCATCTTTTTCAATGCCTGTCAATGCTCTTATGGCATCAATGGTTTCCGGAATAACGATAGCCTGGTTGTCTACCACATAAGCATAAAATAATTCATCTCCCATAACCTTCAGCATATCTTTCCATAGAGCCACTTCGTACATATCACCATAAGGACGATTTAATTCCAGCATCAATTCTTTAATGACATTATTCGCCTGCAATCCTTCGCTATATTCAATCATTGCTATTCGGGTAGAATTATTGAATGCCTCCAGCACTTCCTCCTTTGTGGCCTCTCTTGTTAGTTGCACATTCCAGTAATGAAGATGACTTAATGTTTCCGGCACTTTAACAGCAGCAGTAATAACATCAATAGACGGGTCAACACTTTGAACATCGGGTCCCTGATGGCTAGGTATATCCTTTTCTGGAACCAGCGTATTCATAATGCCGTTCAGGTGGCTTTCCCAAGGGTCAGTAGCCCTGCGTAATAAAGTGCCTCTTGCTTTTTTTAGTAACCCGGCTTTCTTTAGTGCCGTAAGTGTGCGGAGAATGGAAGTAGTATTGCAGGAAACCACACGTGTACTGTCAAGTCCCATAGCCGTTTCATAATTGTTTTCTGCACTGAATGAATGCCCTGTTGTTTCATGCTTTTCTCCGCCCTGTAAAATGAATTTCTTATTCATCTTCCGGTATTGAGCTATGTTTTGAGCAGCAATTTTCTTAGGTGTACAATCCACAACTATATCAGCCGACTCTAATAGTTGGATCAGGGTACCCTCCACTTTGATACCAGCATTTCTCATGCTACTTTGAAAGGCTTCATCAAATGCAAATACAGGATATGATTTGTCAACAGCCATTTTAATCCGCCAATCCGTAATTACATCACAAATACCTGAAAGCTCCATGTCATCCTGCAGAATTACTGCATCTGCCACACGCTTTCCAATAACTCCATATCCATTTATTGCAACTTTTATTTTATTCATTATTTCCTATTTTTTTTAAATAAATATACAACCCAACTTTATAGCGAAAGCCCTCTGATAGGCATTGAAAAAATAACGTTCACCAATACATTGTGGTGCGCTTTTTATACATGATCTTTACATGATTTCATTATACTAAAATGCATTACAAGGGCATATTCCTTCCACAACTTCATTATATTTTTTTCCAGATCAGATGATTCTCTTTTAATAACATCCTCATTTTCTTCCATTTTTATTGGAAAATCGTTATCAAGTTGCATCATAGCCTTTTCAAAAACATAATCAGTCTCTAGTTAAAATGAATTTAGAAGCGAGTCATATAAATATATTTTAATTTGAGAGAATTTGATTCCATATTCTTTTTTCTTATATTAAATTACAGTTACTATTCTCAGCAAGCAGTGTGATATTTGCGGGAAATTTAAGCAGCGCTTCATTTTCCTGTGTGGTATGATTTATAAGTGGAATCATATTTTGTTAGTGACGTTACAATTTGTTTATCCATTAGGACCCTTTGGATTGCTCGCTGTTTTCTTAAACAATAGGGCGATTTCGTACAATCTCTACTGAGCAATTTGCATGTGATGCAACGGCCTGAGAAACTGAACCGAGTAAAAAGCGTTCTATGACGCCTCGGCCATGTGAACCGACCACGATCAAATCTGCTCCAAATTCTTCTGCTTCCTTTAAAATGACTTGTTTCGGCGATCCGTTAATAATAGCGGTTGTAATCGATAATGATGGATGCTTCTTTTTTAAGAGATCAGAAGCAGATTTAACGGCATCTTCTGCAGTTTTTTTCGCCTCTTTATCGGTTTCTTCATAATAATCTGCAAGACCACCCATTGGTGCGGCAGTTGACATTACTATAGTAGAAATTTCGAAAGCCGATATAATATGTACTTCCGTATCCATTGCAAATAGCCTGCCAGCAAATTCTTCAACTGCCAGATTATTATAATCAGAGCCATCCGTTGCTAATAATATTTTCATTTTTTTATTTTTAGTGCGTCTCTATGCAGCAGAGACTGGTTTTTAATTGTCACACATGTCCAGCCTTATGCAGTGATTGCATCCCCTAATGATCATCTGTATTGGTTGTACGTTTATACTCGGGAATTCCATAATTTTATTTTTTTACGTTAAATGTTGTTAATGATTCCTTTGCCATCCAAGTATTGTATCGAAATATGTTTCTAGCCAACATCCTTTATCATTTTTCAGGTTTACGAAATATTTTTTACAGATAGATGAACTTCCAAACGTGCTTTAATTTTACTAAACCTATCCAGCAATTCTGATAGTAAACTGTCTAATCTTGTACTAAATGCTTCTTATAAACTTTAATTTTTGTCGGTGTTTAATTGCATCGTTTTAGTATTTTTAAAAATGATATTTTTTATTTTCTCTTTCGTGACCAGAAAATCCACCCTGCTATGACTATAACTATAACGAGTAAAAAAAACCACCAACCCATATGCATTCCCCAATAATTATAATGTTCGTCGTTGTGCATCATATATTAAAATTTAATAGATTAAAATATTGAAATCAATAAGAGATTAATGCTCCATTCCTCCCATACGGTTCATGCCATTCATACCGCTATTCATCATTCTGTTTTGCATCATTTCGTTCATTTGTTGATTTTTCATCATGGTATTAATCATTTCAGACATCATAGCTGTGTCTCCAATTGCGGTTTCCATCATTGCCGACATTGTACTATGCATCGTTTCGGGATTACTTTTCAACAAATTCATCATTTCACTTTGGTTGCCCATCGTCATTATTTGCTGCTGATGCATCATCATCATCCCCTTTTTATTATTCATCATGGTTACTATCATTTCATTCGACATCATACTGTCAGCTGCAATTGCACCAATGATTTCATTTCGTAATTGATTGTTAGAAAGATCTTTTACCTGAGCTGATGGGGATTGGCAGGATGTGAGTACTGTTAAAATTGAAATTACCAATAAAGTATTTTGTATTTTTTTCATGATATTTTTTTATATTTAACTTAATACTTTTAAAAAGAAAAGGTAAGCACTTAAAAAGGGGGAATGTTATACAATAATTAGAAAAAGTTATATAATATACATAATCTCAAAAACCATATGAAAATACGTGACTCTATTATATTGAATATTTAATTCCAATTAAGCTGTTTACAGTAATCTGTCTTTTTTACAGAAATAGCTTTAAAGGTTGTCGTAGAAAACTGCCTAATTATTAACAAAATATAATTATTATAATAAGTAGAAGTTGCAGAACAAAGACCTTAACCTGCTGGTTTGAGATTATTATTGACTCAACATTTCTGCTTTATATCCAGCTTTGTTTACTATCTCCCGGATCATTTCACCAGAAAGAGTATCACTATCTACAGTCAAAACCTTCTGCGGATTTGAGGTATCTACTTCCCAACTTTTGATTTCGTTCCTGGCATTTAAATGTGGAGATATGGAAGCCACACACCCACCACAGTTTATATTTGTTTTAAATTGATATTTCATATTGATTGTTTTGATGTAAAGTTCTTAAGAATTATCCAACTTATTGTTACACTATTATGGAAAGAATTTATACTTAGTAGTTATTTATAACTTTTCCGCTTTGGGCGAAGCAACGAAAAATATAATTGCAGGTAATATCATAAACTGCAATAAAGGTGACAGACCTATATAAACTACAGGCACAAGGGGCATGTATGAACTGTAAGCCCAATTACCTAGGGAGATATGTTTTTTTTCAGCTAAAATTGCACCAAGGCCACCCATTATTACCAGGAGCACAACCTGTAAAAAACGTGGTCGTATAAACCACGCGGAATTTTTATAGATCAAACAAAAACCAACATACAATAGCAGCACCATAATGCAATCAGCTATAGATGCCTGAAAACAAAAAAGTGTAGTCTCCCACTTGAATGGCATGTTTTTAAAAAGAGGCATTTGAGCCATTTCCCATATAAAGTTTAGCACAAAGGAGAAACCAAGAATTGCAAATATTATTTTTTTAAATGCGACTGAATTATTTGTTTTTTTTTCAACAAAAAGTAAAAGAATATGACAATTACTAACACAATAATCGGAACTAGAAAGACATTATTTAAACTTTTTACCATTTTATTTTCCTCTTTATGATATTCCATTCCACCATAAAACATCTAATTCACTAGTTATACTGCTCGGTTTTACTGTTAGGATTTTATTCGGGTTATCTGTACCTACCTCCGAATTTGAGATTTATTTTATACAAATCAACCATTAATTTGGTGATAAAAATGCCGTAAATAATGTTCTGCTGCCGACCTATGTAATATTAAGGCGTTTGTGAATGATTGCAAAATAGTCATATGTATTGCTGATTTTGCCTTGTAATAAGAGGTAAAAAAATTATCACCGAATAGCTTTATGAAAACAGTATTTAATTAAGGTTGACAGTAAGCAGAAAAAAGCTGTCTTCTAATGCTATTACACTATGTGGGATATCCGCTTTTAATGCAATCATTTGACCTTTTTTTAATGAAACTGTTTTTTCCTTTGTGTAGAAGTCTATTTCCCCTTCAAGCACCTGAACATGTATATTCCCAATGGAAGTATGTTCTTTTAATTCGGCATTTTTATGCATTCCCATCAATACAATAGTAGAAGTGTCAGATTTGAAAACAGTGATGGAATTACGATCACTGTCTGCCCAAGTGATTTCCTCTTTTATCTGAACAATAAAATTATTCAGATCCATTTCCACCAATGGCGCATCTAAGACACGATCTCCCTCCGGTCGGAGTTCGGTAGCTTTATTTGATTTATTTTCAACTTCTCTATTTTCTAAGTTGGTCATTCTAAAAAGATTTTCCGAGTGCGTTCTTAATTTTGAAATTAAGGAATCAGAGGTCTCATCAGAAGAAATACCATACCCATTTACGAGTACACCTTTCACATTAAATTTTCGCGAAGAGATTGCATATAATATTGATTGATCTTCTGGATTTGATTCACCTTCAAAGCGATAAACCTTATCAATCTCGAAATCATCGGGAGATAAAGTAATATTTGGGCTATCACATATCAAAAACTCCTGTTTGATATTATAGTCCAACGTATACCCTTCCTTTTTTAAACCATTAATTGTTTGTGATAATGTGCCATAACTTTCTTTCATAATTGGTTGTATTAGGTTTATATTTTATAGATTTTATAATCTAACAGGGGGATCAACTTTTATTCCCATAAAAAGGTATGGTACCTTGATTCGCAACCTTCTTGCCTGACCGGCGTTTTACATTTCCAACTGCACCAGTTATAATATTATCCATCTCGGCTGCAGTTGTATGATCACCTTTTTTAGCTTTATTTTCTTTTTTACTTTCCTGACTTGTTTCTTTTCCTTGTAAGGTGGTCTGCACTTTTTTTTCTTTTTTCATTTTAATTTATTTTAGTAATTAATTTATACATTATATAGGTGTTTTCCGAATATCTACTCTTAATTTTTTAGTAATTCTACAAATTCGTATTACTGTATGGAGCACTTATTTTTACACTTAATCCAATAAGCAATTTCAACAATAACCTGTCTTGAAAAGCTGAACCTGTAATACCTGCATAGCAATTTGTTCAAGCCCTTTAAGCAATAAATTATTTAGTATTGATTGCTCTTTCCATCATAGCAAAAATATACTTTGCATTATTTCTGGATTTTTTTGCATCATTTTCACTATCGTAGCCGGGTTGCCATATGTGGTCATATGGTTTTCCTGCATCATCATCCTACCGTACTTACTATTCATCATTACTTCAATCATTACTTTTGACATCTTATTTATCATTAGCGATTTCGTTCATAATTTCATTTCGTATATCCTTGTTTGAAAGACTTTTTGCCTTACTCAATGCATACTGGAAGGATGCGAATAATGTTAATAATGAAATCACCAACACCAAATTCGGTAGCATTTTCAATTTTTTTTTCTAAATAGTGAATGCCCTACTTTCATTTGGAAAAGGTATATAATTTATAACTTTTATATATTATACAATTATTGATGAGGGTTACATAATTCACATATTTGTAAATAACCTCCTTCATCTTATGATTTATTGGATGAGTAATATCAATTTATAGATATAATATTGCGGCTTTTCAATTATGTATTTGACTCTGCCCATGCTAATTCAAGGTTTTATAATCAAACGCGATGGTGCCCGGTTGTATCCATTTATAATGCTCTAATGTCGGAATGATGTATTATTCTATGATTTTTTTAGCGATTCTTTTTTGTACTATTGGTTATAAGAGTAGGTATAGTTGTTATATAATTATTATTTCAAATTAAACTATCTAAATTTTGATTTACCCAATTAATTATCAGCTGTTTTGCATCGTTGTTTAAGCGTACCTCAGATGTAGCCGCCTGTAAGATTTTAATGGCATCTCTCCATCTTCTAATTGATTGGTGATTGATTTAAATTTGCTTTTTTTGCTATCTGATAGTATATTTTGCACATTCATCAAAATTCAATTCTTTTTTCCCTTGACCTGTGTGTTTGTTTAGGTTCCAGGCAAATGGTTGCTAATTGCTGTACTAAGGGTACTGGGTATTATTATTGTGATAATCATAACAGGATCTTTTTAACAGATTAATTATGGTATCTGATACTTTATTAACTGTATTAATTGAAGCCGTGGGTATTGAAAAGGTATTATTTTTCTTTGGCTTAGGCATATATTGTATCAATCCAAAAAAAGGTTGACACAAGCAATAGAGCTTTATTCCATATTGACTTTGGTACGAACGTCATTGTCCTTTTTTCTACATTTTCATTCCTGCCATCGGGTCGTTGCCTTTTTTAAATACATATTCACTGTACAATAAATATGCTCCGCTCATAACCACTACTTCTCCATTTTGTAAACCTGATGTTATTTCTAAACGATCTCCACTCTCAATACCAATTTCCACCATTTTCATTTTGAAACTGTTTTCGCCAGACCGTACCCACACTATATTCATTTTCCCATCCCTCAATACTGCGTCTACAGGAAGAGAAAGTGATTTTATTTCCTTTCCCTTTATACTTACATAGGCCGGCATTCCGGGTTTTAAAATTCCGTTTTGATTGGGTATGGTTATCCTTACGAGATTAAGTCTGCTGTCTTGTACGATTTCCGGATTGGCAAATTCAATTTTACCTTTCCATTCTTTACCAGGTAAATCAGGAATATTGACAATAGCTGTACCCTGTAAATTAACAGCAGAAAGTTGTGATGAATATACCTGTGCTTCCACCCATAAAGAAGAAAGGTCTGCAAGTTTTACAATCATCATTCCTTCTGATACATACTGTCCTTCCAATACAGGTAATTCAGTTATGAACCCAGATGCGTCGCTGTAAAAGGGCGTTAATGGAGATGATTTTTTTGTTTTTCCCAATTCATTCACCTGCGCTTCGCTCATGCCCCATAACAATAATTTTCTTTTTGCGCTTTGTACAAGGCGGTTAAAATCAATAATTGAATTGTCCAGAGTTTGTAATTTTTCGAGCGCTGCTATGTATTCTTGTTTGGCATTATTCAGTTCCTCGCTGTACAAATCATAGAGTTGGGCTCCTTTAGTAACATAATCACCAATATTTTTAAAATAAAGTCTGTCAATCCTACCCATGATCCGGGCATTGATGCTGTTCACTTTTGATTCATCGGTATTCAAGGTTGCTGTTAAAACTACTTTATCTCCGATGGTTCCGTTGCGTATGGTATCCGTTTGGATATTACCCAATCGTATCTGTTCATCATTCAACATAATTTCATTGGGTGCAGTGTTGGTTCTTTTCACAACAATTAAATCCATATAGCAAATAGGGCAGAGGCCGGGCTTGTCCTGCATGATTTGCGGATGCATACTGCAGGTGTAATATTCATTTTTGTTTATGGCGGTTTCATTTTCACTATTACAAGAAAATACTAGCAGGCAATAGGCAATAAGCAATAGGTAAATTTGAAAGTCCAAATTAAACTTTTCCATTCCTAATTTGATAGTAATATTATATTTTGAATATTGCATTTTTTTATTTTTTTTCATTAAAAAATTCATTCTCTATTGACCATTGCCCTTTCCCCATTGCCCATTGCTTATTGCAAATTGCCCATTGCCCTTTCCCCATTGCCCATTGCTAATTGCTCATTGCTCATTGCTAATTGCCCATTGCTCATTGCCTATTGCCCTTTCCCTATTGCTCATTGCCTATTACCTATTGCCCTTTGCTTATTGCCAATTGCCCTTTGCTAATTGCTCATTGCCCATTGCATGTTGC
>JBBRVQ010000117.1:0-9117 GCA_038246735.1 Chitinophagales bacterium
ATGATCTTCACCTTGGTTCAACACGGATGTTTCTTTAACATCTCTTTGTAATTGTATATTTGTTTTTTTATTGATAACTTATGCTCGTTTTAAATCCAAGCTCTATTATCTTTATCTCGTGGAAGGTGCACTTAAAACAACAACTTTCATTTCTTTGTTCAAGTAATCTTAACCTTTTATTGAGTACTTACGAATTCTCAGGGTAAATTTGGGAGTATCTTAAGTGTGTGGGGATGAATTTACATGGATTAAGAAATTTACATTGTGATAACTTAACCAACAAAATACTTACACAGGATTCACACCATTACATTAAAATTTAAGAGATGCTGAAAAAATAAAATTTCTTCCAGCAGCGACAATCCCCGAACTGTATGGTCTGTACCTTATGTCTGTTATATTTTCAATGCCAGCGAGCAATGTTATATTTTTACTGATGATAAAGGACGATTTTACATTAAATATGGTCCAGGAAGGAGAATATGGTTTGTTATCACTTCCTTTTGCATAGATCTCAGGTTTGTTCTGTTCTTCAGCAGCCAATTGATCAAATGTTTTGCCATCACTATACATGCTACTAAAAGCAACCATCAACTTATTTTTTGTCCAGGAAAAAATGGTAGTACCAAAATTGGGTGCAGCATGTCTGGAAGGACTGACATTGCCATTATCCAGTTCTTCCTCACCTGACTGAATATTGTATTTTGAAATCAAAGTAAATCCACTACCCGGTTTTATTTCAACTCCAGCCGAACATCCTTTTACTGTAGCCAAAGCTCCATTTTGAATGGCTTCTACTTTGCTCAGTATGCCATTGTATAAAATACTATCGAGTCCGTTAAGCTGATAAGGTCTTTTGACGAGTGCATCATCGAGTCTGGTATAATACAGATTTAGATCTACTCTTATAACATCGCTAATCACTTTTACTAGTCCGATTTCAGCGTTGTAAGCATATTCTGCGCTCAGGTTTGGATTGGGGACAGTAACAAAACCCGCTACTACATCAAAGACCTTACCCGAATCATCCACATTTGGAGACCTGAATCCGGTAGATAAATTTACCATCAAAGCTGTGGTCAAATTTGGTCTGTATATAGCACCAATACTTCCTGTCAAAGCACCATTGTTACTTTTTACATCGGTAAACGGAATAGGATAAAATGTAGTGTCATACACCGCATTTAATGAAAAGTGATTGTAGCGGCTTCCAACCAGAACATTGACTTTGTCAGAAAATCTATGGTCGTAGTTGATGTATGCTGCATAAGATGACCAAGTTGCTTGTGGATATCTTGCTGCACCAATTACACTGGAATTAAGAATAATATCTTCATCCAAACCGCTTGATTTTACATCATTTACAACTGCTTCAAATCCATAATTAATATTTCCCGGATCTGAAATGGTCTTGGAAAAATCAATATTCAAAGAATAAGCCCCTACTTTTTCTGTTTTTATATGTCTGGTAGGTTTGTCTATATCTCTGTCTATTCTGCTTTCTTCAAATCGTTGGTATGCCAGTCTGATACTCATCTGATCATATAATCCGGTTATTCGGTTGTTCGTTACAGTCAGCTGATTCATCATCCATTTTTGCGGACCGTACTTCCATTCGCCATATCTCGGAAGACCATTTCTGTACCTGATGTGCCTATCGTATCTGGAGTATTCGGATGTTTCACTGTAATGGAAAGCGTATTGAATGTCCCAGTTTTCAGACGCAGCATATCTGAATTTTTGCATCAGATTAAATTGAGCATAGCCGGAAGGTACTTGTACCAAGGAATCTTTATTTACAATAATGACATCTTTATTTCCTTGTCTCACTACGTCCAGTTTTTTAAGATATTCATCAGGACCGCGACTTCCCATCCGCAAGTTGCCAAAATCATTGTAGCTGACACTTGTCACTGAAGCAAATTTATTTCCACCAGTATTCAAATCAAAATGGCCTGTTTTTTCATTATTTGCCGTAGAATGTCTTAATGTTACGTTTCCATTCACTGCAAACTTGTTGCTGAAATTAGAGAATTTTGGTGTTAGGGTCTGAAAAGCCATTACTCCACCTATGGCATCACTGCCGTAGATAACCGAACCAGGACCAAATAGTATTTCAGCACTTTCTATAGCAAAAGCATCCAGAGAAATGACATTTTGTACATTTCCGGCCCGAAAGATGGCTGTGTTCATTCTGACACCATCTATCGCATACAGGAGCCTATTGGTCGCAAATCCTCTGATCATAGGACTTCCGCCTCCCTGCTGGCTTTTTTGAATGAAAACACTTCCTGAAAATCCTAAAAGATCAGCAGCGGTCTGTGGATTCTGGAAAGCAATGTCTTTTGCTTTTAAAGTTGCCACTTTTTGCGGCAAATACAATGAAGACTGACTCCATTTGGTGGCAGACACAACAACTTGATCGAGATCAAATGATTTAGGAGTCAAAACAATAATCGGATTTGTGCTATCATTTTTATAGGAGTAAATTTCTATGGTTTGATACCCGAAAAGAGTAATATTTAATATAGTTGATGAAATTATCAGTTGACTTATGTCAGCTTGCCCATTTACATCAGTGGCTACACTAAACATTTTGTCTTGTGAACTGATGACAGCACCTTCCAAAGGCAAACCACTTGCAGCATCAGTGACTGTTATGGTTTGAGCACTTACAGTACATAGAACGATAAAAGAAATTATGACCATGATAATAATTTTAATATAATGCATTTTGGTTTTTTTAGCATTTAAAAAATTAATTTACTGGCACCTGTCGTATAGATTGAAATTATATCTTTATCTCTTATACATCTCCGACATTGATCTTTCAATATTATACAAAAGATTAGTACAAATCATCTCCATACAAATTGAAGATGTTTAAAGATTTACATTCGGAAGTCTGTTGTAAAATCAAAATCCATTCATATTAATGAAATAAATAAGGGGTTCAAAGCAAACCACTGATTTAAATCAAAGGAAAATAGTTGGTTTTCGAAATTTTTTGGAATAAGTTAGACAATCTCTAATACAAAATCCCGGATGTATACCTACATTTTATGTCTTTGGTTTGAAATACCGGCACCTTTTGATTTTCAGATAGATAATCATCTTCTAAAGTGTAATTACAGATGATTATCAACACACTTCCACACTTAAGAAGACTTTATGCACACAAAAGAATCATAGGAATTAGGCGTTTATCATATTCCGGCGGTGGACTGATTGGACCTTTTAGAAAAGAATTAAAAAAAATATTTGAAGGCGAAATTGGTTTAATTTTATCACTTGCTTTGAAGGACCAATGATGCACCATTGACCATTGATCAGGACATATCAGAGTTTTGTAGAAATCAGATTTTCTTTCGTTGTGATTTTTATTATTGGAATTTTTATGCCATACTATTTCTGATAGGGTGTTGAGCTTTTTTTTGATGGCACTTTCATTGTCATCTTTCCAGCACATATAAGTGATAGAGTCTTTTAATTCATTAGATCTGACGATATCATACATTTGCCCAAAGTACTCAAATTCATCTTTTTTTTCCCATTTGAGTAATGTATTTATATCCTTTTTAGCAAATGTGAACTTTAATAGATCCGGATCTTTCAAGCCAACGTTGATCATACTTTTCACTTCTCTGCGAACCAATTTTTTTTGCCATTGCAAGACCATCTTTGTCAATACAAAAGGTAAATTTATGCTCAGAATAAATAAAAATATGGCTACTTTTTTCAAATAATTACTTTTAAAATTCTATTTTAACTAATCTGAAAATGCCTCAGCACCCGCATGTCTGTCTTCACTTGTATGCATATACCAAGTTGCACCTACTGAACATATAAACGATACAATTAGTGCACCTGCTATAGGAAGCAAAAAAAGTATTTTGGCAACAAACCCAATCACTAGAGCTGCACCCGCATGCCTTCTGACGATGGTTGAACTGTTTTTTATATCTATTGCAAATGTGTGATTATAATTATCAATAAAAAGATATCCTACAAAATAACAACCGACGGCAAATTTTAACCATTCTTCCAGAAAGTCCGGTCCGAAAATACCAATAACTATCGCAATACCTATACCAATAATTAATTCAAATATCCAGTTTCTGACGACAATCACCACTGTTCTGAATTGAGATTGGATCATTTCTTTTCCCGACATATGTATGGTAACACCCGATAGATGCTCTATGGTTTTATTGGAAAAATACACGACGAGCATTTGTATCAAAATAAGGATAAGCCATTTATTGCCGCCTTCAAATAATGATTGGAAGTTTATAGAATTATTTATGTCTGCTGTCGCTATATTTTTTCCGGCAAGGGAATATGTGCTTAAAAAAGCAGCTTTTGACTCAATATATTTAAATACTGACCAAGGTATTATAACAGCTGCCAAAACAGATATAACCAGTACTAGTTTGTGATCAAAAAATCCGCGCCACAGCTTATTATTGACTATAAATGGAATGGTGTTGATTAATTTTGTACCCATATTTACAGCCTGTCCAGTATATATTTTAACATCCATGAAGATCTATATTGTTTGGATATATCAAAGGTAAATAATTTGACATGATATTTGATCACTTCCTAGTATATTTTATACTTGAAATCTGTACTTTTGTATTTTGAAACAAATCAGCCAACAATAATCGTAAAATTCAAAATTAAGAGACACCATGAAAGCTATATTTCTGATCAAATATGGGGAAGCACAACAAGCATTTGAAATTCGGGATATCCAACTGACAAAACCGACAGCAGACGAAGTGCTTATAAAAGTTAAATATTCCGGGTTGAATTTTGCAGATGTGATCGCTCGGAGGGGCCTTTATCCCGATGCACCTGCAAATCCGGCTTTGCTTGGCTATGATATCAGCGGTGAAGTGGTGGAACTGGGTAATAACGTGACTGAATTTACGATAGGTCAAAAAGTGGTAGCCATGACCCGATTTGGCGGATATGCTGAGTATGTTACGACCAATAAAAACGGTATTGCGGCTATTCCTGATGGTATGAATATGGCGGAAGCTACTGTCTTGGCGACACAAGCGTGTACGGCATATTATTGTGCCGAAGACTGTGCTACCTTGCATCATGGTGAACGCGTGCTGGTTCAGGCAGCCGCGGGCGGGGTAGGAAGTCTGTTGGTACAAATGGCCAAACATCGGGGCTGTATCGTTTATGGTACTGCTTCGACCGGCAAACAGGATTATTTGAAGCAGGCAGGTGTGGATTATCCCATAGATTATACCAAAGTTGATTTTTATAAAAGTATCAAAGAAAGTGGAGAAAAAATAGATGTGGTATTCGACAGTATTGGAGGTACTGTATTTAAAAAAGGAATGAAATTGCTCGCACCGGGCGGAAAGATGATTTGTTATGGTGCTGCACAACAAATGGAATCTACAAAAAATAAACTAAAACTCTTCAGTATGTTATGGGGATTTGGTTTATTTTCTCCTATTTCTTTACTGATGCAGTCCAAATCGATTATTATGGTCAACATGCTGCGAATCGCTGATTTTAAACCCACTGTATTTAATGACATACTTACCAATGTAGTTAGCATGGCCAAGGAAGGAATCATCAAACCACAAGTAAGCAAAATATTTCCATATTCAGAAATGGCCGCTGCTCATGAATTTCTGGAATCCAGAAAATCCACGGGCAAGGTGGTTGTGGAATGGTAAATGTATAATTAAGCTCTGATGGCTTCTACCGGGTCCATCCCTGATGCCTGTAATGCTGGTAGTATTCCAGATATAATGCCAACAATAATAGATGAAAACACACCAATGGCCATATTAGTCAGAGACATGGTCATGGCAAACGGTATGAGCATAGATATTATCTTAAGGATTATAAAGACTAAGGCTAAGCCAATCAGTCCACCTAAGATACAAAGTATGATCGCTTCTATAAGAAATTCCATGAGTATAATATAACGTTTGGCTCCCAATGCTTTCTTGATACCAATAATTGAAGTACGTTCTTTGACTGAAACAAACATGATATTGGCTACACTAAACATACCAACTACCAATGCAAATATCCCTATAATAAACCCGGCTATGTTCAGTACACTAAACACCTTATCAAGCACTTGTGCCAGCATTGACAATTCATTGAGGGCAAAGTTATCCCCTTCCAGAGGCTTTAGTCGTCTTACAGATCGTATGATACTTGCTATTTCTCCCTTTAGTTCTGTCATTTCAACTCCCTGTGCAGCTTTTACATTCAGCATTCGGCCGACGGTAGACTCATCGCGGACGTTTATAAATTTTTTAACACTATTGTACCCCATCCATATGACATCATCAAAATTTATAAAATTGAATGCGTTGTCACCTTCTGACTCCATATAGCCGATGACCTGAAAGTCCTGACCAAAAAGCTTTACTTCTCTGCCTATGCCATCCAGACTTTTAAAAAGTTCATTATATACTTTATAGCCAAGAATGACTTTATTGGCTCCGGTTTCATATTCATTGGTAGAGAAGTACCTGCCTTCAGCTATTTTTAGATTTTGTATGGCTGCATATTCAAAAGTCGATCCCATTATAAATGCATTGGATACAGAGTTGGTCAGATGTTTTACCGTACGACCTCCCGTAAATATAGTATATGAAGTATTTTCTGTCAGCTTTGATTTCTTTTTTATAGCCGTATAATCTTCATACGAAGCATCAGGTCTTTTGGCATATTTCCAGAAATTTTCACCCGGATCCTCATTCCAGGGCATTTTATCCAGATAAATCACATCGCTGCCCAACTCATTAAATCCTGATACAATATTGGCTTGGAGTGAGTCAACCGCTGATTTTACAGTGATGATACAAAAGATGCCTATGGTAATACCGAGAAGAGACAAAAATGTCCTGAGCTTGTTGCCTCTCAACGATCCAAGTGCTTGTTGTAGACTTTCCCATACTATTTTTAAAAATACTATCATATGATTTAATACCAATAATGTGGTAAATATATGCAAATAAAGCGTCTATCAATCATTTCTTAAAATGCTTTAGATAAAAGTCGTGGTTTTATCGGCAAAATGATAATTATGAGTACCTATGGCTAAAGATAAAAAAAGGATGTGAACATGTACTATTAAAATTTTTTTAATAGATGATTGAATTTAGTTTTCTTTAAAGATGATGTAAGCTATTAAAAATTTGGAATGGTAAGGTGTTGGTGTATATTTGTGCCTAAAATGTATTTATCCTCATAAAATGGTAAAATTTGGGGTAAACAAATTATTATAAAATTAGATCAAATAAAACAAAAACGAATTTAACATGTGGATGAAAAATCTGAACGAAGAAGAAAAAGCATTTAAGCTAGATTATCTTGGCGCTGCCATTATTGGAATTGCTACCATTTTGGGAGCAGCGTCCGCATATTATTCTGCCCTTTGGGGTGGAAATATGTCACAAAAGTATACAGGGGCAGTGACTACGCTTACAGAAGCATCCACTATGTACCTGGAAGGACTTTCTGATATGAATACACAGGAGTTCAGAGATTTTCAGGACGGTATTATGTTTTCACAATTCAAAAATGCAGATGATAGAAACGATGTTCAAAATGCAGAATTTTATAAAGGCTATCTTTCAGAACCGTTTAGAAAAATGATTGAAGAGGATGGTACGGATGAAGAAATGGAAGAAGTATATAAAGCTTACGACGAATCCAATCAAATAGTTATCAAAGACTATGAATCTCGTATTGATTCAGCCATTGTATTATGGAGTGAATCTTATGGGATGATCAGTGACGGAGATGAAGCCAACAGCAATGGAGATAAATTTACTTTATCTACCGTTTTATTTACTGTAGTATTGTTTTTCGCCGGCATGTCTGCAACAGTAAGAAGATATAAATTGAAGCTGATTTATATGTTATTTTCTGTTGTCACGTTTCTGGCTTCAATAATATTTATACTAACCATTCCCTTTCCTTAATGGTATGTCATAGTTAATTTAAACTATATGATTGATAAGATAAAAGAGCGTTTATGGAGACAGTTTGACGCAAGTATTAATATGCTGGAAAATGTCATTTTGCTGTGTCCTGAAAATTTTTTAAATGAGAACAAGCAATTTTTTTAAATCACCTTTCATCATCTGTTATTTTTGGATTACTACCTGACTTTGCCTCCAAGTGAGTTCTCTGCAAAATTACCTTTTACTATCAAAGAAGCAAATGAAGTACCCGAGCATGCCATTGATGATTTAATGCCAGATAAGTGGTATAGTAAAACGGAGATGCTCGAGTATCTGAATCAAAGTCTTAAAAAGTGTAATTATTTTATAAATGGTTTGACAGCAGAAAAACTTGGAGAACGTTTTATTGAAGATTTGGACACGGACGATATGGATTATCCTTTGTTGGAAATTTTATTATACAACCTTAGGCATGTACAACACCATATTGGACAATTAAATTTACTTTTGAGGCAAGCAATCGACAAGTCTTCAAAATGGGTGTTTAGGGCGGAAGATGTTTTATAAAACGGTCAAACATTTTATTTATCCATAATTCTATTCTTCTGTTCAGGTCCGCACACCACATTTTTATTGAAACTCATCTTATGGTTATTTGAAACTATCAGTTAATGCCTTTTATTTTTACATTTGTAGTCATAAACAAGGATTTGATGAAATTTTTATTAAAATACCATTTCAAAAGGTGGTGTATCGGTTAGATCCTGTTTTTTTATCTGACAGTTTATGGATTTGGTCAGCAGGATTCTTTCAGATTGGCAAAACCTGTAATGGGTCAAACGGCCCTTGCAGTCAAAGTATTGGGCATTGAATTTACACAAGAGCAACGGGACAGTTTAGATGGCAAATCTATTGAATTGATTTATCTTGTAGATATCATGGGTGTGGGGAAATTGTCTGAAATCAATGGCGTGAGTGACAAGGCTATTCAGGACAGTATTTTTAAAATCAATGCACCATTTATTTTATTTGAGTCTGCAATAGACGGTGGCATACCCACTGAGACTATTTATTTCTTAAAAATTTTCTTCCCGAAATATTACCGAGAAGCCAATCAAACGGTGATGATAGATCGATTTTCTTTCAATATGCTGAG
>JBBRVQ010000118.1:0-9041 GCA_038246735.1 Chitinophagales bacterium
ACATTCACCCCAATATTTCATTTTTGCTTTGTACACAAAAAGCATAGGTACTCCGATGGCAAAAAGCGGTACTGAATATTCAATAAGACTCACTTTGAAGCCAAATAAGGAAACCAACCACCCCGTCACTGTTGTACCGACATTTGCACCCATGATAAGACCGGCAGATTGTACCACGGAAAGCAAGCCGGCATTTACAAAACTAACGATCATTACGGTGGTAGCGGAAGAAGATTGTATCAGTCCGGTGACTATAAATCCGGTCAAAAATCCCAGCCATTTATTATTGGTCAGATTGCTGAGCGTATTTCTCAGTTGGTTTCCGGCGGCCCTTTGGATTCCCTCACTCATGAGCTTCATGCCATAAATAAAAATACCTACAGCTCCGGCAATTTGCATCACATTTAAAAACCCGAATTCCATGAATTGATTTACTTCAGCGTTAACATTTATTGCAGTCTGATGCAAAAGTAACAGTATTCATTCAATTTGTATATTAATTCTACTTTGTTAAGTATAAAAATCCAACAAAAAGGAGCATAGCTCTGACATCTTTGTAATAAAAATTAACATCAAATTCTCAAGGGACCTAGCTCTGACATCTAAAGATCACAGGGCTACGCCCCTTATAAACGTGATTTAGCATACTGTTTTACAAAGATTTCAGGACTAAGTCCGTCCCTATAAATTAAAATTTCAAAACAAAATCGGCAAATTTGAGATTTGATATCTAAAGAAAAGGTAAGTTAACAAAGTAAAATTAAATATATCTTATACTTCAAAATCCAAAAGAAACTTTCTGACATCATCTTCAAAAACCTTTCCTTCACCATAGTGAAACTTTACCTTTGCGGGTAAAACATAGACAGGAACTTTGTTGGCCAAAAGGGTTTCTTTGTGTATTTCAAGCCTCATAGCATCTTTCTCAGTCGTAAGTATCAGCTTCCTCTGACTGTTATGATTATGAAATACCTTTAATATTTTTTCAATGTCGTGATGATCAAACAGATGATGATCTTCATACTCTATTTCACTGACAGACTTTACATTGTCATCCAGATATTGCAGCAGATAGTCAGTATTTGCTATAGCGCTAAGCAAAATGACATCCAGTTCCTTATCTATTGAAATCCTTTGTGAAGTTTGAAAAAAATTATAAGGATATCCATATTCATAATACGAAAAATATGTACGCTGATATTTTGCGGGACGTATGGCATTAATTATACTTTCTTTTTCTGAAATATCCATGACAGCGGGACATTTTGAAACAATGATAATATCTGCCCGCTTATATCCGGATCTCCATTCTCTAAGTCTTCCCGCCGGCAGCAAATAATCATCTGTAAACAACATATCATATGGAGTAAGTAATATATTGAGTCCAGGTTTTACACTCCTATGCTGAAAGGCATCATCCAGAAGAATAGCCTGCGTTTTTGGATATTGCTGTAGTATCTGAGGTATCGCATATGCTCTGCTTTCAGATACGGATACTACTATGTCCGGATACTTTCTTCTGTATTGGAGTGGTTCATCACCTGCGGTCAAGGCGGTATCATGGTGCTGTACATATCTGAATCCTTTGGTTTGTCTTTTGTATCCCCGGCTCAGTGTTGCAATATCTATATAATCTTTGAGCATTTCTATCAGATATTCGATATGCGGGGTTTTTCCGGCACCGCCTATACTTAAATTTCCGATCCCAATGACAGGCACACTAAATTTTGATGCTTTCAGTAATCCAATATCGTATGAAAGATTTACAAAGGATATGATAAATCCATATAGCAGTGCAAACGGAGATAATAAAACTCTTATAATGATTCTTCTGAACATAAATGTATTTTATTGGTCAATTGGCCAAAATCACTTATTATTGTACCATCTAATCATCCAAAACATGAACTGGCCCAAAGCAACATTAGTCAATATGCTAACAGTAACAATCGGAAGCCTGATTGGGTTATGGTTGAAACAATTTTTCTCAGAGGATATTCAGGCCATTGTATTTCAGGCGGTAGGATTAGGTACGCTGTTGATTGGCATCAAAATGGCACTTCGCCTGCCTGATGGATATTTGCTTGTATTTATGTTTAGTCTGATCATAGGTGCCATTATAGGTCAATTGGTAAGAGTAGATTTGATATTTAATGATGTATCAGATGGTTTGAAACTTTGGATTGGCAATGGTGATTCGCAATTTTCTGAAGGGTTGATCACCGCATTTCTACTATTTTGTGTGGGATCCATGACCATAGTAGGTGCATTGGAAGAAGGTCTTCAAAACAAAAGGGAGCTGCTCTACGTAAAATCTATGCTGGATGGTTTTTCATCTATTGCATTGGCATCCACTTACGGTATCGGAGTATTGTTTTCTATTATACCTATGCTGATATTTCAGGGAGGGCTGACAATGCTGGCATTCAGACTAAAGCATATTTTCAGTCAAAATGTTCAGGATAGTGTCAGTGCTGTAGGTGGTGTGCTTATAATAGGAATCTCCATTCTTTTGCTAAAGCTGGGCGAAATTAGTTTGGAAAATTTATTACCATCTTTGGTGATGATATGTATTTTGGCTTATTATTTTGAAAAGTATGAAATCAGGAAAAAGCTACAATCCTTATAAATATTTATTCTGGTATAGCTTTTTTTTTACAAAAAAGATCTTTATGCAAGGAAATATTTAAGAAATAATTGCGTCATTTATTTAAGAAGATATTGGATTCACTTGAATTTGTCATACAATTGTTTTTATAACTTTCATTATAGTTGCAAATTGGAGATCGACTCCATGCGACAAAATTTTATATAAACTTGGTCATCTTAATTTCTTTTCTTAGCATATTTGAGTCATTCTTATTGCTTTGGTAATATGTCCAATTGCAATATTTGCTTCTACGTTATTACCTTCTTTCAAATCGGTGTTTAGGTACTCCGCAATCATTTCTTTGCGGTATATTGATTCTCTGTTATTTTGGCTTCATTTTTTTCTAATGCAATTTGCTTTTCAAATTTATTATGAACAATGATGATTAAGAGACCAAAAATAATAGCACATAAAATCAATAAATTATTTAACAATCCACTTGTTGAAAAGGACATCCTGATCAGGATAGTAGAGATGATAAAGCCTGAATTTCTTATCACTTTGTGGAATTCATCAGTCAGAAAAAAGGAAAACAATAATAAAAAAACATCTGCAAAAATCAAAATAGTAAAAAATTGCTCAAAAAAGATATTATTGATATCCGCAAATGAATTAATGGTATTTTCTCCGGGATCAATAATCGTTATAAACCAGCTTACAAAGGAATAAACTGCAAGTAAAATAAATACAGGTACTAGAGATGTGGCCAGGCCTTTTTTAATTTTTACAAATCTTGAAGTAGCGACTATTTGGATTTTATTCAACCCTACGATATGATATCTAATTTTACTTTGTAGGTAGAATAGGTAGATAAGAAAAAACATAAGTATCGATGTGGCCAAATCGTAAGTAAATTGCAAGTCATATTTTATATCAAACCAGTCAGTAGTGAGTGTTAAATTAGAAAGGTCCTTAAACAATCTTCTAATTATAATCAGTGTCATAATTTCATATTGCTTACTAATATAGGTGGTAAATGATTTTGGCAAATAATATATCAAAAGATATACTTCATAGAGCAGTATAAACGAGAAAGGCGTATAAATAGCCGCAATAGGATTGTTGAGTAGGTCTGAAGATTCATTTAGAGAAATAATGCCAAAATCCACCAAGTAAATAATCGCAAGGTGAATAATGAAACTTGCAATAGCTATTGATAAAATAGCCCTTTCGCTTCTCTCTTTGGTTTTGTCTGAAAGAAGTTTTTGATAAAGGGTCTCAAAAAATTTAGAAGGAACCATTTTGATGATTTAGTATTTCTGGCAGTAACAAAGAGAAATTGTATTAGTTTCTACTTTTTCAATTCATCAATACGGAGGTGTTGTTTTGTGCAGTCTGCAATTAGTTTATGTTGGTCTTTCAAATCGATTTATTTGTTATGTTTTATAATTTTTATGAATATCCACAATTCATTCCTTCCTAGCCTGAGTAATTATTTTTTGTTTCAAGCTGAAAGAAATGGATATATTTCTTTGTATTGCCGACTGATCTAAAGAAAAAGTGCTGCGTACAATCTTCTTTGTCCTTGATTTTTTAATACATCGGAGTAGCGGGTTTACCAGGACGAGAACTTAATTGTTATATCTTGCTTTCCTGTCAAGCAATTTGAACCTTCTGCAATTTAATACCTAATGTTAATAGCCAAATTAGCCAAAGGGTACTTCCTAAAAAACCTGCTAAATTCCAAACGGGAAAAGATGGAATTACTGTTTCAAATAATTCTGTTTGGGCTATCAAATAAATCAAGGAAGAAAGATACCCAAGTGCAATAAACCACTTTGGAAAAAGTGTAAGTTTTGAAAAAGCAGAGGTCATCATAATTGTCCAAGCAATGGTAAAAATTTGTCCTATGTGTTCTCCCAAAACAACTCCTCCGTATTGATGAACTATTTGCAAAGCAACTTTGCTTACTTCTTTGGTTATTTCATTCACGGATATAAAATTATTCGCTATTATAGGGACAACAAAATGTCCAGCGCTATAAGCCTATCATTTGGACTATTAATCCAATTATGCTTAAAGTTGTTGCCCAACGAACAAAGTAGAATTTAGTTTCTAACCTTTGACCCAATAAAATATAGGCATCCAATAAAGGCAAAAATTGACTCAATAAATATTCTTCTTCTTTTCATATATGATATTCAAGTTGATGACCTAAACCTTGTTTAAAAGTATAATGAATACCGCAGATTTTTAACTTATCCAAGCAAATAAAACACAATGGATGAGCATATAAAACCGCAAATCCCCAAGATGCTAGAAGCAACTGTCCAAGTTCGCATACCATCCTTTTCGGATAAACCCATAAATTCTTTTACCATCCAAAAACCACTATCATTGAGATGCGAAGCCATCGTTGCCCCAGATGCAATACTTATGACTATTGCGGCAAGCTGCACATCACTCAGTTGATAAGAAACAAGCAAAGGAGCAACAAGTCCAGCACCTGTGATCATCGCCACAGTAGCAGATCCTTGCAAAACCCTTATCAAAGTAGCTGCAATAAATGCAAAAAAAATGATACTAAAACCAGCGGCTTGCATAGATGTAGCAATCATCTCGCCGGCACCTGTATCTATCAGTACTTGTTTGAACACACCTCCTGCACCAGTCACTAAAATAATAACGCCCGCAGGAGACAAAGATTTGGTGGATATATCGGCGAGTTGCTTATTGGTAAATCCTGCGCCTTTGCCGAGTATATACCAAGCTAGTAAATTTGCAATTATTAATGCTGAAAAAGGATGGCATATCAAGAGCAATATTTTATCTACTTCAACATTTCCTGAACTTACTATTTTCGTAGAAATCAAAGTATTAAACACAATCAAAAATACCGGTAAAAGCATAATGGGGAGCACCTTGTTTATACTAAGTTTAAGGCTTGGCTCTATCGTCGGAATTCCGCTCATTGGAGCACCGACATATAGTTTTTCACCAAGGTATTTGCCATATAAAATACCACTAATATAAGCAGTAGGTAATCCTACCAATGCACCTACCAACATGATCATCCCAAGTGGAGCGCCGATGATCTCAGCTACAGCGAGTGGCCCAGGTGTGGGCGGTATAAAAGCATGACTCACTGCCAATCCTGCAAGTAACGGAATGGCGTAATGAATGAGTGACTTTCCAGTTTTATGGTGAAGTGCTACTATAATCGGGAATAAAATAATAAAACCTACATCAAAAAAAATGGGAATTGCTACTATAAATCCTGTGATCATTAATGCTAAAGGTGCTTGTTTTTCACCTGTTTTGGCTAATAACCAATTGGCCAAAGTCGTTGCGCCACCTGAATGCTCAAGTATACCACCAAAAATGGCTCCCAATCCGATAATTGTTGCCACAAAACCCAAGGTAGAAGCCATACCATTTTTGACAGTATCAATGATGGACACCGGATCCATACCAGCCATCAGCGCGGTCATAATACTGGTAATGAGTAATGCAATAAAAGCAGGACTCTTGAGTCGTAATATCATTAACAGCAACAAAATAATTCCACCTAAAACAGCAAAGACAAGCATCGTATACATATCATTAAATTAATTGATGAGGCTACGACCAAATAGTATGAAAAGAAGCCCTTGATTCATCATCTATTCTTTGGTAAGTATGTGCCCCGAAATAGTCCCTTTGGGCTTGTAGAAGATTTGCATTACTACTAGCTTGTGTCAAATATTTCAGATAATCCAAATTACTATTCAAAGTAGGATATGGCTGATCACTCAAAGCAAATAATGACATGGTCTTTTTAATATTTTTCAAATTGGATTCTATAAATGTAGCCACAAAAGGTATTAATAAAAGATCATTATCACATGAATTGATATCTTGTCGCAACCTTTGTAGCAACTTAGACCTGATGATACATCCACCTGACCATGTTCTGAATAAAGCAGCTAAATCTATAGCCCATTTATTTTTTTCAGAAGCTTCGGTGATCAGACGTACACCTTGATAGTGATTGAGTATTCTTGCCATGGTATATGTATTTTTTATATCATTTATATCCACGACAATTTCTACATTTTCTGGAGCAAAAAGAGAGTTGTATTTCACCCTATCAGCCTTAAAAGAAGAAAGGTATCTAGCAAATAATGCGGAAGAGATACCTGGTATGGCCACACCCATTTCACATGCTATTATAGTTGTCCAACTTCCTGTACCTTTATTGCCTGCAGCATCTGATATTTTATCCAATAATGGTAGTCCATCAACATCTTTAAATCTCAAAATATCAATAGTGATTTCTAATAAATAACTTGCTTCTTCGTCTGCATTCCAAGATTCAAAAATATCTGCAATGTCATCTAATGACTTCCGCTGATCAAATCTAAGGTGGCTGTAGACTTCAGCAATGAGTTGCATCTCAGCATATTCTATACCATTATGGATCATTTTTACAAAGTGGCCAGACCCACCTTCACCAATATAGTCACAACAAATTTCACTCGATTCATTTTTTGCTGCAATAGCATATAAAATATCCTTTACCAACTCAAAACCTTGCCTACTACCTCCGGGCATAATAGACGGTCCTTTTAGTGCACCTTCTTCGCCACCAGACACACCACAGCCCATAAAATGAATACCAAAACTTTGACACAGTTTTTGTCTCCTAGCGGTATCTTTGAAGTAAGAATTGCCACCATCTAAGATCACATCCCCATCAGAAAGTAAAGGCAGCAGTTGGGCTATTATCTCATCTACTGGGTCACCAGCATTGACCATCAACAAAACTTTTTTGGGAGATGCCAATGAATCGACAAACAAAGACAAATCATCAAAAGGAAGGGCATCTGTTAACTCCCGAAAATTTCCAACTGCCTTGAGAGCGACATCTTCTTCTTTATCAAGAACATATCTATTGAAAAGCGAAATTTGATAACCTTTACTTGAGATATTCCTTGCTAGACTAGTACCCATAACTCCTAGTCCAATTAGACCAATTTCTGATTTTGGGGTATTTAAGTATGCCATAATATTTTCAACTATTTTGCCTTGATTATGAGCAATATTTATAAACAATCCTTCTGAAGGTTTTTGGTATATATCAAATTGAGATTGTAGCATTTCAGGAACCATATAATGGTCTTGCCTTGAAGATATCCTTTCAAATATGGTATCAAAGTCACCAAATAAATTGATCCAGTGTATCTGCGATCGGTACAAGCCTTTGGAAAGTACATCCCGATAAGATTCTTTTAAAGCTGAACATGCAAAAACAAAACTCTGTGAAGCCAATTCTTTGCTAAAAAATGTATTTATACTCATCAGCCATGGCCACCGGTCATCATCTGTAAGAGGAATACCCGACGCCATTTTTTCAACATTGTTTACGGAGTGAAATTCATCCGCATCGTAAAATGGTAGGTCTAGGCTTTGTGCAATGGCTCTACCAATAGTGGTCTTTCCACTACCTGATACTCCCGTTACCAAAATGACTTTAAAATTCATTTTGTAAAAGTAATAATACTTTTGAGATCAGAAAATAAAAAGGTGGAAAATAGAATTCCATAGTTTTTTTAATCAAAGTTTTCCCAAAAGCATATCTTTGCACCATAATGTATTTTCAGAAATAAATTTATTTGATTCCGTTATGGCGGATTGATTTTCATGCTTATACAGCGCAGGATAGTGTCAATTTGAGGTGTTCGTAAATTCAAATATTAAATGCTTCAATGTTCCTATAGCTGAATGGTTAGATTCGTAATAGGTTTTAATTATCTCGTCTTTTTTGATGTTTTTTATTTCTGTTGTCAAACTTCCGTCAGCGTTTTGGATAATTGTCTGTGAAAACTTGCCTTTTTCTGCACTTACTTCTCTCTGTAACCATTCATTATTGAAGTACTTAATTTCTTTTGTCTGGCCGAAGCAAATTGTCGTAATCGATAAAATCAAAATTGTCAATGTAAATCTTTTCAAACTGTGTCGTTTTTTATTGTTGCTGCTAACACAAAGGAAAGTTGATGAAAGCCCAACTACTACAACCAGTCAGTATCACAGACCTGTCTGGCTTCATCAACTTTACAAGTTTCATCCGGTAGGTAATAATACCAAAGGGATAAACGAATCTGGTGTCTGATATAAGGGTAACGCTCCTTTCGGTTTTGGTGATCACTTGATGGTATCTGCTATATTTAAAGCCAAATTTAAACAGAATTTTTTATTTCAGGTCACTTATTAGTCTTTTTGATCTCTCCTGTTTTTATTAAGGGTAAATTTTATAATTTTTGTTGGTCTATTTGCATAAGGTTTGTATCGGGAATGTGGTATTCTGATGTTTTAACTTTCATATCGACTTAGATTTTTATAACACTTTTGTGTTGGGTGGCTGTATGCACAGAATGAAATAAAATCAGTCAATTGAGTTGATCAAATGGGA
>JBBRVQ010000119.1:0-9013 GCA_038246735.1 Chitinophagales bacterium
TATAAGATTTCTTAGACGCTGTGGCACGGCGTCCACAGTTCAAAGCTAAAATATCCACCCATCCGAGCAAAGCTCGGTTTCATCACTAAATCAGTTTGCGACTGATTTTGCTTCGCATCGTTCAGTCATGACGATTTCTTAACGCTCTTCTTCTTGATCAATTTAATTAAAATGCAAATCTTAAGGAGCAATGGTAATATGAAATCACTCAAATAAGCATGAACCAAATAAAAATTTGCTTGGCATACTGAAGTTATTGAGGCGACTATGACAAAAAAATATAACGCGGAATAATATAAAATCTCAGTTTAGCGTGATTGACAAAGATACAAAGGAGTATTTCTAGGTTTTATTAGAATGTAGTGCAGCTGATTTGATTTTTATTTATTTTAACAAAGATTTGCATTTTTCACATCATCATGTGACATGATCAAAGCACCTAGCCAATATTATATTACCTATTTTTGTGAAATAATTAACACAACATCCATGAATAATCGAATCAGAGTAGCCATTTATGAGGACAACGCCGGACTGAGAGAGATTTTGGCATCGATCATCAGAGAGTCAGAAGATTTTGAGCTTGCCGGTGAATTTGGACACTGTCTGGATGTAATCCAAAACACAAAAGCCTTTGCCCCGGAAGTGATCATTATGGATATAGATATGCCTGGTCGATCTGGGATAGAAGGTGTCAGAGAACTTAAATCGTTCTATCCTGAAGTAGAAGTGATTATGAACACCGTATTTGATGATGATGACCGAATATTTAATGCTATAAAAGCTGGAGCAACCGGATATTTACTCAAAAAAAACTCATTGTCCACTTTGCTCTCTGCGATCAAAGATGTCAAAAACGGTGGTGCGCCGATTAGTCCATCTATTGCTCGAAGAGTGTTACAATTGCCGTTTGCTACGGGCCAAGAATCAGATGTGACTTTCAATCTTTCTGAACGCGAAATTGAAATATTGAAGTTCCTTTCCAAAGGTCTAAGTTATAAAATGGTAGCTAGCGAAATGTTCATCAGTCTTGATACGGTACGCTCCTACGTCAAACGAATTTATGAAAAACTGCATGTTCACTCAGTGACTGAAGCCATTCATAAGGTTTTTATCGAAAAAAAATAGATAATGATGTCAATAGATTACCTTTGATATGAACTTGGTTTATGAGTATATGAAACGCAGCCAACAGATATTTCCAAAATACCATAGACTTTGGTTTTTTTTGTTCTGTTTGGTATTTCCTATATTACTATTTTGTCAAGATTTCAAGTTTGATCACTTTGGACTGGACCAAGGATTTGATGCTTCCCAAGCGCTCAGTATCAAGAAAGCAAAGGATGGATATGTGTGGATAGGTACTGAAAATGGACTATATAGATTTGATGGACATCAGTTCAAAGCATATTTGTCGGATCTAACTATTACAAAAGGGTTTTCTGGAAACTATTTCAATCATATCTCTATCGATAGATATAATAGGGTTTGGATGTCTGCAGGTACGAATAGCCTAAATGTTTTTGATATCGAACGGAATGAAATCATCCGCTATGAAGACGACGAGATAGCGCTTGGCCAATTCATTATCTACAACATCTTTTATGAGGCTAAAAATGATGTTACTTGGATAAACTCCAGTCAAGGTCTATATTACTCGCAAGGGGAAAATGTTTGCCTACATAGATATCCTATAGATGGATATGATAATTATAAAGTTGGTGGCTATTTTACAATGGATTCTACAGGTAATTTTTGGATGGCAAATGAACAGGGCATAATTTATTATAATCAAGAAGCGTGCACACTCAAAGTTTTTAAAAATCCTTATAATAAAACTAGGATCGTCAATGTGGATGATTTTCAGACCATCTCTAATGAAGGAGATTCTATTCTTTGGATCGGTGGACGATCTTCTGGATTATTTAAATATAATATTAAAAATAACACTTGGAAGAAGTATAATTGGTCAGACCCAACAAAGTTTAATAATGGTGTTAATATGATTCAACCTATGAAGTCAAATTCAAATTTTCTTTGGGTTGCTACGTATGCTGGGCTTCAGACTTTTGATAAAGAGAGAGAGAAGTTTATTTCATATTCGTCAGACAATATTTATGACCCATATACAGTACCGGGTATTTGTTTTTCCTTTGATGAAACAGAAAGTGAAGGTCTGTGGATCGGGACATGGAAAGGACTTCATAGATACGACCCTTTCAAACAGTTTATAAAAAATATAAATATACCAGAAATAAAGGATAATGGAACTACAATGCCTTATGGAATAAATTTCGAAAGAAATGCAACAAAAAGAGATAGTATTATTTGGTTTTTTTTGCCGTATGGTGAAGTGTTTCGGTATGATATCATTCGTCAAAAGATGCTATCTATTCCGCCTAAATTACTACCATATTGCAAAGGACAAATAGAGCCACAATATACCTTTATTGACTCAAAAAATAGATTATGGATTTCAACCTACAAAAGGGGATTGATAGGTTATGATTTGACAAAAAACGAATTAATAAAACCTAGGTACGATTACAGTAAAATAAAGAGAATTGTCAATATAGAGGAGGACTCAAAAGGCCAATTGTGGTTTGGATGCTATTCAGGATTATACAAATTGGATGGTAACAGTTTAGTCCATGATGCATACTTTTCAGCGTACCTAGAAAAAATAAATGCTAGTCCATATTGTTATGGATTCACAATGGATAAATCTGATCATATATGGCACATTCCTTTTCTCAAGGTTGGTAATTCAAGTACAATAATCAAGTATGACATTGCACAAAAAAATATTGTGTCTTATGAAGCCAAAGATAATAAGGTTTTGGCAAAATTAGATCATATTCAAGCAGTATTAATTTACGATACAAATAGGATTGTCGTTACTTCTTACCATGGATTTGCTATAGGTGAAATCAGCAAAAATGGGTTGGATTTGATATATCATGATAAAATTAATGGACATTTTATTAATGGAACGCATGATATCGTAGTAGATGATAATAATATATATATCAGTAGTGATTTAGGAATAGTCAAATGTAGCAAAAAAGATAATTTTAAAAATTTATTTACCTATAGTAACTCCAATTTAGGTGCCACAACGAGTCCTAGTTTGACGTACTCAGAAGAATCCAATACCATATACATATCACAGGAACAAAATTTACAGTATTTACATTCTAATGACATACCCAAAAATAAATCACCGCATGTATTGCTTTCATCATTAAAAATAAATGACTCGATCGTCACTTTCGTACCTAAGTCGGGGGACAAAATAGCATTGACGCATCAACAGAATACATTGCACATGTCATTTTCAAATCTAAACTTTACCAATGCTAACACAAATGTCTATGAATATAAACTAGATAAAATGCAAGATTGGCAACGTACAATAGGTAATATTCTGAATTTCGAAAAAATGCAATCAGGCTCATATTCATTGCAAGTTCGTGCTACGAATAGTTTTAATATTCGAAGTGAAAATAATTTTGTACTTTCGATACTGATTTCGGCTCCTTGGTATCAAACGTGGTGGTTTCAATCTTGTATTATCATGATGATTTCAGCTATTATCTACAGCCTATTCAAGTACCGTGATTTACAACGGCAAAAAGTTGAGAAACTGAGAATTTCCATTGCTCGCGACCTGCACGATGATATGGGCAGCACACTCTCACATATTAGGATGATGAGCGAACGGGAGGCAATGAGAAAGGAAGCCAACCAATCTTTCAAAACGATAGCTGATAAAACAGCAGAAGTTATGAATAATATGACTGAAATTATCTGGAGTATCAATCCGAAAAATGATAATCTCAAAAACATCATTGGGAAAATTCAGGAATTTGCCATTGATACTCTCGAACCACTAGGTATTGAAATTCATTTTGACATAGATGATGTATCAAGTAACATTAAATTAAATCCGGAAGACCGAAGGCATTTTTACCTGATATTTAAAGAAGCCATCAATAATACGGCAAAATATAGCAAAGCCAATCAAGTGCATTTTGCTTTTAAAACGGAAAAAGGTAAGACAAAAACCATGTTTACAGACGATGGTACAGGATTTGATCCCATGATGATCAAACATGGCAATGGATTGAAAAATATGGAAAGCAGAGGATCAGCATTGCATGGAAAAATAATTATTGAAACAAATGAAAAAGGGACAGCAATTTCGTTATTACTTTAAAAATAGAAAAAAATGAAAATTTTAAAAAAATGGTACATCGCTACATTGGTATTGATATTAGTAATTGTAGGCTATCAACGGCCCATAAAAGCACAGATTATACCTATAGGGAAAGTAGTGAACACAAATAAAATAAGACAAAGTGAAAAACTTAAAAAAATAAGTCCCGGGGGCAATAGATACTCATCAACTGAAAGGTCAGCTTTATGGCAATCCATAAAACAAGATCATAGTTTGCAACCTTCAAAACGGAATAATGAATCTTGGGAATTGGTAGGACCGCAAGGCATAATTAGTTCTGAGGGCATCAATTTTATTTGTTCAGGCAGGATCAGAGATGTGGAGATTTTGGATGACAATCACCTTCGGATAGCGTCTGCTAGTGGTGGACTTTGGGATATTCGGAAAGGGGACGATGTGACAAGGAAAATTTTGGGCTGATTACTTTTTAGCATACTTTTGTACCAAATAAATAGAAATCAACCATGAAACACTTATTTTTCATTTTAATGCTTTGGACATTTAGCGCTATACCATCATTCAGTATCAATATACTATGGGATGGCGGTGGAGACAATGTCACTTGGACAGATCCTTTTTTATTTCCTTACACTAGCATTAATATAAATCAATTTATATTTTTATCGCATTCAAAAAAAAATTGATTTATAAAAATGCAAAATCAGCTATATTTTACTAATTTTGTTGCAAATCGGAGTTTGTAGACTTGCCAATAAAAAGTCCAGCGATATGTTAAATGAGATACATTTTATTAAAAAATAAACAAATGAAACCCATCCATTTTCGTGAAATGATATATTATAATATTTCATCCTTTGTAGCGATGCGATCATGGTTTATAAGCTTAAAGGCAGTTATTTTTTTATACATTCTTACATGTCTATCTGTAACATCAAAAAGTCAATGTACCAATTCGACTAAATTTCCTTCTTCAAATATCCAAGCATCTATATTTAATCAATTACAAACCATTACTACAAAACAAAATGCAGGTCAATACTTTATAATTCAAGGTTTGGCAGTGGGTCAGACCTACCAATTTGAATCATCCAATGCTGGAGTTTATATCACAGTAAGGGATAAAGACAGGCTGCTCTTATTGGGTCATGGTAATACGCCGTTTTCTTACACTGTGGTGGGGGATGACATCGTATCAGTACATATCAACTTAGTTACACCCAATTGTGGAAGCGAAAATATCGATCGTCTTACCACATCTTTATGTACCACTTGTCCACCCGCGCCACCTAATATAGGCATAGGGATAAGTACTCCAAAATCTTCCCTGGATGTAAATGGTAAACTAAAGCTAAATGATAATGAAGACATACCAGCGGAAGGCATGATACGCTGGAATACTGCTCAGCAAGATTTTGAAGGATACGATGGCAGTACTTGGAGATCTTTTACTAAGTCATCAGCTTCATGGGGTAATCTTCCACAAAATAAATTGACAGAAAAACAAAAAGGCATTTCCAGCGATGGTGGAACGTTAGATTATTTTGGAGCTAGAGTATCGATCTCTGGAGACTATGCCGCCATTGGCGCTTATGGTGATGACATTGGAGCAAATATGGTTCAAGGTTCTGCCTATATATTCAAACGAAATGGAAGCTCATGGACACAAATGACCAAGCTAACCGCATCCGATGGAGCTACCAATGATTTTTTTGGAGCTAGTGTATCCATATCAGGTGACTATGCCGCCATTGGCGCTTATGGTGATGACATTGGAGTAAATACAGATCAAGGATCTGCCTACATTTTCAAACGTAGCGGCAATTCATGGACACAAGAGGCTAAGGTTACTGCTTTCGATGGATCTTCGTTTGATTATTTTGGTGGGAGTGTATCGATCTCTGGTGACTATGTTATCATTGGTGCTGAAGGAAATACTAATATTGGGGCTGCCTACATATTCAAGCGAAGTGGCACCTCGTGGACGCAAGAAGCCAAACTTGCAGCTTCAGACGGTGCATCTAATCATTATTTTGGCGTTAGTATATCGATGGCTGGCGACTATACCGTCATTGGTGCTACTGGTTATGATTTGCAGAAAGGGGCTGCCTACATATTTAAGCGAAACGGCACATCTTGGACACAAGAAGCCAAACTTATTGCTCCCGACGGTGCAGTGGGTGATTATTTTGGCAATAGTGTATCGATTTCTGGCGACTATGTTGTCATAAGTGCATCAGGTGATAACATAGGAGTAAATATGGATCAAGGGTCTGCTTATATCTTCAAACGAAATGGTATATTTTGGTCTACAGAGGCTAAACTTACCGCTCCCGACGGTGCAGAGGGTGATTATTTTGGATTTAGTGCATCGATCTCTGGCGATTATGCCGTTATTGGAGCCTATGGTGATGATGTAGCAAATGTATATCAAGGGTCTGCTTATATTTTCAGACGAATCGGAAGCTCATGGTCGCAAGAAACCAAACTTACCGCTTCCGATGGAGAAGCATATGATTATTTTGGCAATAGTGTATTCATCTCAGGCGACTATGTTGTCATAGGTGCTACTCGAGATAATGTAGGAGCAAATAATAGTCAAGGTTCTGTCTATTTTTTTAATAGGTAATGTACTTATTGGGAAATAGGTCAAAAGATATTTCAAAGTTTATACGTTTAATTAAAATATTAATAAATGAAAAGCATCAATTTTACTAATATGATTTCTTATAATATTTTTTCCTTCGTTGCACAGCATGTTTTATGTTTTAAAATACTGAAGCCAGTAATTTTATTGTATGTACTAACAAGTATAGCAGTACAAGTAAAAAGTCAATGTACCAATACTACTAAATTTCCAACAGCAAATATCCAAGCATCTATTTTTAATGAGGTGCAAATCATTACTTCACAACAAAATGCAGGTCAATACTTTATTATTCAAGGTTTAGTAATAGGCAAAATCTATCAATTTGCGTCATCCAATGCAGGTGATTTCATAACTGTCCGAGATAAAGATGGGCTTATCTTAAAAGGGAGTGGGAATACACCTTTTTCATATACTGTAGTGGGTGATGATATCGTCTCTGTACATATCAATGTAATATCGCCAGCCTGTGGCAGTCAAGTTGTAAATCGTACTACGACATCTCAATGTACTACTTGTCAATCCATACCACCGCATGTCGGTGTGGCTACTTCAGTCCCAACCACTACTCTTGATATAAATGGTAAATTAAGAGTCAGTGACGATCCAAATCTGCCTACATCTGGCATGATACGCTGGAATGCTGCCCAGCAAGATTTTGAAGGTTATGATGGAAGTACTTGGCGATCTTTTACTAAGTCCTCAGCTCCATGGGGTAATTTTCCTAAAACTGATTTGATAGAAAAACAAAAAGGCATTGCTGACGATGGGAAAGTAGATGATTTTTTTGGCAGTAGTGTATCAATATCTGGCGATTATGCCGTTATTGGAGCCTATGGTGATGATGTAGCAAATGTAGATCAAGGGTCTGCTTATATTTTCAGACGAATCGGAAGCTCATGGTCGCAAGTTGCCAAGCTTACCGCATCCGATGGAGCAGCAAGTGACAATTTTGGCCGCAGTGTATCCATCTCAGGCGACTATGCCATTATTGGTGCGGATATGGATGATGTAGGAGATAATACGAATCAAGGGTCTGCCTACATTTTTAAACGAAGTGGCAATTCATGGACGCAAGAAGCACAACTAACGGCTTCCGATGGTGCATTATATGATTTTTTTGGCAAGAGTGTATCCATCTCGAGTGACTATGTCGTCATCGGTGCTTGGGGGGATGATATAGGCGCAAATATGAATCAAGGATCTGCCTACATTTTCAAACGAATTGGAAGCTCATGGTCACAAGAAGCCAAGCTTACCGCAGCCGATGGCGCAGTGGATGATTTTTTGGGCTATAGTGTATCTATCGCAGGAGACTACGCCGTCATAGGTTCTTATGGCGATGATATAGGTGCCATTGTTGATCAAGGGTCTTCTTACATCTTTAAGCGAAGTGGTATTTTATGGACTCAAGAAGCCAAACTTACGGCTGCCGATGGAGCAACAAATGACTTTTTTGGCTATAGTGTATCGATGGCTGGCGACTATGTTATCATTGGTGCCTTTGGTGATGATATAGGTACATTTGCTAATCAAGGGTCTAGTTACATCTTCAAACGAAATGGTATCTTATGGCCACAAGAAGCCAAACTTATCGCTTCTGATGGTACAGCTGGTGAATCTTTTGGCATAAGCGTATCGATCTCTGGTGACTACGTCGTCATTGGGCCTGATGAAGACGATATAGAACCAAATGCAAATCAAGGATCTGCCTATATCTACAAACGCAATGGCACATCTTGGATACAAGAATCCAAATTTACAGCTTCAGATGGTGCATCAAGTGATTTTTTTGGCAATAGTGTTTCTATCTCAGGTGACTATGCCATTATTGGGGCTTGGGTGGATGATGTAGGTTCTAATACGAATCAAGGGTCAGTATATTTTTTTAATAGGTGATGTGTGTTTTGTCCTGGAGGTTTATTGATCTGGCCAAATACAGACCTTGATGAAATATGGTACTTATATCCAAATCTTTGCGTTAAATATACTCTACTTACCTATTGCTTTCCTAGTGACTAACTATCCTACTTCAGATAGGGCAGGTTTTTTGTCATGGTCTTAAAAGGAATGCTTGTTATCTGGAAATAGTTCTACTATGTGACTACAGCTTTTATTGTTACTTTACATAATCAGTTAATCTTTCCCTTTTAAATTTAAAAATCCGA
>JBBRVQ010000120.1:0-8664 GCA_038246735.1 Chitinophagales bacterium
AGGGAAGTAGAATATGGCAGGTTCGAATAGACCAATCGTTCAATTACGATGAGCTTCCTACGTTGCTTCAGGCTTCTCTACAACTGCATGGCATCACCCAACCTTATGATGTTACGGTACGGAAATGCAATGATGGCACTATTGATTTGGGTTACAATTATCTCGATTTTCAAGGTAAAAATGGCGTAGCATGCCGGGGCAGAGAAATGCCTGTAGGATGCCACTATATTGAGATCACTTTTCTGGCCAGGGGAATATATAGTAAGTTATGGGGACAGAAAGGAATGATATTTTTAGTAATATTTGGTGGCTTAGCCGGATTTTACTTCTTTCGACGCCAAAATACATCACCAGAAACTCCTTCCAATGATGAATCAGTCTGGATTGAATTTGGCAATTCACGTCTTGATGTTTCCAATCAGATACTTTTATGTAGTGGAGTCCGGCAAACACTGACTTTTAGAGAAGCAAAATTGCTAATGCTTTTTGCTACTCACTGCGGCCAATTGCTGGAAAGGGATTTCATAATTCAGCAAGTTTGGGCAGATGAAGGTGTTTTGGTGGGAAGAAGTGTCGATGTTTTTGTGTCGAGATTGCGCAAAAAATTAGTGGATGACCCATCCGTAGGACTCGCCGTGGTGCATGGAATAGGATACAGGTTGGAAGCACTTAAAACTGCTTAATGCTTAGGGCTGCACTATTCTATCCTCCGTTGTTAACCCATATCATTCTATTTGGAAACAGGCTGTTGTCATGAGATTCCCACTCAATTTTCATTTTAGGCGTTAGCATGTTATTGTTTACATCTCTTCTATTTCAAGATAATTTATTTTTTGTTTAATATTTCAATGATTTCTTTCCTGATACTAGGACTGCCATAATAATATCTGTGGTAGGTGAGTTTTCCGGCAAAACTCTCGTCATCATCAACCTCCGTGGCATTGCGCAACTCAACAACAGATTCCAAAGCCGGAGGTAAAGGCAAATCAGGACCGTAAATGCCTAAACGTTTATGGGACTTCAATGCATTGGCCATTTGCAATGTTCTGTCCAAAAGATTATAATAAATATATATCTTCCCTACAGATTTTTCTATGCCTGAAAATCCTGTACCTAAAATATTACTCTCCAAGTCTGCTGCAAATATGATGGAATTGTCGATATATAAATCCGGCCTTAAAATTACCCAGTTTTCAAATATACCTTGCCATACTCTACTGCCCATAGAGTGGGCGATAATAGAAATGGGAGCATCAGGATGCTTGGATTTTAATGCGATGTATATGGAGTCCAAAAGTTTCACATAGTTTTTTCCCTTTTCATATGCATTTTTAACAGCCGTATCATACGGTATAACAGATTTCCATTGTAATGAGAGCGCCATTCCATAGTCATGTTCTGATTTATCGAAGATATCACTTTGAATCTTATAACCGCTCTGTTGCACGAAGTACTTGTTATCTCCCTGATATCCATGGATATAGACTATGAGACCGTTTTTGCCAGAAGATAAATGATCTATGCTTCTCTTTATTTCTTCCATCCACAGAATTTCATCTATTTTAGATCCTTTTTTCATTAGCTTTTTGCCTTCGATAGCCATTTCTCCAAAGTCATATCTATTTTCTGCGGGTTTGCTACCCACATCATACATGTAAAAGTGCTGAAAATTAGTTTGAGCCATTACAATTATTTTGAAATGCAATAGTATAACAATTAAAATTTTATAGTCTTTGATATTCTGTTGATTCCTAATACGAAAATTTAATTCACTATGAAAGTACCATTTTTCTATTAATTTTTGGATCAGATTACAAGGGATTTTATGCTTGTTTTAGTAAAAAATGCAAATTTTACCATATCCTATTTTTCAGCAAATCATTTGTGGTGCTCAAGTTTAAACCAGATCAATAAATCTTGTTTAGGATAATTATCAACGAATAAAAATACCCTATGAATAGGTTCAACATTAAAAATATATCTATTCTGTAATCACCAGTTTGCCTGAATACATGGATTGGTCTTTGTAGATGCCAAAATAAAAAATACCTGCAGGCAATGTTGAAATATCTACCACCTCATTTTCTGTCACGTTATAGCTCGCCACTACCTTTCCCAACGTATTAAATATAAGCAATTGGTGATTACCATTTATTCCTTTTATGGTGATATTTGTATTGGTAGGGTTTGGAAAAACCTTGATATCTGACCTATCTATGGTCTCTACACTTACGGTCTTTTGATTTCTGATGAAAAAGTCTTGCGTGACCCCATCTACAAATCCAAAGTCATAAGCACCAGATGTGGTCGTACCTTTGACTGTACCTCCTGCATTGCGAAATACAGCGCCTATCCAGTAAGGAAACTCAACACCAGTGAGGCTATAATAGGTATCCGGTTTAAGTGTGATCCGCCAAAGATCCTGCTGACCTGCGACTTTGGTCATCCTGCCCACTCCATCATCTGCACCCCAGTTGCCTACCACTTTTTTCCAGTCACTACCTTTTGGTGTATTGGTATTTGCCAAAACTACCCCTGAGTGCATATAAATCTTATCTGCACCTTTGAGCTCTCTATTGCCAACGGCGGCATTAAGCGTGATGGTAATTTCTGTATCAGCATTAAAAGCTGGCGGACTTACAGTAAGCATCGGCAAATCAGACAATACTTCAAAATAAATAATTCCATCTCTGAATCCATATCCTTTACGGACATTGTCTTCGTTTCTAAACCACATTCCTATCTGAAATATTTCTTTGTCTTGCGGAATATTATAGTATTCTTCCGGTGTGATGGTGATCTCCCATATATTATCTGCAACTTTTGTCATGAGGCCTACACCGTCATCATTAAATGTACCTTTTATATTGGTCAGTGTTTTATTTGTGGCATTGGATAAGATAACACCAGAGTGAAAATAAACTTTATTTGCCCCAATAAGGCCAGCCGTACCTGCTTTACTTGCTTTGGTCGCATCAAATCTTATCTTAATCAAATCACTGCCTTTAAATGGGTTTGGCGAAATGGTCACAGGATTGTCATACACTTCTACTACATCAGGCTGTCCCTCTGCCAGTCTTTTGGTCGTGTAAATATGCCATTCACCAGGCTTAAGGGAAATTTGGGCAGTGACATTAGTTACATTTATAGAATCACCCGAAAAATAATTGTACCACCATCCCGTTTGTGTAAATTTAGGATCAATCGACTTTGTCGACAAGGCAAAATTACCTAGTACCACCAAATCAGTACTTGTAGTATTATAACTTAATCTTCTCACATCGCCGGTTTGCTGATGACTTTTTTGAGCTGCTTTTAAAAGATCAGGTCCAATAGTATTTCTGACATGCAAAATACCTTGATAAGCTTTATAAATATGCTGCCTCAATGTGCTGTTATAATATTTGAGACTTCCTTGTCCCCAAACATAAGGTTTTCTTCCTACTCTACCGTTAAAGTTGATATCGATATCATATCCCAGCTCATCAAACTGCCAAATCATTTTTGGACCTGGCTGCAGGTAATTAAATGCCGCAGCTATCTTGACTCTTTCAAACATGATCAGTGAATCTTTAATATTGTAGCTTCCGGATGATCGGCCCTCTGTAAGACAATGCTCTGCTATTCTTCTTTCATCGTGACTGTTGTAAAAAGCTACATGAGATGTCGCGTCCATGCCTGAAAATGATCCAGTAGGATTGCCAATGGTCGCAGGTACAAAGTCATAGGACTTATTTCGCCACATTTTCATTCCATAATTTCCCAATTGTGTCTCCTCTGCATCAGGACTCCAATGTTCAAGAATAATATATGCTTTTGGGTCAACCTGCCATATTTTATCAGCCATTCGCTTAAGGATATTAATCCTGGACTGGTCAAAACCGTCTACACTTCCTCCCGGCGCATAATTGGTAAATCCTTTGGTAAAATCAAATCTGTATCCGTCAAAATGAAACTCTTCCAACCAATATCTATTTACATCGTCAATAAAGTTTTTGGTATACTGGCTTTCATGGTTAAAATCATATCCCCATTGGTATTGACCTACATACTCTCTATTGAACCATGGATTATTGGCTGCAGGTTTACCTCCATCAAAATACATTTGTACCATAGGACTTTGACCAAAAGCATGATTCAGCACCATATCGTTAATGACAGCCAATCCATTTTGGTGGGCTGTTTCGATAAATTTTTTCAACTGGTCTTTGGGTCCATAATACTTGTCTGTAGCAAAATAAAACGACGGATTGTACCCCCAGGAATCATTGCCTTCAAACTCGCTGATTGGCATAAGTTCTATCGCATTGACGCCCAATCTCTTTAGATAACCAATGGTGTCAATAAGATCTTTGTATGAATGTGAAGCCAAAAAATCCCTTATATGCAATTCGTAAATAACCAAATGATTGGCATCAGGTTTTTGCCAGGAATCTTCAGAACTAGCCCATGTATATTTTGCTGTTCCAGTTTTAAAAACGGAAGCGATGCCTAAATCTTCTCTTGAATAGGGTGGCAAATTAGGGTAAACAGTAGATTCTATCCATTTATCATTCCAAGGGTCTGCTACCTGCTCCGTGTAGGGATCTGCTATCTTTAACTTTCCATCGATCCAGTACTGGTAAACATATGACTTTTGGGGAGTAATCCCTGACAGTTCTATCCAGTAGTATTGTCCATCAGGGGTACGTTTCATCTGGTTTTCTTCTCTTACTTTCCAATCAGAAAAATCACCCACCGCGTAAACAAACTCTTTAAATGGAGCCAAAAGCACCAAAGTTACTTTGGTAGGATCTGCTGAATTATAATTGACGCCAGATTTCACACCTGCAGGAAGTATTGCGATGACCGTAGATTTTTTTAATACAAGATTATATTTTTTTGAAGTCTCTATGTTTTGGCCATTAATATTGGCAGTAATTTTAATTCCTAAATCTACCGATGCCGAAGGAAAATAATTATAACTGATGGCTTTGCCTGTGTTTACTACCGCCTTTTCGGTGAATCCATTTCCTTCGTCCAGCCAGATTTTCATTTCGGATACATTGGAAGAAGCGTCACCCTGGATACTGATGGATTGACCTTGCTCAAAAAATCCTTCTGATGATACAGGATTTTTTATGGTGATAAAGTTATCATTATTGAGATTGATATAAATGTCATTATTTGAAACCACACTACCCCAGCCGTATTCGCCAGGTGTAATGGTTGCTTTTTGGGTGCCATCGGCGCTTCTGAACACACAGGATATTCTGAATATATTCTCGCCGGTAGGTACGCCAAAATAGGTTCGAATATTAGGATTGAAAGTAATTTGCCACTTATTGGCTTCGCCTGCCACTTTAGACATCTCCCCGATTCCATCGTCCTGTCCCCAATTGCCTTTTACATATTTCCAAGCTGTTCCGTTGATTTTATCAGTCACCACACCATGGTGCATATACACTTTATTGGCTCCTGATAATTCTTTATTGCCCTGACTTGCATCAAATACTAAGACAGCCGATTCATCACTTCCCGCTCCTGTTGGATTCAAAGTGATGATTTGGCTGTAAGCTAAATTTGTCTGAATTATTACAATTAATACAAAAAAAATATGGCGCATGATTTTAATTTAAGCATTGTTATTGTACAAATGACATTAAGTGTTAAAAATAGTCCTTATCCTCTTAACTGCATAACATTCTAACAATTAACTTACAAATATGTTAATTGGAAGACATAAATTATGGAATCGCCTTGTTGCATGGATAATCCTATAGACAAAATTTTAATGTAAGCACTATTGCTTTTTACCCTCAAAAAAATCAACCAAAGTTTGGGATCCATTGGAAACTTGATTGGTCATTTTTATAACACCAGCAGTTTCAAAAAAAATAAGTCTGAACTTTTTTGTCGTTTCAGGTGAATCAAAGACATAATGTTTTTCATTGAGGATAATGGTGTCAGCTGTTTTTATCAATCTGCTTTTACTATAAATGCCGAGCTCATCTTCTACGATGATACTGTTATTGTCAAATAAAATAACTTTTATCAAATTTAATACACCAAATGAACATGTTGTGTCTAAATTAAAATTTATGGGTTTGCATAGCTTAGATTCACCTGAATATCTGCCTACGACTTTGGCAAATTTTATCTGAACTGCATTGTTTTCATCTTCAACACAGGAATAAAACGACAAACCAGTCCAAATAAGTAGAAAAACAAATGAATAATTGAGCGTCATAATTTATATTTCCGAACAAAGTTCCTGTTAAAAATGATAATAAAGAAAATGTAAAAACTAAAGTTACTATAGGGCTATTCAAAAAATTACTTTACTCAATGCAATTTATTTTCCACCAGCATATCATTACAAATAAAGCAAGTTAATGAATGTAACTTAGTACGAACACTAAGCAAGCAGCCGTTTGTTTTTTACAGAAAAAAAATATGATTTTTTTCCTATCAAATATAAAATACTATAAATAGACAGCAAAGTCAAAGCATACTTAGCTACCATTGCTACTGATTGTGCTTCATTTCCTTCTATCGCTACCTGTTTACTATATATGCCATACAATGCCCAAATAATGACCAAGGCAAAAGCAATATCCTGCTTCCTAAAAATCATAAGAATGCCTAATAAAGTGGCCACTACCATTAATATTATTGCCCAAAAATAAGATGAAATGCCACCACCCTGCCAGCCGAATGAAACCAATAGCGTAGTAACATTGGCGATGGTGGCAACACTGATCCATCCCAAATAAACACTAAAAGGCAAGAGTACTAACACATTATCCTTCATGGTGTGCGGGCGACCAATATTTAGTTCATGATTTATTTTGATTAAACTAGACAACAAAAGTATCATTATCATCAAAGAAAGGACTATGAATTCGTAATGCCATGCTATGATCCAGGCTGCATTGGCCAATCCGCTGATTAGAAACCAAGGTCCTATTGCCAGAATATTTTCCATTGTATCCATATCTTTTTTAAAGTACTGATAGGCTTGATATAACATAAAGGCTATAAGCAATAAATAAATGATCCCCCAAATACTGAATGTAAACCCGGCAGGGACAAAATAATTTGGATAAGCATCTGACAATTCACCCGTGGTTTTATTATTAAGTGGCAGACTTACAGCAAGAAAATTTAATATCAGTGCCATTATCACTGATATGATATTAAATCCCACATAATTTCTGGCTTTGGTTATATTCATTGTATTATTGTTAAAGTTATCAATATTAATTCAGTTTAAAGGTAAATTGTTGTGAGAATGAAGCTAAAGAAAATGTTTAAATTCCATTATTTATCTGCAACCTTAAATTTTCTTTTGTACTTCGGAAATCTTTTTCGTCATAGCTGCCTTGATCGACTTCAAAATATACCTTTCTGATAGCTATCGGAATAAATTAAATTTTCTCTATTTTGATCAAACATAAAAATTTAATCAAACTCTTATTCATGAAGTAATATTGTGACTGCTGGCATTAATTGCTTTTAGTATCTATTCATAAATAAAAGTTAAATCATACTATGCGAATGAATATTACAGTAAGAATCTCTTATTTTTAAGAGTTCAAATTTTTGTATCATGAAATCCACCTTCCTATTTCTGCCTTTTATTGGCGTATTAACTTCTTGCATGATTCCAAGAAAACCACTCTATACTGAAGCAACTAAGAACAACAGAGATTATGAGATTTCATATCTTTTTGAGCATGATGGCTGTAAAGTATATCGATTTTTTGATTTGGGCAAGGCAGTTTATTTCACATCTTGCAATGGAGAAGCCAACTATTTGGCAGATAGCACTACCATCATAAAAAATACAACCAGATTAAAAAATAAAAATAGGAAAAACTAATTGTCATTGAAAAGTGTAAATTTTTATTCTCGTATCAAGATGGACTTATTTTATATTTTTCTGCCTTCTTTTACTTCAATCTCCGATCCTTCAGCCAGAAAAATTGATGCCGGATTTTCATCGCCTAAAAACTTAAAATCCTTTCCGTAAGTACAGCCAAAATCAACATGTATTGAATAATCCAGGGTATCATACACATTCCACCTGGGATGTTCAACGCCATATTCTGACGTCAAGTGCTCATTTATTTTGGTAAAGCCCCAAAAATGTTCTGTGATAAATTCTTCTTCACTACCTGATTTGATTTCTTTTTGCTCAGTACCTGTTTTCACATGAATACTATTCCAGGCATTTTGTTTTTTCCAACTATACTCACAAAATAATGCGTCCAGTGTAGTTTTCCAGGTGTGTGCCATAGGCAGGGTTTCATAATGCTCATTATATATTAAATTTGCGATTATCGTTAGGGCAGGTTTTGGAACTATTTCTTTAAAAAAAACAACGCCCCTTTTCCAATCCTCTTTATCCTTATACCTGACATAAAATCTCAAATTAACTTCTTCAAAGTTGGTATGAAAAGGGATTTTTATTCCCTTTATCCTTGTGTTGAGAAACATAAAACCTACCAAACTTACATAACAAGATCCATTCCATAAGTCCAATTCAGTCTTGTAGGGCAAATAGGGTAATAGTATCTTAGGATCAATGATGTAATTTATCATGATAATTTTTCTCCATTCTGCTTTTAAAAAGGTCTTGGCCATAATGTGAAATTTGTAAGTAGATAAATATTGACAAAT
>JBBRVQ010000121.1:0-8559 GCA_038246735.1 Chitinophagales bacterium
CAGAATTTTTTAATCGCTTTTTGCTCGAAAGAATATTTATCAACTATGATATTGACCCAGAGTTGCAAAATAATAGCGAGTTGAAACGTAAAATACTAGATTTTGGTAAAGTCGCTGCTTAATTATCTTATCGGACTATTGCATTTATATACAATGAGTATTTTGATTGGCTTAAACAATTAGAAAATGGGATCAGAAAAATTAAAATATAATATATTCTCATAATTTAATATTTAATATTTAATTTTTTTATTTAGGGGAGACTATAATACACATCTCCCCTATATTTAATTACATAAATGTTATCTTTCATTAACATTAAACACTGTTACATCAATAGAATTTGGAGTATAGTCAAAGTTTTCTGAATCACAATAATCTATAACATTTTCACCTATAAAGTCGTCCTCTACGGTTAACCAGCGTGGGGCTCGGTTGAAATCAAATTGCAAACTCCCTTCAAGATTCGTCCCATCAGGTAGTTTTATTCTTGCGGTCAAAGTCACTTTGCTTATTAATGGTTTTGAATTTCCACCATCATCTTCTAACCACACAATCTTATATGTATAACCACTGTTTTCAGGATACCATCGGAACAAATCTGCATTAACAACTTTCCATTGGAAATTATTTTTTACTGATTCTTGTCTTTTTGCTACATGGTCAACAACAGCACCGGTTATTTCCATCTTTCCTGATGTTTCATTTATTTTATACTTTAAATCCTTTCCGAACAACGCATATTCAAGGAATTCTCCATTTCCTCTTTGGATCATAATCTTTGGAAGTTTTATATCTATAAAGATTTTCTTTACCATTTTGCACTGTTCGCCATTCTATTGGACAAGGATTATTTCTTGTTTCAACAGTTCCTCCAACATTAGGATCACCACCTCCATTTGGTGGTGTGTCAGGATCATTGATAGAGCTGCCTATTATTACAACTTCGTTATTACAAATTACTCCTAAAGATTTTGTTTCAATAAAATCGTTACCAACAGAAGTGATGGGGTCATAAGCTTCACTTTCTCTCAAAATAAAAATCATGCTTGGGTTATTTTCCCCATCTCTAATAGTCTTTTGCTTTCTTGTACCACATTCATAAGCAAAAATAGCATTATCCAAGCTGGAATCATCAAAATTTTCGTCGTTATAAACATCGTCTGAAATTGATGTACTATTTAAATTTCCTTCTAATAAAATTGCTAATCCAGGGTCGTTTTTACATAGAAAATCTAAAATTTCTACTACTGGTTTTTCGGGTACAGAAGCAATTAGTTCTTGAGAAATAGATTTACCTGATAACATTGATATAGGTTTGTCTTTTTGAATGTTAAAAAACATTTCATCCTCACCTAAAATAAAATTAGTTCTAAAATCAATTATTGATGATTTTATTGCTGTCTTTAAAATAGGTTTTCTGCAGCATGCAATTGAAATAACTTCTGCTAACTGATTGCGATAAGGATTGTTTAACTTGAATCGAACTTCCCAATCTAATATAACAGTAGAACCATCGCCTGAACCCCCAGATCGGCCATCATTTCTAGCTTCTGTTTTCAGATCTTGATTTGTAACGAAATTATCATCACTACAAGACTGATAAAAAAACACCATACCTATACTTAGTAAGATTTCAGGCATAAAATTAAATAACTTACGCATAATAAATAATTTTAATGATTAAAAAATATAATTAATTTTGAATAAATACTTTTTGTGAGTGTAGTAACTGTCCATCTGATATTATATTTACAAAGTATATTCCGTTAATGGCATTAATTAGGTTGATTTTTGCATTTTTATTCCCATTGTCAAGAGTTTTAATTGTAGAAGTTCTGCCCATGATATCACTGATGTAAATATTTATAGTTTCATCTATCAGCGTGTTAAAATCTATCAAAATGTGATTTTCCTGATATTTAACACTTATTTCACTTGCAATTTGACTCCTTTTCGTAGTGTGTGGATATTGCAGTGTGTTGCCACAAACTTCATCAATCACATCTCCATCACATATTAGTTCTATAACATATTGACCATTTGGGCAGCTACCTTGTTGATAAGTATTATTATATTGAGATGGAATCTCTTGTTCTATTTCTTCCCCACCTTGTATGCAAATAATGTATCTAAAGCATATTCCAGTGGTTACGGCACCCGGAAAACCAAAACAGCTACTCATAAGCCTTAATTCTACATCGCAGTTTTTTGCCTTCAAATCAGATTGTTCACTAAATTGTTCGAAAAGATCTTTACCTACATTTAATGATAATCTTAGATTTGTCTGCTGCTTATATATATCAATTCTTTTTACTGGTACACCACATATGTAAAGTTGAAAATAAAAATCACAAACTGTACTAAAACAATATTTTGTCCAATCAAAGTCAGCAAATATATTAATGTTTGTGTTGCCCGGACAATTTAAGTCCATCACATTGGCTGCTGTATTTTCAGACCCGTTTTCATAAGTTAGTGATATATCTGCCTTCACGCACCTTGGTGATAAAGGAACATCATCTATCCCAATATTTTTTGGTGTGTCTGCTACACCTCCTGGAGGTTGTCCATAAGCTATGTTTATGCTAATTGTAAATAGGAAAGCATAAAGAATGTATTTAATGATGAATTTTGTCATAATTTATGATTTTATTTGTTGTAAAAAATTAAATTCTTTTTGTTGTTTCAATACGGTATCCAGTGTATTTGTGTATATTGCAAATACTACTATTTAGCGTAGAACGTGGATCGTTATATCAAGACATTAGCTTATCATTCCAAAAATAGGTACTCTAATGCTCTATTGGTCATTTTGTCTTTATCGTGCACATACAGATTGTATGCACGATAATATCGTTGCATTATTTCAGATCAGAAAAACCTGAAAACCAGCTTTCCTTGAGATTAGATACTGGTCCGAAACAGCCTAAATCTCATTCTGTATTTTGTTTTGCGATGCTATAATTTCCTTAATATTAAGGAGAATGACTCTCGTACATTGTATCCTTTTGGTTCATTTTATTTTGCTAATTCCTGAAAAATAATCGCTTCATATCGTTAGATGTAATTTGTATTATGCTCATTTCAAAATTAAGAGAAAATTAAGATATATTTGACCATTAATTTGAACTTAAGCCAACTCCAAAAATTTCATTCGTCATTCGTTATTCAAAATTCGTAACTTAGTGGAATTGAAACAAAGTATTGTGAATAAACAAGATATCGAAAATTTGATTTTTCGAGATCCAATATTTGCTTCTATTTTTAATACATATGGGCCACCACCAGATTGGATCAGGCCGCAGGGATTTGTTTCATTGTGCAGAATCATCCTTGAGCAACAGGTTAGCTTAGCATCAGCCAATGCACATTACATAAAGCTCAACAATTATGTGTCTGCATTTACTCCTGAAGCGCTGATGAAGTTATCTGATGAAGAAATGAGAGACTGTCAGATAAGCAGGCAAAAAGCCACGTATCTTCGCGCTTTGTCAGAATCATTATTGGAGCGAGAGCTTGACTTGGAAGTGCATCAGGAATTAACCGAATCCGAAGTGAGGGAAAAGTTGATCAGGATAAAAGGTATTGGAAACTGGACGATCGATGTTTACCTGATGTTTTGTCTTAGATCAAAAGATATTTTTCCCATTGGTGATATTGCGATCGTAAATACAGTAAAGGAACTCACAGGAGCAAAAACATTGGAAGATATATCATTATTGGCTGAAAACTGGCGACCATACCGATCTCTGGCATCCTATTTTCTATGGTACTATTATCTGAAAAAAAGAAATAGAATATAGGTAAACAAACCAATGGTATTTGATTTTTAGGATAAGAATACTAGATTAAATAAATTTTTGCAAATGGATATAAATATGAAACCAGTTGAACCTATTTTTATAACCCATCTTTTTCCATTATTGGACGAAAATCTTTTGGAGATGCTCCGATCCTTGCAACAAAAAGATTGGGAACTCCAGACCATCGCACCATGTTGGAAAGTCAAGGATGTCGCGGCTCATTTGCTGGATGGGAATATCCGTTCTTTATCCATGTTGCGGGACCATTACTTTGAAGAAAAGCCGGATAACATCCATTCCTATGCTGATTTGGTGGAATATTTAAACCGGTTGAATGCAGATTGGGTAAATGCCATGAAAAGAGTGAGCCCGAAAGTGTTGACCGAGTTGCTGGAGATTACCGGCAAAGAATATAACAGCCTGATCAGGACAAAGGGCCCACTTGAAAAAGCTGTATTTTCAGTGTCCTGGGCTGGTGAAAGCGAATCTCAAAACTGGTTTCACATCGCAAGGGAATATACCGAAAAATATCATCATCAGCAGCAAATCAGATTGGCGGTTGGGAAAGAAGAAGTTTTGTATAAAAGGGAATTATATTTTCCTTATCTGGATACATCGATGCGGGCTTTACCACATCATTTCCGAAATGTGGCCGCAGTAGAAGGTGAAGTCATACAAGTGATCATAACAGGTGAAAGTGGAGGAGACTGGTTTTTGTACCCTAATGAAAATGATTGGATTTTAGTCACTAAATGCGACTTGATTCCAGCTTATACCATCACTATTGCTCCCGAAATTGCGTGGAGATTATTTACAAAAGGAATCCGTCGAGAAGATGCAGAATCTTTTGTCGCTATTTCAGGGAATAAATCTTATGGAAACAGAATATTTGATATGCTGGCGGTGATGGCTTGAAAAAAGTTACTTCATCTCATTCATGCAAAATAATTAGTCAAGCGTAGGATTGACATTTAAATTTCTTGTCTTATATTTGTGTATCTAATTTTTACAGAAAAACATAATCATTCTACTTTATTAAACTTAAATAAATGACAAGTATAATAACAAAAAAACACCAATCAGACAGGCTCATCTTTTTAGGTCTGCTTTTATTTTTTTTAGGATTGGTAGTTGGTTTATTTATACCACTGATGGCAAATCCAAGAATGGGCTTAACCACACATCTGGAAGGTGTCATCAATGGTATTTTTTTATTGGTGCTGGGTCTGATCTGGAATAAACCGGAATTATCAGAAAAATGGTTGACTATATCCTTTTGGTTGATCATCTATGGCGCATTTGCAAATTTTGTAGCGGTGTTGATTTCTGCCATCACTGGAGCAGGAAAAATGATGCCCATTGCCGGGGGAATGGAAGGCGCTGCCTATGTTGAAATGATCATTTCATTTTTACTGATTTCGCTTGCTTGCCATGCTGGCTGCATGTCTGATCCTATTGATAGGATTGTACAGGTATATGAAGATGACCGATACGTCTTCGCATGATTGAGAACTAAGATTACTATCGAAATGATGTCCGAAAATAATAAACTCATCCTAGTCAAATGGCTCCATACTATGGTCTGGATTTTTTTTAACATTGTAATATTTTATTTATTGTATGCGGTGATTATAAATAAAATAGATAAGTGGGTTTGGATTTGTTTGAGTTTAATAATTTTGGAAGGGGTAATATTATTGGTGTTTAAAAAAATGTGTCCCATCACATTAATCGCCAGAAAATATTCTGATTCCACAGATCATAATTTTGACATCTATCTGCCCGAATGGCTGGCAAAATATAATAAATTGATTTATACGACCATTGTCATTATTGCTGTCATCATCCTTATCATTCAATTAATTTGCTGCAACTAATAATCACTAAAAATTTGAAGGTCTAAAGTCTGGATAGCAATAGGTTTAAATCAGATTTTACTAATTCATTTGACGTATAAATTCCCCATTTTGGGATGTTAGGGGATAAAAAAAAACAGCAAATGAATTTCAAACTATGTGAGTATTTAATTACCTTTGTATTCCGCCGATCCTAAAGTGAATCAAATACATTTGAATGTTTATCTGTAAAAAGTGCAACATGCAATACACACATCTTAAGTAGCAATACTGACAATGTATTTTTTTTTGAATGTTTAAAACCAAAACGAACAATGACATTTATTGAAATCATGACAGAACTTGAAAAATTGAGCGACGAACAAACCAAAAAGACACTTATGAGACACGGTGCCAGAGAACCTTTTTTTGGTGTGAAGGTAGCAGATCTTAAAACTATTCTAAAAAAAACAAAAAAGAACCACGAACTGTCTCTGCAGCTATTTGCTACCGGAAATTCAGACGCCATGTATCTTGCAGGTCTCATGGCAGATGAAACTAAAATTTCCAAAGAACAACTGAACGATTGGGTACAAAATGCCTATTGGTCTTATCTAAACGAATTTGCCGTGCCCTGGGTAGCATCTGAAACCAAATTCGGATTTGAGTTGGGCCAAGAATGGATACAATCAGACATAGAAAATATTGTAGCAGCTGGCTGGTCCACTTTGTCGAGTTATGCAGCTATAACTCCTGATGAAAAACTTGATATTAAAGTATATAGTCAATTGTTGGATAAAGTTGCCAATGAAATCCATGAGGCGCCCAACAGAGTACGACAAACCATGAATGCATTTGTCATTGCCGTAGGTACATATGTAAAAGATCTTTCAGATAAATCACTTGCCACTGCACTGAAAATGGGAAAAGTATACGTTGATATGAACGGTACTTCCTGTAAAGTACCCTCGGCGGTTGAGTATATAAACAAAAACATAAATGCAGGGAAAATCGGTATAAAACGCAAAATAGCAAGATGTTAATCAATCCGATTTTAAATTGATCTCTATGCCATTCTTTTTTTGGAATCCCTTGATATTATAAGAAAAGCCCAGCATAACATATCTGCAAAGGACATTTGTACGCGAGACTTCTGTAGAATTGATGGCAAAGCAGAAATTATTTCCATACAAACAGTTAGCTAAAGATTGATAGAAAGAGAGGTAACAAAAAATTACTTCATTTAATCACATAATTGTTTTCAACCTTAAATTAACGCTCAAAATGGGTGATCAATATGTTTATTTTATGTGTATTTTTGTTCCATTATTTTAATAAAATTAAAAACAGTAAGGCATGAAAAACATTTCCATTGCTCTATTGATGTTTATTAATTTGGTGAGCATACCATCTTATGCCCAAGCGCTTCGGTTTCCATGTACTGCTAATCATCCTTGTAATGCAGGCAGAACTATTGGGGTGACCGATATTCAGATCAAATGGAATGCACCAGGTGTCAAAGGAAGGGAAGGCAAGATTTGGGGCATAGACATTGCGTATTTTGGTACATCTGTCCTCGGTTTCGGATCTGAAGTGCTATCGCCTTGGAGCGCAGGAGCAGATGAGTGTACCACCATTTCTGTCACAACCGAGGCAACCATTAATGGCAAAAAAATCCCGGCAGGTATATATGGATTTTTTATTGAATGATACCCTGATTCTTGTATCCTGATTTTCAATAGCAACACAGAAGGGTGGGAGCAATATTTATGATACATCGAAGGATGTCATGAGAGTAGTTGTCAAACAGCAAAAAGACATCAAACCTACCAAAGAAAGACTGGAATTTACTTTTAACTTGCAAACCAACAGATCTGTTGAAATCGCTTTGGAATGGGAAAACTGGCGTATTCCTTTTACAATTCAAGTGGACCTGGCGGCAACATCTTTAGCACACATCCAAACTCAGATGAGCGGGGCACTCGGATTTGATCCGCCAAGTTTACAGGCTGCTGCCAACTGGTGCCTGACAAATAACGTCAATTTTGAACAGGCGTTGCGTTGGATCACTTCTACCACTGATCCCAATCTCGGTGGAGTAAATAATTTTACTTCCATATCGATCAGATCAGGATTACTTTCGAAACTTGGTAAAAAGGACGAAGCTGAAAAATTTATGCAACAAGCATTGGACATTGCTTCATCCATCGAATTTCACCAGTATGGAAGACAATTGCTTGGCCAAAAAAAGAATACTGAAGCAATGGCAGTATTTGAAAAAAATTATGCCAAAAGTAAAGGAGAATGGCCAACGAATGTAGGTATGATGCGCGGATATTCAGCCAATGGTGATCTTAAAAAAGCGCTCACACATGCAAAACTGGCATTGACACAAGCGCCTGATGATTTGAACAGGAAAAATTTGGAAACGGCCATAAAAACGCTGGAAAGTGCTAAAGCATTACACTGACAATCATATTTTATGAATTTTAGTAAACACTAAATAAAAGTTAATTTAAACAGAGAAAAATGTAGATGGAAATGCATGCACATAAAACAAATTTTTATATATTTGAGCCATAGAAATTTGAATAATTATTTTCCATTGCATTTTCAGTAAAAATCAAAACTATATGAAACTATTTTTTAATTCCAAGACGATTTTGCTACCTGTCATTTTTATGTTTAGCATTTTGTTTCCAAACAAAATCGATGCCCAGTATTCAGAAACGTTTCCCACGGCCAACAAAGGTTATTTGCCCAGCCCTGTAATCAATATGGGCGCAACGCCTACGCCTGCAGTGCCTACGGATATCCTCGGGACAAGCCGTGTAGGCGCGTATGAGTACAATCCTTGTGCAGTCTATAGCGCCAATGCCACGATTTATGTGGATAGCAGCCGCGTCACGAACGGCGAC
>JBBRVQ010000122.1:0-8389 GCA_038246735.1 Chitinophagales bacterium
GGACGATATCAGAGAAGCACCAGCATTGACTATTATTTCGAGATTATTACATAAGGGTGCGAAAATAAAAGCTTATGACCCCGAAGCAATGGCAAATGTAAAACAAGTTTTCGGAGATAAGATCGAATTTTCAGCCAATGAATATGATGCTATCGAAGGCGTTGATGCCTTGGCCATCGTCACAGAGTGGAACGAATTCCGAACTCCAGATTTTGACAAAATGAAACTGATGATGAATGCTTCGGTCATTTTTGATGGTAGGAATATCTATGATGTGCAAGTGACACGTGATATGGGCTTTTATTATGATAGTATCGGGAGGTGATTTTATAATTAGTAATCTTGTTTAAGGTTGAACGTATAACAGTATTATGATTTCAGGTTTAGAGAGGATTAAGACAAGATTTGAGTGTGATATTGAAGATACTTTAATGTCAAAAGTGTATTCGTTTTTGCAATCTGAATCCTTTGGTAAGGTACAAAATATAGCTGATTATGTTAATAAAGAAGCAGAAGCAGAAATGTTAGAATCATATATTGAATCTAATAATTTATATTTTGATGACTTGAAGTTTTCTATTTATCTTGATGAAGGGGCGGAGCAAAAAGTATTTTTTGATGCAGAAAAATCTAAAGTTTATAAATTGAATGATGCTATTTTTTACGTTAATTGGTCACAATATTTGGAAGGCCTTCTAGTGCACAATATTCTTTTTAAAGAAACTAAATATGATCTTTTGGGTTTTATAAAAAATAAATAGGGTAATTCATTCTGTTGTGCAACGGGATTTTATTACTCCTTCTGATAAAACAAAAATTGAGTCTGTCAAAGATTTAATGTTTTCAAAAGGATTTGTAATTTTAAAAGGGAATGATTATTTACACGCAGATTTAGGATTAATCATTGAAAACTTACATGAAGAGAATGTCTTAGTAAAAGATGGTACTTTATTTTTTATAGACACTGTAATTTATTTAAAATGAGTAATGAAAGGTTAAAACCACATCAACTTTTTGATGATTTGGCTGAAAAACAAAGGGTAATTAAAGCAAATAGCAAAAAAGTTACACTCGAAGAAGCAAGAGCTTTGACAAAATGGTTAAAAGAAGGTAGAGCAGATAAAAAACAAAGACCCGATGATGATAGGCCGTGAGATAAGAAACTTTTTAATCCAGAATAGAGTTTAATAATTTATTTATTTCAACCATAGACCATGACCATTACATATCAGTTTGACCATATTGACGAGATAGATCACAATTTTATTCAGTCCCTCAAAGCTGCATTCAAAGGCAAAAGTATTCAGCTCAATGTGGAAGCAGTAGAAGTGCTTCCTGAAAAAATTGAAGCAGCTATCCAAAGAGTGGAAAACGGTGGAGAACTCATTGAAATTGATTTGCATAAATATGAATCTTTGGTTAAGGATATATGAGATATGTAGTATATGAACATTGTTTGTCTTAGCGTCCCGCTAAAATAAGATATCACAAGGCTTCCAGCCTGTTGAAATACTTTTTTATTTGTAATATTACACAGGCAAGATGCCTGATGATACTGCATCGTAGCTAGGAAGCTACGACGAACGGCTTTTTATTGGCTTTGCAATCTTTGATTGCAAAATTAGCTAATCAGTTTTTGAAACAAATAAAAGAAATTAGTGCCTTCAAATTTCTAAACGCGCTAAGATAAGATATCACAATGCTTCCAATCTGTTGAAATACTTTTTTATTTGCAATATTACACAGGCAAGATGCCTGATGATACTGCATCGTAACTAGGAAGCTACGACGAACGGGAGAATGATATATTTGAAATAAAAGAGGTTAAAGTACATTTTAGAAGGAAGATCGGATATTATGAAGAATGGGAAAATTTTAATTATTCAGATTTATGACAATCAAAGTATTATACGTTATGCGAAGCCAACCCTGCAAAAGCAATTTCGCAATTCCACCAAATTAGCAATTTGGAAAATTACCAAATCCGCAAATTAACAAATTCAGCAAATTCAACAAATAGAATGAACATCCTCATCACAGGCGGTGCCGGCTTCATAGGCTCTCACGTAGTCAGAAGACTAGTCACACAATATCCAAATTATAACATCGTAAATCTAGACGCCCTCACTTATGCGGGAAATCTCGAAAATATCCGTGACATTGATCAAAGTCCCAACTATACTTTTGTAAAAGGAGACATAGGGGATGAAGCGTTTGTAAGTGAGATATTTACAAAATATGGCATCACACATGTCGTCCACCTTGCTGCGGAGTCTCATGTGGATAGATCTATCAAAGATCCTTTGGTGTTTATAAAAACCAATGTTTTAGGTACTGCCAATTTATTGCAAGTAGCCAAGAATCATTGGCATGGAAATTATGAAGGCAAGTTGTTTTATCATGTTTCTACAGATGAGGTATATGGTTCATTAAATATGGGTTTTGACTTATTTACAGAAAAAACACCTTATGATCCAAGATCACCATACTCAGCATCCAAAGCGAGTTCAGATCATTTTGTCCGTGCTTTTTACCATACTTACCACCTGCCAGTAGTGATATCAAATTGTAGTAATAATTATGGACCCAATCATTTTCCAGAAAAGTTGATCCCGCTGTTTATTAATAACATCATTCAGAAAAAATCATTGCCAGTTTACGGCAAAGGAGAGAATGTGAGAGATTGGTTATATGTCGAAGACCACGCAAGGGCAATTGACACCATCCTACATAAGGGCACAATAGGAGAAACATACAATATTGGTGGCCATAATGAGTGGACAAATATTGATTTGATCAAGTTGCTTTGTGACAGCATGGATAAAAAGCTTGATAGAACCATCGGCGAAAGCAGAAATCTGATTTCCTATGTGACAGATAGAGCAGGCCACGACTTGAGATACGCCATCGATGCTTCCAAAATCGAAATCGAACTCGATTGGGTACCACAAGAAACCTTCGAGTCAGGCATCGAAAAAACTATTGATTGGTATTTCGATAATCAAGAGTGGTTAGATCACGTTACATCAGGCACCTATCAAGAGTATTATCAAAAGATGTATGGCTAATTATAATTCAGATTTACGATTTGGACAATTTGTGGATTTGAGTTTTTTATAGCTGACCGATAAACTTAGCGTACTCGCTTAGCTTAAATTAGTTCAAGCTTAAAATTTTGACCCAATTCGACGAATAAATTAAACAGATATTATCAATAAGGAACTTTTAGTTAAAAAAATTAGTTATTTTATTAATTAACTCTAATCATAAATAATGACAATAACCTATCAATTAAATAGCTCTGATGACATTGATAAAAACTTCATTGATTCTGTCAAGGCAGTATTTAAAAATAGACCTTTAAAAATAAATATAGAAGTTGATGACAATATTTTTATAGAAAATAGTAATGAAAACGAACCATTTATAGAAAGTGATTCTAGAGCTACAGCGTTAATACATCATTTAATACATAATGACCCTTCTTTTCAATTTTTAAAGGAAGAAGAAGATTTATACAGTCTTGATGATCTCAAAGTGAAGTATTAATGCAGATTGGAGATATTATATTAATACCTTTCCTTTTACTGATTTAATAGGTCTAAAAACAAGGCCTGTGGTTGTTTTGGGGATTGTAAAAGATGATTTGATAGTTGCGTTTATTTCGGGTGAGATTTCGCAGTTACAAAAAACGGATATTGTTCTTTTCCCTAATGTGGAGAATGGCCTTAAAAAGGATTCCTTGTTGAAAGTGCACAAAATTGCAACCTTACATAAAAAAATGGCATCTTTGGGTTTTTTGAATCAGGAAGTACTTAAAGAGATTAAAATTAAGTTGAACAGCATTATAATTTTACCATAATGTGGAAACATTAATCTTAACAAATTAATCAATACACCACATCAGCAATTAAAACAATTTAGCATTTCACCATATTTTTTGGTTAATGAATGCATCTAGTCTATTTTCTGTACATTTCCCCTTCTTTGACGCTAAAAGAGTTAATGGGATGAGTAGATTATAATTCAGATTTACGAATTTAGACAATTTGTGGATTTGAGTTTTTTATAGTCGACCGATAAGCTTAGCGTCCTCGCTTAGCTTAAATTAGTTCAAGCGTCCGCGCTTAAGTTTCGGCAAATCTACTAATATCAGGAACTTTACATTTCATTACCTTGGTACTTCTAAAAATAAATTTATCAAATGGAGTAACTTTTCAGGTGTATGTAGGACTAAAGTCATTTTGTCCATGCCAAAGGCAGACACGCACAATTTTCCAACTTTCAGACAAAAATATCGCCAAAATCAGGTAGTTTCCATTTTTACCACGGATTTACATCCGTGGTTACTAATACTTCACCCCATTCGGAGTTATACCTAAATAGTTACCAAATGGATACCATTATAGTAAAAGCAAATAAAAAACAATCTAAGATTGTAAGGGAGTTTTTGGAATCTCAAAAGGTGAAGTTTGATGTATCGCCTGAAAAAAAGAATAATGTAGTAGAAAAAAGCCCTTAGGATCCTGCATTTGTCGAAAGAATTTTAAGGAGTAGTCAGCAAGCAAAGTAAGGGAAATATACGATTATTGCAATTGAAGATTTGTGGAAATAGGATACACAGATGATGTAAAATCCCACTTGTTTTTTTGGAAGAAAAGTGGTAATAAAGCTATTCAACATAAAATTGCACAGCTTATTGAAGACATGGTAAAAACACCTTATTCTGGTATTGGAAAACCAGAACCACTAAAATATGAATTGTCTGGAAGATGAAGCAGACGAATCTCTAAAGAAGATCGAATCATTTATGAAGTTGATGAATCTAAAAATATGGTTATCATCCATTCCTTAAGATGACATTATTAGGATAGCATTTAGCAATTCCACCAAATAAGCAATTCCCCAATTTTAGCAAATCCAACATTAAAATATAATGGAACAAAATAATACTTCACCATATCAGGACGATGAAATCACCCTCAAAGAACTGATCGAAAAAATCCTTGAGTTCTGGAAAGAATTATGGTCAAAAAAGTGGTGGATTATTTTGATAACCATTCCATTTTTGGTTTACTTTGGTTATAAAACTAAAACCAGTCTCATTACTTACCCTGCTCCATTAACCTACACTATGGCGGATGGCGGTGGAGGTGGAGGCGGTATATCCAGCATCCTGGGTTCATTTGGATTAGGTAAAAGCGGAAAGGTGAATCTGGATCGTATCGTAGAATTGTCCCGTTCCAGAAATATTATTCAGAAAGTACTTTTTACTAAAGTACCTCTTGATACATTGGGTGGCAAAAATGACTTCATAGCCAATCATATCATCACATTATATACTTTGGATGAAGAATGGACGAACAAGAAAAAGGATTGGATCGGATTTCGTTTTAAATCAGACTCTATCAAATCATTTACTCCTGACGAACTCGCTGCTCTGAAAATGGTGTATGGTAAAGTGATCGGCGGAAAAGATGTAAAAGACCCTATCTTTAGCAACGGATTTAACGAAGATACAGGCATTCTTACTATGACATCCACCACCGTAGATGAAGAACTTTCTATTATCATTTGCAACAAAGTATTTGAAGAATTAAAGGAATACTATGTATTGAGCAGTACAAAAAGTAGCGAAAAATCTTTCAACTTCGTAGCAGAAAAAACAGATTCCATTATTGGCTTATTAAAATCAAAACAATATCAACTCGCAAAATTTAACGACTCTCACCGCAATCTTTCAGATCCAACGATGCTTGTGCAACGCAAAATACTGGAAACCGAAATACAAAAACTAACCTTAATGTACGGCGAAGCGACCAAAAATTATGAAATAGCAGATTTTTCGCTGGATGCAGGAACACCGGAAATATCCATCATTGACGAACCTCTACCACCCCTGGAACCTATAGCTGAGTCGCTTTTGATATCACTGATCAAGGGCGGACTACTCGGAGGACTGATTGCTGCCGGTTTTTTTATTGCCAGAAAAATCGTTTTGGATGCAATGCATTAGAGTATATGAATCAATGAGAGATTAAGTGAATGAGTGAATAAATAAAATTACTGTATTATAATCAGCAAGTTCATCAAATCAAAACATCACATGATCACTATAACACTGGATCACCCCATCACAAAACCCGCCTGACCACTACGCAGTAGGCGGGCAGGCCACTAGATCAAAAATAGCTAGATCACTGGATTAAAAAATCACTAAATCACAGCATCACTAAATAATACTATGTCTTATTTCGCACACGAATCATCCTATATAGACGAAGGATGTACCATTGGTGAAGGCACTAAAATATGGCATTTTAGTCACATCATGCCCAATTGTATTATTGGCAAAAACTGTAATATCGGGCAAAATGTAGTTATTTCTCCAGAAGTTGTTCTAGGAAATAATGTCAAGATCCAAAACAATGTTTCCATATACACCGGCGTCACTTGTGATGATGATGTATTCCTTGGCCCATCCTGTGTATTTACCAATGTAATCAATCCACGAAGTGCGGTCAATCGCAAAACTGAATACCTAAAAACCCACGTTGGCAAGGGAGCATCTATAGGTGCCAATGCCACGATCGTTTGTGGTCATGATATAGGTAAGTTTGCATTTATAGGAGCAGGAGCCGTAGTCACCAAACATGTACCTGATTATGCTTTGATGATAGGCAATCCAGCGAGACAGTTGGGGTGGATGAGTGTGTATGGCCATAGATTGACTTTTGATGATCAAGGATACGCTACATGTTCGGAAAGCGGTGAGCATTATCGATTGGTAGATAATAAAGTAAATAAAGTCTCAACCTGACATTATCCAATAGCCATTGAGGTAGGATGGCTCAAAAACATCCCACCGCTAACGATTCCTACATACCGATCAGATGTCGAAAACACATGTGGTAGAATGGCTCAAAGACATCCCACCGCTAACGATTCCTACATACCGACCGGATGTCAAAAAGCCATCCGATCAGATGTACATAGTCATCCCACCGCTCATCCATAACAAATTATAATAATAACAAATGAAAGAATTTGCTTTAATTGGAGCAGCAGGATACATTGCTCCTAGACATATGCAAGCCATCCGCGATACCGGCAATGATCTGGTGGCTGCCATAGATACCAATGATTCCGTGGGTATCATGGATAGTTATTTTCCGAATGCAGCTTTTTTTACAGAGTTTGAACGCTTTGACAGACATCTTGAAAAACTAAAACGCGGAGGTCAGAAGGTGGATTATGTAAGTATCTGCAGCCCGAATTATTTGCATGATGCGCATATTCGTTTTGGTCTCAGATATGGTGCTGATGTCATATGCGAAAAGCCCATCGTCCTCAATCCCTGGAATATTGATGCACTCGAAGAATTAGAGCATGAAACGGGTCACCATATTTATAATATATTACAGCTAAGGCTTCATCCCAGTATTATTGCGCTAAGAGAAAAAGTTGCCAATGCACCGGTTGGAAAAATCTTTGAGTTCGATTTGACCTATATTACTTCACGGGGGAATTGGTATTATACTTCTTGGAAGGGGAATTCTGAAAAATCAGGTGGCATTGCTACCAATATTGGTGTTCACTTTTATGATATGTTACAGTGGGTATTTGGGCCATTAAAAGAAAATGTAGTTCATATCCATACCCATGACAGGGCAGCCGGTTATCTTGAATTTGAAAGAGCCAAAGTGAAATGGTTTTTGAGTATCAATGCAGATACACTTCCTGATGATGTCAAAGCCAAAGGAAAACGCACGTATCGGTCCATTAATATTGATGGAGAAGAATTAGAATTTTCCGATGGGTTTACAGATTTACACACATTGAGTTATAGAGATATTTTAACCGGTGGAGGATTTCGTATTGGTGAAGCACGAACAGCCATTGATATTGTCTATAACATCAGAAAAGCCGTTCCTGTTGGTTTGGTGGGTGACTTTCATCCCCTTTGCAAATTACCTTTGGTCAGGCATCCGTTTAAGTAGGTTTGATAAATTTGTTAAATTGTGGATTTGTGGAAACTGCGGATTTGTGGAAATTGTAGGATTTGCTAAGTTGGGAAACTGCGGATTTGTGGAAATTGCGGATTTGCAGAATTGTAGGATTTGCTAAGTTGGGAAATTGCGGATTTGAGGAAATTGTGGATTTGTGGAAATTGTAGGATTTGCTAAGTTGGGAAACTGCGGATTTGTGGAAATTGCGGATTTGCAGAATTGTAGGATTTGATTAGTTGGGAAATTGCGGATTTGTGGAAATTGCGGATTTGCTAAGTTGGGAAACTGCGGATTTGTGGAAATTGCGGATTTGTGGAAATTGCGGATTTGCTAAGTCGTTTTAACAACTTTAGCAACTCAACAACTTAGTAACTGCGACA
>JBBRVQ010000123.1:0-8345 GCA_038246735.1 Chitinophagales bacterium
AGATCGAATAATGATGGCATGATTCAGGTCGCCATTGAGTTTTATGATGCCTAGTCCGCCACCATAAAAAGATCTGGTCGTAGGTTCATACGCATCGATGAGTTGTAATGCTTTGTATTTTGGAGCACCAGACAAAGTACCTGCTGGAAAAGTATCGGAAAAAATCTGATAACCTGAGACACCTGACTTTATTTTACCTACTACTTTGGATACTAAATGGATGACGTGGCTAAAAAACTGTACATCTTTGTATTTAGTAACGGTCACTTCTTGACAGTTTTTGCTTAAGTCATTTCTAGCCAGATCGACAAGCATGATGTGTTCGGCATTTTCTTTGGGATCGTCCAGTAATTTTTGGGCCAATAATTGGTCTATAGTATAATCACCTGTGCGTCTAAATGTACCTGCGATGGGATGGATTTCAGCCATTCCTTCATGGACGACAACCTGTGCTTCTGGCGATGATCCAAATATGCGGTAACTGCTATAATCGTAATAAAAAAGATAAGGACTTGGATTGACTGACCGAAGTGCCCTGTAAACATTAAATTCGTCGCCTTTGAAAGATTGTGAAAATCTTCTGGACAAAACCATCTGAAATACATCTCCACGCTGACAATGCAACTTGGCTTTTTGGACGATATCAAGATAGTAATCATCGGTCATATTGCCACTTTCTGCACCTACTTTCTGGAATGGATAGGTCTGATGATCCTGCCTGCTGATGATGCTCATGATCTTGTCCAGCGTACTGCCTTGTCCTTCCAATTCATTTTCTATCAGATACAACTCTTCATAAAAATGATCAAATGCGATGATGTATCTGAATAAATCATACCTCAAGGAAGGAATATCGTACCCTGGTTTTGAATGATCAAATCGCAATCCTTCGAATTCTTGTACCATATCAAAACTGGTATAACCGAATACCCCATTAAAGCGGTCATTGCTATCGTCTCTAGTAAGAATGGAATTCAACAAAACATCTATGGCATCCACAGCATTAGTTGCAACATCTGATTGCAGATTATTTTCTACATGATTTTTAAGTTCATATTGTCCATCTTTATGTTTTAAGGTGAGCATTGGATCAAAACAAATGAAGGACTGACTATCTTCTTTGCTAGAGTAATCTGAACTTTCCAAAAGTAGAATTTCAGGAAAGTGTTCTCTCAGCTTTAAGAACAAACTTACTGGTGTGGTCAAGTCTGAAAGGATTTTGATCGAATGTGTTTGTATATTTATCATTTTATGAAATTCAACTTTTAAGTAAAAAAAAACGGCTTACCAGGAAATCTGATAAGCCGCTTATATCTATTAATACAAAATGATTAGCTACTCAACTCCCTGTTTTGAGAAAAGGGTTTTGCCACCACCAATTTGTATTTTGAAAAATCATTATTTATATATTTGCTGCAAAGAAAAGGAGTTTTTTTTATTTGCAAAGCATTTTTGGATTATTTTTATTTAATAACCACATGCCGCTCCGTTTTTATTTTTCCGTCCAGACTCAATATTATCAGATAAGTCCCATCTTGAAGATTAAAGTTTTTCAAGTCGATAGGCTCAATGTACGAACCATAGGGTCTAATTTCGTTGTTGATTATACTTTTTATAACTTGGCCATTTAGATTTTTAATTTCAATGCTGACAAGTGTACTTTTCTTCAATTTGAAAGAAACATAAGATAGTTCTCCTGAGGGATTTGGAAAATTTGAAATTTCGTTTTCCACACTTTCATCTCCATTAAATTCTTTAATGGGCACTATTTTTTCAATGTGAGTGATATCTGTCAAGATACTGAGTTGTCCTTTGTCCAGTCTGGTCCAGATTGGCCTTACGATATTATTATGCGCCACGATATTGGTATAGTCTCCAAAAAATACGTTTTCGTTGGGTACAAAAGGGGACTCGGATATCTTTCTATTTAAAAATGTTTCGCCTCCATCTTTAGATATGGCCAAAAATACATCCGTAGACTCATCAGCATGATTTCGCCGATCATAAAATACAAAATAAAGAAAACCTGTAGTCTGATCTATGGTCATCCAGGTAAAAAATTGTTGTTTGCCGGCAGGATCGTCATTGACACGGATAGGCGCCGACCATGTTTTTCCTTGATTAGTTGATTTAGAAAGCCAAATATCAGTATCATCACCTCCATTTCTTTGGTCTGACCAGTTGACATAAATGGTTCCTTTGTTTGGTCCGTTGCCCAGATCACAAGCCGTGACAGGAAGGCCATTTGCCCTGTATATGCCGGGAATGGCATAATCCCAACCCGTAGGCATAGGATCTATTTTGATTTCTGTATCCAGCCATGTAGCCCCTTGATCAGTTGATTTGTTGAATACTAATCCGTTGGGTCCAGCCCAAGCTACATAAATCTGGCCTTCAGGTCCTACAGCAGGTACTGCCCCTTCTACGGTATCGTCACTATCTATACAGTCACCATCTATTTGGTTAATTTTGACAGGAGATGACCAAGAAGTGCCTTGGTCCATTGATTTTGAAAAGAGAATGTTGCTTTTTTTGTTTTTATCTTCAGAGCCATATTCATCAAACTGTGTCCAAGTCAGATACATATTATTATTGGTTCTGTCTATCGCGCACCAGTGTTTGTCTTGGGCTTTGGTACCATTCAAACCTGTAAAAGTTCCATCAGTCCATGATTTTCCTTGGTCAATGGTCTTTTGACAAACAATGCGATCTATCCAGTTGCCATTGGATGGATTAGATAAATGAAAATAATAGAAATGTCCGGAAGTATCTACAGAAATAACTGGATCTCCCCACACGCCATAGGATGAATTTTGTTTATGAATGCTCCATGTCCGGCCAGTGTCATTGGATATATAGTAATTATTGATGTTACTGGCAGCAATCATTTGTGCAGGATTTTTGGGATTCATCATGATAGCAGGCTCGTTTGGATTATTTTTATCACTGATCAGTATATTCTGTCCTATCAATGAGTAACCGACTAAAAAAAATGAAATAAATATTAATGTCCTTATGATGAATGGCATGCTTCCTTTTAAGTTGAAAGAATATAACATAAAGTTGAAAATTTAGTTTGTTCTTTCTATAATAGTTTTAAACATATTACTTCAAATTATTACTTTTACCGGATAATAAAAAAACCGAACCAAATGAGAGCATTATTCTTAATATTATTTATTATTCCATCCCTTACCTTAAATCTTTATTCCCAATTTATTAACCCAACGCCCGCATTCCAAAGGGGAAATAAAGAGATAAGAAACAAAGCTCAAAATGAATCGTTACTTAGCAATGTTGCCACGGACAATATTGGTCCTTCTATATTCAATGGTCGGGTAGCAGATATTGACGTTAATCCTGATGATCCGACTGAGTTTTTTGTAGCGTATGCTTCAGGTGGATTGTGGTATACCAAAAACAATGGAACAACTTTTAATCCATTATTTCAGCAGGAAACTGTCATGACCATTGGCGATATTGCAGTGGATTGGAAATCGGGGACCATTTATTTGGGTTCAGGAGAGCAGAATTCGAGTCGTTCTTCTTATGCAGGAAACGGGATATATAAAAGTCTGGACAAAGGTAAAACGTGGTCTCACCTTGGTTTGGAAGAAACACATCATATCAGTAAGGTGATCATTCATCCTACAGATCCATCCAAAGTATGGGTAGCTGCTCTTGGACATTTATATACTAAAAATCCTGAACGTGGTGTATTTAAGTCTGATGATGGAGGCGTAACCTGGTCACAAACATTGATCATCAATGACGAAACTGGTGCATCTGATTTGGTTATACACCCTTCTGATCCTGATATTTTGTATGCTGCCACCTGGCAAAGGAGTCGTTCAGCTTGGAATTTTATTGAATCAGGGCCAGGATCCGGAATTTATAAAAGTATGGATGGTGGCAATACATGGGTTTTGGTTTCCAGCGATTCAAGTGGTTTTGTTACTGGGGATGGAGCAGGCCGCATTGGAATTGGCATAGCTGCAAAAGATGGTAAAACTTTTATTTATGCAATCATTGATAATAATCATCGCAGACCAAAGGAGATCGTTAAGAAAGCGGCCAAAGGACTTACCAAAGATACGCTTAAAGTTATGACCATAGAAAATTTTTTGTTACTAAAGGCAGATGATGTGACAAAATATCTGGAAGACAATGATTTTCCGGAGAAATATAAAGCAAAGGATGTTATCAATATGGTTAAAAAGGATAAAATTAAGGTTTCAGATATTGCTGAATTTAATGAGGATGCAAATGCTGCACTATTTGATACTCCGGTAGTTGGGGCTGAAGTGTATGTATCTGAAGATAATGGTGCAAAATGGACAAAAACCCACAAAGGCTATCTAGATGAAGTGTATTATTCATATGGCTATTACTTCGGGCAGATTCGCGTTCAACCCAATGATCCCGAAAAATTGTATATTTTTGGTGTACCTATACTGCGTTCCGGCGATGGTGGTAAAACCTGGAAAAACATAGATGGGGACAATGTACATTCTGATCATCATGCTTTGTGGGCGAATCCACAGCGACCCGGACATCTTATCAATGGCAATGATGGGGGCGTTAATATTTCTTATGATAATGGAGATAGCTGGCTGAAATGTACGCACCCTGAAGTGGGGCAGTTTTATTACATTAATGTTGACAATAATGAACCGTACAATGTATATGGCGGCACTCAGGATAATGGAGTCTGGATGGGAAGTCATATCTATAAAAACTCTACTCGATGGCAATCATCAGGCGAATACCCATATAAAGCCATCATGGGCGGTGATGGTATGCAAGTGCAGATTGACATTAGGGATAATGCTACTATTTATACTGGTTTCCAATTTGGGAATTATTTCCGTATAAATAAACAAAAAAAGGACAGAACTTTTATCACTCCAAAACATGATCTTGGCCAAAAGGCTTACCGGTGGAATTGGCAGACACCAATTCTACTTTCTCCCCACAATCAGGATATTCTGTACTTGGGTGCAAATAAACTTTTGAGGTCAATGAATCAGGGCAAAGATTTTAATGAGATTTCAGCTGATCTTACCCAAGGCGGAAGAGAAGGAGATGTTGCGTTTGGTACGATTACGACTATTGATGAATCAAAAATGAAATTTGGATTGATCTACACGGGTACGGATGACGGTACTATTCATGTGACTAAAGATGCAGGTTATATTTGGAGTAAAATATCTGATGGTTTGCCTCAGGGCCTTTGGGTATCTCGGGTGCAGGCATCAGCTTATGATGAAGGGACAGTATATGTTACCCTCAATGGTTACAGAAATGATCATTTTAAAGCATATGTTTATTTAAGTATGGATTTTGGTAGTACATGGCAAGATATATCTGCAAATCTACCCAATGAGCCAGTAAATGTAATCAAGGAAGATCCGATAGACGGGGATATTTTATATGTAGGTACTGACCATGGAGCGTATGTAAGTCTGGATAAAGGTAAAAGCTATATGCTGCTTTCCTCAGACATGCCAAAAGTTCCTGTGCATGATATGGTTGTACAAAAGAAAGCTAAACATCTTATCATAGGTACTCATGGGCGATCTTTATACAAAGTGAATATCATAAATCTGCATGATATGAAAAACAGGTTGAATGAACAGCTGATTGTTTTTAAACCTGGGGATATCAAATTTAGCACGAACTGGGGAAAAAACAGGAATGTATTCACAGAGATAGTAGTTCCCAAATTAAGTTTTGAAGCCTTTGCAAATATCGAAAAAGAAGTAAAGCTGGAAATACTGAGCACAGAAGGTATAGTTTTTAAAATTCAGCAGATACAACTTAAAAAAGGACTGGCCGGATATGAAACAGAAATCAGGGTAGATAAAGGTAGTGAGACAGCGTATATTAAGACAGTTGAAAAATCAGATTGGGTAAAAAACCAAGGTCCTTTGTACAGAGCGGATGATGGATTTTATTATCTGATTCCCGGGAAATATGACATTAGGATATCGCATGATAAACTTAGCTCCAAAGCTGAATTTACCGTAAAATAACCTGTCACTTGCCATTTTTAATATTATTAAAATATCAAGTTTTTATGGCTACACGGTCTATTTTGTTAGTGGGCTTGATTTGTTTTTTTATTTCTTGTAGTATTAAACCATCTCAGGACAAATTAAAAACAAATGTCGATGATATTTTTTTCATAGAAGGAATATGCACGTTTGATAGTGCAGCGAGTATGGATTCTATCACAGGAACTATACAGTGCGTAGATATAGTTTTAAGATATAATTATAGCAAATTTAATAGCTCAGGCCCCGTGACAGAGGAAGAAGAATTTAAAAATGCTTTCAGAGGAAATTACCATGTGAAATTTTTTGAAAAAATATATATGGATTCAAAATTGAACAGGATGTTTATCGACTCTGTAGCAATTAAAAACATTCAACCTATAGGCCAAAGCAATTTCAATTTACTTTTTCCCTGTTCTTCCTGCAATAAAATAGCACTTCTTACTTTTAGGAACAGATCGTATTTTTATCCTTTTTATTCAAATAATAGTGATACCAATAATTATCAAATCAAAGAAGATACTATAAATGGATATTACCGAAAATTATTTTATGCTATGACAGACTCATTTCCGTCAGGATTGTTTTTTCAGCCACTAAACAAAAGTAAAGATAATAATAACCTTATAATCTTTTCTGTAAATAAGCCGGATATTAATATGCTTAAACGATTACTTGAAAGTGTAAGACTCATTCAGAAACTATAAATTCAGAACTTAAAGAATTGTATTACATTAGATAATATTGAAATTCTTAAATGCACAAAAGATGATTATTAGATAGATGTTTAAAAATAATTATTTATTAGTAATGCATTTGTTTTGTGCCCCCATTAATAGGATTACTTTTTAAAAACTATTCTGCCCGATCTGTTTTAATATTTAACGTTGCTAATGCAGCAATGAGTAAAAGCACTCCTGCAAAAGTAATGGCGTTTCGGGGATCATCACCCAAAAAATGCTCCAAAACATACCCAAAGGTCAATGTCTGAATGATCATAGGAATAACAATCATCATATTGATAATACCCATGTAGACACCATATCTTTCTTTGGGAATGTCATTGACTACCATAAGGTATGGAATGCCCATCATACTCGCCCAACCTATACCAAAACCAGTAATTGCCACGAAAAGAAGATTTTTATCTGATATAAAAGGAAAGGCAAGAAAACCAATACCTGCCAATATGAGACATATAAAATGAACATATTTACTACCATATTTTTTTGCAAAATACACAAGCCCAAATGCTGTCAAAAATGTGACGACATTGTACCATCCATTAACCAATCCTGTCCAGCTGACGGCTTCTTCATATAGTTTTGGATTACCTGCAGGCGTTGCGCCCCATACTGAAAGTGCTACACTTTTGGCACTATTCTGCCAATAACAAAAAAGCGCATACCACTGAAACAAATATACTAGAGCCAATTGCCACATGACACGAGGCATAGTTTTGATAGAGTCTATGATTTCTATCAAAGGTGAGACTAATAAATATATAGCATTGATCGCTGGGTTATGTTGGTTTTTCTCCAAAAGCTGTGCTAAAAGGAATATCCACCCAAAAAATATTGGTAAAATTAGAAAATTGGCTACATTAATTCCCAATATTGAGTAAAGGATTATGTACACTAAACCAGGCACAATAGAAACCGATAGAATGTATCCCATAAACTGCAAAAATTTATTGGGTTTACCTTCATTATATGCTGTTATCAAGGCAATTTCTTCATCACTTGGTGGCAGCTCTTTGGTGGTACGCATACTCCACCATACGGAGCCAATCGAACAAATTGCCCCTAAAAAAAATGACGCATATACCCATGTAGGCAGCGATCCAGTTATACCTATAAAAATCAATGGGAATATAAAAAGTGATACATTAGCAAGGGTTTGACCCAATCCAGTAAAAAAACTTTGTGCTTGAAAACCAGTAGGTTGCTGATCTTGATTCAACGTATCGGCTATAAATGCTCGGTAAGGCTCCATGGCAGTATTATTGCCCACATCTAAGATCCATAGCAATCCTGCGGCCATCCACAATGTACTGCTGAAAGGGTAAAACAAAAGACAAATACTACATATCAAAGCTCCAATAAAAAAGTAAGGTTTCCTCCTTCCCCATCTTGGACTCCAAGTTTTATCACTCATGGCACCTATGATAGGCTGTATGAGTAATCCAGTCACAGGCCCAGCGATATTGAGAATGGGTATTTCATGAGCAGATGCACCAAGCATATCATAAATGGGATTGACTGCACTTTGCTGCAAACCAAAACTATA
>JBBRVQ010000124.1:0-8232 GCA_038246735.1 Chitinophagales bacterium
AATCCAGCTACGGATGAACTAGTGCCATTGCCCTTAATACATCCTAATCAGACATTTGGTAAAAAACAACCATTTTTAGAAGACAGCAAAGGTTGTATTTGGTTTCCCGGCAAGCATGGTAGCATCTGTCTGTTAAATGCAGTTACAGGAAAGCAGGATAGTTTTAATATAAATCAAACTGGCTTAAAGTTGATTTGCACAGCACTGTATGAAGATAAAGGTGATGTATTTTGGGTAGGTACGGAAAATGGTTTTGCACAGGTAAAAATAAATAGAAATAGGATTTCTGCTTCAGATGTAAAATGGTTTTATAATAGCCCAACTGACCGAAACTCCCTAAATTATAATCATGTATCTAGCTTTTTGAATGATCCATTTGACCCTGATAAATACATTTGGATAGCTACAAAAGGAGGCGGCCTCAATCGTTTTGATAAAACAGGAGGTGATTTTTTTCACATAACGGTCAAAGACGGACTTCCTGATGAAGTAGTTTACGGATTGCTTAAAGATGAATCTGGTAATATTTGGGGGAGTACCAATAAAGGTATTTTTTGCATGACCATTGACAATGTTGGCCCAAAAGTTGATTTTAGCTTTCGTAATTTTACCAAAAGAGAAGGACTCCAGGATGATGAATATAATACTGGCTCTTATGCACAACTTCCAAATGGCAATATAGCGTTTGGTGGCGTAAATGGAATAAATATTTTTAACCCAAAAGAGGTGTTGCAAAATGGGTTTGAACCTAATGTATTTATAACAAAAATATTAGTAGGAAATAAGCCGGTATCTCCTAATGATAAAACAGGCGTACTGAATGAAAGTATTGAGACGGCAAAATCAATTACACTAAACCATCTTCAGGATATTCTAACGCTTGAATTCTCTTCATTAGACTTCAGAAATCCCAGACAGAACAAATATCGATATCAACTAGTTGGCATCGATAAAGAATGGGTTCAAAGTGGTACTAGGCGTTCAGCCACTTATCTTCATCTTCAGGATGGAAATTATGTGTTCAAAGTACAGGGAAGTAACAGTGTAGGTATTTGGAATGATAAGAGTACAGAATTGGAAATCATTGTTTTACCTCCTTGGTGGAAAACGTGGTGGGCTTATCTCTCATATATTTTGATGATAGGTTTTGTTATAAAAACTTATTTACAATATAGGTTAAATCAAACTAAAATAGAAGCGCAATTGATTCTGGAACAAAATGAAGCGAAACGTATCAAAGAACTGGATGCGGTAAAAACCCAACTATATACGAATATTACGCACGAATTCCGTACACCACTGACCGTCATACTCGGTATGGTACAGCAGATCAAAAGCGGCCCTAAAGAACATTTTGAAAATGGGCTCGATATGATAGAACGCAACGGAAAAAACTTATTGAACCTTGTCAATGAAATGCTTGATCTGTCTAAACTCGAAGCAGGAAAAATGGAATTACATTTGGTGAATGGGGATGTGATTCAATTTTTGAGATATATCGTCGAGTCGTTCCACTCTATGGCAGAGAGCCAAGGAAAACAGATGCATTATTTGGCTTCATTAGACATCATGCAGACAAATTATGATGCTGAAAAGTTGAGACAAATACTGTCAAATCTACTATCCAATGCTTTAAAATTTACGGAAGAAAAAGGAAATATTTATATTACTATTTCTGCTGCTGATGTAGAAGTTGATACTAATGTCAAAATGCTTGTCTTAAAGATAAAAGATACGGGTAGCGGTATTCCTGAAGATCAGATGCTACATATTTTTGACAGATTCTATCAAGCAGATCATAGCCATACGCGCAAAGCTGAAGGTACTGGCATAGGACTCGCCCTTACGAAAGAGTTGGTGCAGCTCATGCATGGTACTATCGATGTGAAAAGTCCACCTGTAGGCGCCAGAAAAGGGACTGAATTTACAGTCACGTTGCCTATGGATGCTCATTTAGGCACGGAAGGAAGTGTATTTGTGCCAGCTCAAAATGAATTTGTGAAGCATGCAAAGACACAAATTGCATCGTCTTTTAGACCAACTGAAACTGATCTGCATGCCAATAGTCGTATTGACCTAATACTTCTCGTAGAGGACAATACGGATGTAGTGGCCTACACTGCAGGTTGTCTGCCGGAATATAGACTGGCAGTAGGAAAAGACGGTAGGGAAGGTTTTGATATCGCATGTCAGATCATACCAGATTTGATTGTAACTGATGTGATGATGCCATTTGTAGATGGTTTTGAGATGTGCAAACGGTTGAGACAAGATGAACGAACCAGCCATATTCCGATCATCATGCTCACCGCCAAAGCCGATATGGAAAGTAGACTGGAAGGCTTGGAGCATGGTGCCGACGCTTATCTCGAAAAACCTTTTTATAAGGATGAGCTCAAGCTGCGAATTAAAAAATTGCTGGAGCAAAGAAAGCTTTTGCAAAAAGTCTATTCAAAACTTGCTGGCTTTCAAAACTCAATGGATCATATCCCAATCGAAGATGAAAAAATAGCGGATGGAAATGTTTCCAATGAAATTCCTAAGCTGGAAGATGCTTTTGTGAAAAAAGTGAGAATGGAGATTGATTTACATTTAAGTGATGAAAATTTCAGCGTAGAACAATTGTCCAAAAATATCTTTATGAGTCACTCCCAAGTCCATAGAAAACTGAGTGCTCTTACTGGATATTCGCCCAATCAATTTATCCGTACAATACGAATGCAAAAAGCTTGTGAGCTATTAAAAAACACAGATGACTCCATCGCTAATATATCTGAGATTTGTGGATTTAGTGATGCCAGCTACTTCGGTAAGGTATTCAGACACGAACACAACGTGACACCACAGGAATACAGGAATGGGTGAGGCTGAATATTGCATAGCAGAAAGAAGGCGCATACCAAGATTATTCTATGCTTATCATTCACAATAAACTCTTCTCAGTCATTCAATCATCCTAATTTTTTATTCGTAATACTACGAACAATAAAAAACTATTCGTACTTTTGCGAATAAATATCTATTACATGACGATCATAGCTAAAAAATATACCGAAAAACAAGAACAAATTGCCACCTTTGCCAATGCATTGGCCCATCCTGTACGTGTAGCAATTCTTGAGTTGCTATCATCCCAATCCTGTTGCTATCACGGAGACTTATCAGAAGAGTTACCCATAGCTAACAGTACACTTTCTCAACATCTCAAAGTGCTCAAAGATGCCGGACTCATCCAAGGCGAAATCAATCCTCCTAAGATCAAATATTGTATTAATAGAGAGAATTATACCGTAGCCGCTGAGTTGTTTTCTGGCTTTTTTGGTAGCCATTTGGATACCGAATTTACAAAAGACGGGCTTGTGTTATGTTGATGAAGCCTAAATAATATCAGAATTTTCTAAAACCATAAATATGCAGGTCAAATTAAAATTTCTGGACAGATATCTCACGCTTTGGATATTCTTAGCCATGTTCTTGGGCGTTGGTTTGGGATATTTATTTCCGACTATATCGACTTTTACTGATTCACTTTCAGTAGGTACTACCAATATTCCGCTCGCTATCGGGTTGATATTGATGATGTATCCACCATTGGCCAAAGTTGATTATTCATTACTCCCTAGGGCATTTGAAGACAAAAAATTAATGATCTTATCTTTGGTTTTGAACTGGATCATTGGACCTATTTTGATGTTTTTATTGGCCATTTTATTCTTGAGAGATCAGCCGGAATACATGGTAGGTCTGATCCTGATCGGATTGGCGAGGTGTATAGCCATGGTCATCGTATGGAATGATCTGGCTGGCGGCAACAGAGAGTATGGCGCCTTATTGATCGCATTGAATAGTATCTTTCAAGTGTTTACGTACAGTTTTTATGCTTGGTTATTCATCAATGTACTACCGCCGTATTTTGGATTAGAAGGATTTAATATTCATGTACCTATGGGCGAAGTAGCCGTTAGCGTACTGATATATCTGGGCATTCCATTTGTAGCCGGTTTTTTGAGTCGACATTTTTTGATCAGATCGAAAGGACAAGATTGGTATAATCGTAAGTTTATCCCAGTGATATCTCCCATTACACTATATGCTTTATTGTTTACTATCGTCGTCATGTTCAGCTTGAAAGGAGACAAAATCCTGGAGCTTCCGATGGATGTACTCATCATTGCTGCACCCTTGGTGATTTACTTTATTCTCATGTTTTTCATCAGCTTTTTTATAGGCAAATCTATGGGCATTCCCTACGACAAAAATGCTTCAGTAGCCTTTACGGCTACAGGCAATAATTTTGAGTTGGCCATTGCCGTAGCCATTGCTGTATTTGGGATAGCATCACCACAAGCATTTGCCGGTGTGATCGGTCCGTTGGTAGAAGTGCCGGTGTTGATATTATTGGTCAAGGCAAGTTTGTGGTTAAAAGGGAAATACTATCGATGATAAGCATACGGTGATATTTCAAATATTATGGCGTGTCCCTGCGGGTCGGGCTATCCGCTTTACTTCCTTCACTTCGTTACGGTCGTGCTCGCTTCTATCCCTCACGCATTAGAGGATTGCCAAAGTCTGATCATCCGTTACAAAATCAAAAGTGCTACATATTCGACCATCCAAAATTAAGACAAAATGAATCCAAAGTTAACATCCACCATAGAAAAATTTTCAGCAGAAAATATAACATCAGATCGGGCAGAAGTTTTAGAAAAATTAATTTCATACATAAAGGACAAAACATCAAAAGACGAAATCATCAGATTGAACTTCATTTGCACCCACAATTCACGTAGAAGCCACTTATCGCAGATATGGGCACAGACCATGGCCTACCACTTTGGTATCAAAAACGTAAACTGTTACTCAGGAGGAACAGAAGCCACAGCTATGTTTCCAAAAGTAGCGGAAACATTATCGCATCAAGGATTTGATATATTAAAATTGTCAGAAACACCCAATCCTGTGTATGCTGTAAAATATGCAAAAAACGAATATCCCGTCATTTGCTTTTCTAAGGAATACAACCACGCATTCAATCCTATGAGCAATTATGCAGCTATTGTGACTTGCAACTCTGCCGATGAAGCTTGTCCGATTATTTATGGTGCAGCAGCAAGATTTCCAGTCAAATATGATGACCCCAAAGTATTTGACGGTACAGAACTAATGGATGCCAAATATGCAGAACGCAGTTTGCAGATAGGGGAGGAGATGTGGTGGGTGTTTAAATCAATAAACTAATCATCATACATAATGTAGCAGACCATTTACCCATTACCTGAAAATATTTACCTTTGATTTTTTATTGCCAATAAAAAAAGTTTTCATGACTATTCGCTTTTTCTTTTCCTCATTTTTTATATTTTTACAATGGACAATGTATGCCCAAAATATAACAGGCATAGTCACCGACATCATGGGCAAACCACTCATAGGTGCCAACATCGTGTGGGAAAATAGCAAAGTAGGGGCAGTGACTGATTCCAGTGGTACCTTTACTATTGGGGATAAATTGGAAGGCAATCGAATTTTGAAAATCTCGTACATAGGTTTCACTACAGAAATGGTCAATGTCAGAGATATCGCTCATTGGGAAGTACAATTGATAGAAGATGCTACACTTGACGAGGTTAATATCACTGCCAAAGGTTCTGCCACTCGATTTGCAGATGATGTCGCCAAGGTGGAAGTACTTGGTGTGCGAGAGATACAACGGGCAGCTTGTTGTAGTCTCGCAGGTTGTTTCTCTACCAATAGCAATGTAGATGCCAACGTCACCAATGTCGTCACCGATGCCAAAGAGCTGAGAATACTCGGCTTGTCAGGCGTGTATAATCAGGTACTTGTGGATGGCATGCCTTTGATACAGGGATTGGCCTATCCTTATGGTCCAGGAAGTTTTCCAGGTACAATGATCGAAAAAATATTTGTCACTAAAGGAGCCAATTCTGTGTTGCAAGGCTTCGAGAGTATCAGTGGTCAGATCAATATGGAATTTCACCAAGCGGACACTGCACCACGATTGTTTTCGAATGTTTTTGCCAATTCATTTGGTGAGACGCAATACAATGCCAATTATATGGTAAAAAAAGCAGGATGGAGCAATCTTACCGTCGGACATCTGACCTTACCTGCGGGTATCATTGATCGGGACAAAGATGGATTCAGAGATATCGTTCAGACCAATAGAGTCTCTTTTTACAATCGATGGTCTTATGATAATCCTGAAAAACCCAAATGGCGTACCGTCATCGCTGCGAGATATCTCAATGAAAATCGGGAAGGCGGATTGACAAATTTTGATAGAAATATACATCTCGGCACATCTACCGTGTATGGACAGAATGTGCGTATCAACCATGGAGAATTGTACACCAAAACCAACTATATACTCAATGACCGTGCTTCACTCATCTTGCTCAATAGTGCCTTCGTGCAAGAGCAGGAAGCTTATTTTGGTGTAAAAAAGTATGTCGGACAACAGTTCAACCTGACATCAAGTCTGTATATGGATTATTATTATGGTACAAAAAACCACAATCTCAAACTCGGTATCAGCCACCGTCACAATAGACTACAGGAAGAGGTAAATTTTATCGAGCAGCTACCATTGTTGGATTATGCGGGTAGATATTTGACAGATTATGATATCCCGGGTGTATTTGTAGAGAATAAATGGACCGTCTCAAAATTTACTTTTTTGACGGGCTTGCGTTTGGATCATTTTGGTAGTTTTGGTTGGAAGGCGACACCGAGATTGCTCGTAAGAGCCGCTTTATCACCTGATACTGACATTAGGTTTTCCATAGGCAAAGGTTATCGAGTGGCACACATCTTTGCAGAAAACGCCAACCTATTGGCTAGTAATAGAATACTGAAATTGGCAAAAGATCTTGCTCCTGAAGAAGCCATCAATACTGGACTTAATTTTATACAGACGCTTCATTGGAATGAGATCAACATCACGCTGTCGGCAGACGCTTACGTGACCTTTTTTCAGAATCAAATTTTCCCTGATTTTGATCGCGAAGTCAATACTGCCATCGTAGAGAACTTTTTTGGGCAAAGCGTATCCAAGAGTTTTCAGCTGGAAAATAAATGGGTCTTCTCTCCACAATTTGATGTCAAAATTGCCTACAATTATCTAGAAGTTTACCGAAAAGTGGAAGGTGTGAGACAAGATCTACCATTTGTACCTGCGCACAAGTGGAGCGCTAACACATCGTATAGCGTACCTAGTGATCGATGGCAATTTGACCTTACTTACCGAAGGACTGGAAGCAAAACACTGCCATCTACCACCAATTATCCCGAACAATACCGACTTCTTGATGTATCCGTTCCTTATCAGCAAATCGACTTGCAGATCACCCGTAGGTGGAAAGATGTACAGATATACAGTGGTATCGAAAACATATTTGATTTCCGTCAGGAGTTTCCTATCCTAGGGTACGATCAGCCTTTTGGCCAATATTTTGATCCGGCGTTCAACTGGGGACCGACGAAGGGTAGAGAGTTTTATTTGGGTGTGCGGTATAGTGTAAAGTGATTATTAAAAAGCAAAGAACTTAGAAGTTATTTTGAATAGATATTAAGTTACTTAAGTGTCTTCGACTTCTATTAAAGTAATGTTAAAATATCTGGTTATTTTGTATCTAGTGTCTGCAATAAAACGCTGTGTTTGATAAGAAAACGTCAAAGAAGTTAAAAGCTCGAAAAGTGGGAGTTTACTACGCTAAATGACTGCTTTGAGAGATGATGATGACGAAGTAGTTGTCGTTTTCTTGCATAAGCTATCTATGATCGAAAGTCCGCTGGATAAATTGATGAGAAATCGGAACGAAGATGATAAAAATACAAAATAATAATATTGACGAACAATCAAAATCATCAAAAATAAAATATAAAGTGTAAAAGCAAATTAATACCACACAATATATCGCATAACGTTCAAAATAAATAAATTAGTGCTGGACCATTTAGACTCGAACAGAAAATAAATTTGCAAAATTTAAAAAGTTGATTTAGATTTGTGTTTTCTAATAAAAAGTCAGTGTGACTTTCAATACTTTTTCATCATTGATGTCCTTTAAGTTGAAAATCCCGAATGTTTCTAGATTTTTTGTTCGTCTAGTAACAAGTTATGACTCACCCTAAAAAGACGAACACTAACCAATAAAACGAACAGACAGAACAAGAAATTATGCAGAAATACGCAGTAAACCAAAAATTAAT
>JBBRVQ010000125.1:0-8205 GCA_038246735.1 Chitinophagales bacterium
GGTGTTTCAAGCGGGGACGCATTGAAACAACGCGTGTTCCTTTAATGCGTCTCGCTTGAAGGAACTTTAGGGAGATATTGTTTCAAGCGGAGACTTTAGCAAGGGTGTTTCAAGCGGGGACGCATTGAAACAACGCGTGTTCCTTTAATGCGTCTCGCTTGAAGGAACTTTAGTGTGATATTGTTTCAAGCAGAGACTTTAGCAAGGGTGTTTCAAGCGGGGACGCATTGAAACAACGCGTGTTCCTTTAATGCGTCTCGCTTAAAGGAATCACTTTGCGTCTTGTTTGCAGGAACTTTAGTGCCATTTTGTTTCATACGGGAACTTCGGCAAGGTTGTTTCAAGAGGGGACGCATACTATCGTTTATATGTCCAGTTATGTTTTGGTTTTGTGGGTAATTGAATTTATAAACTAGTCCTACTTTAGCAGGATTCGTAATATTTAGGATCGCAGTTGCAAACTGCGATCATCGGGATAGTATTTCATCTCCATCTGGTTTTTATAAATATATGAGAAAATTGTTGAAAACGATAAAATCTTATAAGATGACCCATTATTTAATACGGATCTACATCAATATTTACCCTGACTGATTTACATTTAGGGATTAGTCTGAGTTTCTCTCTTTCTTCCAGAATAATTTGTTTGATTTTGCTGACGACCTTTGAGTCCTTCTCCATTTTTATGGTGATGGTTTGGATATATTGCCCTCTAATTCTTGATATGGAAGGTACAGCCGGGCCTATGATTCTATTTCCGATCAGTTTTCGGACCATTTCTGCATAGACTCCGGCAGCATGAGCGCAGGTACCGGCATTTTTATGCAATAGCTCGATTTGGATCATCCGAAAATACGGTGGATACACAAAGGCTTTGCGCTCTGCCGACTCTCTTTCAAAAAAACGGTCATACAAATGATGCATAGTTTCGATGATGACAGGATGAGAAGGATTATAGGTCTGTATAATGACCTGTCCTTGCTTGGCCCTTCGTCCTGCCCTACCCGACACCTGTGTGAGCAACTGGAAAGCTCTCTCGTTGGCTCTCAGATCAGGATATCTTAAGATGGCATCAGCATTTAGCACACCCACCAGTGAAATATTGCCGAAATCCAGTCCCTTTGTGATCATCTGGGTACCTATCAGTATATCGATTCGCCGTTCCTCAAAATCATGAATGATATTTTCAAATGCAATCTTGGTTTTTGCGGTATCCATGTCTAGCCTTGCTACCAATGCAGTAGGAAATATGGCCTTGATATCTTCCTCTATTTTTTCTGTACCAAAACCCTGCTCAAAAAGATCATGATTGCCACACGCAGGACATTGCACCGGTAATTTTGATCGAGTACCGCAATAATGGCACCGCAATTCGTTGAATGCCTTATGTACCGTAAGATGTACATCACAGTTGGCACAATCTGCTTTCCATCCACATACATGACAATTGATGGTGGGTGCGTATCCTCTTCGGTTTTGAAAAAGCAATACCTGAGATTTGTTTACCAGAGCATCTTCGATGGCAGCGATCAGTTCATGACTGAAGATGCCTTTGAATCGTTTATCTTTATGTTCATCCTTAAGGTCTACAATTCTTATTTTTGGCAATACTGATTCACCATGCCGATCAGACATATGTACCAATCCATATTTTTTATTTATTGCATTGGCATAAGATTCCAGACTGGGAGTAGCACTTCCCAATACGATATCTGCACCTGCCAAATGGCTAATATAAATGGCCGCATCTCTGGCGTTGTATCGAGGATTAGGGTCATTTTGTTTGAAAGAAGGGTCGTGCTCTTCATCAACAATGACAAGCCCCAGTTGAATAAAAGGAAGAAATATGCCTGACCGTGCTGCAATAATAATTTTGGCACCCATTAGAGTTGCATTCCACATTTCGACCCTTTCCTGATTGTTCATGCGACTATGATATACCAGCACATCAGCACCAAAGATGGTTTTAAGTCGTTCGACCATATGGTTTGTTAAAGCAATTTCGGGCAAAAGATACAATGTTTGTTTACCTGCTGCCATATTTTGCTGAATCAACTCTGCATACACCCTAGTCTTACCACTGCCAGTAATGCCGTAAAGAAGTACAGGTTTACTATTTTCCAGATAAGTCCTTATTTCATCCAGGGCAATCACTTGTTGCCCACTCAATGACTGAAGGCTTTCTTTCTGACCATCGCCCAATTCGGAATCATGAATCCTGCTTAATTTCTGGGAGGTAATCGTAAATATTTCCTTTTTGGCCAGTGCTTTTACCACGCTCATGTCCACGCTTGCCAGTTGACAAATATCAGATACTGGTAGGGTAAAATGTTTATTGCGCGACAACTGTACAAATGCAAGCAGTACTTTGGTTTGTTTTTCACTTTTAGTGACCAAATCAAAAGCTTCCGTAAGACGATACGTATTTGTCCTGTATGGCTCATTCAATGTCATAAAGTTGGCCGTTTTGGCTTTAAACTTTTCAATGAGCTCTTCTTTGATCGAAATAACTTTTTTGTCCAATAAACTGCGTAAAACAGGAAATATGGTCTTTTTATTTAGAATTTCCTGGATCTGCAGGATGGTAAGTTCATTCTGAATGGACACCGCCTCAGCCACCAGATATTCATCATCGGAGAGCTCGTGTACCTGATCTTCAAAATCCCCGTTATAGACTACTCTTGTTTCGCTTTCCAATTTAAGCCCCGATGGCATGGCCACATTCATCACTTCACCGACTGTACAGCAATAATATTCTGCCATCCATCGCCAGAGTACAAGCTGGTGTTCTGTCACTAAAGGTACTTTATCCAAAAGAGCTACGATCGGTTTGGCTTTGTACTCCAGTGTCATATCTTCATGAATTTCTGCTACAATAGCAGAATATAGTTTGTTTTTTAAAGACACTTCCACTCTGACTCCTATTTTTATAGCGGATTGCATCTCTTCAGGTACTGAATAAGCATATAATTTGGGCAGTGCCAAAGGGAATATTACGGTTACAAAATTTATTGCCAAGATGGGAAAGTATTACGGCTGACAAAGATAATTATTCTCATAAAATACTGATTAAAGTCATACTCTTGAAATATTGATGCAAGCGTATGTTTATTCCTTTACACACCTGAATACATAACCTGGTGGTATATTGACCGGAACAAAGTAAGTATGCACGTTACCGAAAATATTTTTATACATTTTTTTAATGGAGCTTACATAGTGCATCTGGATGAAGTTACCACCGGTCTTGAGCATCTTTTTACCTGCCATTAATATATCTTTCGTCAAGTCATCAGGTAAAACCAAAAAAGGGATCGCAGAAATAATGGTATCAACTTGTGTGATGCCATGTTTTATGAGATAGGTTTCCATATGCTCTGCGCTATCATTCACTAAAATCATGCGTGGGTCATTTATTTTGGATATGACAGCACATAATTCTGTATTTATTTCAAACACATATAGTTTGGCTTCCGGTGACATTTTATCCAGTATAAAAGAAGTGATCACACCATCTCCGGCACCCAATTCGACAATAATTAGATCATCGTGGCTATCTATAAAATGACTCATCTTTCGGCACATGGATGGACTGCTTCTTATAACAGTCCCCATTTGCTGAAAATTTTTTAGACTCTGAAATAAAAATTTTACTTTTTCCAAGCTATACTCTCTTTGGTCAATATTAAAACCCTGCAACAAATTAAAAAGCTAAGGTAAGAAAATTATAAGCAGATGCAGAAATATATCGGATGAATTACTTCATATTTAACATGAAAGTTAATTCATATCTCAATCAGTTGCATAAATGCCTGATAAGTTTTTTGATGTTTTAGGGTACATTTTATCTTTTTTGGTCATCTTTACCTCCTGAATGAAACAAAAATCAAAACACATGGTATTAAGATGTACGATATTCTTTTTTTGTCTTGGTTTTAATGTAGTAATCTATGCCCAGTCGCCTTACATGGGGAGAGGGGATCAGGCATATCACACCTATGACCGCCTGGAGATACTCAGAATGGCAGATACCACTCTCGTCAATGGTATCAACAATTACGACCGTAAAGCGCTCATTCAATATCTTTATTTAATACCAAATCCGCAGCAATTAAGCAGTAAGGACAATTATGATTTGATGCATGTGTTTGCTGACAATATGGAGTTTCTAAAAAATAATACTGCACAAAACCAACCAAGTGATGATATTAGAAATAACATTTTCAGGTCTTCAGACCAACATGAAAGTGCGGTAAACCCAATACATGAAATCAGCAATGAAAGCTTCAGACGCCGTCCTATATTAAAATACTTTTACAAGTCCAAAGCTAATTTTCTGGAAATAGAATCGCCCGGGTTTAAAATGTATGTCAATCCCGTAATGCAGCTCACCTATTTGAACGAAAAAAGTAACGGCCATATTATTTTTCAAAACACAAGGGGTGTTGATGTTCGTGCCTATATTGATGAGAAGGTTTATTTTTTTACTCAATTGCTTGAAAATCAGCGAAGTTACTTAAGTTTTGTGGATGAAAGGATTCAGAAATTCGGCACATTACCCGGACAAGGATTCTGGAAAAATTATACATCTACAGTTATAGACAATCTGAAAGGGTACGATTTTTTTAATGCAAGGGCTTATGTTGGATTTAACCCTGTCAAAAGTATAAACATTGAATTTGGACATGGCAATCATTTTATTGGAAATGGGTATAGATCTTTGTTGCTTTCGGATTACAGCCATAATTATTTCTATTTAAAATTTAACACACGTATATGGAAATTTCAATATCAAAATATCTTTGCAGAAATGGCTCCCACCTCTACACTCTTTAATGCCGGAGACAAACTGCTTCCAAAAAAATATACTGCTACACACTATCTAGCTTTCAAACCCAATACTAAATTTGAAATTGGTCTCTTTGAAACCGTGGTATTTGCCAGAGAAAATCACTTTGAATTTCAGTATCTGAATCCAGTGATTTTATATCGTGCTGTAGAACATTTTCTGGATAGCCCGGACAATGTCATCCTTGGTCTAAATACCAAATGGAATCCATTGAAGGGAATATCCTTGTATGGACAACTTGTGCTGGATGAATTTAAACTGTCAGAAGTAAAAAAACAATCGGGTTGGTGGGCCAATAAATTTGGTGGGCAGATAGGCATTAAATATATCAATGCCTTGAAAATAGATCATCTTGATCTTCAAGTGGAATATAATGTGGTACGTCCATATACATACGCTCACCGGGATACTTTACATTCTCTTCCGCAATATTCCGTAGCCAATTATAGTCATTCAAATCAACCACTAGCTCATCCGCTTGGGGCAAATTTTAAGGAATTGTTGATCATCGCCAGATATAAGCCAGATAATAAAATTTATTTGCAAGCTAAAGCACTTTTTACAACGTATGGTGATGACGGTGCGGGAGAAAACTGGGGAGGAAATATTTTATTGCCTCTCGAAACCCGTGAACAGGATTATGGAAATATCATCGGACAAGGTATAAAAACCAACGTCATGGCCATAAATTTAGATGCCAGCTATGAAATTTTTCATAATTATTTTATTGATATTCAAGGCATGTGGAGGCAAACAAAAACTACAATAGTTAAAGATCAGCATTATATTGGCGTCGGATTCAGGATGAATTTAGCAAATATAGGTTATGATTACTAAATCAGTATCTTCTCTTAAACGATGGATTTGGTACCCCATTGCTATCAGTATTCGCTTTTAAAACAAAATCACTATAAGATTTCTTTTTTGTGCCTAAAGTTATGCACACTTATATTATTACTATTTTGGGTTTCATATATCAATTCACTAACTTTGCGTCCAATATGAATGATTTATATACATTAGCCAAAAACAAGGTATTGGTATTGGATGGTGCGATGGGTACTATGATACAAAGGTATAATCTCAGGGAAGAAGATTACCGTGGTGAGCGATTTAAAGATCACCATTCTGACTTAAAAGGCAATAACGATTTATTATCCATCACCAGGCCTGATATCATTGAGTCTATACATAGGGCGTATCTTGAGGCAGGTGCAGATATTATTGAGACCAACACTTTTAATGGCACCCGAATATCTCACTCAGATTATCACCTTGAAGAGATCACTTACGAGCTTAATCTGGAGTCCGCACGCATTGCTAAAAAGGTAGCAGTAGAATTTACAGCAAAAAATCCGGACAAACCCAGATTTGTGGCTGGAGCCATGGGTCCTACCAACAAAACCGCATCCATATCTCCTGATGTCAATAATCCGGGATACAGGGCAGTGACTTTTGATGATCTCGTAGCCAATTATTATGAACAGGCCCAAGGTTTATTGGATGGAGGCGCCGATATTCTGCTGGTAGAAACGGTTTTTGATACACTTAATTGTAAAGCAGCTCTTTTTGCAATCCTGAATATTAAGGAAGAAAGAAAGATAGATATACCTGTCATGGTATCAGGTACAATTACAGACGCCAGTGGAAGAACTTTGAGCGGACAAACTGCAGAAGCATTTTATATATCGGTAAAACATGCCGGTTTGTTTAGTGTGGGTTTGAATTGTGCTTTGGGCGCTAAAGAATTAAGGCCACATCTGGAAGATCTTAGCAATATTGCAGACTGCTTTATCAGTGCTTACCCAAATGCCGGACTTCCCAACGAACTAGGAGCATATGATCAGTCAGCAGACGAAATGAAAGAATACATACGTGAATTTGTTTCGGCAGGTTTGGTAAATATCATCGGCGGATGCTGCGGCACAACACCGGAACACATCAGGGCCATGGCAGATGCGGTAGAAGGTATGACTCCCAGAGCATTGCCCGAAAAAAAACAGGTGACAGCTTATGCCGGACTTGAACCTCTGGTGGTCAGGGAAGATCTGAACTTCATCAATATTGGTGAAAGAACCAATGTCACCGGTTCAAGAAAATTTGCCAAACTGATAGCTGAAAATAAATACAACGAAGCACTCTCTATTGCCGCTCAGCAGGTAGAAAGTGGTGCACAGGTCATTGATATTAACATGGACGAGGGACTTCTGGACTCAAAAGAAGCCATGATAAAATTTTTGCATCTGGTGATGTCAGAGCCCGATATTGCCAAGGTCCCGATTATGATCGATTCATCAAAATTTGATGTCATAGAAGCAGGTCTCAAATGTGTTCAGGGTAAGTGTATTGTAAATTCGATCTCTATGAAAGAAGGAGAAAACGAATTCAGACGACAAGCCAATTTGTTGCGCAAATATGGTGCATCTACCGTTGTGATGGCATTTGATGAACTGGGACAGGCAGATACAAAAGAAAGAAAAGTTGACATTTGTAAAAGAGCCTATGATATTCTGGTCAATGAAATTGGGTTTCCACCGGAGGATATCATCTTTGACCCCAATATATTTGCCATTGCTACAGGAATAAAAGAACATAATGATTATGCCGTCCATTATATTGAGGCTACCCGAATCATCAAAAAAGAATGTCCCGGTGTCAAAATAAGTGGCGGAGTAAGTAATATATCATTTTCTTATCGAGGCAATGATAAAGTCAGAGAAGCCATGCATTCTGCGTTTTTATTTCATGCTATACAGGCAGGTATGGATATGGGTATTGTCAATGCCGGTATGATAGAAGTGTATGAAGAAATAGACAAAGAACTCCTTACTATTGTCGAAGACGTATTATTTAATAGAAATGAAAAAGCAACTGAAGAACTCACCAACTATGCAGAAAGAGTAGCCGGAGGAGGTAAAGTCATCCTAAAAGATCTGAAATGGCGGGAAAGCAGTGTGGAGGAAAGATTATCTCATGCCTTGGTCAAAGGAATAACAGACTACATTGATGAAGATACGGAAGAAGCTCGTCAAAAGTATCCGACATCTCTTCAGGTGATCGAAGGACCACTGATGGATGGCATGAACATAGTAGGAGACTTATTCGGAGCGGGTAAAATGTTTCTGCCGCAGGTAGTAAAAAGTGCAAGAGTGATGAAAAAATCCGTCGCTTATCTTACGCCATTTATTGATGCAGAAAAAGCAAAATCAGGAGGCGGCTCAGTCAAAGGAAAAATATTGATGGCAACGGTCAAGGGAGACGTGCATGACATTGGAAAAAATATCGTGGGCGTAGTTCTTGCCTGCAATAATTACGATATCATAGACCTGGGCGTGATGGTTTCTGCAGATAAAATA
>JBBRVQ010000126.1:0-8185 GCA_038246735.1 Chitinophagales bacterium
AATGGTTAGCTAGTCACTCCGAAGTTTGGCTCAAGCAATGGTTAGCTCAAGGGGCTAGTGGATTTAATCCTTTTGATGTGCTGGCAAGTCATTACATCCTTCATCCACAGGATATCGTGTATGAAGACATTAATGCTCGGCTCGAACTATTTGAAGACGATACTAAGCCAATGAATAGCAAAGAGATTTATAAAAATTATCTACTTTGCGATGATACATGTGGCTATCCTGTACGCTACTGTTACGATGTACATCCTTCCTATCATGATAGATTAATTAACACTTTTATATCGATAAAATGAATTTAGAGAATGATAAAGTAGCGATTCAAGACTACTTAGCTAGCCATAATTTTCTGAATGAAAACGAAATCGTCCTACGAGTAGAGATACCTGGTGAAGGTAATATGAATTTCACGTTAAGGGTTATTTCCAATGAGCGATCATTTATCCTAAAACAAAGTCGTGCCTACGTAGAGAAGTATCCACAAGTGGCAGCACCAGCAGATCGATGTATGCGTGAAGCAGAATTTTATGCATTGGTAGCACCCATTATCGCTTTATCAAGTAGGACACCCGAAATATGGCATGTGGATAAAGAGAACCACGTGCTCATAATGGATGATCTGGGTCAGTCGAGTGATTACAGTTTTCTATACCAATCAGATGCTGGAATAGAAGACAATGACTTGAAAGATATCATGGAGTTTGCAGCAATACTTCACACATCAGTGACTAAAGATTCATCCCCGTACTTGATAAGTAATAAAGAGATGCGAAAGTTAAATCATGAGCATATTTATATTTATCCATTTCTATCAGACAGTGGTTTTAACCTTGATGAAATATGTGTGGGATTAAGCGAGGTAGCTTTAAAGTATCAAAAAGATATGGTCTTAAAAGCAGTCGTCCATGAACTTGGCAAACAATACCTTGCCGATGGGGAAACACTTTTGCATGGGGATTACTTTTTGGGTAGTTGGCTAAAGTCTAAGGATGGAATCAAAATTATTGATCCAGAGTTTTGCTATTTTGGTGTACCAGAATTTGAAATTGGGGTCACTGTGGCCCATTTGATTTTTGCCAGACAATCTGAAGCAGTCATAGCGCACGCACTAAAATATTATACAGCTATCTCACCCTTAAATCTAGATCAAGTAATGAGACATGCTGGAGTAGAAATCATGCGTAGAATCATGGGATTAGCCCAATTGCCTTTAAAATTAGATTTACAACAAAGGTCGAATTTACTTGATCTTGCCTATTCATTTATAATTAAATAAACAACGTATGAAGTTAAGATTTTTACTTATTTTTCAGTTGCTTTCGTTTGGATTGATGGCACAAACATACATTGGAAAAGTCATAGATGAAGACAAAGCTCCCATGATTGGTGTTTTGCTACATATAAAAGGTACCAGTGTTTTTTCTATTAGTGATCAGAATGGTTCTTTCACTTTTGAATACCCGAACAAAGATTTTATTCTTGAAGCATCATTCATAGGCACAGAAACTCAGTCCGTTGCCGTGGTGAATGGTGTCGTGCCTTTGATTGAAATGAAGTCAGGATTGACCTTAGATGAAGTAGTAGTAACTGCACTAGGTATCACTAGGAACAAGCAAGCATTATCATCTTCCGTAGAAGAAATTGATGGACGCACATTGACACAAGTCCCTATGACCAATCTTGTCAATAGTCTAGCTGGTGAAGTGCCAGGCGTTCAGATAACCAATGGATCATCAGGAGTGGGATCTGCCTCAAGGATAATCATCAGAGGTGAAAACTCTTTGGGAGGCAACAGTCAACCACTATTTGTCGTAGATGGTGTACCCATCAGCAATACTCCTTTTGCAAGTGACCTTACTAATAATGGTGCACTACAAGAAGTCGACTACGGAAATGGTGGATCAGAGATTAGCTTAGATGATATTGCTTCTATTTCTGTACTGAAAGGTGCAGGTTCTGCCGCTCTTTATGGTTCAAGAGCTTCTAATGGTGTCATCTTGGTGACTACCAAACGTGGGCAAAATAAAAAAGGATTGGGTATCAGTTTGAGCACATCTTTGACGGGTGAATCACTGCTCACTTTGCCACGATATCAAAATGTATATGGTGGTGGCAACAATGGTCAATACTCTTTTGTAAATGGTAAAGGTGCCGGTGTCAATGACGGAGGGCTGTCAAGTTATGGTCCGAGATTAGACCAAGGTTTGTTAATTGCTCAGTTTGATAGTCCATCTGTTGATGTCAATGGAAATCCTGTCAGAGGCGGAGATATATTTGCACGACAGATTAGTTCTGGAGTATTTACACCGATCACACCAACAGCTTGGGTCTCAAATCCCAATAATGTCCGTGATTTTTTTCAACCGGGATTTACCAATCAAAATAATATTGCTATAAGTAATAAATGGGATAGCGGTGCTTTTAGGATCTCTTACAGTAACCTTAGGAACAATGGGATATTAGAAAATACTGACCTTAAAAGAGACGGCTTAGCCATAAGTATTGACCAGAATTTGACGTCCAAACTAACCTTTGACGCGTATGTTAATTATGTAAATTCCAGAAGTAAAAATAGACCAAATTTAGGTTATGGTTATGAAAATGTGCTCTATGGATTTAACTGGACTGGAAGACAATTTGACACTGAGTCGATGAGAGATTATTGGCAAAACGGGCGTGAAGGTATTGACCGATTTGATATCAATTACCTTTGGCTTACCAACCCATTTTTTACCTTGTATGAAAATACCAATAGCTTTGATAAAAATAGGATATTCGGTAATGGTGCGCTGAAATACGCTTTTAGCGATAAACTGAGCTTGAGGCTTAGAACAGGTATCGACCAATATAATGATTCTAGGGTTTTCCGTAGAGCTTTTGGTACCAATAGAAACCAATTTGGTAGCTACAGAGAAGATGAAGTGAAATACTTTGAGATAAACACTGACGTATTGCTCTCTTACAATGACAAAATCAGTGATGACGTGATGTTTTCTATCGCTGCTGGTGCCAATAGGTTCGACCAAAAGACTGATTATCAATTTACGCAATCTAGTCAATTACTTTTGCCAGGGGTATATAATTTGTCTAATTCTAGAGTACCCCTGATAGCAAAAAGTCAGATTTTTGATAAGCGTATCAATAGTGTTTATGGGCTAGGAACGATCAGTTATAAATCATCGCTTTATTTGGACTTGACGGTCAGAAATGACTGGAGCAGTACGCTACCGTTAGACAACAATTCATTTGCTTATTATTCAGCTGGATTAAGTTTCATAGCGTCTAACGCTTGGGATTTACCTTCTTCTATTTCATTTCTAAAGTTGAGATTCAACAGCTCAAGTGCTGGAAATGATACTGATCCATACCAATTGGTCAATACCTATCAGTTTAATCAAAATTATGCTTCATCGTTTCAAGTCACCAATGAAAGTATCCTCAAAAATGCCAACCTAAGACCAGTTAGAACCAATGCACTAGAAGCAGGAGCAGACCTATACTTATTTAAGAGTAGACTGCAATTAGAAGTCTCGGTCTATCAAAACACAAGTATAGATCAGATCATAAGAAGACCTATATCTACAGCTTCCGGATTTACGAATACCATTCAGAATGGTGGAAAAGTAGTCACAAAAGGCTTGGAACTAAGATTGAGTGGCGCTGTCGTGAAACAAAAGGATTTTGTATGGCAGTCTTCAGTCAATTTTTTTACCTATCGCAGTCGAGTGGCTGAACTGCCAGATGGAGTCAATCAGTTTATCACTGGATCAGCTAAGTTTTTTCAAGGTAATGGCGGCTCAAATGAAACGTTCTATATCGCAAAGCAAGACGGTAGAGTTGGCGATATGTATGGAACGGGATTTGTGGAGATTGATGGTAAGGTTTTACATAGTAATGGTGTACCTGTCCAAGATAGCAAGCTAAAACTATTAGGCAATTACAACCCAGATTTTGCAGTAGGTTTCAATAATAAATTCTCATATAAAAATCTATCTATCAATATCTTAGTGGATTGGAGACATGGTGGTATCGTCACTTCCAGAATCAAAGCACTAGGAAGCACATCGGGTGTGCTGGAGGAGACTTTGGAGGGCAGAGACAATGGTATCGTAGGTGAAGGTGTGAAAAATGCTGGAACATCCGAAAATCCTAACTATGTTACTAATGATGTCAACGTACCTGCTAGTACATATTACAATGCCTACTATGACAGAGGAAATGAAGCTAGTCCTATCTACAGTGCGTCATATGTCAAGCTCAGACAAGTAGGAATTTATTATGCTTTCGGACCTAATGTCACAAAAAAACTAGGTATCCAAAGTTTAAAACTTGGGTTAATAGGTAGTAACCTACTATTGTTTACAGAGAATCCACATTTTGATCCAGAACTCAATGGCGTACAAGAAACCAACTATACTTATGGTGTAGAAGATTTTAGCTACCCATCGACTAGGAGTATAGGATTAAGTTTGAAAACCGATTTTTAATCATAAAATGAAATTTTAGCATTATGTATAAGTATATAATATTATTGGTAGTAGGGATAGTATTTCTATCGTCATGTACCAAAGATTTTGAAGCAATCAATACCAACCCAAATGGATCAACCAACGTAGAGCCTGAGTTTTTACTGACCAATGTACTCGTCAGCTTGTCACAAGCCAATACCTACGAACAAGGTTTTAGGTTGTCTAATTTTATCTGTCAGTTTTCATCAGATATAGAGTTCGAACGAATAGATAGATACGAAATGGGAAGCAATGCAGGACATTGGAATCTACTCTATCGCAACCTCACGGATATTAACTCGATGCAGTCTGTACCCAATACTAATGATGCTTACAAAGCAGTAGGAGATGTAATGAAGTGCTACATTTTCAGCCAATTGACAGATATGTGGGGCGATATTCCTTACAGTGAAGCACTCAAAGCAAAGGAAGGTGTCACCTCTCCAAAGTATGATACGCAGGAAGAAATTTATACGGGTCCAAATGGCATTCTAGCTACATTGGCGAAAGCATCAAAGACCTTAAGCGAATCCAAAGATAAAATCGCCGGTGATGTAATGTACAATGGCAACCTAACCAAATGGGTGAAATTTGCCAATTCATTGAGAGTCCGCAGCCTAGTAAGAATATCCAGAAAACTTAACGATTTCTCAACTTTGCAGACTTTGGTTACAGAAGGCAATTTGATATTAAGCAACACGGACAATGCCGTAATCCCCTACTTGACATCTGCACCCAATCAATTTCCATTATTCCAAACTGCTTTGGGGATTTATAATGGTCACCGTATGTCTTCAACAGTAAGAAATGTACTCACAGAGTGGAAAGATCCACGCATCACCGTTTTGTACAAACCTACGTCCAAAAGTGTAGCCAGTGGAAATCCTCAATACAAAGGACTTCAGAATGGCTTAACTAGAGAATCTATTTCGTCTAATGGGATAGACCTAAATGATGTATCACTTTTCGGAGCGATATGGCGTGACGTACCCAATGGTGTAGATGCGCAATACATTCAAAGTGCAGAAGTACTTTTTGACTTGGCCGAAGCGGCTCAAAGGGGATGGATAACAGGAAGTGCAAAAGATTATTACGAAAGTGCCATTAAAGCCCAATTTGCTTATCTTAAAGTGACGATGCCAATAGATTATCTCACTCAGCCATCTGTAGTATTGGATGGTACTGATAATCTTAACAAGATATTGACACAGAAGTGGGTGGCACTGATCAGCAATGGACATGAAGCTTGGTTCAATGTCCGTCGTACAGGTATTCCAGCGCTCGTACCTGGACCTGATAATATGAATGACAATCGTTTTCCCGTCAGATATTTCTACCCTGAAGGAGAACAAGCGACCAATAGCATCCATTACAATGAAGCCGTCACTAGACTTGGTGGTGATGATATCAATAGTAAAGTTTGGTGGGAAAAATAAACTAAAGCATTTCAAAGGCATTTATCCGACTGATAGGTGCCTTTGTAAATTTCCAAATGATTTGCTCAAGAATTAGTCTTTATGAAACCCATCTTACATCCAATTTACATCAGTGAGCAACTGTTGCTTGCTTTAAAACTAGATCAACCATTCGGGGATTTAATAGCACAACTTGCAAGTATTGATCAAGGAGATTTTGATCTTAAGGTGGTGAGTGACGATGCTAAAAAAACTTTTTGGATTAATGCGTACAATGCGTACTTTTTGATCCTTCGCAAATACCACAAAGTTGCTAAACCTTTGATTTACAATGTTAAAGAAATTTTCATTGCAGGTAAAAATATGAGTTTGGATGATATTGAACATGGTATTTTGAGAAGATATCGGTTAAAGGTTTCATTGGGTTACTTGCCAAATGTCTTTACACCTTCTTGGATCAAAAAGTGGGCTGTAAAAGAGCTTGATTATAGAATCCATTTCGCATTAAACTGTGGTGCAGTGAGTTGTCCACCCATTGCATTTTATCGAGTAGAAAATATAGCGCAGCAGTTATCTCTAGCTACCACTTCATTTCTAGAAAATGAAACTAAAATTAATCATGAAACCAAAACTATTTACTCAACCAAACTTTTCCAATGGTATCAAGGAGATTTTGGCGGTACTACAGGGATTAAAAAGTTGCTCTCTGACCTCTTTGAACAAAATTTGCAAGCCTACAAACTGTTATATATTGACTATGATTTTACGGATGACTTAGATAATTTTCTTGTTCAGTAGTTGAGTCCACTATTAAAATACCATTTTTTAAGATCCACTTGTATTTCGCCCTTACTTGGTCTCCGTCCTCAAATTGATAATAATATTTAGATCGATTGAAAACTTAGAATTATACACAGCATATAAATTCAAAACCACTATCTTTACATAAAAATCATGGCAAATACCTATACGCAGTTGTACATCCAATTTGTTTTTGCAGTCAAAGGTCGCCCAGGCATCTTTAATCACTCGTTTTTCGCCCTGCTCCTGTCTTTGCAGTATTTACTTTTCGGAGTGGACTCAATATTTGTAAATATTGCAAGTTAAACCCAAAATTATACAACCAAAAGAACCAATTAAAGACGAAATTTGTGGTTAAATAATATTTAAGATGAAATCCCCATGATACAAACATCACAAACCACGATGATTAAATTATGGGGATTCCATGTGGCCTTAGAAATAAAAATAAATATAAACACATGAAATCCCCATAAGCGGTCTGCATACAAACCTGAATGATTAAATACGTCCAGCGGATTACTGAGATCTAGCGGATTTTTCAATAACTCCACAACTTAAACAAATGAAACATACATATCAAATAATAGGAATGACCTGTAGTGGTTGTCGCAGCCATGTTGAAAAAACGTTAAGCGAAGTGGCAGGCGTTACTAAGGTTGAAGTCAATCTTGAAGAAAAATTGGCCAACATAGAAATGGAAAAACATATTCCATTAGAAACTTTTAAGGCGGCTTTAGAAAATGATGGCGGAAGATATGATATCGGAATGATGACTGAAACAATGGAAGAAAAACCAAAGGGAAAGCCAATTTCAGCAACGAGCAATGGAAAATACTATTGCCCCATGCATTGTGAAGGGGAAAAAGTGTATGATAAAGCTGGAGATTGTCCGGTATGTGGAATGGATTTGGTGCAACAAGCTGGAGCTTCAAAATCAGTCCAGTACACGTGTCCAATGCATCCGGAAATTATAGAAGACGAGCCAGGTAGCTGTCCAATTTGTGGGATGGATTTAGTACCTATGGAGCCTTCAGAAGAAGAAAATAAAACCTATAAAACCCTTCTAAAAAAGTTCAAAATATCTGTAATATTTACCTTACCGATTTTGATTTTAGTGATGGGTGAAATGATTCCTAATAATCCAATAAACAATTGGCTCAATGTAGATTTCAAAAATTGGTTTCAATTTGCTTTTTCGCTTCCAGTGGTTTTTTATGCCTGTTGGATGTTTTTTGAACGAGCTTGGGTATCATTCAAAACCTGGAACCTGAATATGTTTAGTTTGATCGGAGTAGGTGCAGGAGCTGCATTTATTTTTAGCATTGTAGCGTTACTCTTTCCTTCCATATTTCCTGCACAGTTTAAGAATCATGATGGGAGTGTTTTCCTGTATTTTGAAGCGGTAACTGTTATTCTCACCTTAGTTTTATTGGGGCAATTGTTAGAAGCAAG
>JBBRVQ010000127.1:0-8012 GCA_038246735.1 Chitinophagales bacterium
TCCCTTTGACCAGCACTTGTCCTTCTGTAGGCTTTTGCAACGCTGAAATATAACGGAGTATGGTAGATTTACCGCAACCGGACATTCCAAGCAGTATCACAAACTGTCCTTGTCCGGGTTTATCTTCGACAATGAAGTTAAGATCTTTTATTATCCAGTTATTACCGCCATCATAAGATTGTCCAATATTTCTGAGTTCTATAATATTATTCAGACTGGCCAAGTCTTCAAACGTGTATGTGCTCATGATTTGATTATGAATTTATTATAAAGGGTAGACATCTGATACGTTAGTATCAAACCAAACACAACGTGAATCGTCCATAATGCATCTCCGAAGAGATAGGTCAAGGGTTTGACATCACCAATAAACGGAGACCACTCATTAAAAAGAAACAGCAAATAAATTCCGATAAAAATCCAGGTTAACAAAATAATCGCATAATCCCAGATTGCATCAAACAATGAAAGTGTTTTTAAAGAATTTATACCTCCATTGCTGTCCTTTATTTGATATTTGTAAGGGAAAAACTTCCTGTCCAAATAAGCAAATATTTTATCCTGAAATATGCCGATGACCATGATTATAATCAGACATGCCACTGTTTTATCTACTCTTCCGAGTCGCTGACCTGTACGATATATTAGTGAACCAATACCTCCCTGATCGGCTGACGTCTCCGCTACAATTATATAAGTCCATGAAATAGCAGTCAATATTCTTATATCATCTGAAATACGGGATACCACAGATGGTAGATAAACAGTCCTGATAGTTTGCCAATAACTTGCTCCCAATGTGTGTACAGTTTTTAAATACACATCATCGACTTCATCAATGCGCTGTATCACAATTGGTAGCAGATAAATAAAAATACCAAAGGCTAAAAAATTAATCTTTTGCTCTGAATATATACCAAACCAGATAATGAATAAGCCGGTAAGTGCCGTTAATGGTAAAAAACGTACAGCATCTACCATTTTCTGGAAAGCTCCTCTCAACATAGGAACAAGGCCAATGGCAAAACCAACGGGAATGGCATATAAGATTGCTTTTATATAACCACCAAGATTAAGCCCGATAGACTTACAGATATTCATAAACAGCTCGTTTTCAACATATAGGTCTCCCATTGCACTTACTACTCTCCATGGGTTAGGAAAGATAGCTCTTGGTATTACCGGTGTATCTCCACTCGTAAGCAGTGCCCAGAAAATAATAAAAAATATGAAACCTGCAATAGCAAGCATTACTTTCTGACCTGATGTTAATTCACCCCGTAATCTGAACAACCATGAAGATGACATTACTATTAATTTAATTGGGACAAATATAGTGAAACTAAGATATCCTTTGTTTTTGAACTCTAAAAATTTTTTATATTAATTAAAAAAGGGAGTGAAAATATTTCAATCCCTTTTTTATTCCTGTCAATATTACATAAGAATAACTTATCCTCCTATGAGTTGGAACTCTGTTCTTCTATTTTTTGCTTTACAATCTTCATTAGCATTGCCTTCACATCCGGGTACTGGCTTATCGGGGCCATTTCCTACAATAATAAATCTGTTGGCATCCATTCCGTATTGGGACTTTAAGTAGTCTGCAACTGACTTGGCTCTTTTTTCTGATAATGCTTTATTTGTTGCCTTACTACCCACATTGTCTGTATTACCTTCCACTCTTACTTTGATATTGGCAAAAGTTTTGGCAACGTCAGCAAACTGAAGATCAATAATGGTCTTATCTTTTTCGTCTAAGGTGAATTTACCTGAGGCAAAATTTATACTTATTGGCTTGGAAGCAATCGCAGGGGCAGAAATCTCAGCTTTCGTAGCAGGCGAGAATACTTTTGATTTTTCAGCTTCATATGCTGATCCTGACAGATTTGCCTGTGCTGCGGTAACAGCACCAGTATAGATGACTGATCTCCAATTTGGAGCTATTTTTGGAGAATCACCGGTTTCTACAAACTTTTTGGACATTTTCTCATATAAATCCTGTCCTTTTTGACCCCTATAAGCTGAATTAAGCCCAAAGAAGTTGATATTATCGCCCTGACCAGTCCAATACACTGTGCTCATCATACCTAATCCATCTTCCTGAGTGAGCCCGTTCATTTCACCAAGATATTTTCCTGCTTTGTCATGATTGGCTGTACTGGAATTTAACTCTGCCACACCCTTCATCCAACCTTCATAAAAGCCATGAATCATATTTTTCTTTTCATCGATGGTTTTCTGACTGGCAAACATGATATCTGCAATAATATGTGATTGTTGTACCGTAGTTAAAAGTATTTTTGATCCCGCTACATCAGTAGTAGCCTTCAGGTCATCCGGACTCCAGACAACTGCTGCATCAATATCCTGACTTCTAAATAATTCTGCAGCCTTTAGATTATCAGAAGTTTTCACAACAGTTACGTCACTATATTTCAGGCCAGCAGCCTCAAGGGTACTGTTTAATAAAGTTTGAGCTGGTGATGGTACCGCTACTGCTATTCTTTTGCCTTTGAGATCATTTGCTGTATTAATACCTCTTTTCACAATCACAGCGTCACCTCCTCTTGACCAATCTACCTGCATAAAAGCTTTAGGCTGAAAAGCATTTATATCATTGGGGGCAGTATATAATGGAAAAGCATCTGCAGTTTGTACCAAAACATCGTACTCTCCAGCCATCCAAGCATTCATTGCATTTAATAAATCATTTTCAACTTTAAACTCCACCTTAAATCCATAATCTTTAAAAAATCTGGATTTTTCATTAGCATTTGGCCCTTCATTAAAATATAATCCCGGTGCATAACCTCCCCAAGTCACTAACTGAACCCTAAGGGTATTGGGATCTCTTGGTCCTGATGAAGTAGACCCTTTTTCATCGGTACTTCCTTTATCTGTTGAGGCCTGTGCTGCCTGCTTTTTCAAATCCTGACCTAATTTTGTGGAGTTAAGCAAATATCTGCCTCCAAAAAAAATTGCTGTAAGAATAAGAAGTGTAATAACTAGTTTTGAAAAACCTGTAAGTCTGGTTGCCATTATGAATTTAGTTTAAAAATTATTCAAATAGATTATCATATTGATTGGTACGTCCTATTTTTTCAGGGTGTTTGATCGGTGCGTTCAAGTCGAGTACTTCACTTTCATCATTTGATTTTAATATAAGGGACTCTTTTTCTCCTCCCAACAACAAGGACACACTTTCGTTCTCCCATTTTTCCAACATCTTAAGTCCTTCTTCTTCAAATACTCCATTCTGAAGATCAATAGACTGCATAAAACCCTGAGAAACTTCCATAAATCTTTCCATTTCCCCCACTTTCTGACTTACATCATCAGCAATGGACTCCAAGGCAGCATCAAACATCGCTTTTTTGTCAGGATCCCCTTTGATTACTGACATCGCCGACTTCATGGCAGAATTACTTGCAAGTATAGCTTTGCGTTCCTGATCTTTTACCATTACCTGATCCTGTACATCTTCAACAAGAATTTCAGAATTTTCGTACATTTTAGAGAGAACTCTATAAAGTACTTCCATTTTTTTGTACAGATCTTCAAGCTTCATATTGGATTCCTGAAGCCTTCCCGCTTTTCTGCTTTTCAGCAACATCTGCGCTTGCTTGTTTACCTGAGCGGCTTGACTTGCCATATTCAGATTCGTATCTATTTCTTTCTTATTATTAAGTATAATTTCCTGCAATTTATGCATCTGACCTCTCAACTGAGCGATTTGACGATTCATTTTGGTCAAATTTGATTTTAAGTCTTCTACATATGACTTTAAAATACCTATAGGATCTATCTGCACAAAAAGTCCTGTGATCCACCTCATGGCACTTTTGTACATATAACTTACCAGTGCTCTAGTCTTCCCATCCAGTGCCATAAATACGATGGTACCTAAAACCAACAACGAAATCAACGCACCCATGGTCGAAGAAGCAAAAGCTATGAGTGCTGCCAAACTTGTGATGGTAAAATACCCTACACCAAAGATCAAGGCAGCCAAAAATAAAGCTCCTGTAACACCCTCAGGTCTAGACCAAAATGATTTTGTTTTTTGTTCTGTCATTTATTTTTCAAATTAACCCCCAAATATATAAATTCATTGCTGAATATTTCTTTTAAAATGAGTTTTTATTTAAGTATACAATTCAGACTTTGTAAAATTTAGATATTTGTTTTGATTTTTTCAATATCCTCATAAATTTGACCATAAACTAAATTATATGATGCCACAAATTGTTGATTGGTTACATCAATTTTGACAACAGCGTCATTAATTTCTTTTCTCACTGCCTCCAGCTGACCCTTAGATGCTTCAATATCCTTATTAAGCTTCTCAATCGTCTGTTGTTTTTCCACTACACTTTTCTCAATAACAGCCAGTTGGTCTGCCCTACCCTGTATTTGTTTTGCTTTCTGATTCTCAAGGGCATCTTTAAATTTTTTGTCTTCTGAAATCAGAATATTAAGATAATGTGAGGCACTTTGAACTAATTTCTCTTTTGAAAGACCCATAGTCTTAGCCATTTCAAAAGCAGATTTATACCGCATGACTTCATCAGGAATAACGCTTTCTATAGATTTAAGTGAGTTTTTATACTCCAGATAATCAAATCCTTCCATATTATTGGACTCTATTGACCTGAGTAAAAGATCAGTGAATTTCGCATCCGGTTTACCATCAAAAGCTGCTGAAACTGGCTGTATGTCAGATTTTTGAGAAACAGATGACGATGTATTGCTATTTTTGGAAACATCCGTACCGCTTACTTCATTGGTTGAAGTATTGACAACAGATTCTTCAACCACAAATAATGATTTTATTTTTTTAAACATTTCAGCTTTTTGAATCATGACAATAAATGATTTTATTTTATAAGTAGTTCAGAAATATTTAGCATTATAGATGAATATAAGCTATAACAGGACAAAAGTACGACAGTTCAGGACAATTTGATAATAATTAATCAACACATACACGTTTAGATAAAAAAATCAAATCAATATCAATTGAATTTAAAAGTCCATCATAAAATCATTTAGATTGATATCACTGAATAGGTCTAGTTTTTTTCTGAGGCGGTACCGACTAATTTCTACCCCTCGAACAGAAATATTCAACAAGGGTGCAATATCTTTGGTCGTCAGATTGAGCTTCAGGTAAGCACAAAGTTTTAAGTCACTTGAACTAAGATTGGGATATTTCTCCTTTAACCTTGATAAAAAAGCATTATGTACAGAGTCAAAATTTTGTGCAAACGATCCCCAATCATCTTCTAATCTTTCGTCGTCAGATAAGATGGAAACCATATTTTTGACCTCCCTTTTGATTTCCGGATCATTGATTTTTTTTACTATTTTACTAAGTTCAGTTTTCAGTTTTGCGATAGTTTCATTTTTCTGCACGAGATGCATGGTAGAAAGTCCCAGTTCTTTATTTTTAAAATGAATATCGGCCTCCAGTTTTTCTTTTTGAAGTTGAAACACCAGCTCATCGCTTTCATTTTTTTGTTCTTCTAAGTTGCTCGTGATTTGTTCGTATTTTTTCACTATTCGTCGACGGCTATATAACAGAATAAAAACGGCAGTCAACAGATATAGCGCCATTGCAGTTTTAGATTCATACCATGGAGGATAAATCTCAAAGGAATAAGTATAACTAGCCGAAACATTGCCATGGACATCAGCAGCTTGTATTTGTAGCTGATATTTATCAGATGAAAGATTGTTAAATTCTTTTTGACTTTTACGTTCCCAAGTTGACCATTCTTTTTGCATAGGATGTAGTAAGTATCTGTATTTTATGTCTTCTGAGCAGGCAGAAGATGCAAAATCAAATACAAATGCATTGCTTTTGTGGTCAAATGTTGTGGTACTATTCATTTGAGAGTCTTCTACTTCAAATCCTTCTGTGATTAATTTTTGTTGGTTCAAATCATAAACTTTTGAAATATAGGCTTTCAGAAATTTATCCCGACTACTAAAATTCGTAAAGTATTTTAAGCCCTTAGTAGTAAGCAATAATGCTTCATAATTATCTAGGAGAAATATTTTTTCAAAGCCAGGGACTAAACCGCCTTTGAACTCTATCATTTCGAAGTCATAATTTTTACTTTCGAATAGTTGTTCATCATATTGTATATATCCAAATTGTTTATCTGTGGCTAGCCATAACTTGTTACCATGTTCAATTAAAACTTTATAATTTGGTTGTATATCGTCATCCATGCAAGGTAGACTGAAAGCACTAAATCTATTTTGCGATGCATTAAATTTAAACAAACCAAACTCTGTAGAAACAATAATTTGGTTTTCCAAATTATATACAATATTTCTTAAATTTCCTGGTAAACCGTTTTTTTGCCCAAAATTTTCAATATTTACAGTAAGTTTTTCGATGTTGATATCCATTTTAAACAGTCCTCTATAAGGGTGCGATACCCATAAATATTTAGCGTCTTTTACCATTAACCTGCATGATTCATCAAAACCAGATATTTTGCCTACTTCTAACCAATTTTCGCCCTGTTTTTTAAATGCATACAATCCTGTGTAGGTACCACCGATACAATATGATTTATCCCCAAATTCCATAAACTTCCATGACCCATTATATTTGCTTATTTTCTTAGCACCATTTCCTTTGATCAAAAAAGCACCATCATTGTGACTCATTATCAAATCGCCTAAAACAATATCTAAGCCCCAAACCTGTCCTTCGGTATTTTTTACCAATTGAAAATCTTGGTTATTGGAATTTTTTGATATTTGGTTTAAGTCTTTGGAATATAGTCCATTATCCGTTCCACAATAGAGTTTTTGATTAAATTCTATGGTCGCATAAACCGACCCTTGTAATGTACCATCAGGATAGATGTTGGTGTAAGGGCTACCCATATCTATCATATCAATACCATTATAGGTTCCGGCCCATAATTGATGATTTAGCGAAAAATGTAGACTTCCGATGGTGTTATTTTGCAGTCCTTTTTCTTTTGTGATGGTTGATTTGACTATCCCATTATGGTCTAAAATAATGATACCATCAAGATAAGTACCTACAGCCATGAGGGTATCATTTATTTTGCAAGCCGAGTGAATTCTTTTGGTCTTAAAAAGAATATTTTCAAAAGTATTAAAAGATTCCCAAGTATTATTATGAAATTTAATCATTCCATCCTTTTCAGTTAAAATATACCAATGAGTCTTTAAAGATATTATACTGGTGAGTGTTTTATTTTTCAGAATTTCACTACCTTCAATGAAAATAGCGTTTCCATTGATAATCTTAAATAAACCTTTGTTCAAATCATTATATACAATTTTATTATCTACTAGAGCTAAAAGGGTACTTTCTTTTGTCGTAAATATTTTCCATTGGTTGCCGTCGTAAGCATAAATTCTATTTTGTGACCTGAAATACAGCGTGTTATCCAAAAACTTGAGATTCCAAATATCTTCTAAATTATTGAATGCCGTGGGTATAGTTTGTTTTAAGTCGTAGTATTTTAAAATCCCTTGTCTGTCAGGTAGAAAGTAACCCAATTCATCTTGTCCTCCGGCATATATCTTTTGTGTAATGCTATCATAAGCAATAGACCTAAGTATTGTCTTATTTGGTAAGCTATATTTTTCCCATTTGTGCCCATCAAACATAAGTAGTCCTTCATTATTTGCTGTTAAGATTCTATTTTTTTTATCGCTAATAATATCCCAGGTTTGAGTACCGCCTTTGTACGCAAATCTATCAAAGTTATGTATTTCAGGTATGCCGAAATTTATCCTTTGGCATAAAATATCCTGTGTAGAAAATATAAATGATGCCAAAAGTAAACAATGTGAGAACAAGAATATCTTTCTAAACACATTTATATGGAAGAGTAACTTTATTTTATCCAACATAAATCATATTTATAAATGAGCTATAACGATTTTATTTTGTATTACTTAAAAATTTACCACTTTGAATTTATTTTGTGTTTAATGTAAATGTTAATGAA
>JBBRVQ010000128.1:0-7998 GCA_038246735.1 Chitinophagales bacterium
AATTTGTCGTGTCTATCATATTTTTCAGTAGAAGGCGATAAAACTTCTACGATTAAAATTGGATTTAACAAAACATCTTTCCGACCATTCCAAAATTCAGGCTTCTGACAAACGACCAAAGCATCAGGATATAACACTTGGGTATAACTTGGGGATAAACACTTTTTGATCACTCGAAATAACTTCGAATGACAGTTGATTTATATCAAAGGTCTGCCCCAAAGCTATAATAATATTTGCAGCTATTTTATTATGATTATATGATGATCCCGGCGTTTTCCTAGTTTTTCCATTATAAAATTCATGTTTATCCACAGACTTTGCTTCCTTATCCAAGTATTTTTCGATACTCAAAATAGCAGGAGACCTTCTTTTTGTACTGCTTATTTCTTCCATAAAATACTATTTATAAATACTACAAAGTTTATATTAGATAAGTTCCCACATTTAAATCACACAATTCTTAATGAAAGCTAGGAGCTTGTACTAATTTTAGCTTAGAGATGAGGCTAAGCTTAACGGATGAACTTAATGGTTATTATTAAAAAACGCTTTGACTTTACCACATACAAATGCCAACTGCTCTTCATTCATTTCTGTATGAATCGGCAATGATATGACTTCTAGACAAAGTTGTTCGGTGTTATCTAAATATTCCAAGCCATTGGAAGATGCTTTGAAAGCTTCTTGTTTGTACAATGGTACTGGGTAGTAGATCATATTTGGCACTTTTTGATCGTCCAAGTATTTCTTGAGTTCATCTCTTTTGCCATTTTTGACTTTAAGGGTATATTGATGAAAAACATGGGTGGTGTAATTCGCTCTGTATGGTGTCACTAAAGCAGCAACATCAGCAAAAGCAGCGTCATAGTAGTCCGCTACTTTGATCCTTGCAGCACAATAATCATCCAAATGAGGCAATTTTACAGCCAATACTACAGCTTGAATGGAATCCAATCTGGAATTACAGCCTACTACATCATGGTAATATCGTACAGATTGGCCATGATTAGCAATTTTATGCAATAGTGCTCCCAAGGCATCATCATTGGTCATGATTGCTCCACCATCTCCATAACATCCTAAGTTTTTGGATGGATAGAAAGATGTACAACCTATGTGGCCGATGGTACCAGTTTTTGCTTTACGACCATCACTGAAGGTATAATCTGATCCAATAGCTTGTGCATTATCCTCTATAACCCACAGTTTGTGCTCACCAGCAATTTTCATGATGGATTCCATATCAGCTGACTGACCATATAAATGCACTGGGACGATGGCCTTTGTTTTTGGTGTAATCGCTGCTTTTATACCTTCCACATTAATGTTAAATGTGTCTGCATCTACATCCACCATGACAGGTATCAATCCCAAAAGCGCAATCACTTCAGCTGTTGCCACGTAAGTAAATGCCGGTACGATGACTTCGTCACCCGGTTTAAGTCCTACTGCCATCATGGCAATTTGCAACGCATCTGTACCATTGGCACAAGGGATGACATGTTTTACATTCAAGTATGATTCAAAATCCTTTTGAAATTTTTTAACTTGCGGCCCATTAATAAAGGCTGTTGTATCCAGTACTTCCTGAATGCCACGGTCTATTTCTTCTTTTATTTTAAGGTATTGGGACTTTACGTCCACCATTTGTATATTCATTGTGGAGTTGTTGTTATTTGTTAAATTTGCGTATCGCTTCTAAAAAATTTATTAGCTTTTCTTGATATTAAGATGTGTATGAAATGCATTAAGTTTATTAGTTAATTCGTTTATGTTGAATCTAAAGTTATTTAATTCTTGCTCTTCAATAAACTCTAGCGCGTGTGCAAATAATAAATGGCTCAAAACTTCAATAGTCGATCCATAGGCCATTTCAATAAAACGAGACTTTTCCTTGTCAGTGAACCTTGAAACACCTTCAGAAATATTTGTGGATATTGAAGATGATGGTCTTTTTAGTTGTGAAACTAACCCGAATTTTTCTTCATTCGGAAAGTTGATGGTTGTCCTTTAAAGATCAGCTGCAAGACAAATACTCAATTTCCATATCTCTAATTTTTCAAAATTGTAATTATACATTATAATTCTTCATATATAGAGATGATAGTTCTTTATATAAATGGAATAAACCAACTATACACATCCGCACCTGTAACAAATCAACATTTTTAAAAATGGCTTCGCCGCTGATAAGTCGCAAAGACTTCATCACTAAAGTGAAAAATAGCAAAAATATCTACCCGATAATCAGGCGATTAATTTTTTATTTTTTAAAGATCTCAATAAGTTCAGGTCGACCTGTATGCTTAATTGGTACCCAATGGTATTTAATTCTACAACAAAATTTCGTTTTCCTAACCGCGATATGATTTTGCCTTTCATACCTGTCAGATGTCCCGAAATGACTTCTACTTCCTCCCCTGATTGAAAAATATTATTTTCTATGATATGAATTTCTTCTACATCTCCGGCTACCCGTTTGAGTGTGTCAATTTCTGCATGAGGGATACAAAGCAGATCTTTGCCCTGCTTGAGAAATTTCATGACATATTCAGTTTCGAGGGTGGGCACGTATTCGGCTTTATGTATACAAACAAAAACATAACAATTGATCAGTGGAATTTGGTAATGTTTTATTTTACGGGAATATCTTCTTGTCTTAGTAATAATCGGTACATATGCCTCGATATTTTTTTTGGAAAGTTGTTCAGCAACATACTTTTCACATTTATACTTGGTATACACTGCAAACCATCTTGATTCTGTCGGTGACAGTTGATTAATAATGATCTCTTGTTTCGGTTGCTTATCCATCATTTCACCTTGATTAGTTTTCCCAAAGTAATAAAGCCTGACCGTTCAATTCTTCCCATTTCATCTCAAACATTTCAGCTTCACTGTACACAATATATCGTATTCTGCGGTGAATGTGTTTTTCAACTTTTTCTACCAATTCTGTGAGATAAGTCTTATTGATATCTCCTACAAACACCAGATCAATCGTTTTTTCATCCAGTCCAAGGGCAAAAGCGCCTGTGACAAATACTCGCTTAACGTCTCCCAAATTTTCTATCACGGTATCTATGATTTTATCAAATCCGATATATTTCATGATAATATTGTGTGTATCTTTATACAAAGGGTGTTCAATATTAGCTTTAAAATATTTTTTGTTGCCTTTGACAAATGACGACAGCATACCGGCTTTCTCAAATCTGTTGAGTTCTATACGGATGCCATTGGATGACTCACCAAATTCAGATTCCAGTCCCCGGAGATAAGACGTAGCTTTGCTGTTGAGGAAAAACTTTAGCAACAGTTTGATGCGGGTTTTGGATGATATGAGCGTCTCTAACATATTGAGTATAAAAATTACTCAAAGATAATATGAAAATTTTTATCAGTTGACATTTTGTATCAATAAAATTAGCGAAAGTATTGCGGTGGCCTGAGCTATAGAGTTTGCCAGAATATCTCCCCATTTCACATCTTCCTTTTCACCGTTTTTTATATCCTTGATTTCCACATCTTTATATCCTACTCTGATTTCTGATCCGGGTCCGACATCAGGATATTTTTTAAAGAAAAGAAATCCTTTTGCTTTTGTCACTTTACCAGACGCATTTATCACAGAAATTTTCCTGAATGACGCATCCTTAGACAATCCACCTGCATATTCATCGATATAATATTTTGCAGATTTACCTTGGCGATAAGGTATCTGAATTTTATTTTGACTAATGATCTTTTCGGGATACAACTCTGATGCTCTGGTAGCACCGGTGATGGTTACGATATTATTGATTTTAGGAATATAGATATCATCGTTTTCCTGTAGTATTATATTCTCAAATGAGCGGGGATCTTTTATTGCCTTCTCCAAATCTATAATGACATAACCGATATTATCTTTTCCTCTGGCGAGGGTCGCGCCCTTTAGGAAGGCTTCATCTGTAGCACCTCCGGCTTCTCGGATGATGGTGGCAAGTTTAGTATTGTCACTCATTAATGCATATGTACCCGGAAACTTAACTTCTCCGTTGACAAAAACATTTCTTAATAATTCAAATTCCGGAGCAAGTCGGACAAAAATCTGATCAAATGGTTGTAATTCAAAACTCTCACCACTTGACTTTAGATTATAATTTTCATCTACCCCAAGATTTGCCGCTAAAACTCGGGTAGATTTATTTTCTGAAAAATCCAATCTGTATACATCAATTCTGTCTAAGGCTGCCTCTCTTTTAAATCCACCGGCCAAAATCAATACATCTTTAAGTTTGAGCGATGGATTATATAAAAACTCACCAGGATTTCTTACTGCCCCGGCTATTCTGATAAATGATTCGTCTGTATAATTATTTTTAAAATAGAATACAATGCGATCTTTTGGTTTCAGATTTACATTGGCCGGAGAAGAAGGATTAGTCAGGGCTTCTTTTAGGTTAACAGCAATATATTCCTGCGTTTTTGCATCAGCCACTTTAGTTCTGAATATATAAGCAAATTCATCGATCGCATCATCTACAAGCCCACCCGCAAAAAATACTGCATCTGATACTTTAAGGTTATCTTCTGTGCCAAGCGGCATAATAGTCGGATTTCTAACCGCTCCTTCTATGACGATATTAAAAGTATCGGCAAAACTTGCTTTGGATGAAATGATCAATTCATCTCCTTTTTGCAGCCGGAAATTGTCGTCACCTTGTGGGTTTTTAATCACATTGTCCAGATTTACAAATTCGTATCTGATGGATTTAAAATCAGGATTAAATCTCTTCAGATAGGAAATAGTGGTAACGGCATTATCTTGAAGAACAGCTTTATTTACCAGATCGGAAATTTTTTCATTTGGATTCATAGCATACGTTCCGGGATTGTCAACAGCGCCAGAAATAGACACTTCATTGCGTATGTTCTCATTGATATAAAGGATTTCCACTTCATCGCCATTAAATAGAGCATAATTTCTTCCAGCTTTTTCTATTTCTGCATAATTTACATCAATAATTCTGATAGAGTCATTTTCTATTCGCTTAATTCTGATGTTTCCTTTTAATGCATTGGCTTTCAGACCGCCTGCAAATTTTATGAGTTCTATAAGTTGCTCTTTACCGATCAGTTCATACCGGAATGGACGGTTAATTGCACCGGTTATAAGGACTAATTTTTCAGCTACGGGTACATTGATATAGTCGTTTTCAGCCAGATAAAAGTCCTGACTGATCACCGGGTTCTGCAGATATTGGTATACGTCCAAAGTTACAGGTTTTTTACCTGCTCTGAGCAATTGTATCTTTCTCACACTTCCCAAATCATTGGGTCCGCCGGCCGCGATCAGTGCATTAAAAGCGGTATTGATGGCTGATACATTAAAGGTTCCGTTATTAAATACTTCCCCAACAATGTTGACATTTAGTGTCCTTGCTGTGGTGACGGTTAGTTCATAATTTTCTTTAGCGAAGTAATAGTATCTTCTTAAAAAGGTATATAATTGTTCTTCTGCTTGTCCCAATGTTAATCCTGAGATATAAATTCTTGGTAAATCGGTGGCCTGTATATAGCCGTCTTTTTGGATTTCTGTGGCAAAATTTACTGTCGAACTACCCCATATGGAAACCGCGACTCTGTCTCCCGGTCCAAGCACATAAGCTTTGGTTGGTTTGGCATCTTCTGCTGTTCTAAAAAGTTGCAATGATTTGTCCCTGAATATATGCTGACCATAAGTCACTGCAGGCGGTAATTTATTTTTAGCAGCTTCCTGAAGTTTTTCAGCTACTGCTTCTTCAATGGTTGCACCGTCTTTTACGGCCTTCTGAATATCTTTGGTCTGGTTGGTAAGTTTATCTTTATCGTCTACTGTTCTGTTGTCCATTGTTTTTGACTGTGGAACTGTCAAAGAATCATTTTGGTTTTTAACATTGGGTGCAGGTTTTTCCTTGGCTTTTTTTTCTGCATCCAATAGCACCATTACTTCTTCCGCCGCTTTTTTAGCCCTGGCTACATCTGCGGGATTGTCAGGATTGATATTGTCAGGATTTACTCCTTTTTTTATCATTTCTTGTTTAAATCGGTCCGCATCATAGCCTCTTTTTTCAATTTCAGCTCTTGCGGCTGCTTCATTAATAGCCTGACTGTATGTGAGTGTTGAAATTATACCCAGAAAAATGATGAGTAAAAGTCTGTATATCATGTTCATTTTTAATTTGATTTGAATATTTAATGAAGCTGACTTATACCTATTTACAAAGAGCTCCCATTTAAAAGTTCAGATATTAATAGTTCAAATTTGGTGCCAACCACCTTTCTATATCTTTAACGTTCATTTCCTTTCTTTTAGCATAATCAAGTACCTGATCTTTTGAAATATTGCCTAGCCCAAAGTATTTTGACTCCGGATGAGCCAGATACCATCCACTTACTGATGATGCAGGGTACATTGCTTTGCTTTCTGTAAGTATAATCCCTGTATTTTTTTCGGCATCCAGCAATCTCCAGATGATGTCCTTTTCGGTATGGTCCGGACATGCAGGATAGCCGGGCGCAGGTCTAATACCCTGATATTTTTCATCTATTAGCGCTTCATTATATAATTGTTCGGATTTGGCATATCCCCATATTTCTTTCCTCACTTTCTCATGTATATATTCAGCCAGTGCTTCAGCTAATCTATCAGCCAGTGCTTTCATCATGATGGCATTGTAATCATCATGATGTGCTTCATACATCTTTACCCAAGGCTCTATTCCTATACCGGCTGTCACTGCAAAAGCACCTATGTAATCCTGTTTACCGGATTTAGCCGGCGCAATGAAATCTGCAAGACAGTGATACGCTAGCCCATCCGCTTTTTTTCTTTGCTGCCGAAGGAAATGTACGGTATCACAAATACTGCCATTTTCTTTGTCATAAATCTGAATATCATCTTCGATACTATTGGCAGGAAAAATACCTATGATTGCTCTGTTTTGAAGTCTGTTTTCCTTCACTATGAGGTCCAGCATTTTCTGGGCGTGATCGTAAAGGATTTTAGCTTCTTCTCCCACAAAGGCATCTCTGAAAATGGTCGGAAACTTACCTTTCAGTTGCCAACTGGCAAAAAACGGGGTCCAGTCAATATAAGGTATTAGTGTTGAGACAGAAATATTGTCGAAAGCGTGTACACCAATAAAATCAGGTATATATGGGTGATAGTTCTCCCACTTTAAATCCGCTTTTTTGGTTCTGGCTTCTTCTATGGTGATATACTCTTTGGTATTTTCTCCGGCACTTCTTTTGATGCGCAGCTCATCATACTCTTGTCTTACACCTCTGATAAAATGATCATACACCTGCTCTTCTTTGGACAATAGCTGACTGACTACACCTACACTACGGCTGGCATCTAGTACATGTATCACCGGGCCGTCATATTGAGGCTCAATTTTCAGGGCAGTATGTGTTTTGGAAGTTGTAGCTCCGCCCACTAAAAGGGGAAGCGTAAATCCACGTCTTTTCATTTCTCTGGCTACATGCACCATTTCATCCAGCGATGGTGTGATCAATCCACTCAATCCGATCACATCTACTTTATGATCAATGGCGGCCTGCAATATTTTATCTGCAGAAACCATCACGCCCAGGTCTATGATATCGTAATTATTGCAGGCAAGAACTACGCCCACGATATTTTTTCCAATGTCATGCACGTCTCCCTTGACCGTTGCCATCAGTATTTTTCCTTTGACTGAGCCGCCTCCTGATTTTGCTTTTTCTGCATCAATAAATGGCGTAAGATAAGCGACGGATTTTTTCATCACCCGAGCACTTTTTACTACCTGCGGCAGAAACATTTTACCCGTTCCGAATAAGTCTCCTACTATGTTCATGCCATCCATCAGTGGTCCTTCGATCACTTGAAGAGATGTCGGATACTTTTGACGAGCTTCTTCCGTATCTTCATCAATGTAGTCTGTTATTCCTTTGACCAAGGCATGAGATAATCTTTCCTCCACA
>JBBRVQ010000129.1:0-7987 GCA_038246735.1 Chitinophagales bacterium
CCTGTTGCACCGCCTGTAGCACTCGCCGTATAACTCCACGTCGTGCCCGATGGGATATTATCCGTAATCGTCGCACCTACTACATTACTAGGTCCATTATTCGTAGCAACCACAGTATATGTTGTCGTCGTACCCGCTGTATAGGTAGATGTTGCATCTGTTTTCGTTATGCTGAGATCAGATATTGGATTTGGCGTGTCGGTATCTGTGGCTGAATTGTTGCCCGGTGTAGGGTCAGTAGTTCCAACAGGTACAGTAATAGTAGCAGTATTCACCAAATTACCTGTTATACCCGAAGGAATATTTAAGATTATAGTATATGTTACCGTACCACCCACAGGGATATTTATGCTTTGGCTAATATTGCCCGAACCATTGGATGTTCCAGTGGCACCTCCTGTAAATAATGCAGTCCAGCCTGTGATCGTTGTTGCTGCAGGTGCATTGTCTGTCACATTTGCTCCTATTACATTACTCGGTCCCGCATTTGACGCAACTACTGTATACGTCGTGGTGGTACCAGCTGTATAGGTAGCCACACCATCTGTTTTTGTGACACCTAAATCTGCTTGTGGCGCAGGGGTGTCCGTATCTGTGGCGGAGTTGTTACCTGATGTAGGATCTGTATAACCCGAAGGAACGGCAACAGTTGCAGTGTTCACTAAATTACCGGTAACATTTGAAGGAATATTAAGATTAATTATATAGGTTATTGAACCTCCTACGGGTAAAGTAACAGTTTGCGAAATATTGCCGCTACCATTCGCCGTACCGCTTGCTCCTCCTGTAAAAGTTGCAGTCCAGCCAGTAATGGTGGTGCCCGAAGGAGCATTGTCTGTCACAGTGGCTCCAATAACGTCACTAGGCCCATTGTTGCTTGCTATTACTGTATAGGTGGTAGATGTGCCTGCAGTATAAGTTACTACACCATCTGTTTTAGTGATACTTAAATCAGCTATTGGATTTGGAAAGTCAGTGTCTGTAGCAGTGTTATTACCTGAATTTGGATCTGCTATGACAGCATTTGACACGGTAGCCGTATTTACCAAATTGCCCATGAACCCGGCAGGTACACTTAAGGATATCGTATAAGTTACTGAGCCATTGACAGGAAAATTTACATTGGTATTTATATTTCCTGAACCAGAGAAAGTCCCTGTGGCCCCACCAGCAAAAACTGCATTCCATGATGTAATTGAAGTTCCGGTTGGCGCATTGTCTACTATTGTACTTCCAAAAGCATCAAGAGGACCGGTATTAACCACGACTACGGTGTATGTCACGGGTACACCAGCAGTATAGGTTGTACTGAAATCTGTTTTTGTTATGCTTAGATCTGCAAAACAGTTGGTACTTTCTACTACGGTAAAATTGAGCTCAAACTCAAGACAATTGGTATCATGTGCTTTTACTACATATTGTCCGGGATTCGAAGCATCAAAAGATGAAGATGCACTCATGGTAGAAATAATATGCGACTCATTGGTTGTTTTGTTTAATACCAAAATCGTATAAGGCGCTACACCGTTTAGGGCAAGAATAGCAATTTGATCCGTAGTATTGTCCGGACATACGCTGGTAGGATAAGTTACGTTCATATCCAGAGGCAATGGCGATTTAGGCAGTGTATATCCTGCATCTATATTTGGTGCCCCGGCAGGACCTCCATTTTGTCCCCAAACTACAGCTATATCGCAACCAAATGGGCCAGTATTATTTGGTCCAGTTCTGGTCCAAATCTTTGCTCCATTCAGACTACCATTGGTACCCCCGATAGTAATGGTCTGATATTTATTGACCAAAATACCTTGATTACTAGTTGTCTCATTATAGTTGACTCCGCCAATACTTATGGCTCCGTCAAGTGCATCAATATCGTCATTAAAAGAAACTTTATCAGGTGTACTGTCTCCATTTAGGTCAACATATATATAAGTATTACATTTGGGCGTGACTAATGCCTGTGAATAATTATTGGTACCGTATAGGCCATTTGTCGGGTCGGAGCCTTCTGCAAAACTTAATAAAGCCACTGGCGACATATTGGTTTCAGGCACAGGAGTAAATCCCCAGTCAGATGTTGTAGCATCAAAATCCACTGCTGATAATATCCCAAATGACACTGTTGATGTATATTCGTATCCTACACCTAATGTATTGGCATCGTCAAATGCAGTTCCCATCGCCGGCACAGTAATGTTGATGGATGTCGGTCCCGGATTAGTGGTTCGGGTAACTGTGATACTTGAACTCGTTGGATTATAAAAATATACCCGCATGGTTTCGTTTGGAACAGTAGGCATATAATATGTGCTGGCAAACATATTGGTTGGAACCAAAGCAAAAGTTCTGCCTGCATAGACACTGTTTTGATCACCTGACATCAACATTACTTGTATTGGCTTTGTCGCACTAACAGTTGCTCCCTGTACAATGGGTTGTTGAGCCGTAGTCCATGAATCCACATAGTATGTTTCACCTTCGTTTAAAACCATAGATATATCCACAGACCCATTGGCATCTCTGTCTATGTTAACAACTGTATTGGCTTCCCTAGCAATGATAGATAAACTGGCAAGTTGAAACATATTACCGGCATTCGCGGTATTGGTACCCACAGGAAGTACATAATTGGTACCCCAGTCTCTAGTGGGAGGCACTGCAGAAGAAGATGTACTGACTGTACCGACAGTTCCCCAAGCAAATTTTGCCATTGAAGCTTCACCTGCTACATATACTTTATCCCGTCCATCATAGTCTATCACTGACTGTAAAGTATTATCAGCCCCTGGCGCATTTGGGTCATATGTGTTAGTATTGTTATGACCAGAAATAAGTGTATTTGTTAAAATAACGGTTTTACCTTGTGGAATCACATCGTTTGGAAATCCCGGAGCTACGCCGTTGGTGAAATCTCCATCTCCCCATATCTGCGTAGTAGCCTGCATAGGGAATGTAATATCCGCTTCATACCCATCTTCCCAATGGTCATATGTAATAAAACCTTCCCCGGATAAAGCTATACCAATATAGACCGTAGTTGGATCGTCATTTCCGGTATTTATATCTTCGAGAAAGTCCCTTGATTCATTTTCAGGCATGGGTACATAAAATATCGTGGTCTTACAATTAAATAAAGTCCTGAATGTGACGGTAGCTGTTGTGCAATTATTGTCACCTGTCGTATTAATGTTTCCATCGGGCCCCGGGTCACAAAGCTGATAATTCCAGGAATCCAGACCTTCGAAGCCAAAATTTGGCATATAAGTATACATCCCTGTTGATGGGTTAAAATTGAGTGTACCATGTGAAGTACTGGTCAATTGTGTAAGTGTAAAAACATTTCCATTAATTTTATCATTTCCTGTCACATTTCCTGTGGCAGTACCTGGCGAAAGTACCACAATGTCATCTTTCATTGCTACACTGGATGGACAGTAGTGTGTGTATGACACCCCATCAACAAAGAAATTTACTGTACCTGTTCTGACAATTCTAAAATACCTTGCCCCAACTGCCGGGACAGTAAAATTGGTATAGGTAGAGTTATTTGAAGACAAAGATAGTGTACCTAAAATAGTGTACCCTGCCCCTCCGCCATTTAATGAATATTCTACCCGCGCTGTGGCAGTCCCTGCGCCATTTGTACCTGCTGCCACAGTAAAAGTCGCATTTCCCGCAGTCCACCTTCCAAGATCTATGACCAAAGGATTTGCATCAGAAAGAGATGCTGAATTGGTTGTATTCAATGCAGAGCCTGCAGCCAGAATAGTTCCTTGTGCATTGGTAGGGTTTGCAGTACCTCCTGTCGCGACCAAAGCAAAATCCTCTATTTGCCTTGCTCCATCCACATATAGACCTGTGGCAGATGTCCGTGTAATGCGTATAAATCTTAATCCACCTGCGGGCACAGTATAATTTGTATAGGTTGAATTGGCAGATGCTAATGACAAAGCTGTCCCAAAGTTGGTGTAAGAAATACCATCTTTTGAATAAGCCACTGTTGCCGTGGCAGTACCCGCTGCACCTATCCTCGAAGCAGCAACTACCAACGGCGTTGTTGATGCTACTTGAAATCCAAAATCTATGATCAATGGTGTGGGATCTGTAAGAGATGCTGAATTTGCAGTACTCAAAGCTGTACCGGCTGCAAGGATCATACCTACAGCATTGGTTGGATTTGCCGAACCACCGGTGGCAACAATGCCATAGCCTGTTGTAGACGTGGCATTACCTACTGTGCAGGTTTGTGTCAAACCATTTGATGCAAACAAAAATGTCAAAATCAGGAACTGTAAAGCAGCTATCTTATTCATTTGAATACCTTTAAAATTAAAATATGAGTGTTTAGAAATTTTATACTGTTGCATGGTAATTTTTTATTTTTTAAAGTGATGAGACCAAAAAATTGGGGAAAGATTTTTGTCAAAGTTTGGTATATGACCATTTTTCAAAAGAAAACTTTCATATCCTTCATTAAATTCTTTTATTACTATTTGAATTGAAAAACATGCTAGGGTGATAAAATTTACCCTATTTATTTTCTGTGCGAACACATAATAATTTTTTAAAAAAATGTACAATGACATACCTTAATCTTTTAAATATTCATTAAAAAATAAAATCCATTGCAATATTTTCAGTTAAAAAACCAAAAAATTTCAATGAAGTTAGTCCCGATAGAACTAAAATAATTTTGAATAAACTTCAGGAAAGATTAAATATGAATGTAATTGTGAATTTTTCAAAAAATATAAAATATCCTGAATGTAAATCCAGACTCTTTTATCAAAATGTATTCAGGTAGGTTGCAAATTTTTATATCCGCAAAAGTAAAAAAGATATATTATAAAAAAAATTATTTGTACTTTATTTTTTTAAATATTTTATAAAATCAGCACACAAATTGCTTGATAATTAACACAATACATGTTAAAATAATGTCATATTAATGAATTATATATTATGATTATTTTTAATACGTTTTTAAAATTTTACCTATATTTTTTTCTAATTATATCCTTTAAGCTGTAAACTTCAATTTCTAAATGGCCGATTGGCTAAATTTTAGAAAAACTTCAAAGCTGGTAACTATGGTCATTCGACTTTCGGTGATAGAATGACCTTAAACTATTGAAGGTATGACTTTCCATTGGGATATGAAATTGTAGCGTTTAATAGTGACTGTATATCAAAATAAAAAAAGCATGAGGTTCCGAGGCCCCATGCTCTATGTATAAATTTTATGTTTACTACTTTAAGTGAACCTAAAATCTGAGAATGCAATGTAATATTTAAATAACTTTCAATAATTGTGCCATTTTTGCATCAAATTAGAATTAAAAATACATTATGACTATTTCCATTTTTTCCATTTTTCATCATCTGTATCAGATATAAAAGATTTGAAAAAATCTATTGCAGACACTGGGATTTCAGTAGAATAATTGACAAAATGTACCATTTCACCACATACGTGACCAAAATTAATATACACAAAGCCATCCTTTTGAACCGCAAGGGCCACATCTCCTATTTCAGGATCTCCATGAGCAGAATGTAAAACCAATACAATAAATTTTCCATCTGGGAAGACAATTTTACCTTTTTGATATATCCTATAAGAAATCATTTTAGAATCCTGAATATCTGTTATGGTAGGTATTGATATTTCTATTTCTTCTGAATCGGAAATAATATTAATAGAGTCTATCATATTATTCACCCATATGATGCGTTTATTTTCAATTACTTTTACGGAACTGTGTGGATTAAACAATACAGGCGCATCAGATTTTAAAACCGAATTATTTAAAATATTGGTTTGGGCCATCATTAAAAATTTGCTTAAACTAAAAATTATAACAACCCATAAAAAACGTAACCCCATGTTTTATTGCTTAGTATATATCTTTTGAAACGTTTAAATAAAATATTTATTGAGTCGACTCCGTAAATGCCACATTTATGATAATCATCTGTTTTTACCCCATACCCCTACAGGGAAACAGTTGATTATCTTATTAGTATAGATGTCTATATTCCAAATTTAAATAACAAATTACTTTTTAGGAGTGGACTCATTTATTTAATAATTATTAATTTTTTATTTAAAAATACATCATTATTAGATATAAATCTTAGGGAATAAACCCCCTCTAATATGCCTTCAAGATCAATTGTTACAATATTCTCTCCGGAATTCAATGAAAGGGAATTATAAATTTGCTTAATAAATCGTCCTTCTACATCATATAAATCAACCTTAACGTCATCGATTTTACTGGTAGAAATCTCCAGGTTTGTCCAGGATTTAGCAGGATTTGGAAATACGTTTACAACGATATCTTCGACTGGCCTTACATAAACTATTTTACTAAAGGTGAATTTGCCATCAAAATCTACTTGTTTCACTCTATAATAATTTACTTCAGTTTCATTTGCTTCGCTGTCAATAAAACTGTAATCTACATTTGGCTTATTATTTTTTATTACATCAATTTTCCCAGACAACTGATAAAAGTCAGGTTCTTTTTCGCCCTTTCTTTCCAAAATATAATGACTTACGTTCCACTGCTCAGCAACTTGCCACTTTATAATATTGTCAGTGGATACCCTTGTCGCAGTAACATCAAGCCAATTTACAGGTAGCACGCCAAAAGCAATACCCATGTCAATATTATTGTTCTCATTTGATGGTTCCATACTGAAAGCTCTGGTGGTATTGATACCATAACTATGGTCTACATCACTATCCATATTGTCAGGAGCAGCGCCAGGAATCGTAGCAGTATACTCAGCAGGAGGCGTAAATTTCAAATAATATGATTGTTTTTCAAGATAATCCAAGGTATAAATACCATCTGAATCAGTGACAGCAGTTGCCGTAACGTTTCCGGTACTAAGTTCTACCGCTTCGACAAACACTCCTTGAACTTTTGGCTCCCCAATATCCTGAACTCCATTCAGATTGTCATCGCGCCAAACCAGATTGCCAGCTACTGCCATCGGATAGAAACCTGCGCCAAGGTCATTTTTTGATTGTCCTGAGGTTACACTGAAATTAATTGTTCTGCCATTTGTATTGATATCACTATCTATTTCTTCATTTGAACCAATATCTTGCCTTGCTCTGACCAACCCAAGTGGTGGCATGATGACTTCTACAAAGTAAGTCCCCGGAGGAGCACAAAAGTTGAAATATCCATCATCAGACGGAGAGCCGGGTTTTGGCCCTGTGTATTTAAAATCCCATATTACCCAGGTTCCAAAATGATTGCGCCATAAATTGACCCTTAACCCATTGATTCCATTTTCGAGAATATCATAAACGTCATTTTTATTGGTATCATACCAAACCAAGTCACCAATTGAAGCACATCTGTATAAACCAGCATCCAAGGTTAAATCTGTCTGTCCAGCTAGCAAAGTAAATATGGCAGTTGTACCAACACCATTAAAATTTCCAACATCACTATCCAGATTATCATCTCCAATATTAGGAAAAGTAAAGCTAAAATTTGAAGGCGGATTAAATCTAATGAAGTAATCTCCCGGAATAACGTCAGTAAATAAATATTGTCCGTTAACTCCCGTTGAAGTTTGTGCTATTATATTTGATAATTGATCATATAGCACTACGTGTACTCCAGGAATACCAGGTTCACCGGGCGACTGCTGTCCGTCACCATTTATATCATGCCATACAAAACTGCCTACACTGGCATTACCAAGATTACAATCTCCTGCTGGCACTACAATCACTCTAGTATCACATCCGGGTGTTGTTACTGTCAGCGTAAGGTTTACTCCCATAGGGATGCCCGTCACCATGCCGGGACTAAGAACTCCTACACTCGCTAAAACAATTGTACCGGGTACCGCTGCAAAATTTATTTTGTATGTTCCTGTACCATTTGGTTCACACACAGGACCGCTTATCGTGATCGGTGAGTTGGCACATGGTATATTACAATTGACTGGTGAA
>JBBRVQ010000130.1:0-7295 GCA_038246735.1 Chitinophagales bacterium
AATGTTTCTAATCAATTGGCTAGAAATTTTTATAAACGTCACGGAGTCACAGATATTGAAAAAGCCTTCGAACTCCAATGGGATCCTGGTAAGTCGCGCGTCATGGTCACCAAATATTGTGTGAAATACGAACTAGGCAAATGCGCTAGATTCCAACGAGCAACGATGGGCGAAAAACTCGTAGAGCCGCTCACCCTCAAGCATGGTGAAGTCGAGTACAAACTCAAATTTAACTGTAAGCCATGCGAGATGGAAATTTGGGAGAAAGATGCAGAACTGGAATTTATCGATGAAGATGAGCAAATGGGTTATGTGAAGCGGAAAGGTTAAATAATCTTTTGAGAAGATAAATCATCCATAAGACCAATTAACTTCAAATCATCATCATACACTGCACTAAAAACAAAAGGTCTTCCTTCATTTACGTATTGATAAATATACCAGTCAGTAGGTGGAGTATCCAGATCTTTCAGTTCATCAGCGTGAATCCAGTGCAACACTCCTTCGTCACACTCAGGTGTGGGAATCCATGGTATCTCTACGGAATAAATAAAACTCACCCAATTATAATTAGTAGATGATGTCTCCGTCAGGACACCACAAAATTTAGGGTTTGTGATGGTTATTCCTGTTTCTTCCATTGTCTCACGAATGACAGCACTGAGAGGTGATTCGTATGGTTCTATTTTGCCACCCACAGGGACAAACTTGCCTTGATTGGGCATTTTTGCACGTTTAAGTAAGAGATATTGGTCACCACTTTTTAAGATGCAAAATACAGCTGCTCGTTTTAGACCTTCGGGAGTCATAAGAGATAATTATTGGTTATTGGGGAGATAACATTAAGCCAATAAAATAGTTGAAAATAGAAAATAATAGAGACTTAAACATTTTATATTGTTGTCTGTTTGGTTTCAAAAAAAATAAGCTCATGCAAAATATTCCCCGATCTGTACCTATCACCACTGCTGTGTTTATGTTCTTTTTGTTCGTCTGTGGATTTGACGAAGCCACCGATATCATTTTATTCTTGTTTATTCTCCTCAATATTATGGTGATTTGGATGGTGTATTCAGTACTTCGATTTGAATATACGCCTGAATTCACTTTCAAAGAACGTTTTTACGAAGATGTTGATTATAAGAAGATACAAGATGGAGATGAGTGAGATTTTTGGGTAATTTGTTGAATCAATGTTTGACTATTGACTTTTTGTAAAAAGTATAGTACCTTTGTTAGTATTATTTATAGTACTAAATTTAGCACTATACCATGATCACTGCCAACGAACTGAAAACCAAAGGAATCAAAGCCATCGAAGAGCAATTGGCCCAATCATCTGAAGCGGCCATCACAGTACATGGAAAGGTTAAGTATGTGATAATGACCGTGGAGCAATTTGACAAAATGCGTTTGGCTGAATTGGAAGTAGCGTATATGCTTTGCAAAAAGGATATCGAGGATGGGAATTATACTACCTCATTAGAAGATCATTTTGATGAGTTAGAAAAAGTAAATTAGCATGGCTAAAGTAATATTAACTACATCATTTAAGAAAAAAGCAATGGCATTTCTGAAATTGCATCCTTCATTAAAAGCTAAATATAAAAAGACACTTCTTTTGCTTCAAGTAAACCCTTTCCACCCATCGCTTCGACTACTCAAACTCAAAGGAATTTTATCAGACATGCATTCCTTATCTCTCAATATGAAATACCGGATTTTACTTGATTTTATTATCAAGGATGATCAGGTGATACTCATAGATATCGGCGATCATAATGGTCTTTATTGATTAAAAACCAAGTATAAATTCAATAGAAAATATTCTTTTAAAGTCGTTACTCCCCATATGAAATCGAGATATATCTAATTTTAGTAGTATGATTTACAGTGAAGTGATTTAAAAACATATTGTTAATTCATTTGCAACCCTTTTATTCCTAATATTTCAGTTATTTCTCAATCCATAGCATTTGATATATATTTCTGTAAGTGCTTTATTTTGAAAATAAAGCACTTACAACTCATTTTAACATACCTTCTTAAATCACTTCAATAATTAAACAGTGATGATGATAAACTATCATAGATTTTTTATTGTTTTACTTCTACCCCAAGATTCTATCAACAAGATTTATTCACATTAAATTATATAAATATGTCAGTAGTTAAAGTAATTGAAGTTATTTCTTCATCAGAAATAAGTATTGAAGATGCTATGCAAAAAGCAGTCAGCGAATTGTCAAAGTCAGTCAGGAATATTGATTCTGTATATGTCAAAGATATTAAAGCACACGTGAAAGATGGGAAAATCTCTACTTATGGTGTAATTTGTAAGGTATCCTTCAGAGTGGACAAAGTAGAATGATCTACTCTAAAATTTGATTAATATTATGCTAATAAATGCTCTATCAACATGTTTTGATGGGGCTTTTTTTTAGATCCGCCTTTTAAAACGCTATAAGTACTCAGCAAAGAAATGGTAATCAAAGGATCCTTGTTTCATTTATGTTTTAAAATAAATATCTTCGTCATCAACTATAAACTTTGCTTTCTTAAGCGCCATACGGAATCCAAATATTTTTGATTTCAGTGGCATGTCTTAAAAACTCAGCACCTTCACCTTGTTCTGCATCCAACCAATTTCTATATTTTCCGTAATTCACCCAAGTTCTTTTGAGATTGTCCGTAGAAAGTGTTTCTACATCTTTACTACCTTGCGCTGTACCGAAATACCAAATACCATCAACATCATCATGTTTTGCCAATTCATTGGTCAATTCTTCTTTGTTTCCCGTAACGATATTGATTGTGCCAGCAGGAACATCTGAAGTTTCTAAGATTTGATAAAAATCTGTTGCACTCAATGGTGCTGTTTCAGATGGAACTACGATGACGCTATTTCCCATCGCAATCGCCGGAATCACTGTCGAAATAAATCCAAGCAATGGTGATTCATCAGGACAAATAACAGCCATCACACCTACTCTTTCTGGCATTGCCAAGGTTACATTTTTAACTGTCGTGTGGTGCACATGGCCGTCATATTTATCCGCAAATGCTGCGTAATAATAGATCCTTTGAATAGATGCTTCGACTTCTTTATTGGCGTCTTTTTTACTTTGATTGGTCATTTCTGATATTCTATCGGCAAACTCTCCTGCTCTTGTAGCCAAGTTTTCAGCGATATAAAACAACACTTGTGCTCTCGCATGACCTGTCATTCCAGCCCATGAAGTTCCAGCATGTGCAGCTTCTACTGCATTTCTGATGTCTTTTCGATTTCCTTTCGGCACTTCACTGATATGGTTTCCAAAACTATCTTTGATATCATAACTATTTCCTCCATCTGGTCGAGCTTGTTTGCCGCCAATATATAATTTAGGTGTGCGATCAATATTTGGAACTAAAGCAGCTTGCTTTTTGTCAATAGCTTTGGTGTCTATTTTCAATGGCTTGTCAGAAAGTTGGCCATCAATTTTCGGTTTCAAGTATTCATACAAACCTTCTTTTCCACCTTCTCTACCATAACCTGATTCTCTATAACCACCGAATCCTGAAGCGGCATCAAAAACATTGCTACAATTGATCCAAACGGTTCCTGCTTTGATTTGTGGCGCTATGTCTAAAGCGAGATTGATGTTTTCCGTCCATATACTCGATGCAAGACCATATCTCGTATTATTTGCCAATTTGACGGCTTCACTATGCGACCTGAAACTCATGGCTACCAATACCGGACCAAAAATTTCTTCCTGTGCAATGCTAGATGATGGTGATACATTGGTAAATAAGGTTGGTGGATAAAAATATCCTTCGGCCGGACAAGTCCAAGATGGTTGCCAGCAAATATTTCCTTCATTCCTTCCTTGCTGTACCAATTCTTCAATGGTTTTGAGCTGTACTTTATCGACAATGGCTCCTATATCAATGGATTTGTCCAATGAGTTGCCCACTCTGAGTGTTTCCATTCTGGCACGTATCTTTTTGTACAATTTTTCAGCAACACTTTCTTGTACCAATAATCTTGAACCCGCACAACAAACCTGACCTTGGTTGAACCAAATCGCATCCACTATTCCTTCTACAACACTGTCAAGATCTGCATCTTCAAATACGATAAAAGGTGACTTACCACCCAATTCTAACGATATTTTTTTGCCTGTTCCGGCTGTTGCTCTTCTGATGATCTTACCTACTTCTGTGGAGCCCGTAAATGCTATTTTGGACACATCAGGATGATTGACCAACGCTGCTCCTGTACTTCCGTGACCAGTAATGATGTTAACTACACCGTCTGGAAGACCAACTTGCTTACAGATATCAGCAAAAAGTAAGGCCGTGAGTGATGTAAACTCTGCTGGCTTAAGCACTACAGTATTTCCCATAGCCAAAGCTGGTGCTATTTTCCACGCTAACATTAACATAGGAAAATTCCAAGGTATAATCTGGCCAATGACACCAATTTCTTTATAATCTTTCATTTCGGTATCCATTAATTGGGCCCATCCAGCATGATGATAAAAGTGCCTGGCTACCAGTGGAATATCAATATCTCTACTCTCTCGAATCGGTTTACCATTATCCATTGATTCAAGAACTGCAAAATTTCTGCTGTGCTTCTGAATCTGCCGTGCAATAGCATATAGATATCTTGCCCTGCCATGGCCACCGATTTCTGCCCACGCTTTTAAACCCTTTTTAGCTGCTTTCACTGCGTCGTCAACATCTTTTTCATTGGCTTCAGCAATATCTGCCAACTTTTCCTTTGTTGCAGGATTTATACTTTCAAAATATTCACCTGAAGATGGTTTTACCCATGTTCCATTGATAAACAATTGGAATTTTCGCTTATGCAAATCTAAAAACGCCACACTTTCTTTGTTGCTTTCTGGTGCAGGTCCGTATTCCATGGTTTGATATATTTCTTTGATTGACATAATGTTGAAGTTGTTGAAGTTGTTGAGTTGTTGAGTTGTTGAAGTTGTTGAAGTTGTTGAAGTTGTTGAAGTTGTTGAGTTGTTGAAGTTGTTGAAGTTGTTGAAGTTGTTGAGTTGTTGAAGTTGTTGAAGTTGTTGAAATTGTTGAAGTTGTTGAGTTGTTGAAGTTGTTGAAGTTGTTGAACTAATTGAACTAATTGAACTAATTGAAGTTGTTGAAGTTGTTGAAATTGTTGAAATTGTTGAAATTGTTGAAATTATTGAAATCATTGAAGTTGTTGAAGTTGTTGAAGTTGTTGATTTGCTAAAGCACAATTGTTGATGTAGTATTTCTGTTCAATTAAGCCATAGGATGTCTGTAACTTGCAGAGTATCTGCCTGTTACGTAATGTTCTAATTGGCGTTCGATATCTCCCAATAGGCTACTTGCACCAAATCTGAACAAGTCCGGCTGCAACCAATCTCGGCCCAATTCTTCTTTCATCAATATCAAATAATTGATCGCATCTTTTGCTTTGCTGATTCCACCTGCAGGTTTATAACCTACTTTAAAACCAGTCATTTCTAGGTATTCCCTGATTTGTCTGACCATAACTAGCGTCACTGACAAAGTCGCATTGACACTTTCTTTTCCTGTGCTCGTCTTGATAAAATCAGATCCAGCCATCATTGCAACCATACTCGCTTTTGCTACTTTAGAATAGGTAGGAATTTCTCCAGTTGCCAATATCGTTTTCATATGGGCATCACCACAAGCCTTACGACAAGCAGCGATTTCATCATATAAGGCCTTCCAATCTGATTGTAAAACCAAGGCACGACTGATGACGATGTCTATTTCTTTTGCTCCAGCGGCAACAGAGAGTTCAATTTCTTTCAATTTTTCAGGCAAAGATATCTGACCTGCCGGAAATCCCGTTGACACTGCGGCGATAGGAATATTTGTTCCAGCCAATGCTTCTTTGGCAAATGAAATCAAATTATGGTATACACAAACAGCACCTGTCGTGATGCCCGCATTTTCCATTCCCAAAGCTTCTAAGATATCTTTTCGAACCGGGTTTTTTGCTTTTGCACACAGACGGACTACATTTCCACGGGTGTCATCTCCAGCTAAAGTCGTCAAATCCATACAAGAAATAGCTTTTAGCAACCAAGCTGCTTGCCATTCTTTTTTTACAGATCTACGTGTTCCCATGGTCGCTGCTCTACGATCTACAGCACTTTTATTGACTTGAATACCTTCTATTAAAGATGCATCATATGGAATACCTTCATTGCGAAGATGTTCGGTATGCGAAATGGTCTCCATCTTTATTTTCTTTTCTTTTGATTGAACTGCCATAATATATGAGTTTCTAATTAATCAATTTATCCAATTACTTTTAAAATCAAGCTTTGCTTTTGCGGTGAAACAGGACTTATCTGATAGGTAAGATCCATGTATTTTTCTGCTTTAGTAAAGAATGTTTCATCATCAGCATACAAGATAGCCAATTCGTCACCGATTTCTACCTTATCTCCTACTTTTTTCTTTAAAATAATACCCGCTCCATAGTCGATAGGACTTTCTTTTGTCTCTCTACCAGCTCCTAAAGCTACAGATGCCAAACCAATATCCATGGCACTCAAATGACTGATGAATCCGCTTGTTTTACTTTTATAAGCATGTGCAAATTTAGCATTTGGAAGCAGAGATGGATCTATAATTGTATTTACATCGCCATTCTGATTAATCACCAATTCTTTGAATTTCTCAAAGGCTGCACCGCTCGCAATTAGGTTGCTTAATAACTCCTTGCCTGATTCAATATCTTGAACTTTACCAGCTAAAATCAACATATGACTTCCTAACTCTAGACACAATTTTGTCAGATCTTCAGGTCCATGTCCTTTTAAAGTATCAATTGCTTCTTTGACTTCCATTGCATTTCCAATCGCAAATCCCAACGGTTCTTCCATACTTGAAATTACGGCAACGAGCTTTCTATCCATTCTCTTTGCTGTGGAAATCATGATTTCTGCGAGTTTTTCCGCATCATCAATGGTCTTTATAAATGCTCCATCGCCAATTTTTAAGTCGATAACTATCGCATCAGCACCACAGGCAAGCTTCTTACTCATTACGCTCGAAGAGATCAATGAAATATTGTCTACAGTCCCAGTCACATCTCGAAGTGCATATAATTTTTTGTCTGCAGGAACGAGTTTAGCATTTTGACTACATATAGCAATATGATGTTTTTTAACCATTTCGATAAAGTTCTCCCTACTTAGATTCACATTAAATCCAGGAATCGATTCCAATTTATCTAACGTCCCACCGGTATGACCAAGTCCACGTCCAGACAT
>JBBRVQ010000131.1:0-7230 GCA_038246735.1 Chitinophagales bacterium
CAAGTTGGTTTTCTGGCCTTAAACAAACAAGGTGAATACGGAGCATACGCTATTCAACCTGGATTTTCATTTTCTGTGACAGCAGATGGTGATGAAGGTGGAAAGGTTCTAAAAGCACCTTCCTATTTCAAATCATAAGATGTATAGAGGATAGACTTTGTGATTTCCTGTTTTGGGTGATTAAATATTTCAGCAACAGGTCCATATTCTACTATTCGACCTTGATCTATGATCATAACTTCTGTACACAATGAGCTAACAAGATTAGAGTCATGAGAAATAAAAATACCGCTAAACCCATAATCATTTTGAAGTTTTATAATTAATTCAATGATGTTTTTCTGGTTTAATTGATCCAATGCCGACAATGATTCGTCAAAAATAATTATCTCCGGTTTTAGTAACAAGGTTCTTGCAAGTGCTACTCTTTGTCGTTGACCGCCTGATAACTGGACATTATATTGCTGCAAAATCGTATTTTTATCCAACAATAACTGATTCATTAAGTGTTCGATTATTTTGTCCCTTTCCTGTACCGTAGTGGCTAAATTATAAAAATGTATAACTTCACTCAAAATTTGACCAACAGTTTGTTTAGGATTTAAGCTAGAGTAGGAATCTTGAAAAACCAATTGAATATTTTTACGCAATGCTTTATCCAAAGATATCTTTGATTTGGAGACAACTTTCCCATTAAATAATATCATTCCTTCACTTGGATCAATTATGCCGGAGATTATCTTTCCTAATGTAGTTTTACCACTGCCAGATGGGCCCAGGATTCCCAGCATACTTCCTGATTTTAATTCTAATTGGACATCAAATAATACTGTGTGTTTCTCTTTGGCATAAAAAGGAAAAAATCTTGATGTTGTAAATGTTTGACTAACATGTTTGACATCAAGTAATATTGGATGATCAGAAGAAGCGACTTTCCTGTATTCCCTTTTTAATGAGGATAATTCAAGATATTTTTTTGTATAATCTGAACAATCATTCAATAACGTACTCTTATTGACAAAATCAGCCTCAATAGTTCCATCTCTAAGCAAAATGATTTGATCTGAAATGTCATGTAAGACACGAATGTCGTGAGTTATTAAAATTAAAGTGATATCAAAGTTTGATTGGATTTTTTTGAGCAACTTTAGTATCTCGTTTGCATTTCCTGCATCCAGTGATGAAGTTGGCTCATCAGCTATGATAATATCCGGTTCATTTGAAATGGCAATGCCTATAACCACTCTTTGCAACTGCCCACCTGAAAGTTCATATGGATAAGCATTATAAATCCTTTTGGTATCGTGCAAACCAACTTGGTGCAAAAGGTCAATGGTTTTATTGAATGCGGACTTTTTATCCATGTTGGGAGAATGGGTTAGAATGGCTTCTTCGATTTGGTTCCCACATTTTATTAGTGGGTTTAAGGCAGCTTGTGGTTGCTGAAAGATCATTGAAATACGTCTTCCTCTTAATTTTATCCACTCATTTTCAGACAATTTACCGAGATCTACGCCTTCAAAATATATTTCACCTGAAACATCAATTTTATCTATACTATCGGTAAGACCCATGAGACTCAGTGCTGTCATAGACTTGCCACTCCCTGAAGCTCCTGTGATACCCACTGTTTTTCCTTTTGGGATGGAAAAAGAAATATTTTTCAATATGGGTTTGACTCCTTCAGAAGAATTATATCTGATATTCAGATTTTTAATTTTTAGTATATTTATCTCTTTACTCATATATCACTAAACCAAAAGTAAGTGATTTTAGGAAAACCAATATGATATTATCAAAATATAAAGCGATTAAATACAAAATATTAGCTTTGCGCAAAAATTGGTGAGTCAGCTTAAGAAAATCAGAAAATGGATTATCACAGATACTATCAATGGTTTACTTCTTTATTATCCTAAAAAAATAAAGCAAAAAGACCCTGATTTCATAGCACTTTTGGCATTAGCGATCGTCTCACTCGTCTGGGGAACTACTTGGGTAGTATCCAGACAAGGCGTAATGCATATGCCTGCATTACAGATGTCCGGTATCAGACAAATCATCGGAGGAAGCTGTTATCTTTTATTTTTTTTGTATAAAAAATACCCTTTACCTTCAAAATCTGACTTTGTACCATTAATTGTCCTTTCCATTTTAAATTTTGTAATGAGTAACGGGCTAAGTACGTGGGGAGTAAAATACATATCGGCTGGACTTGCGAGTATCATCGGTGCCATTTTCCCATTATGGATTGTACTTATTGGATATGCAAACGGTAATACAAAACCACCTAAAAAAGCAATTGCGGGCGTTTTGATAGGATTTTCCGGGATATGTGTCATTTTTTATGATCATCTGGCAGACTTTATCAATCCCGATTTCAGATTCGGTATCTTCCTGTCATTGACAGCTACGTTGTCCTGGGCATTTGGAACACTTTATACAAAAAAGCATGCAAAAGTTTTTAATCCATATTTCGGATTAGGTTTTCAGATGGTTTTGGCAGGAATAATTTTAGTATCCATATCTTCATTTGACTCTGGTTTTATGCAACTTTCTGAGATACCAGCAATTTCCTGGTTTGCTATATTATATCTTGTTATTTTTGGTTCGATAATAGGATTTAGTTGCTATCTGTATGCTTTACAGCATCTTCCTACAGAGCAAACATCCATTTACGCCTATATAAATCCTTTGGTGGCTTTGATCACTGGGTGGGTAGTTCTTGGCGAACCGCTGAGCTTTTTTATTTTTCTGGGTTGTCTCATCACATTGTTTGGAATATATCTTGTAAATACCAGTTTCCTTGGTAAGTAGCCAAATATATGAATAATGAATGATTCAATATTATGTATTTCATATCCTTATAGTTAGGTATACAATTTTAAAATCAATAAATAAAAGTGGTTCATTTTATGGAAGCTACCTATTTTTTTTTTGCAAAACCAACCATAGATGAAGTATGATTTAAGGCCACAATTAGCTTTTTTTTTATTTCTCTAAATAAAACTATTTCGACGATATGAAAAAAGGAACTCACCCCAATTTTTATCGTTCACATGATTTTGCTTATAAAATAATTACACATATTAAAATTAACTCTATCTTTGAGCTTGTAATCACTTTTTATCAAATTTCAATAATTACTTTTTAAAATGAGACATTTTTTCACGATTGCGGCTTTATTTGCCACATTACAGATGTTTGGTCAAAAACAAATCGTTTGGTTTGATATCGGACTAAAAGCACAGTATGGTGCGTCAGGATTTTATAATTCTGCTATTGCAGCTTCTGACAATGATAAATATGACTATAATATTTCTACAGGATATTCATTTGGAGGAAAACTTGGTATTAATTTTGGGTACAATGGCCTTTCTATTGATGTGATGAGGAATACAGCAAAACAGGAATTTGAAAAAACCGGCTCTACCACTATTCCAACCATAAATTGGCAATCATGGGATGTATATGCTCTTTTCAGAAATGCAAAAAATCTGGGTTATTTCGAAATTGGACCCAAGATCTCTTTTGTTAATAAAGTGGAAGACAATATTGAAGGTAGCGTAACTGACAGATCATCAAGTTATAACAAAAATAATATTGCTGGAGTAATTGGTTTCGGAGCTAACCTTATGGGAAATGATGGCAGATTCAGTGGTATTCTTGGTTTAAGATTTGAATATGGATTTACTGATTTTGTTAGTGACGAAGGAGCAGGTGCAAATGTTAACGCACCATTAAGAGATGCATCTGTTTATGCAGATGGATATAAAAAATCAAATGTTGCTTTTGCAGGTGTTGTATTTGAACTAAATTGGGGAATTGGATATTTCGCAAAAGCTCAATGTGGAGCAAGATCTAAGTTTATTATGTTTTAATAAATTTTATAAATTTCTAAAGAATTAAAAGGTGACCAATGTAGTAGTTGGTCACCTTTTTTATTTTTTGTAAAATTGAATGGAACATAAAGCTCGAATTTATAAAATAGCGATATAAATTAAGTAATCAGCAACCTTTTAAAATCATTTTTGTATTTAGCTTACAATGAATATTTAATACTTAATGGATCCTGTAAAAAATATTATCAATCCCATCCATCCTGACAAAGTCAGTGAAACACCTCATCTCCTTCCTTATGCGCATCATGTAGGTAGTGCCATTATCAGACCGCTGGATAAAGGAAAAACAAAAGGAGTAGCCATGAAGGCAATGTATCAACAGACTGAACAGCAATTATACCAGATCAAAGAACAAGTAGAAACTCTCATCAAACAAGCACAAGCTATTCACGATAGAATTTCTATTTCAGAAAAAATTTACAAAGCTGATTGCGGATTTAAACCTGTGCCGGGATATGTTTATTATTTATATCAGAAAAAAGATCAAACCTGGACAATTTCCATGGTTGCCCCACTCGAATGGGGCAGAAGCATCCCCTATACTTTCCTCGCTAAAGTGGAATTACTGGCCGATCACACCTGGAAAATCCATGAAAAATCTGAAGAAATTTAATCAAAACTTTCTTCTATATTTCGGTTTGATATATTTAGTTTGATCATCTTGGTTTAACAACTTTCCTGCTCATTTTGCGTTAAGCACTCATATTATTCATTATTTATATGATTGGTTGGAAATTCAGCGATTATTTTTCTGAAGGAGAAACAGATCCCTTCGAACGTCTCTTTAAAATTTTTAAAGACCTATTGGTCCATACATCCGGTGATGTGGCAGAAGCCATTTCCTGGTTGACAGAACTGGATAAACACTATAAACTTACAGATAAAAATTATGGTATTGCTGATTTCATCAAAGATCTAATAGATAAAGGACTAATCAATCAACAAAATCGCAATGGAAAATTAGGATATAATCCTACATCAAAAATGGAAATTGCTTTGAGAAGGCAGGCATTGGATGATATCTTTGATCAACTTAAAAAATCTAAACAAGGCAATCACACCTCAAAAATGACCGGACAAGGAGATGAATTTACTTCTGAATTGCGTCCTTTTGAATTTGGTGATAAACTTGATAATATTTCGATTTCTGAAACGCTCAAAAATGCACAAATTAATCATGGATTGGATGATTTTAAACTTACAGAAAAAGATCTGCAAATCCATGAAACCTATTTTAAAAGTCAGACGAGTACGGTTTTGATGATAGATATATCACACTCCATGATATTGTATGGTGAAGACAGGATTACTCCGGCTAAAAAAGTAGCTATGGCTCTTTCGGAATTGATCATCACCAGATATCCAAAAGATACCCTCGATATTATTGTTTTTGGAGATGATGCCTGGAGTATCGAAATAAAAGATCTCCCTTACCTTCAGGTCGGGCCATACCACACCAATACTGTAGCAGGTTTAGAACTGGCCATGGATATACTTCGAAAACGGAAAAATCCGAATAAACAGATCATGATGATTACAGATGGTAAACCGACTTGTATCAAAAAAGGAAATCAATATTACAAGAATAGTTTTGGGCTTGACAGAAAAATCCTGAACAGGACGCTGGCATTGGCCGTCAATTGCAGAAAGATAAACATCCCTATTACCACATTTATGATAGCAAGGGATCCTTATCTGGTCAATTTTGTAGATCAGTTTACAAAAGCAAATAACGGCAAAGCTTTTTACTCCTCTTTGGAAGGCCTAGGGGAATTTTTATTTATGGACTACAAACAGAACAAACGAAGTAAGCGAAACTAAAATTTTCCTACGCTTTAAATATTGGTTCTGATAAAAGATCATAACCTAGTTCTATACGTTTGACTGTAAAAAATTTTTCAAATAAGGTGATGGTTAGCTTTTTGGGCCGCTTATCCTCATCCATATTACTAAGTTCCAATTCAAAAATAGGCTTAAAATTTTTTCTAAGCCATGATTTATATTCCATTTCAAAATCAAAAAACTCAGGTATAAGGTAAATCGATTCCTTTTTATCAGCCCCTGTTAATTTTGCATATTCATCGGTTGGGGTAACAATGATAACATCTCTGTTGATTATTCCTTCCTGGTGTAATAGAATCTCAGGTTCCATATCTTCTTCGTCAAAGTCATCCTCAAAATCATCATCATTATCATCATCCTGAAGGTCTTGTGGTCCGTTTTTTATAAACTCTTGCATATCAATAATTTCCAAATATAAATTTTCTTCATTATCTGCATGATGAATATCTTTAATAAATAAAGGCATATCACTGAAGTGTCCTATCCTATACTCAAGCATTTCTTTCATCAATTTCCACTCCTTCTTTGTGAGACCAGAGGACGTTTTGGTAGATTCCATCAAAAATTCAAATCCCGGAACTCCTTGTATTTTTATATTACCAATATTCCAAGCTATCACAGCAACGTGGAAATTTTCTGTCATTGGTTCAGTTTTTTTTTGAAATTGTCTTAAGATACTTAGGAAAGCTTCTTTATAATTATGGTTATCAAAATTATCTGACTCTTTTTTACCTCCTTTTACTATCTTCATTTTATTATAATTCTTTAAAAGTTAAAAATCATTTATCACTACTCACCTTCATCATTACATCTTCAACATGATGTACTAGCTGCGTAAAAAGAGGATCGCGTTTGGTTTCCCTTGTCCTATGCAATGGAAGATCAATATGAATATGCTCAACAATCCTGGAAGGAGCATATTTCATAATATAAATATCATCTCCCAAATATACTGCTTCAGAGATATCGTGGGTAACAAAGACCACTGTGGAATGAAACTTTTCCCAAAGTTGCAACAACAACTCCTGCATCTGAATCCTCGTTTTGATATCCAAAGCCCCAAAAGGTTCATCCATCAAAAGTATGTCAGGATTTGCCAACATGCTTCTAGCTATTGCCACACGCTGTAGCTGTCCGCCTGAAAGTGTCGGATACATGGCATATTTCTTTTCGTGCCCTTCAAGGCCAACCAATTTAATCAGCTCCATGGCTTTTTCATCTCTGTCTTTTTTACTGACCCCCTGATATGCTAAAGCAAGCCCCACATTGTCCAAAACTGTCATCCATGGCAAAGATGAATATTGTTGAAAAACCATACTGATGTGCGTTTTCTCATCAACTGGCTTCCCTTTGACCAGCACTTGTCCTTCTGTAGGCTTTTGCAACGCTGAAATATAACGGAGTATGGTAGATTTACCGCAACCGGACATTCCAAGCAGTATCACAAACTGTCCTTGTCCGGGTTTATCTTCGACAATGAAGTTAA
>JBBRVQ010000132.1:0-7186 GCA_038246735.1 Chitinophagales bacterium
CCAAAATCTGAAATGCATCCTGAATGTCCTGCCGTCACCGGTTTTAAGGTTAAGATATCATAGGTTTTACGTTTGAAATACATGCCGATGTCACTGCTCATGGTATCGGCAAAACTAATGGCAATAGAGACCAAATATCCTATTAATAATATGTCATTTTTTGTTACTGCATATATCCAAAGAAAGGTCATAGCCACCAATCCATTGGCAAAAACCTGAAATGCATTTCTGCCTGTAGCATCTTTTTGTCCTTTGTTCAGACCAGACGTAATACTTCCAGCGATAAAAAACACTCCGATGGGAATCAGAAAATTTACATTGCCAGCAAACAATATTATGATACCCAACAATAGAGCAGCAGCCATTCCTGATGAGTTTAGCCACTTTTTCCTTCCCACCAATATAAGTAAAACAATCATGAAAAAAAGCACATACCAGTGGATAGGCAAAATAACTCTGCCCTGTAATGTTTCATACCAAAAAGCAGATACAAGTGGAATAGTCAAATTATCACTCCCTCTGTATGAAAACAACTCACTTAATGCAGGTATCAGAGCCAGTATCAAAATAGCAGGTTTGAACCCAATAAATATCACGCTGATCAATATCGTGGAGATATAAAATACAAAAAAACCAAGCCAGGATTTTTTTTCGTATAAAAAAACATATTTTTTGAAGTTCAGTTTTTGTCCTGCCCACCCTGCCAATGCATCACTTATACCTAAAGTGACTATACCAAATAATATGGCGTCTTTTAGTATCGGTGTAAGCAAAAGTACACCAAATGCTAATGGGAAAAGGGCGATACCATAACTTCTTCGTTCGTTAGGTAAAAGCAATTCATAATGGGTAACAAATAGCAATATTACAAAAAATATGATGAATAAAATAGCCAATCCGTTAGTTTGTTCAGTTTGCTGGACTACATAACCACAAGTCAGTACAGCAACGATATGCAGAATTTTCCTGCCAGTCTCCCCATGTAAATTCAGTTTCTCCACCGCAAATTTCACCAGAAGAGTGGTCAGAAGGATCAGTCCTGACGCCCATAAATACAATTCAAAGACTTGTCCCGTGAAAGATGGCATACATATACTTTTTAGATAGGTAGTAAGGTAATATAATATGTAATCCAAAGGTTGTAATTTGGGTTGAAAAATTATTAAAGTCAGCTGCAAATGTTGAGCGTTGGAATTCCTTTGATTGGTTTTGGGCAAATCAGGAAAGCAATCAAACTCTTCCCTACATCTACCCGAGTCTGTGAGCAGGCAGGCTTATTCTCTATAGGAATGTTAGCGTATTGCTACTTTAGATTAAAAAAATATGCTAAGTCCATGTTCTCCTAAGGCTAAAAAATAAAAAGATCAAAAGATCAATAAAATCATTTTTTTACTTCTGAAAAAACTAAATGCACGGATTCAGGTTACTTCCATTATACTTTCCTTCATGATGTTTTGAAATAAATTTATGGCTTTTAGAGAACTTGAAGATTATAATTGGTTTCCATCTCTACTTAGAAAATATCAGATGGAGTATATCGGTATTATGGTGAGTAGAATGAGATTGTATGATAAGGTAGTTGATTTGATCAAAGATGATCTGGACAAACATAATTTTACTAATATAGAAGATCTGTGCAGTGGAAGTGGATTTCCGGCCATTTTTGTACACAAAAATATTAATAAAAATAAATTGACCACCACTTTGACTGATAAGTACCCACAAAAGATAGAAACTGAAAAAGGCGTACACTACCCTCAGGAAGCCAATGATATTTCCACCTTGAAAATCTCTTCCCAAAAATACTATACCATGTATAATGCATTTCATCATTTTGAAGCCGAAGATCAAAAAAATTTACTTCAAAAAGTTATAAAAAACCGTGGAAATCTATTGATTGTGGAGATTGTCCAGCCCACTTTTTTGCATTGTATAATAGTGACATTAGCTTCTACGCTGGGTGTTTTATTTCTATTTCCACTGATCAAACCTTTTGAATGGAAACGAATGCTCTTTACTTATATCATTCCAATAAACATACTAACAGTCCTGATAGATGGGTATATCTCGATCTTAAAGTCAAAAACCAGAAAAGAATACACTCAATGGATTAAAACACATTTTGAGAACACAGAAATGATTACAGTGCACGAACATTTCACTTTCCCGACTTATATCATCACCATAAAAGTAACAGGTAGCCATGATTAAAGCAATGCAAATTTTATGGAAATTCAGCAGACCGCACACCATTATCGGATCTGTTATCAGTATCGTCACTCTTTGGTTGCTTGCACTAAAAAATGATGTTTATATAGCTAATATAGATGTATTATTTCTGACGGTCCTTGCAGGAGTAGCATGCAATATTTTTATTGTAGGGCTTAATCAGATCATAGATGTTGACCTCGACAAAATCAATAAACCCAAACTTCCGCTTGCTGATGGTAGTTTGACCATTTCTAACGCATACCTTATTATCTGGACAAGTTTGACTATTTCTTTGATCAGTGCATTTTATGCAGGACCTGTTTTGGGTATTCTCATCATATTGATATGTCTGATAGGAATTGCATATTCTGTTCCCCCTATTCAGCTAAAAAAGCATCATTTGCCCGCAGCACTGGCCATCACTGTGGTAAGGGGAATATTGGTAAATGTGGGTATGTTTCTTCATTTCTCTTATGCGACTGGACAAATAAGTTGGCAGGTGATTTTAGCATCGCCATTTCAGATCTTCACCAATGAATTGTGGATACTAACCGGTTTTGTAGTTGCTTTCAGTATAGCAATTGCATGGTTTAAGGACTTGCCCGATACTTTGGGTGACGCCCGATATCATTTCAAAACGCTTGCACTGACATTTTCGCCAAAAGTTGCTTTGTTTGGCGGTGTATTTTTAGTATTTTCAGCGTATATTTTTGCCATGTACAGACTATTTATTGCTGATGTGGACTTGTTGTTGTATTGCCATGTGATTGCTGCTATTTTATTTATTGTCAATGTCATATTTGTTAAATTGGACAAACCTGCCTCGGTCACCCGTTTTTATATGAATTTCTGGGTGTTTTTTTTTGCTGAATACATCTTTTTTGCCGTTTGGGCCATCATTGGCTGAATTGATAATGCAGAAATTGAAAAAAGATTTATAATGGACAAAATGTAGGCTGTTTATTTTTGATTTTTTTTTAAAATATTGAACAATAATTATACATTATTTTTTGTATTAGTTAATTTCCCTTTGGATGACAGGCATAACAAGCATTACTTTCGAATTGATAATTACTAACTTCATCATGCTTTTTAGCCAATTCACCAGCATTATTATGTTCATGACATTTCACACAACTAAAGGTAGTAAAATCTCCTGGATTGATATGGCATTCTATACATTGGTCCCATTCATTTTTATGTTTACCTGAATATATAGGAAATCGACTGTCATGGTTGGTGAAGGTTGCAGGCATCCATCCTACAGCCAAGGTGTGACATAAATTACACTGCGTAGGAAATAGGGTGTGATCAGGATTTTTTGCATTGTTAAAATCATTCTGATGGCAATTAATACATTCAGGACTGATATCGTTGTAATTGGTCGTTTTATGGCATTGACTACAATCACTGATTTGATGGCCTTGCTGAAGTGGAAAAAAACTATGGACAATACCAACACCTAACCAATCCATGCTGGTCTGTCTATGACAAATCGAACAATCTGTAGAAAAACCAATATTTTTGTGATCAGGACTTTTTGCCATATCATAATCCTGCTTATGACATGAAATACATTCCGGATGAATGGGGCCGAATCTTACATTTGTTTCGCTTTGATGACATGCATTGCAATTGACGGTAGCATGTGCACCCATCAAAGGAAAAGAAGTTTGCTCATGTATTAGTGTAATGTTTTCGACCACCCAGGTGACTGGTGTGTGGCATCTGGCACAATCGATACCTACTGTTTGTTGATGAATGTCTGCATGACAGTCCACACAATTTGAACTAATATCTTTAAAATTAAAAGATTTGTGACATGTTCTGCATTCTAATTCCTTATGTTGGCCCAGTAGTACAAATGCTGTTGAATTATGGTCAAAACTACTATATTTTTCATTATTGCCCCAGTTATCAGAAGTATGACATGCTGAACAATCAATTTTCAACAATTTTCCGTGTGGAGATTGTGCAACAGCCATTTGGCTCATAACAACCATCAGTCCCAGAAATTGTATTTGCTTGTACATAAAAAATATTTTATGTTAACTCTACTACATCATATGCCGCCGGCATCTTCCATAATGATATCGTATTTATATCCAGCGCCAAAATCCTTATTGAGTGCTATTTTTCCAGTCATGGCAATTTTACTTCCCAAGGGAATACTAATATTGGTAGTAACGGTAAGGTCAAGTGTTTTCCCATTGGCCTTTGACCCATCTTCGATATGAATCCAGTTGCGTCCCATGATTCCATTATTGACTTTAACACAAGTACCGCTTACAGTGATGACCTGTCCGTCATATTTTGTTTTGTTTTTGAATAGCTCGGACAGTTTGATGGCATCTTTCACAGGTTTCATGGTAGTGGCGTTATTGGAAGTAGGAGAAGATAGGCCTTCGGGCGCCGTTCCTGCAATATTTCCACCCGGGTGCTCTGTCGCATCGATGATATTTCCCACCAGATAAATGGTGTCAAAAGTTCGTTTAAACTCCAGACTTTCAAAATTGGTTTTCATCAGGCCACCTTTATATAAATATGCTTTCCCTTTAGAAGCTTCCTTTTTAGCTGTGGCAATCCAAAAAGTTTGATTTCCTTCAGTCACGTTCAGATAAGTGTATCTCTCAGTTTGAAGTACTTCATTGGCTACAACCTGATGAACATCAGCGGCTGAGACTCCTGAAGAACCTATAGGTGCTCCCATGTTTGGAGATACATTTTCTCCCGTCCCAGACTGATTTTCTGTTGTTGATGAAGCAACATCAGCAACGATCACTTTGGGCTTGGAATCACACCCCATCGATAGGAGTATAATGGAAAATAAAATGATTTTATTTGAAAAATTCATGTTTTAATCAGTTTTTAAATCTTTGAACAAAGGTAATAAAGTATCTGTGATATGTGTTAGTTGGCTCAAATGTTCCTTCATAACTAACCATTAGCGATGTTTTCTTAAAAATATTAAGACTTAGATTCATACCCGCAATATGTTGCAGTAAGGATGATTCTGAGTTGAAAAATGTATAATTGACGTGTCTGTAATTTAGTTCAGCAGCTAATTTACCCTTTAAATAATTGTTACTTATCCTTCCGCCTATAATTGAACCTTTGTAGTAATAGGATTCAAGAAGGTTGAAAGAGGCAGATACAGAAGCTTTTATGCCAGGCAATTGATTGAAATTTATATTTGCTACATAATTTTTAGTAGGTATGGGATTACTTCCCTGATACCTGTAAAACGCAGATGCATTGACGGTGATGTTCTTAAAAGGATTATAATTGGCCTGAAACCTGAATCCCTGTCTGGTTTCCTGCGCCAGTAACTGATCAATAAAAGTTTGGTAGGACTCATAAAAAATAATATTTCTACGATTATCATAAGATACGTTAAAAGACAGGTTTTTTCTGAGCCTATAGCGAATGGAAGCATAAACACTTGTTAGTCTTATATTATTTGATATATCTTCCTTTACCTTTTTAAATACATCGAATTCAGAAGACAAAAACAGGTTTAGATTTTTTAGCAATGAATTATTATGTTGAAAATATATAAATCTTCTGTCCGTTTTAAAATCATTTTGTTGCTCAGTAAAAGCAATGGACGTTTGAGCGCTACCATTTTTTGATTGATCATTCCTTACAAAATATACACCAAATTGTGGTAATTTGGCATTAAATGTATAGTCTGTAAAGTCAGGTCTCGTACCTAAAAAGGCGCCTAATGTATAACTATTGAAATGGTATTCAGATTGTAAACCATCAATTGCTCCCAAATTAGCAATATTGTTATTGATCTTTCTGCCAAAAGACATTTGGAATTTATCAGAGGGTGCAAACTGTAGAGCAAGGGTAAATATTTTAAAATCATCATAAAACCCTATATTAGACTGGTCAATGCCGTATCTGTGCCGATAAGTGATGTAGGTTTGGGCTGAAAAAGCAGATTGGTTTATATTTTGTATATTTAAGGAGAAAGCTGCTCTTATTCTTTGAAAGCTAGATTTGGTATCAGGGTTTAAACTGGCATTGGTGGATAAAGTAAATCTGCCATTTAATAACTGTTTTCTGGAGATCGATTTTAAACTATCAGTATCGATGATATCAGGTGTGGAAGCCGGTAATACAATATCAGCAGCTTGTATATCTTCAATTTCTTTTTTATTTTCTTCTTTTTCTTTGATGAATGTTACTATTGATTGACCTGAAGTGAATTTGATATCAGTAATATTTTCTGTAACACAGGAAGTTGAAGATTTTTGTTTAACAATCAGAGCCGGCTTCCATATATCTGCTTGATAAATATATAAAGTATCACCGGTATTTATACCCTCAGTGGAAGTAAATTTAACATATACATTTTTACTGCTTACAAAGGAGACTTTGCCTTCATTCATTGGTTTTATAATCTGGCCAAACACCGAGAAAGGTACAGAAAATAAAAACAAAATAAATAATATAAATTTCATTTTAATATATTTAATTGCTACCATCTGGATGGCACGCATAACAAGCATTGCTATTATACTGATACCCGTTTACTTCATCATGGTCGTTGTTTACATTTTGTTGGTTGTTATGTTCATGACAATTGATACAACTGAAAATAGCATAATTATTAGGATTTATATGGCATTCAATGCATTGATCCCATTCATTATCATGTTTACCGCTATAAATAGGGAAATACATGGCATCATGATTAAAAGTAGCAGGATCCCATGCAGATTGAGAGTGGCATGATGCACAATCCGTTGGAAATTGTGCTGCTTCATGGTCAGGATCGGTGGTATTGTTATAATCAGTGTTGTGGCAGCCCACACAGGTGGTAGGCGTATTGGTATAATTGCCGTTGTGACAGGCAATACAGTCATTGGCAATCGTAGCGTGCGCACCTAACAACGGATAGAAAGTATTGTGATTGAACGAAGAAGGCGCCCATGCATTCTGGCTATGGCAGGAAGCACAATCG
>JBBRVQ010000133.1:0-7183 GCA_038246735.1 Chitinophagales bacterium
ATCTGATCAATGACAACCACTATTGCGTGGATTATGTGGACATTTATCTTATTTTCATTGTAAGGTAAAATTTTAGATATACAGACCTAAAAATTGCACTACACATATTCAAAATCGCAGTTTATATAATCCTATTAAACTACGATACCTGAAAATTTTAGCTTTGCTAAAACAATCAAAATTTATCAGGTTATGATCAGGAAAATAATTATTTCAAGTGTAGTATCTCTTTTCTATGTTGTCGCACAGTCACAAAATATAGGTATCAATAATACTGATCCAAAATCTGTTTTAGATGTAAAAGGGGATCTTGCTTTAAGGCTCGACTCTATATTGGTAGCAGATGGCTATACCTATGATTTGAATGTCAATACCAATAAAGCAACCAATTATAAACTATATGGCCCAACTGGAAATTTTATCCTAGCGGTTATTAAAGCTGGAAATGATGGACGAAGCATCACACTGACCAATAGAAGTGGCCATAGTATGGAAGTCTATAATGAAGATTTAACGGCTGTAGATACGATGAGAATCATTACAAGTACAGGAACAACCTTGGCCATTTATCCCAATGGTAATGTATCATTACAATATGATAAAACAATGCGTAGATGGCAGGTTACGAATTCGCATTATGGAAGTCTGGACAATTTTGGCAGCGGCAACTGGGCAGTGTCTGGTAATAATATTTATAATGCTAATGTGGGTAATGTGGGAGTGGGTACAATGACTCCATTAACAAGTCTGCAAGTGAATGGCAATCTGTCATTATTCAGCGATACTATTTTAACACCATGTTCATCCATGTTATTTAATGGTAAAATATTATTCCTTAAATCCGTAAGCATGAAATTTGGATAAGTTGATGAGCTAAATTTTGAATAAATTGTTTTGACAGGTTGAAATTTTTTTGCATTTTTTTAGATTTTTCCAATTATCATCTATAGGTCTTGCCTTGGGTAGAAGTTTGTATTAATGTCTATATGGTTTTATTCATTTTCGTTTACAAATACTCTTTATTTATCGCAATTAAATGATAATCAACATTATATATTTGCGTATTAGGCTTGCTTCTCCCTTTACTGGAAGTGAAAGGTGTGTTATCTATCTAATTTAAGAGATGATATGGCTTGTCGGTAAAGAGTTTTATTGTCTTTTGACCACCTTTTATTACCCATTTACTTGGTACTACTACAAATCTGAATATAAATTTTTTTAGTCTAATTGTGGTTTGCACAAAGGACACTTTTGTGGACATGGTATGAAGCATTGATATATAAAAATTGCGACACATAGCCATTAACATCATAAAGACAGTATTTTGTTCTAAAAAGGAGAAGGGGATATTTGCCCAAAGGAAGTCATTATTGAGTTCATCAAATATTTTTTCTGAAGCGCCCCTTTGGTTATAGTATTTGATCACATCAGTATCTGAAGTTTCTAAATCATTGGTGATGATTGCCCGATAAATGAAGCGATCTCCTTGAAAAGCCCATAAAAACAAAATCGCCGATAAAATAGCATTGTCATTAAACAGCGGTCTGCAGTTCGTAAATCTGGCTGATATCGTCCGTGTAGAAGGTGAAGGTAATTATTGCAACTTTATCCTTCAGGATAAACGAAAAATACTCCTTTCCAAAAAACTGGGTGACGCAGAAGAATTGCTTAGCGGCAATGCTTTATTTTTCAGGGCACACAAAAGTCACATCATCAACCTGAAATATGTGGAACGTTACATAAGGGGTGAAGGCGGAGACATCATCATGCAAGATGGAGCATCTATCGCGCTTTCACGCAATAAGAAGGAGGAATTTCTGGAGTTATTTAACAAACTTTAGTGTCAGTTTAAAAATCTATTTATTCGCAAATTTTTAAAGAACTATGCACTATTATTCTATCCGAAATAATGTAAGATAGTCGTTCAAAATTTTGAAGTAACATCATTTTCCTTACTTTTGCGCCTTCAAAAAATAATTAGATGATTTCTGTCGATGGTTTAACAGTAGAATTTAGTGGTCGCACCTTATTCAGTGACGTAACTTTTGTCATCAATGAAAATGACAAGATTGCCCTCATGGGTAAAAACGGAGCAGGAAAATCCACCATGATGAAGATCATCGCAGGCGTACAGAAGGCATCACGTGGTCATGTGAGGGCACCCAAAGAAGCCGTAATAGCCTATCTTCCTCAGCACTTACTCACGGAAGATCACTGCACTGTTTTTGAAGAAACACTGAAGGCTTTCGGGCAGATTTTTGAGATGCGTGAAGAAATGAATTTTCTGAATCATCAGTTGGAAACCAGAACAGATTACGATTCACAGGAGTATATGAAGCTGATAGAACGTGTATCGGAACTAGGGGAAAAGTTTTATTCACTCGAAGATATCAACTATGATGCTGAAGTCGAAAAGACGCTGCTTGGGTTGGGATTCAGAAGAGAAGATTTTACCCGCTTGACCAGCGAATTTAGTGGCGGATGGCGGATGCGCATCGAATTAGCAAAAATCCTGCTTAAAAAACCTGATCTGATACTCCTGGATGAGCCCACCAATCACATAGACATAGAGTCTGTCATCTGGCTGGAAAACTTCCTTATCAACAAAGCAAAAGCGGTGATGGTGATCTCACACGATAAAGCATTTATTGACAATATCACCAACCGCACTATAGAAGTGACGATGGGTCGGATCTATGACTATAAAGCCAATTATTCACATTATCTGGTGCTGAGGGAAGAACGTAGGGCAGCTCAGATTAAAGCGTTCAAGGAGCAGCAAAAAGTAATTGCTGAAAGCCAATTGTTTATTGAAAGATTCAGAGGTACATACTCCAAAGCCAATCAGGTCAATTCAGTGGAGCGAATGCTCGAAAAAATGACCATCATTGAAATTGATGAAATAGATAACTCAGCCCTTAAATTACGATTTCCGCCATCACTTCGGTCAGGCGATTATCCAGTAGTCGTGCAGCACATGAATAAAAACTATGGTGGACAAGTGGTTTTTAAAGATGCCAATATGACCATAGAGCGCGGTCAGAAAGTAGCCTTTGTCGGTCGTAATGGAGAAGGAAAATCAACCTTGATCAAGGCCATCATGGGTGAAATAGACTTTGAGGGCAAATGCGAGCTTGGACACAATGCCAAAGTAGGTTACTTTGCCCAGAATCAAGCTTCTTTGCTCGATGCATCACTGACCGTTTTTCAGACCGTCGATGAAGTAGCAGAAGGGGATATCCGTACACAGATCAAGACCATTCTGGGATGTTTTATGTTTTCGGGCGATGATATTGATAAAAAAGTGAGTATGCTTTCAGGTGGGGAACGTACCAGATTGGCCATGGTAAAACTATTGTTGGAACCGGTCAACGTGCTGATTCTCGACGAACCTACCAATCACCTGGACATTAAATCCAAAGACGTCTTGAAAGAGGCATTGCTTGCTTTTGATGGTACATTGATCTTGGTATCACATGACAGAGATTTCCTACAGGGACTTGCTGAAAAAGTATTTGAGTTTAAGGATAAAAGAGTTTTGGAACACTTTGAGACCATTGATGATTTTCTGGTGAGAAACAGGATGGAGAGCCTGAAGGAAATAGAGAAAAAAGGATAAAAACGAATATCGAATGAATACAGATGCGATACACACAAAACGACTTCTTTTACGTCCATTGGTAAAAAGTGATGCACCCGATCTTTTTCTACTGGATTCAAACCCTGAAGTTATGCGTTTCCTCGGCAACCATCCAATAGAGAGTATTGATCAAGTGTACATTTATCTTGAAAATATCATGCAGCAATATGTAGAGAATGGCATAGGCAGATGGGCTGTCATAAAAAAAGAAACGAGCACATTTATGGGTTGGGTAGGCATTAAATGGGTGAATACATTGACCAATGGGCATATTAATTATTATGATATTGGCTATCGACTCAAACCTGAATTCTGGGGAAAAGGGTACGCCACCGAAACTTCAGAAGCATGGATAGATTATGCAAAAACACAACAGGATATTAAAGAATTATTCGCCATAACTCACATTGATAATTTCGCTTCTCAAAATGTACTTCAAAAATGTGGATTTGTAAAAAAGAATACCTTCCCGGATACCATTCATGGTGCAACAATTGAATGTGTTTGGTTTGAGTTGTAATGGTAAGAATACCATAATATTTGCAGCATGGGTTTTGCTTAAAAATGCTTTTCTAATTAACTATCGTAGCAGTTATGAAGCGTCATTGGAAATTTGCAACTGCGATCTGTATTGCATCGATGATACAACACTTGTGATGCCGTGCTTTTCTGCGACGAATATCTAGGACTTTTACGTCGATTTTATATCATGTACTCATAATTTGCAAAGATAATTTATATCATTCTTTCGGGTTAAATTTAATGGCAAAGTCATAACAACACTAAGATCATGCAAAGAGTAATTGGCAACGGTAGAAACTACGAAGGGCATGGGGTTTGATTAAAAGCTCATGAAGTCGCATATTAATCTTTCCTTTTCCAAATCTAAGGTAATAAAATTCTAGCTAGTCACGTTTCTAGGTAGGTTCAAAGAAATATCCCTAATATTAAACACTTTATTATGAATGCTCAAAAGTTAACAACCATTTTTTATTTTTTATCTTTGGCAGTTATAGTGCCCTTTTCATGCACTGATGATTTTGATCCTACTACAGGTTTAAAAGGAACGGTAAATGATATTGAAAAAATGCTAAGAACTGATGACATTGTACAGCGAGTATCAATTCCTGTTGACAATTTTGATTTCAAATCAATACATAATACAACGTTGTGGGCACCACCAAATTCGTTTATATTTGAAGATAATGGAGCCCAATGCATTGGAAAAATTGATTTAGAATTTACTGAATTATTCACCAAATCTGAGATTCTTAGATATGGAATTCCTACCATTACTTTGGATAATAAAATTATTGAGTCTGACGGTGAGTTTCTACTTTCTGTATCACAAGGAAATAGGAAGGTGAAGTTAGCTCCGCAAAAAAAAATCGCATTATCTGTCAGTAGTGATAACCCAAATAATCAAATGGAATTATTTAGTGCTATTGAAAACTCCTGGCGACCTGTGGGTGATGAATTAGGTACAATCAATGTTGTAAATACTTCGAATGATTTTTTTGTAAATGTCGGTTATGGGCTCGAATTGAATTCCTTCAGGTGGGTAAATATTGATTATTTTACTAAATTTGACCGCCCTTTGACGAAAACATCAGTTGTACTACCGAAGGGTTATGATAACAATAATACGTTGATTTTTGCAGTATTTGTTGATTTAAACATTGTTATCCCAATATTTGGAAATGGTTATTCAGCCATGTTACCTATAGATCAGAAAGTAAATTTTGTGGCCATTTCAGCAGAAAGTAATAATGAATTTAGGTTCGATATAAAAAAAGTTATTATCAAAGACAATCTGACCCTGTCGATGAACCCAACAAAATCTTCGGAATCTCAAATTAAAAAAGCACTTAAGTCTTTGGATTAAGAAACATGATTCTGTAACCAATAAATTTCTATTCGCACAAATGTACAAAAGATATTTTGGTAATATAAGATGAGGTTTTCAACATTGAAGTATTGTCGTCTTTATTGACAAAATGTAAGCAAAAAAATGCTGCAGGATATATAAATATTGGAGTTGCCGCACACTTGCTGAATTTAAAATTTTCGAGCTATTGCCTGATATCGAAAGTATACGATTCCAGTTTCAAAATATGACCAGTAGGTATCCATATGTAACATTAGTTAATCTGAATAAGAATTCAAGCTTTATCTTTGTGACATTAAAATAATGATATGCCTTTAAAATTCTTAGTAGTCGCGGTTTTTCTGACAAGTATCAGTTTGGGTTGTAGCCAGTATCCTGTTTCGGGGTACATAGATATGGCAGATTCAGACAAGTATCCTATGATCTATATGATAGACCCTTTGATTTTCAGTGCATTGGCATCAAGTTTTGAAGGTAAAGTGATAGACTCAGCAAGAATTGATCAGAATGGAAAATTCATTTTTAAAAAAATGCCCATAGTTGACAAAAGTAAAATGTATTTGCTCACCATTCAGAAACCGGACGAAAAATATCCCAACCGACTGGAAAACGATCAGCCCGAATGGTCCAATTATATCCCCTTTATATATCGGACATCCGAACATATCAATATCAGATCTTCCGCAGATAAGCTGCTTAACGATGCTGTAATCATAGGGGATATAAAAGAAAATGATATCATATTACAGCTTATCAAAACCAGGTTTGAATTGTATGGCAACATTTTGTCCCAACAGAAGGAATTAAACGAAACCAATTTAATCGACCACGAAAAAGCCCTGAATAATTATCAGCATAATCTGATGGAATCTGTAAAAGACATCAGTGATGTTTATATCAATGCACTGGCGCTCCGGTGGATCAGTTCGTCAGGAGATTATGAACGGGTGCCTGAACTTGTCAGCCAAGCCTGCATGAAACTGAAGCAGTCATCTCCTGGTGATCCCTGGACTGCCCAAATATGTAAAATATCAGCATCACTTCCTTTAATTCCCGGCAATCATTTTCCCGATTTTCCTATGCCTATGATAAAGGGAGATACGGTAAAATTGTATACTATACTAGGGGAAAAACTTACATTGATCGATCTGTGGGCTTCCTGGTGTGCACCTTGCCGGCATGAAAATAAGCATACCCTGGTACCATTATGGGATGAATTTCATCAAAAAGGTTTTCAAATCATAGGTTACGCATTGGATTCGAGTGAAAAAGGATGGAGAAATGCTATAGAAAAGGATGGCGCAGACCGATGGTTACATGCCTCCCATTTGCAGGGTGATGTATCCCCACTATTTGAACAATTAAGAATAACCACAATACCTGCCAATTATTTAATTAATGAGGACGGTATTATTGTTGCCAAAAATCTTCATGGGGAAGAAATGTATCAAAGGGTCAGGGAATATTTTAAAGAATAGAACTTCAAACGGGTGGCATAGATGGCTTTGATAAGTACCTGTTTATAATTTAAAATATTCCTATTTTGTATTCTTGATTTATCCAGATATAAAGTACATTATGATTACTTATTTTTACCATTTTAAGATACTACCTGGCACGTGAATTCTCTGGACTCAATTAAGATAAATGAAGAA
>JBBRVQ010000134.1:0-7163 GCA_038246735.1 Chitinophagales bacterium
AATCTTATCAGTGCATTAAATTTTATAAAAGGATTTGGTAACAAAACTGAGTTAGTAAGAAACGATTTTTAAACGCTATTAACCCTTAAATTGAACTCCACTTTATTACGTTGTCGTAATGCAAAGTTCTTATAATTTTGGCTCTAAAGCGATTTTATGGTAAATCTTAGTTGAATAAAATGGCATAGCTCTCTATATGAATTGGGTAAGTATGCTCCGAAATTATCATCCTTTAATCAGATGTAAAGGGGTCAACATGAACCAGAATTTCAAAAAACCGAGCCTACATTTGCACACTATTTTTATTATGTTTTAGGGGGTCAATATGCTCCAGTATATCAATATCTTTAAAAAGCTGCTGGCTGACCTTATTTTTTTTATTTATAATGGTAGCTCTTCTGACACAAATAGAACAAGGGGCTTCTTTATTTATTTCATTATTGGATTGCCCGTTAAATTTGTTGCTGGTTTTGTTGAATCTGATTAAATTGAATATCATTTTTTCCCATTATCCGATATATTTTTTATTTTACAAATTCATTTAAAGGGAATTCCATTCCTAAAAGCGCATTTACAAGACTCCCTGGTTGTTGGCAAAAAGGGATTATCAAATATAATGGCGATGCCACCAATGAGTTTTATGATGACCTTGATACATCATTTATTCCATACCGATATTTTTAAGGGGCTTTGGTTTTTTATTGGTTTTGTATATGCTTTGTCATTTACTTATGATAAATATATCATGTTTCCGAAACACAAAGGCATTACCGGAAGTTTTTTGATAGCCATTCTAGTGGGTTTTATTTCGCTGTATTTCTATTTTAAAAAATCACTTTTCAAGTCTTCTGCATTGATCAAAACTTATACTATAGTTTATTTGATATCTTGGATTTCCCTACTTTCAGCTATAGGTTTAAGTCATTTTCATGGTTGGTATTTTACTACATTTTACAGTTTTCTTATTTTAAATTTAGCCAGAGCATTTTACCGCTTTTTTCAGACTTTACCAGCCCTAATTGATACGATTGGTTGGATATATGCTTTACCCAAAAAATTGCACCAATGGGAGTATAATCTGACAGGGATGGTGGACACCAAACTGACCTTCATAAAATGGACAGGAATATTGACGCTATCTCTTCATTATATTGAGGTGCTTTGAATATCTCCAACAAAACTGATGCAATTTTATAGGCACCTACCCTTGAATTAATTCTGACCTCTGTAACTTCGATTGCTATCCGTCCAAGGCTGTTTTGTTGTTCGAATCTTTTTCACATTGTTTCTTATTTTATCCAAATGTACTCAAATATTGTGTATAAGGGATACAATACAAGGTTATTATCGGTGATATTAAAATTTTTGTGAATATTATTCAAACATTTATTTTACGTAAATACATGTCTGTCAAATTAATATAAGTTTTCTTGCAAACACTATTTAAGTGCTGGATAAAGTCATTCCAATCAAAAAAGGCTGATTTCCGGGGGAAGAAATCAGCCTTTTGCTTTTTTTACGCCTCTTTGAGGATCCTGTCCCCAAACATGATGAGTATCATCAAGGCTACTGTGAAAATGATCATGGGTTAAAATTTTTATAAAAGTAAGCCAAATCAAATGACTTGTCAATAGGTTCGGTAATAATTCTTTTAAAATTACCAATACTTTAACATTTTTTGTAAAAAAGTTTACAAATGTTAATATAATATCTGGTTTGAATATGTTCTACACTGAAATACAACCTATTTGGTATAATATTTGTAAAATAATAAATATAGTTATCTTTTTAAAGTTAGAAATTATAGGGGATTCTACCCTATTCGTAAAACATTTTCTTATGATCCTATAAGTTTTTATTATGATATTATGTAAATTATCTTAATTTTGTGCCTGTTTTTAAACCATCCCGATATTATGACTTTCAAAATTACTTTTTCAGCCATGATTTGTCTGCTGCTTTTTGTTGGTTGCCAACATGAAGAGTTATCAACATCAGATAAAGAACTCAATAAATTGATCAGTAACAGGGCAAGATATATCTTACCTGAGGAAACTGATTATGCATCTATCCCTCAATCTCCTGTAAATCCGCTTACCAAAGAGAAAATTGAACTGGGAAAACTCTTATTTTTCGAACCCGCTTTTGCAAATGAAGCTAAAACACAGGAGTTAAAATTTACCTTCACCTGCAGCAGCTGCCACGTACCTGAAGCTGGATTCAGACCAGGAAGAATGCAGGGAATAGCTGATGGTGGTGTTGGTTTTGGTCGTCAGGGTGAAAGCAGATTTAAATACCCATTATATGCCAATGATAGTATTGATGCACAAGGCGCAAGACCTTTGGTTACCCTCAATGTAGCTTATGTAGAAAATACCATGTGGAATGGCTCCTTTGGTTCTGATGGACCCAATGCCGGAACAGAAGCCATGTGGGGTGTGTTTGATCCGGGCACAGCCAGAAATCATCAGAGACTTGGTGCTTTGGAAGGTCAAAATATAGAAGGCCTTATTGTTCACAGGATGAATTATACCAAAGAAATCATTGCTGCTGCTGGATATAAAGACCTATTTGACAAAGCACTTCCTGACCTTCCTGAAAATGAAAGATATTCCAGAAAAGGTGCCAGTTTTGCTATTTCTGCTTATCTAAGACAAAATCTTACCAATCAGGCTCCATTCCAGATGTGGCTGAAAGGCGACCAGAATGCTATGACTGAACAACAAAAAAAAGGAGCAGTTTTGTTTTTTGGCAAAGCAGGATGTAATGGATGCCATTTTGAAAAGAATCTGGGCTCTATGAAATTTGAAGCATTGGGAGTAGATGACCTGTATGAACACGGAGGCATCAAAACTGGCCCGGCAGACCGAAGAAATTTGGGTCGTGGTGGATTTACAGGAAGGGCAGAAGATATGTTTAAATTCAGAACACCACAATTATATAATCTCGGTGACAGCGGATCTTATTTCCATGGTGGAAGTAAAGAAACACTAGAAGATGTAGTACGCTACTTCAATAATGGTATCAAAGAAAATCAAAGAGTATCCGATAATCAGCTATCAGCCTTCATCAGGCCCTTAGGTTTGACAGAAGAAGAAATTAAAGATCTTACCGAGTTTTTGGCGAAAGGCTTAAAAGATCCAAACTTAAAACGTTACGTACCGCAAAGAGTATTGTCCGGAATGTGTTTCCCCAATAACGACCTTGGTTCCAAAATAGATATGAACTGTAATTGACCTAAAATAAGAGATAGTTAATCCCTGTCACGACGCTAACAAATCATTCAGGTTTTAACCCCTAAAAATTTATTGTAAGAAAGTCATCCTGTAGAAGGATGACTTTTTTTATTTGTCACTTGGTGATGCTTAATTTAGCACTGGCAACGACAAATATCCTATATATTCATTGTCTGATTCAAAACTTACTCCACTATAATCCTGAAGCACATTATACAAAGTATCCCGCTCTATCGGACGACGCCCTACCCTTTTGATCATGTTGACCAGCTCTTCAGTAGATAATGCCGGACTTTGCTCTTCAGAGCCCGCCATAGAGTATATTTTGGTAGTGTCATCAATGGTACCATCTATATCGTCAACACCAAAAGCCAGTGATAACTGCGCCATATCTCTGCCTATCATGGGCCAGTAAGATTTTATGTGGTCAAAATTATCCAAATAAATCCTGGATATGGCATAATTCCGAAGATCTTCTATCACGGTGGATTCAGTCAGATGAGACAGTTGATTGTTTTCATTCCTGAATTTCAGTGGAATAAATGTCTGAAAGCCACCTGTTTTGTCCTGCAGCTGTCTCAATTGATCCAAATGATCTACCCTGTGTATATATTCTTCGATGTGACCATACAGCATGGTTGCATTGGACCGTCGACCCAACTCATGCCATATTTCATGTATTCTGAGCCATTGCTCACCACTACATTTGCCACCTGCTATCTGGTCTCTGATCTCCGGATGAAAAATCTCTGCGCCTCCGCCTGGTAGAGAATCCAAACCCGATTCCATCATCAGCTTCATGCCATCTTCATAGGACATTTTGTCTTTTTTGAAGATATAATGATATTCCACAGGAGTTAGCGCTTTTATATGTAATTTGGGCCTGTGTTCCTTAATTGCTTTAAAAAGTGTGGAATAAAATTTCACATCATATTGTGGCAGTACTCCACCTACGATATGAACCTCCGTCACCGGCTCTCCATCATATTTCCTGACGATGTCCATCATTTCTTCATGGGTATATTCCCAGCCTTCCTCTCGCTTCTTGATCAATCTAGAATAAGAACAAAAAGTACAGGTATACAGGCATATATTGGTGGGCTCGATATGGAAGTTCCGGTTAAAGTAGGTATTATCACCGTGTTTTTTCTCTCTGATATAATTGGCCAGACTACCAGTAAATCCCAGCGACCCTTCTTCAAACAACAAAAGGGCATCTTCGTTACTGATCCGTTTACCTTCTGCTACTTTCAGTCCAATAGCCTTCATGTTTTCCGGTAAAGATTTATCGCTAAGTAATGTTTCAAGGTCTTTTACAACTTCCATCTATAATATTTTATAAAAAAACACTCAAAATTAAAATTTGATCTGTAAACACGTGACTTTTATTTAAGAATACTTTTACTTTACACAATTTAAGAGTACAATTAAGGTATGTTATCCATTGTCATTCCCATATTTAATCAGGATGTCCGCACGCTAGTCTATACATTGGTAAAACAATGCAATAAGTTGAATATCAACTATCAGGTACTTTGTTTTGATGATGGATCTGAACAAAAATTCAGAGAAATTAACAAAGAACTGGCCTTCAAAATCAATGTAAATTACACGGAGATGCCGGAAAATCTAGGGCGCAGCAAGATACGGAACTGGCTAGGCAAAGCGGCTTATTATGAATATATCCTTTTTCTTGACGGAGACAGTACCGTCAAATCAAAGGACTTTATAAAAAAGTATCTAGATCATTTGCCCACGCAAGGGGTAGTGTATGGTGGCAGACAGTATACAACAAAAAACCCACGGGCAAAAAAGAAAATTCTTCACTGGAAATATGGTGTAAAAAGAGAAGCATTGTCAGCCAAAAAAAGAAATAAAGATCCATACCTTAATTTTCAATCCAATAACTTTCTAATACCTGAACCACTATTTAAGGAGAATTTATTTGATGAAAAAGTTGAAGGATATGGATACGAAGACCTTTTGTATGCCCTTGATTTGATGAAAAAAGGTATTTCAATCAGTCACATCGATAATCAGGTCATCCACGACGGACTGGAAATAAATACTGTGTTTATTAAAAAAACTGAACATGCCATTTCAAATCTTGTAATTCTATATAAGAATGGAAAGATAAAAAATTCCAGACTGATAAAAAGTTATGCCAAACTCAACGATTACGGTTTAACCAATTCCTTTGCATGGACTTATGCTAAAATGGAAGAAAAAATTAAAAAAAATATTCTTTCCGATAATCCTTCTATATCTTTGTTCAACATGTGGAAATTGCATCTTTTTATAGAAAAAATGAACGTAAAATAAAAATCAGTTATCATGAAATTTCAATGTCTTATTTTCTTATTGTGTTCTTGTATCATATCATGTAAGAATAAATCTGCTGAACCTGCCGACCCACTGACCAGAATAGAGATATATGACCCCGAACTTTTGGAATTACTGGATACCAATGCTGTGATCGAAATATTGGCAGAAGGATTCAAATGGTCTGAAGGGCCGCTTTGGTTGCCTACTGAAAATAAATTGATATTTACAGATGTACCTGAAAATACAGTATATTCATGGGATGAAAAAAACGGTAAACAAACCTATTTAAAACCTTCCGGCTACACTATCATCAATGACAAAGGCGGCAAAGAAGGTGCCAACGGTCTAATGCTCGACGAATCAGGAAATCTTATCCTTTGTCAGCATGGCAACAGGTCTGTAGCCAGAATGATTGCTCCACTATCAATGCCAAAGGATAGTTTTGAATTTTTGGCTACAACATATATGGGTAAAAAATTCAACAGCCCCAATGATCTTTACATAGCCAAAGATGGAGATATCTTTTTTACTGATCCGCCGTATGGCTTGCCGGGGCAGGATCAGGATAGTATCAAAGAACTTTCCTTTAATGGTGTGTACCGACTTAAAAAAGACGGGTCGATCCTTTTGCTTGACAGCACGCTCACTAAACCCAACGGTATTACTTTCTCATCGGATGAAAAGATCATGTACGTTGCAAATTCAGATCCGGATCATGCCTTGTGGATGAAGTATGAAATGGATGAAAATAAAAATATTACTTCACGCACATTATTTGCTGAAGTTACGCATCTGATTCCTACCCAAAAAGGGCTACCTGATGGTATGAAGATCAGCAAAAAGGGGTATATGTTTGCTTCAGGCCCGGGCGGAATTCTGATATTTAACCAGGATAGCCGTCAGCTGGGGGTCATCAATACAGGACAAGCTACGGCCAACTGTGCGTTGGATGCAGATGAAAAATATTTGTATATGACAGCACATAGTTATTTGATGAGGGTGAGGTTGAAGTAGATGCTTGTCATTACGGCTTCAAGCGGGTGCTTGAAGCAACACGGGAAGTGTGCGGCTTCAAGTGGGGTGTGCGGCTTCAAGCGGGGACGCTTGAAGCAACACGGGAATGTGCGGCTTCAAGCGGGGACGCTTGTGTGCGGCTTCGAGCGGGGACGCTTGTGTGCGGCTTCAAGCGGGGACGCTTGTGTGCGGCTTCAAGCGGGGACGCTTGTGTGCGGCTTCAAGCGGGGACGCTTGGAAGCAACATCTCGGCAATTTACCGGTGGGATGTCTTGGAGCCTTCCTTCCGGAAAGTGGCATTTCCTGTCTGGAGACCATAAAATATAATGCATCGAAGTTAAGAAAACTTCGACGATCAGGAGTGCTGAATCATTTTAAATTTTAACTAAAGAGCATCCACTATTGGAAAAAAATCCACTACTTTTGTATCATGAGCATGTCGCACGATAAATATATCAAAGAGCAATTGTTAGATAAGCAAAACGCCATTGACTTCTTGAAAGTATCAATACCTGAGGATGTATTATCTGTATTGGATTTGGAAACTATAGTGCCGACTCAAAATTCGTACATCACGGATGATCTTAC
>JBBRVQ010000135.1:0-7092 GCA_038246735.1 Chitinophagales bacterium
CCTACAGGACAATATAAAAAGATATGAAGCGCAGTACGGGGTTATCGAAGATCCGGAAGCAGGTATGGTTCCACCTATGAATTTCCCTTCTGCAGGTATGGCCTGATAAAGAAAATTTGCAATTTTGACGAAGTAAATAATTCGCAATTTTACATAGATATTATTTAATCTAAGCATTACAATTTGCTTGGACAAAGACATATTAGCAGGTTATTGTCTGTGTTGTTTTAAACAGAACCTTTCAGTAAGCTGTGCAGCGAATTATCTTTTATTTACACATTTATTATAAATGTAGCATTATTTCAAAAAATTGATGTCGCTCTGTCAAGTCTAATCAAGTCTGTCAAATATCTTCAAGATTTCTAGTAAAATTTAGGTTTTGCACAAAAAAAAATGGTCGCCCCCCAGCGACCATTTACAAATTATAATCCCATAAACATATCCAAAATACATTTGTCGGTTTGGATCTCACTCGCCCCGACTACATTTATTTAACTTAAAACTCAAATCTCTTTATTTTTTTAGAAGCTCTTTTGCTCCTTCGATAAATTCATGATACAATATTACGACGTTCAACGCATCAAAAAAAGAACAAAATGAAATAGTTATCATATATTTTATTTTATAATATAATTCATATATAAACTTAATATACTGATTTAAAGTTATTTACATAAATTTAAATAAAAAATGGTGCAATATTATAATATTTTCAACGAAATAATTACATCTAAATTTAAAAAATAATTGTGATTTTAAAGTATTTAAAGGCACTTTGGCCTATTCAATTCTTATTTTTAATACATTTGTATTTAAAAAAATTTAATAAATAGAAAAGTTATGTTTAAAATACATCGATTTTTGATGGTACTTATTTTGTTAATTGCTTCGTTTTGGGCTTGCAAAGAAAAATCATCCCCCTCAGGCAAAAATACAGTTGACCTGATGAAATATGGCATTCCTTACACCATCAATGCTCCCAACGATGTCAACATGACAAAAATAGGAAGTGGAAGTCTGTCTGACGTTTCCATTAAAAATCAAAGTGGGTATGATATTCAAGTGTTTATGGGAAATGCTTTCACCAATGATCTGGTCAAACTTAAGCAACAAAATAAGGAAGCGATTGGTGCAAATCCATTTTTTCTCAAAATAGTAGAAGAATATGATGATGGCTTTTTATATGAAAAAACCACAGACGACGGTAAAAGAACCTATGACTTTGTGATTGTAAAAATACTTGGAGACAAGGAAATCAATTTCCAATGTGGCAATTCCAAGGAATTTTCTGAGCAGGAAGTAAAATCGATGGTCAAGTCAATATTGGACTAAAATGATTTTAAATTCATCACCTCTCAGATCTGTACTATTTTATATTTTCCTTGATAGCTTCTATGGCTGCTTTCCATTCCATCTGCACTTTCTTTATATCCTGAGGAGACAAATGTGTGGCAGCCTCTGAAGTGGAATGATCATGACTATGGTCATGGTCGTGTCCATGATGATTATGGTCGTGCTCTACACCAGGTATTTCCACCATATTGTACCTCCAGTCATTCACAGCTGATTTTAGTAGTCGAAGCGAATCAATGTTTTGTGCATACTTTCCTTCACCCATTCTGGCATCCAAAATACTGTCAAGCTCCATCCCAGTGTGAATAGCCTCATCCTGTATTGTAAGGGCTTCCTGAAGGATGGGATCAACTTTTGCTTGTTCTTCAGTCTTATTTTTGCAATTGAGCAGACAAGCAGAAATTACAATAATGGTCAGAAATTTATGAATTATCATGATATAAAATTTTCGACTGCAAAAATACTAAAAAATAATTTATATGAAAGCATTCAGAGATTTTTCAATGATAGTCAATGCTTCATGTATCTGTACTTCATTGATGACCAATGGTGGAGCCAATCTAATTTTATTACCGTGGGTTGGTTTTGCCAGAAGGCCATTTTCTCTGAATTCCATACAAATATTCCAAGCAAGATAAGAATCTTCTTCAGAATCAATCACTATGGCATTGAGTAATCCTTTGCCTCGTACCAAGGTGACCAATCTGTTTCTTTCTGCTATTTTTTGTAAACCATCTCTGAAGATGACGCCCATTTTTTCAGCATTCTCAGCTAGATTTTCATCGATGACAACCTTAAGAGCTTCCACAGCCACAGCACATGCCAGCGGATTGCCACCGAAAGTCGATCCGTGTTCTCCCGGATGGATGGTGAGCATAATTTCGTCATTGGCCAATACAGCAGACACAGGCATTACGCCACCGGAAAGTGCCTTACCCAAAATAAGAATATCAGGTTTCACCTCGTGACTCATACCACATTTACCTGCACTGCAGTTACAATTGCCGCAAGTAGCAAGCAATCTGCCTGTACGGGCTATTCCTGTCTGGATTTCATCGGCGACAAACAAAACATTATGCTTGCGACAAAGCTCAGCCACACCAGTCAGATACCCTTCGTCAGGTACTACTACACCTGCTTCACCCTGTATAGGCTCAACTATAAATCCTGCAATATTGGCATTCGATTCCAATGCATGCTCCAAGGCTTTCAGATCATTGTACGGAATACTGTCTATATTTGGCATAAAAGGACCGAAACCCAATCTGGCTGAAGGATCGTTAGACGCAGAAACTACGGATAAGGTACGTCCATGAAAGTTATTGGTTGCAAAAAGTATTCTTGCCTGATCTTTTTCTATACCTTTTACCTTATAGGCCCATTTTCTGGTGAGTTTCATCGCTGTTTCTACAGCTTCTACACCGGAATTCATCATCAGCACCTTGTCAAAGCCAAATAACTTGGCCATATACTCTTCCGCTTCACCCAGCAAATTGTTGTGAAAAGCCCTTGATGTCAGGGTAAGTTTTTCTGCTTGAGATTTTAGAGCATTGATGATTCGTGGGTGACAATGACCTTGATTGACCGCAGAATAAGCAGACAGGAAATCAAAATATCTTTTGCCATCGACATCCCAAACAAATATACCTTCGCCTCGCTCTATCACTACCGGAAGTGGATGATAATTGTGGGCCCCGTACTTATTTTCTTTATCAATAAATGCCTGAGCTTTTGCTGATTCCAATGTAGTGGTAGTTGACATGATTTTAATGATTTTTGTATGGTTAAAATTTAAAAGAACAAATGTACATCATTTTTTAATAAAAAGAATATTTTGACATAATAATTCATATATTTGCGTCATATTTTATATTTTTATTGCATATAAAGTCAATTATATATTTTATGAATAATGAATTACCTGTTTCTCATCTCGATATTTATGATACCAAAATACTTCAACACCTGGAGCTAGATGGCAGGATGGCATTTTCTCTCATCGCGCAGGAAATAGGAATTTCCAATACTATGGTACATCAGAGAGTGACAAAACTAACCGAACAAGGCATACTTAAAGGCATTAAACCTATCTTGGATGAAAAAAAAATCGGCTACGACTGGGCATCGTTTACAGGTATTACATTAGATAAAGATCATAATTCAGAACGAATCATTGAAGCACTTAAAGCAATTCCCGAAGTCACTGAGTGTTATTATATCACTGGCGCTTTCACTTTATTCATCCGTATCATCGCCAAAAATCATGAACATATGCGCCGTATCCTTTATGACCAAATAGATAATATTCCTGGCATATCCAAAACAGATTCCTTTATGGAGTTGGGCTGTGCGTTCAGGAGGAATGTAGGATTGTGAGTGGAAAATACTTTGATTAGGCTTTCTCCGAATTTACACTTTCGTATGATTTAGATCATCAATAATCGCCCCTTTTCATCTTACTTTTACACCCAAATAAAAAAGTCTGGTGAAGACAATCATAGAACCATTCAGAATAAAATCTGTAGAGCCCATTCATTTTAATACCGAAGCTTATAGAAAAAAGGCTTTAAAGGATGCATATTATAATACATTTCTAATACATTCTGATGACGTCATGATAGATTTGCTCACTGACAGTGGCACTAGTGCCATGAGCAGCGCCCAATGGGCAGGAATGATGATAGGCGATGAATCTTACGCAGGCAGCCCAAGTTTTTACCGATTCGAAAGTGCCGTGAAAGATATCACGGGAATGGCTGTAGTCATCCCAACACATCAAGGAAGGGCTTCAGAAAAAATATTGTTCAGTATCACAGGCGGTAATGGCAAAGTTTTTATTTCAAATACACTTTTTGATACGACAAGAGCCAATATTGAGTTTGCAGGTGGAGAAGGCATCGATATGATCTGTGATGAAGGCAAATTACCTACCATCCCGGCTCCATTCAAAGGAAATATAGATACGAAAGCATTAAAATCATATATTACAACGCATGGTTCTGATCAAATTGCTATGGTCGTCATCACGGTGACCAATAACTCAGGTGGTGGACAGCCAGTAAGTATGGAGAATATAAGAGAGACAAGTCGCATTTGCAAATTATACAATATCGCTTTGTACATCGACGCATGCAGATTTGCAGAAAACTGTTACTTCATCAAAATCCGTGAAGCGGGATACGCCGACAAGTCTGTCAAAGAAATAGCCAATGAATTGTTTTCGTATGCGGATGGATGTACCATGAGTGCCAAAAAGGATGCCTTTGCCAATATTGGTGGATTTCTTGCTTTGAATGATCAGGAACTTGCCACCAAATGTAGAAACCTATTGGTCATCACCGAAGGCTTTCCAACTTATGGAGGATTGGCAGGCAGAGACCTGGAAGCCATTGCTATTGGTCTGTACGAGGTTATGGAAGAAAATTATCTTCACTACAGGATCAGGAGTACGGAATATCTGACGCAAAAATTGAGTGCTGCAGGAGTACCAGTGATGCTTCCCGCTGGTGGGCATGCTGTATATCTAGATGCTAAACAGTTTTTGCCGCATATACCTGTCAATCAGTATCCTGGTCAAGCGTTGGTTTGTGCCTTGTATATAAAAGGTGGCATCAGATGTGTGGAGATTGGTTCGTTGATGTTCGGAAAATATGATGAAAACCACCAACTTAAACCTGCTGCATTGGAATTGGTAAGACTGGCCATACCACGCAGAGTGTATACTCAAAGCCATATAGATTATGTAGCCGAAGTGATCATAGAAGTATTTGAAGAACGAGATCAAATCAGGGGTATGAAAATAACAGAAGAAGCAGAAATCCTAAGACATTTTACAGCCAAACTCGAATTGCTTTGATACTTAACAAAACAATCTCAAAAAAGATACCTATATTGAAGAAATTCCTTCTGACAGTATCGAACTAAGCAAACAAACCGCTGAATATTGTCCTGTGAAGGTGATAAAGGTTTTCTGATCTTTCACCACATCTCGAAATCCAAAAGATCACATGATGAAAATTAAGGCACTATTTTTGATATTACAATAATACATAATATTTAATTTAAATTGAACCAATTATTATTACATATAATATAATATTAATATGATCTTATTAAGCCGATTTTTTTCTTCATTTGTGTTACTCTTAACCCTGGCGATGATGATTACATCATGTAGCCCGTCCACAAATACAAAGCGCTCAGGAAAGTATTCCACAGCCAATAAAAGAGAAAAAGCTTCTCATTCATCAAAAGAGGACAGAAAATATACTTACCACAAAACCACTACTTCCGAAAACAAAACATCAAAGCCACTGAACTCAGATGCCATAAGAGAAGAAATAGTGCATAGTGCTATCCGATATAAAGGCACAAACTACAGGTCCGGTGGTAAATCTCCGGCTACTGGATTTGATTGTAGCGGATTTACAGGATATATTTTTTCACAGCACGGCATACCCATTTCAGGTTCGTCTGACAGGCTGGCAAAAATGGGAAAACAAAAATCAAAAGAGAGTCTAATGCCGGGTGACCTGGTGTTTTTTGGAAACAAAGATCGTATCTCACATGTCGCTATCGTAGCTTCCAATACATCTGAAGAAATGGAAGTCGTACATTCCACCACTTCGGCAGGCGTTAAAATAGATAATATCACAAACTCAGAATACTGGCAATCAAGATTTCTATTTGGCGTGGACATCATTTCCAAATAAATGGTTAATGTCAGGAACTAAAGCTTTAAAAAAGAAGTTTTTTAATCGTACCGCAGTATCTTTACCCTTCAATATTTTTATTCGCATATGCTAAATTTAATTTTGTTTGGCCCACCGGGTTCCGGAAAAGGGACACAGGCCGAAAAGCTCATAGAAAAATATGGCATCCTTCATATTTCGACAGGTGATCTTTTCAGATACGAAATGGGAAATAATACCCCACTCGGTTTGGAAGCAAAATCATATATGACCAAAGGCGAACTTGTCCCTGATGCTGTGACTATCGGTATGCTGAAAAATAAAGTAAATGCTAATCCTGGTGTCAGCGGAATTATTTTTGACGGTTTTCCGAGGACTATTGCACAAGCGGAAGCATTGGATGTATTTCTGGAAGAAAAAAACTCCCAGGTTACTGCATTAGTTGCTCTGAACGTACCCGATAATGAGCTTGTAGCCCGATTGCTTAACCGTGGTAAATCGTCAGGCCGTGCTGATGACAATGATGAGGCCATCATACGCAATCGAATAGCTGTCTATAAGTCAGAGACTGCACAAGTCTTTGATTATTATTCCACATCAGGAAAATCAAAACTAATACCTGGTGTAGGCAGTATTGAAGAAATATTCGAAAGACTGATTATAGCTATCGAAGAAGCCTGCTGAAAATCAGGCAATTATACAATTATATCATCAGACGATCTTAAACATAAGTAACAATGGCTGAACAGAATTTTGTAGATTATGTAAAGATTTGTTGCAGATCCGGAGCGGGTGGTGCAGGGTCATCACATTTTTATCGCGACAAAATGAATAGTATGGGTGGACCGGACGGTGGCGACGGAGGACGTGGCGGACACATCATACTCAGAGGAAATTCCAATGTTTGGACACTCCTGGTATTAAAATATAAAAAGCACGTTATCGCTACTTCCGGGGTCAATGGTTCAGGAAATAATTGTACTGGTGCCAGTGGTGAAGATGTCATACTTGATGTACCCTTAGGCACGGTGGCCAAAGATTTTGAAAC
>JBBRVQ010000136.1:0-7069 GCA_038246735.1 Chitinophagales bacterium
GCTGATTATAAAAGCAAAAGCTGATAAAAATGAGTATGAAAAAGGAATTAAAATTGATGATGAAACATTACATAATATCAATCTAACCAATAAAGAATTTAGAGGAGATTGGAATTACAAGATAACACCATAAATGTATCATTTAATATTTAACAAACACTATATACGGATACGCATAACGATGCAATGAGGTGCGTACTTCTCGTTTTGTTTTCTACTTTTCCATTTGATAAAGGTCCTGTGAGTAAGAGAAAGGCTTTTAGATTATTTGGAGTTAATCTCATCTCTCTGGGAGTTAAGCTTGCTTCATAGGCTACGATGTAGATGGCCAATAAATGGTTTTCTCCCAACGTCATTGATATGGAATTCACATTTTGAAAGTTTGGATTGTATGGTTGATAGGGGATTCCTGTATTTCCAAAAGACGCTACCTTTTTTCCATCTGGATAAATATCAGATGCTGCCGATAGCTGTCGATTTATGCTTAAAGGTATACCAAGGAATGAGCTATCAAGCAATATTTTTATTCTGTACCAGCCTTCAATCCTTCCTTTGCTGTCTGCAGCAATGGGTGAAAACTCAGTCATATCCGTTTTGCTCCAATCTTTAAGATCTATGTTAGGCTGCGCCCAAGTACTGTCATTTCCCTTTCTGAACATCCAACCATCAACAAGGGAAGACATGGATATCTCTTGGTGCTCATCAAACATACTCGCTGAAAGCGTAATTGCTTTTACTTGACCATCAAGGGATAACGCAACTTAGATCAAACAAATCAATGACAATAAAATTGTATTTTTCATAGGATGGTTAGTTTTAGTTGATTTTGATAAAATGTAAACCGATGAATATACGAATCTCTAAATGTACCATCTTGTCATAGGTACATGATACGGTTGCCGCAAGTCTAGGATTAATAATTAAATAATTTTGAAATTGCTTTTGGATTTTAATCATTTGAGTTCTCTTAAGATTGGCTTTATGGCTTAAAAATAAGTCATTTAAGGATTAAACTTTAGGCTTTTGTGATTTTTATTTTCCTTGTGGTAGATGTGATATTGTTAATGAGCATTCTAGTGTATTTCATTGAATTGGAAAGGCTGGATTTTGAAGATTAGGCACGCAAAGGCATGATTTTAGTAGTTGAAGGATTTCTTCCTAAATTATTTATTTAAATTGTTAGATTTATGTTATTCAGATGGCAAGGACAATGACTTTCAGTGATGTTTGCTTAGATTTCTTTTTACGAAGATGTCATGGCTAAATTCACAGGAGGCAAATTTACTTGATAAAGTTTCAATAGGGTATAACTTATGCACAATGGCACATAAGTTATACCCTACAGAAATAAAGAATAATGTGGAGAATAAAAGTTCCTTTTGGAAAATTTGGTATTACTTCATACTCACCGATATGGTATTGTCATCAGGAAGACGATCTATCAATTTATTCAATGGATCAATCCCGGCTTTATCAGGTTCTCCTTTTACTTTAATGGTGATTGTATTTTCGCCAGGCTTAATTTTATACTTTTGAAGATGCAGCATATTGACTTTGTCTTTGCCATTTTTATCCTTGGTATCTTTGGCAAAGACGCCGATATCTATATAATCACCATTGTATTTTGCTGGAGTCTCTTTACCTAGACTATCAGCATATAGCTTTTGTGAGTAATATTTGATACTTACATTGTATTGTCCGTCTTTCAGTTTCTCAGCTGTTGCAGTATTGGTCTTGTTGTCGTATAGCGTTATCTTATTCCAAGTGTCATTTAGATAGTATTTCAAGCTATCGGGAGTCCTTGCAGCAAGGTGGTTGTAAAGATCAGAACTGCCAGGGAATGGTGGCGACAGTCGCTGTCCAAACTCCTTATTGAAACTGTATAATGCAGAGTCTATGGCTTCTTCACCTATCAGATCTCTTAATCCATAGAGTATTAAACTGCCTTTGTAATACCATTGGTAGGCTCTATTACAATTGATGAAAACGTTTTCTTTCTTACTTTCACTAGTCCTTCCTGTGAGATAATTGTCCAGCTCTTCTTTAAGGAAGCGCTTCATATTGTCTTTGCCATACTTTCTTTCCGTAAGTATTAGAGCAGAGTATTCGGCCAAAGCTTCTGAAATTAAATTTGAACCTCGTGTATAATTTGGCGTAATTTGATGCCCCCACCATTGGTGCGCCAACTCATGAGCAGTTACAAAATACACATAGTCAAAACTATTAGGATCTGAAAAATCTGCTATCCAACCAAAGCTTTCTGCAAATGGCACAGTGTTAGGGAAGGACTGCGCAAAGCCTGCATAACGTGGAAATTCGAAAAGACGCATCTGTCTAAATTGGAAATCGCCGTATGTATTTGAAAAGTATTTTAGTCCATCCTTATAAGCACTGACAAAGCGATCTAGATTGTATTCATGACCTTCTTGATAGTAGACTTCAACATCTATTTCTTTGCCAGAAGCAAGTTTTGTTTTATCTTTCAACATTTTGTAAGATGCTGACAATACTGAAAAGAAGGCTTGGATAGGTGTGTCTTGAATATAGTGGAAGTATCTTCTTCCATCAGCCGTCCACTCTTTTTGGAGGTAGCCTGGTGCAATAGCCATTTGATCAAGTGAAGTACTTACAGTTGCTTCGAATTGTAACAAGTCTGCTGCATTTGAAAACAAAAGGGTGTTTCTGCCATATTCATCATCATGAGGTGGTAATTCTTCTAGTTTTTCTGGTAGCTTATACTTTTTACGTTTTTCGTCACTCTCTAATTCCAAACCGGCTGAATATCCGATTTCGATACCGCCAGCTGCAATAAAAGATCCATTATAAACTAATTCTCTGCCAAAGCCACTGTTTGGAAAGCCTTGGTTGATGACTTTGCTTTTCATTACAATATTGAGGGTGTCTCCTGGCATCATGGTTTGTGGCAAAGCTGTGATGCGATACCATTCTTTTTCTGGTTTTTTGCCAAATATCTGAAACTTGGGTGGTGCATATACCAAAGGGAATCTATAGGGCAATAATACTCCTTTGTAAAGAATTTCAAAATCAGTCGAGCCAGAGCTGTTAAAGTGCACCGAGTCTATGGCTTCATTGGTTTTATTGACAAGTTGTATTTCCGCTTCAAAGAAAACGTCACGTTCTTTAGGATATAGATCAGCCTTAAGATTAATTTTCGTGATTTTGGGTTGTGCCATGAACTCATATTTTTTGAGCTGTTTTTCGTAGGCTACTTGTCTTATTTCACTTTCATCATTCGATAAATACGAATTTTGGTAAACTGTAGAGTTGAATATGTAGGCTCCACAAAGTAAGCCTATGGACAAAAAACCATAGGAGGTCAAGGCAGTTTGTTTTAATAATTTTCCTTTTGCACTTATAAATCGTTTCTTCAGCGAGCTATCAGTACCTCGGCTGTAGAAAATACTAAAGAACAATATCAGGAAGATTCCGATACACATCCAATAGGCATTGAACCAAATCAGTGGCTCACCAAAATGCCCAAGACCATTCATGTCACTCCAGCTATAGTTTGGTTTGTAAGAGAAAAAGAACATGTTGAAATCATAATTTGCAAAGTTTCTCAAGACAATCATGACCAGCCAAATCCCGATGGCCACTGCATGGCCAGCAAACTTGCTATTCACCACGAGATGAACTGCAAATACCAACATGACCATTTGTATGTAGTCTGGAAGGGAAATCAAATAACTATCAACAAGGTAAACACCCAAATCGTAATGAAAATAACCTTTCAAGGTTTGAACCAACAGACCAATTACAATAGGAATCGTAGCCAGTATCAAACAAACAAAATTCATTCCTACAAATTTTGAGGCAATGACTGCACTATCCTTAACTGGAAAAGTATCGTTGATAACTGAGAAGCCAGATGACTTATCTCTATGTAAAGTTTCTCCTGTGAAAAAAACCAAAATGATGAAAACAAAAATATTATAATCAAAGGTCTTGTACTCCATTAAAAATGAAGTCGATGGAAAATTAGGTACGCTGTAATTGGTACTCCCTATCCAAAAATCTAAAATTAGGAATACTACACCACCCAGAAGAATTGACCTAAAATATACATCCTTGATAATGTTCTGTACCTCAATGCTAGCCATGGTCTTGAAGCTGTTCCAATGGTAGCCACTACCAAAGTCAGCTTTGACTTGTACATTTTTAATCAAAGGAAGTGTTTCGTTTACTTCAGATTCCTTAGATTTCTTTTGACTAGTTTGAAAGAAATAGCTGAAACTAAATCTAAAATAGGCAGCCAAAAAGAAGATCAAACCCACACTTATCCATAGCATACGATTGATCAGTAGATTGCCCGTAACAGGTAGTATATAACTATTCTGCTCGAAAGGTGTCAAATACCTAGTCTGAAAAAAAAATGTGTTCAACCCAAAAGGATCCAATATCTGTACCAAATCTTTGTTTTCAATATCTTGTGCCAGGAAATTGGTCAATAAATATAAAATAAACACCACTATACCACCTGAGTAGATAGACTTGATATTTTTTGTAAAAACAATTAATGCAAAAAAAAGTGAACCTGCAAGCCAAAGGTTTGGTAGAGTCAATGTCGCCCAGGGTTGGAAATAATTCATAAACTCATTGGGGCCATAGCGCATTGCATCTGTACCAAATGTTGGACCAAGCAATGAGCCTACATATATACCAATTATACTCCCCGATGATATGAACAATAAGGTAACAAAAGAACCCCAAAATCTTCCCATGAAATAGGCGAATTTAGAGATTGCATAACTGAATACATATGTCCCAGTCTTGTGCTCTAAATCTCTGTAAATGGGCACTCCCATTACTGCGGAAGCTATAAGTATGCCAAATAGTGAGATGAGTAATTGTAGATTTGCAATGACGATGGGTGCATTGTGAAATACCTTTTCTGAGGCAGGAGTATTGCCAAATCCAATCAACAACATTGCGACCAGGAAAAGCATCCCAAAGTAGAGATATGTGGCAGGTCTGGTGAATCTATATCTTAATTCGAAGAGAAATATGTCTAAAAACATGGCTTTTGTTTATATGGTTATGGGGTCAATTTTCTTTGATATGTAGCTAAAGTACACATCTTCCAGATCGGCTGCGACAGGCTTGAAGCCTTCGGCCGGATCAACATCACTCTCTACTCTAAGGCTTAGTTTGCCCTCCAAGAGCTTGGTGGAGATGACCTGATATTCGCTTCTGTAACTTTCTAAGTCAATTTTTTCAATGGATTTCTTGTAAATAGTGCCTTGAATAGCTTCTATTCCATCTGCAGGTCTACCTTGCATCAATACTTCACCTTGACATATTATCGCCATATTGGAACACAAAGTATTTACATCTTCCACAATATGTGTGGATAGAATGACAATCGTATTTTCACCTATTTCAGATAGTAAGTTGTAAAACCTATTGCGCTCAGATGGATCTAAACCCGCTGTCGGTTCATCCACTATAATCAGAGACGGACTGCCCACGAGAGCTTGAGCTATGCCGAATCTTTGACGCATTCCACCTGAGTATGTACCCAAACCTTTTTTGCGATGTGAGTACAAATTGACCTTGTGTAGTAAGCTTTCTACCACTTCTTTTCGATCAGATTTGTTGCTGATGCCCTTCATCTGTGCTATATGGTTAAGCATCACTTCGGCATTGATCTTTGGGTATAGCCCAAAATCTTGAGGCAAGTAGCCAAGTCTTTCACGTACGGTTTGTTTTTCTTTGATAACGTCTAAATCGTCCAAAAATACACTGCCAGAGTCTGGGTCTTGTAAGGTTGCAATGGTTCGCATTAAAGTTGACTTTCCTGCGCCATTTGGTCCGAGTAAGCCAAACATACCTTGAGGTATTGTCAATGAAACGTTGTTAAGTGCTTTGACACCGTTGTCATAGGTTTTATTCAGATTTTTAATAATTAGCTCCATCTTTTAATTAAGTTTATTGAGGAAAATTTATTTATGATATTTTAGGTTTGTGTTTATGTACTTAAGGTTTATTTGTAGCGTGTAAGATATCCAACATATGGCGTTTTGCCAAATTATTAGAGGATATATTTATTTTAAAATAACAGTGGATGTTGATCCCTCGCCTTTCCCGGATGAGCCGTGATCTACGACCTCCGTTTCTACTTTTAATTCACAAACTTGAGCTTTTATTGTCTGAACCATGACCTGTATGCCAATAGGTATGTTTATTGGATTAAAACTCATTAATATGACCTGCCTACCGAAGGCAGGTTTAAAATTTAGGTAAAATAACAGTGGATGTTGATCCCTCGCCTTTCCCGGATGAGCCGTGATCTACGACCTCCGTTTCTACTTTTAATTTACAAACTTGAGCTTTTATTGTCTGAATCATGACCTGTATGCCAATAGGTATGTTTAAAGGATTAAATGATTACCTAAATTTAAGACATAGGTAAAATAACAATAAAAACTGTACCCTCTCCTTCCTTCGTATCCACTTTAAATTCCCCACCGTGTGCCTTCACAATATCATAACTTAAACTTAATCCTAATCCTGTACCCTGTCCGGTGGGTTTGGTGGTGAAGAAAGGTTGGAAGATTTTATCGACGATATTTTGTGGAATGCCGCCCCCATTGTCGGAAACTTTTATTTCAACAGCCCGACCCCCCAAACGGGGCTGTATGTAACGGGTTGCTATGGTAACAGTAGGCTCATAGCCTGCAATGCCGGTTTTCTTTATTTCATCTACCACATAAAATGCATTGTTGACCAAATTCAGCATCACTCTACCAACATCTTGTGGAATGATATTGATGCTACCTATTGTACTATCAAAATCTGTTTTCATAGTGGCGTTGAATGATTTGTCTTTTGCTCGCAGGCCATGATAGGAGAGGCGTAAGTATTCATCACACAAGGCATTGATATCGGTTGGTTCTTTTACGCCACTACTGCTACGGCTATGTTGCAACATTCCTTTTACAATTTCTCCCGCCCGTTGGCCATGATGGTTTATTTTATCTGAGTTTTCTTTGATATCCGCTGCAATCAATTTTACTTCTGCTGTATTTCCCTTGTCAACTTCTTCAAC
>JBBRVQ010000137.1:0-6587 GCA_038246735.1 Chitinophagales bacterium
AGTGACATACTGCTGTGAAGCGACTTATAGGAGCAAAATAGCTGTATGGCAAGTATGGCGCAATATACGATGAAAAAATCTCACCATAGACTGCACGCCGCTTTACCTGTTCAAAGGGTGAGTAGTGGAATATAATGAAGCAAGCACCCGGCAAATAAGACAGCCATACAGATCACGAAAAATCATTTGCTATTTTGTGATTTATATCACCCACCCAGCCCGTGGTTCCCTTTTCACGAGGCTATTTGCCATGTCGACATTGGTTACCTTCATATTTGCGGCATCCCACATCAATTTTCTTCTGCCGGGATATTTTTCATTTTCTTTAAGATAATAACTTTTCATGGCCAGCACGCCCAAAAGTATGGATTCAGTAAATGGTCCTGCATATTCAAATGGTGAACTCAATTGGGCTTTGCCGTATCCTTTCAAACAGGCATTGACCCATTGTACATAGTGTCCTTCCGGTACCCGTTTGATCTTTTGATCGACGACGAGATTGGTCATTTGGGAAGTAGGCAATAATCTTGGGTTTCTACCATAACAGTCTGCCATCATTTTTCCCTTGGTACCTTCCATTATTATGCCGCCACTCCAGTCACCCATAGGTTCATCAGCGCCGAGTTCTTCCGGACGTTCAGGTTTTATGCCACCATCCATCCATGTCAGTTTGATATCAGGTTTTCCGTTTTTTCCCGGAAAGGTAAAATACATCACGGATGAAGAAGGAAAAGATTCAGGTATCAGGACTTCATTAAAATTTTTACCCCAGATACCTGTAAAACTGCACTCAACATCTGAAGGATAGTCAATAGGTAATATTCTGAAAGCTGGATCCAGTACATGACACGCCATATCTCCCAAAGCTCCTGTACCGAAAGCAGTCCATCCCCTCCATCCAAAAGGCACATAACCTGAATAATAAGGTATGGAAGGTGCCGGACCCAACCAAAGATCCCAGTCCAGCTCATTGGGTATCGTTTGCACTTCTGTTGGGACGGATATTCCTTGTGGCCAAATTGGGCGGTTGGTCCACGCCGACACTCTCGTTACATCGCCAATCAAACCGGCGTCGTACATTTCTTTCATTTTTCTGACATCATCAAAGGAGCCACCCTGATTTCCCATTTGGGTCACTACCTTATACTTTCCGGCTGCTTCTGTAAGCGTTCGTGCTTCAGATATACTCCATGTCAATGGTTTCTGAACATAGACATGTTTTCCTTTCTCCATGGCGGCCATAGCTGCTGCAGCATGCGTATGGTCAGGTGTGGAAATGGTCACGGCATCGATGTTTTTGTGCTCCTTATCCAGCATTTTCCGAAAATCCTTGTAAAAAGGAGCATCCGGAAAATTCAACCTTGATTTTGCCGCTCTGCGATCATCCACATCACAAAGAAAAGATATCTTCACATTCGGGCTTTTTGCACATTCTGTGAGATCACTTTCTCCTTTTCCACCTACTCCAATTCCAGCCAAATATAATGTATCACTTGGAGCAATAAATCCTTTACCTCCCAATACAAACCTGGGTACAATGGTAAATGCGGTGACAGCCAATGCGGATGTTTTTAAAAATTTTCGCCTTGATTTTTTTATACTATCCTGCGGGTTGTTTTTTTGTTTGGGCTTCATGATGTACGTTTAATTTGAAATGCTATTTCTATTAATTTCAAAGATAATTATTTATCTTTCAGCATTTGTTTCTCTAAGTCATTTTTAGATAAAAAACTGTTTTTATTTACGAATCATATTCTTGTTCCACGCTCATCATTCGCTCGTATGTGGAAGTTTTCATTGCTTATTCACGTTCGTCGAAGTTTTTCTAACTTCGATGAAGTATATCATTCGGTCTTCGGACCGGATACATTGACTAGTATTCCTAGACAATAGCAGTGACACGTCTTCAAGCCGTCCGATCGCAAGTATGCACTCCCGTATGGGTGAATAATTTACTAGTCCCTTACATCATCAAAATCATCCTTCGTCCGTAAACGACGTTTTAGGCAAACTTTTATTGGCTTTTGCGCCGAGCGCTTTGATATTTTCTGCACGTGATACTAGATTCCCGGTACCGGAATTCAGTTTTTTCATCGAGTCTTGATAGGTGCTGTGTACAGTATTGAGCTGTTTGCCGAGTTTATCCATATCATCTGCAAAACCAACAAACTTATCATACATTTTGCCTGCTTCTTCGGCTATTTCCATAGCAAAACGATTTTGTTTGTCATTTCGCCACATGGTATCCACAGTTTTCAGGGTAGCCAGTAACGTGGAAGGAGCCACCATTACGATATTTTTATCAAAAGCATAGAGGTATAATTCGGCATCCAACTGTATGGCAGCACTTAATGCCGTATCGATAGGGATGAACATCAGCACAAAATCCGGACTTTCTACTTTATACAAATCGTGATAATTTTTTGATGCCAGAGTATCAATATGGTTTTTTACCGCCATTACATGGGCTTTATGTGCGATTTTCTGTTCGTCATCAGAATCTGCATTGACCATCATTTCGTATGCATTGAGAGAGACTTTAGAGTCGATGATCAGCTTTTTGCCATCAGGGAGCTGTATAACCACATCCGGTTTGTACATTTTGCCCTCACCATTTCGTTCCGTCACCTGTACAAAATATTCCCTGTTTTTTTCCAGCCCGGATTTATCCAATATAGACTCGAGAATAAGTTCTCCCCAGTTGCCTTGTCTTTTATAATCGCCTTTTAATGCTTTAACCAGATTATTGGCATCTTTTGATACCTGATCACTTTTTTCGTACAGCAGTTTCATTTGCTCTTTGAGAGATTCATGTCTTCCCACAGACTCCAGATTGGTTTTTTCTATTTTATCTTCAAAGGTTTTTATTTTTTCTTTGAGTGGATCCAGAATCTCTTTTATTCCGTGTTTTTGTTTTTCATCCATGACGGCGCTCTGCTGATGCAGTACTTTATTGGCTATATTTTCAAATTTTTGAAGTTGTAGTTCAGAGTCATTGATCAGGCTTTCATACTTTTCTTTGTGGTGTTTCAGTTCGGCATCCACGGCTGTAAGTTTTATTTCCAGCGCCAGATTTTTTTTAACTTCGGCTTCTGAATCTTGTCTTACTTTATTGAGTTGAATAGCATACAATTCATTGGCATTTTGTAATGAAGTGTAGTTCTGCTGAAGTAATTTTATTTTTCCATCCATAAACAAGTAGACGATCGCGGACGTAATAATAACAGTAAATACCAATAAAGATAAAAATACAGGTAAGGTAAATGTCATATTTATTTGGAAGTATGTAAGTGACCAAAAACTTAGAAATACTTAATGCTGAAAAAGTATAAAAGGTTTTAAATGGACAAGCGATCCATAGGTAAAATACATTCCCCATTCACCGGTAAGGTAAAAAGGACACCAAAAAGAATGACATTAAAAGTAATGAACCCACATTAAGATATTGGCCCTAACATTCTTAAAATTTTGTTTCCAGCAAATAAGGCATCATCGATCTCCAGGTAGGCCAGTCATGTTTGATGTCATGACCCCAAATATCCAAATTATGTCCTATTCCCTTATGGTGTAGCAAACCTGAAATGTATCTTGAGCCATTGGGATCTTCATAATCACCAGAACCGGTCAGGAAATGTACGTGATTAGAGCTTCGGATAGCATTGAGATGATGTTCGTCGTGCATATCTTTGAGAAAGTGAAGTGGGCTGTTCCAGTAGCAGTCATCGTCCCAGTAACTTTTGGTATATTCCCCTAGATCATAGACCCCTGACATGGCTATACATCCACGTATAGCCCAAGGATTTTTGAAAAAAAGATTGGCAGCATGGAGCGCACCAAAAGAGGCCCCGCAGGTGATAATTTGTGTGTCCTGGCTGGTACGCCCTTTTATAAAAGGCACCACTTCATTGTACACATAATGGTTAAACTGATTGTGTCTGACCACCTTGGTACGTCCATCTATTTTATTATTGAGCCAGCTTTCATTGTTGATTGAGTTGATAGAATACACTTTGACTTTGCCGGCATCTATGTATTTTGCGATAGCATCTATGAGCAGAAATCGTTCGTACTCCAGATAATCTGCCGCTGCTGTGGGTAATAACAGTATTGCCGGCCCAAAATGTCCGTATTCAACGATTTCCATATTTTTATGAAGGGATGGACTGTACCATGATTGTATCTCTCTGTGCATATCAGTTTGAAATTTTGCTGCAAGAAAAGCAATAAAAATGAAAGGATAAAAATAATCTTCCGAAAATTGTTGTAAATAATTACGAAAGCTTGTGTTATTCCATTCTACTATGCGGAAGCATCAACAAGTCCTCGGGTGGATGACTCCACGACATCCCAATGGTATTACTACCTAGGGGATGAAAATTGTAAAGGTGAAGAAGCATATAAAGACATGTGATAATCAAATCGTAAATAAATGGGTTTTGTTCAACTTTCTTTTGTCTCAATTGCAATCCTATTAGACTGTCCTAACAACAAAACTTTGTAACATTAAATCAACATAACAAACACTAATACAAAATGAAAATTTCAAAAAACAGTTATTTTGTATAATTTAACATTGTCTCTAATACAACTTAGTGAGTAATAAATTACCTAAACAAAAAAGATAAATAGTATGACATCAAAATCATCGAAATATGCAAGGAGTTTAATTGAAGCATCACTCGATCCACTTGTTACCATTTCTGTCGAAGGAAAAATCACAGATCTAAATGAAGCATCAGCGAAAGTAACCGGAGAAACAAGAGATAAATTGATTGGAACTGACCTCTCTAATTATTTTATCGAGCCAAAAAAAGCACGTGAAGGATATAAGCGGGTTTTTGAAAAAGAATTTGTTTCAGATTATCCGCTAACCGTTCACCATAAAAATGGCACATTAACGGATGTTTTATACAATGCATCTGTATATAAAGATGAAAAGAGAAATGTATTGGGAATGTTTGCTGCAGTAAGATTTGTGCTCCGAAATTTCCATATTCTTGTAGCTGCAAAATGTCATCACCAATGCCGAAAGACAGACCAACATGGACAAAAGAGCCATGATAAAAACACACGGCATTCTTTTTTCGGTGAGGAAAAGTGTGATTTATGTAACTTTTATATAAAATGATGTAACTCTTTTGTGTTTAAGTTGCATGACCTTGTGCGAAATGAGAAGCAAAGACACTTCAGAACTGGAAATTTCCTTATTACTGGAGGCTATTTACCAAAAATACGGATACGATTTCAGGCAGTATTCCAAAGCCCATATCCATCGCAGGATTAGGAATAGGATGGCGCTGTCTGGATTAGAAGATGTTTCTCAAATTCAATCTAAAGTTTTGAAGGATGAAACATTTGCGTATGAACTTTTACAGGATTTATCAATAACGGTTACCGAAATGTTTCGTGATCAAGATTTTTATAAGTCGTTACGAGAAAATATTATTCCTATTTTAAAAACCTACCCCTTTATAAAAATATGGCATGCAGGCTGCGCAACTGGCGAAGAAGCTTATTCTATGGCAATAATTCTAAAGGAAGAAGGGCTGTATGACAGAACAACAATTTATGCTACCGATTTTAATCAGCAGGCTTTGAACAGAGCAAAAGAGGGAATATTTTCAAATGCATTGATGAGAGAATACACATCTAATTATCAACTTTCGGGAGGAAAAGAACCTTTTTCAACCTATTATACTTCCGGTCACGATAACATTATCATGAATCAATCCTTGAAAAAAAACATTGTATGGGCAAATCACAATTTGGTTACCGATAGCGTATTTGCAGAGGTGCATTTAATATTATGCAGAAACGTATTGATTTATTTTGATGTAGATTTACAAAATAAAGTGCAAAAACTTTTTTATGAAAGCCTTATCAATGGCGGCATTTTATGTTTGGGTTCAAAAGAAAGTTTACGCTTTACCGACTTTTTTGAAAAATATACTGAGTTGGATAAAAAACAACGCATATTTAAAAAGAAATACTAAAAAATGCAGTACGAGGCAATTGTTATAGGGGTTTCTTCTGGTGGCATGACCGCTTTGAAATTTATTTTCTCAGCTTTACCTGCTGCTTTTAGCCTACCAATTATCATTGTGCAGCACATCAATGCACATTCCGATAACGAATGGATAAAACTATTAAACAACAAAAGCAATCTTACTATTAAAGAAGCAGATGAAAAAGAAAAAATAGAATCAGGAAAAGTTTATATCGCAGCAGCTAATTATCATTTGTTGATTGAATCAGACAAAACCTTTTCGCTTACAATTGATGAATATGTAAATTTTGCAAGACCATCCATTGATGTATTGTTTGAATCGGCTGCCGATGCATACAAAGACAAATTGATTGGTATCGTTCTTACAGGTTCTAATAATGACGGGGCAAAAGGTATAAAACGAATAAAAGAATTAGGAGGACTGGCAATTATTCAAGATCCAGAAACTGCTGAATCTTCTACAATGCCTGCATCGGCAATTGCTGCTATAGAACCAGACTATATTTTATCCTTGGAAAAAATAGTCCAATTACTCATAAAAATAACACAAACCATCAAATAATGGAAAAAATATGACACT
>JBBRVQ010000138.1:0-6349 GCA_038246735.1 Chitinophagales bacterium
GGCTTTAATTTCCTGCAGGCAAACCATGCCGTTTTTTAAAGGCATATTAAGGTCTAAAAAAATAAGCTCCGGAGAAACTTATGATTCTCCCAAAATTTTCATAAGCTCTATGCCATTGGCAGCCACTTCCAGGTTTAAGTCATATGCAAGGTCAGTCAAGGCATCTTTAAAAATATCAACATCTTCATCATCATCATCGGCCATCAGTATTTTTTTTATATTCATTTTATGTTGGATTTTTAGAATTTAATTTGACTTAATCCAATTATAATTTTATTACAATGTTCGTTTTAATCATTGATGAATGTGTAAAATTAGTAAAAAATTACCTTGTTTGGCGTTTAAAAATGGTTTTTGTCGCTTGTTTTATTTCAATCGTATTAAAGTAGCTGTTAGCCAAAGCTTGACACATAACTTCTAGGCAGGACCCGACTTCCATCTAGGTAGGTTGTCTGTTCTAATTCACTTGCTGCAAGTTGCCTATCTAATCTTTAATATTTTTTTAGTTCCAAATATATTTCTATTTACATTTTCAAAACCCAAATAATACATGCCTCTTGGAAATTCACTCAGGTCAATAGAAGATATATTTTTTCTACTAAATATGAGTTTCCCATTACTGTCATACAATTTATAAGTCATGTCATTTATATATAGTGTTTTTATGTCAATGTGGCTGGAAGTAGGGTTGGGAAATATTGTTAAGTCGTTTTCTTGGGGCTGCTTAAGTAGCTCTTTATCTATCCTAATGATTTTGCCCTCAGGTCTACTATCAAATACAGGTTTTTGACTGGCTAAATAAATGAATCCTTTGTACTCCTGCAAGCTTATTGCACTAATCAAATCATCACAAAATACTTCATACCCCAACTCCAAATTATTTAAATTGAATGTAATAATTTCCTCATTGTGAAAATTTAAATTGCGATAATCTATGTATAAAAAGTTATCGATTACAATGATCGAATATGGTGTATATTTAAGATTCTTTATAATTTCTTTTTTTGTATTTGACTGTAAATTGTATTTAAAAATGGAAGTGCCCGAAGCTATAAATATATCCGTACCTTCCATAAATAGCGATAAAGGCTTCTGGAAAAAATAGAAAAGATTTGTACTTGTAATATTCGTTGCTGAAATATCTATCTTTGATAAAGCGTTATTTTCTGCATAAAACAATTCATTTCCAACAAATAAAAATGACCTAGGGAAAAAATACTCTTTGAGATATACTACTTTATATTCAGAATCATCTGACCTTAAGTCATAACTAATAATCGAAGATGGTAGACCAATATAAATTATACTATCTTTTTCAATAATTGCTCTTGGATATGTAAGACCATCTAAATGTATTTTGATGGTTTTCGACGGATCATTAATATTAAATGAAATTAATTTACCATTTTCGGGTTCACCGTGTAGCAATATAAATAAATTATCTCCAACAAAAGTAAGTGCTATCGGATTATCCAGACTATCTAAAATAGTGGTTACTTGTGCCTGACAAAATCTAATACTAAATAAAAAGGTAAATAATAATAGTTGTGTTTTCATTTACATTTAATATTTGCTGACTTATATCTTTTTAATCAGCGATACAAATATATCTAATTTTTCAACCATATTCAAATTATTGACCGATTCCTTTCTTTAACTCGAGACAGACTATCCAAATTTTATTGTTTCCCAAAATATTACTCACACCCACATTTACTTTATTTATAAATTTTACATCCTAATATTATCCTTTGTTCCTGTAAAATAATTACATGATCAACAGATCCTGAATATTTAATTTTATCATAACAATACAATAGTCCTCATAATAAAATAGCCCGATGAAAACGACTGTTTGCATCGGGCTGTGTAAGTTTTTTTTTAAATCAGAATAGTATACACAATTATTGTTTGATTAACTGACCTCTTATTTCACCACCTGGGTATGAAGCAGTATGCAAATTTACATAATACAGACCTGCGTTCAAATCTGATACCTGTGTGGCATCCAAAGCGCTACTAGTAAAATTTATAGGAGTGACTACGGTTACAAATGGAAATACAACAGCACCGTTCACTCCTATGGCTCCTTTATGGATGTGTCCTGCTGTAGGGGCAGCTAGATTGTGTGCTACAACTATGGAAAATACTTTTGTAGTAGTATTAAAAGTGAGTGTAGCTGTCCCTGTGGCTGCCGTGGCGTTTGAAGGAACTTCACTGTTGCCGTTTAATGTAGCTTTAAATGTTACATTTGGATTTGTATCATCGTCTTTGTCGCATGAAATCATGCTGAATACAATAAATAACAAGGTGGAGAAACGAATTAATAATTTCATAAGATTAAATTTTAATGATGAATAAATTACGTCCCGAACACAAACGCCCGAAGATATGACAAAGATAAGTGTCTTAAACTGTTAAAACGTTACACAATTATAGGATGTATTTACAAGATCTACTGTCTTGATAATTTTTTCTCTAATATTTAGTTCACATCAATAGACAAGTTTGTTACCCACCACCAAAAACAAAAACAAATTAAACCAAATAATCTATTTGGCTATTATCTTTAAAATCAGTACTCTTTAATTTATTGTAAAATTGAAACTCGTAAAAAATAAATATTTCAGACAGTGGATGTATCGATGAGTAAAGATATTTGTAATTTTTTAATTAAAAAGCTTACATCTTTAGCATGGTAATTTGTCAATTTATAGTGTGTGTCTGTGATAATGTCCAAATTGGTTGATATTCACTTTCGCTATGGTTGTATCGACGAGAATTGCTTTTGAACTGACGATGGTACTACAACCTTTTATACACCCGCACGTAATCCACTATCATTTCATTCGGGAATATATTGTCGTCTATTTCTCCACCCCAATTTCCACCTACAGCAACATTCAATATCAAAAAATATGGTTTGTCAAATGGCCATCCTTCATTGGTCGCCACTCTACCATCCTGACCTTTGTATGTTTCGAAATACAATTTGCCATCAAAAATAAATTTGATACTCTTTTCGTCCCATTCAATACCATATGTATGATACTCATCAAAAACATTGGGTAAGGTATCAAAAAATGTGATCTGTGTACCTTTTATATGATTGTACAACTCTGAATGTAGTGAAGTATGCACTACATTAGGATCTTTTCCCACATGCTCCATGATGTCGATTTCACCACACAATGGCCAAGGTTCTGATTTAGTTTTGATGCTACCTGGCAACATCCATATGGCAGGCCAACTTCCTTTGCCTCGAGGCAATTTTGCTTTGACTTCGATTTTACCATACTGTATATCCAATTTTTGATATGTGGTAAGTTTTGCTGATGTATATTTGGATTGCTCATGATATTTTTTCAAGGCAACAATATGCAATTGACCATCTCTTATATATGAATTTTCTAATGATTTTGCCAAATAATATTGTTTTTCATTATTGCCCCATCCATGTCCACCTGTGTCATAGCTCCATTTAGTTTCATCGGGTAACCCTGCATCATCAAATTCATCGCTCCATATCAATTTCCAACCAGATGTGTAAGTTGATTTATTTAGTTTGTTAAACAATAGTTCAGGCTCATTGGTGGTGATGTAGTCAAAGTCATGTGTAAGGAAAAAATCCATGTCTTTTGCGCCATTGACGGTCCAGACATTGAGTATCATTTGAAGTGCTTTTGCCTGTTGGATCCATTCAGGTTTTTTATAAAATACCTTGTAGTTATAGTTCAGACCCGCTATGCTCAAATCTTTTAATTCTTTAGGAGAACGATCACCATTTAGATATTGAGTGGAAACTTTTGGGTTGATACGGATTAACTCCAGTAAGATATCGAGGTCAAAACTGATGTAATCTACCTTGTCATCTACTTTTAGGTGATTGACCTGCTGTATGACTTCTCTGGCGATCAATTTTCCTCTTTCTTTGTTGATTTCAGAAGGCTTGATCTCCAAGACCAAACGTGTGGAATGACTATCCTTCACACCGGCCAAAATATAGGATTCAAGCGTCGGGATTTTTTCACCGTTTTTAAGGGCAAAAGAAGTTAATGCTTCATACTTGACTTTTTCTATTTCCAAACCAAAAAAATCAGAATCATGGTTAACTACCAATACATTATCAGCGGTCATTCTTACATCAAATTCAGTACCGGCACACTTCATATTTATCGCCATAGTCAATGAAGCTATAGAATTTTCGGGCAGTCCATTGCTTTTCCATGCACCTCGATGTGCTACAACAATATCTTTATTTTTTGACTGACCATGAATTGAATGCAGTATAAATACGCATAAAATTACTGAAATGACTTTTATCATGTGGATGGATTGATTCTTTTATAATGTTATGGTAATAATAGAGTGTGGTAAGACGTTTACTGGCAAAGCTTGATAACCCATCATAATTTTAGTTTCAAATTTTTCGTCTGTTTTATTCATCACGACGATTATCGTACTTCCATCTATATTTTTAAATGCTGTGGTCAACAATTGTGCTCTGTTGCTTGAAGAAGCTACACGTTTTGCGCCTGGACGAATAAACTTGGAAAAATGACCTACATAATAGTACGAATTCATAAGATGGATGGAATTATCATTCGTTTTGGCATGAATCGGAGCAAAACAGAAGTTCTGAACATGATTCGGTCCACCAGTTTCGTCCAAAAGTATATTCCAATCGGTCCATGCTACGGCGCCATTATTAAAATCATGCATCATATTTTCACCATAATTTTCGCCCCATTGCCACTGGTCAAAAGTCTCCCAGCTGAAAGGATAATTGCATGCTTCTGTAAGTAAAAGGTTGGTTGCTGGAAAGGCTTCCTTGACCCTCTTTACATTGTCGTACTGTCTGCCTCCATTCCAAATTTCATACCAGTGGTATCCGATGCCCCATATATATTTTGCTGCCGTTTTATCATGCAAGAGGGTTTGCGCACGGTGATATAGTAAATCTCTGTTGTGATCCCAGGCAATGAGTTTTTTGTGGTGCATTTTGTTTTTGTGCAGGGTAGGGCCGAGGAAATTTTTGATAAAATTCAGTTCTTCATCAGCTGTGAATATACAAGATTCCCAAGTTTGTTTGGCCATAGGTTCATTTTGTACCGAAAGACCCCATACAGGAACCCCTGCTTTTTCATATGCTTTGATAAACTTTACAAAGTAATCTGCCCATATCTGTTGATACTCCGGCAGTAGTTTTCCTCCTTGCAGCATGTTATTATTGTCTTTCATATAGGCAGGAGGGCTCCAAGGTGAAACAAACATTTTTAGTTTGCCCTTGGTAGCTGCCATACATTCTTTGATAAAAGGCACTTTGTATTTCATATCATGAGCAATATCAAAGGATTTCAGGTTTTTGTCTCCTTCTTTCACATAAGTGTACATATCTGACGAGAAGTCACAGCTGTTCATATTAGCTCTTCCGAAAGAATACCCAATGCCTTCTTTTTCATCAAAATACAATCGTAAAAATTCTTTTTGTTTGTCTGCGGAAAGCTTATAATATGTCTCGGCAGATGCATCGGTAAAAGCGCCACCGATCCCTAAGAATTTTTGAAACTTAATCAAAGTATCAACCAGAATAAAAACTTCATTTTCAAAGGGTTGTCTTGATTTTTCAAATGGACGAACATCGGCAGGTGAAAGCCTATGCTCTGTATTGGAAGCGGTGATAAAGATCTGTACTTTATTACCTTTTTGAGCAAAAGTAAAAATTGGCGCTGCTATCAGCAAAGTGTAAAATATTATACTTTTTAAACCTTTCATTTTTTTTATTTTATTAGAACGTAAAATTTTAAATTTTCAAAGCTCATCTGTCGAGTAAGATTGTCTAGCAAATACATGTAGCAAGGACATCAAAATATTTTTACTTTTTTATGGAATATTAAATCATTCAGATTTGTCCGTGTCATTAACTGTAATAATTTTTTTTTCGCCATTTGGTGTAAGGAATGCTACTTTATACACATTGGAAATAATATTGCTTTCTAACCTAACTGATACTGGCGGTGCAAATCTGAGTGAATATGTTATTATACTCAAATCATATTACAACTATTAAATAACCAAAAGTTTGCTAAAAGCAGCAGTTTTACAAATGCTTAATCCACATTCGTATACGCAGTCAATCTTCTAACAGCGACAAATATAAAAAAGAAAATGAATTTGGTTGGAATTTATATTAAAACCACATCACACAATCAATAGTCCGATAAGATTTTGAAAATATATTACAATAAAACATATACATAAAAAGTAAATGCGTAAATTGGCCCTTGAGCCAACCTGTAATCACAATCTCCTACAAAAATGATTACACAAGACGCATTTACTTCAGGCA
>JBBRVQ010000139.1:0-6327 GCA_038246735.1 Chitinophagales bacterium
AAATAAATTACCTACAAATATACATTTTTTATTTAATTTCTAAACTAATTCATAAAGTTTTGTGTGACAAATAGCAAAAAGAACATCCAGACGATAATATAAATTATTTGAAATGGATTTCTTTCATTTTTTTGATCTATGACCAATAATTCCTTTATATATTCAGTAGATTAGTAAAATATAAGTGTACCATGAAAAACACAAGCTTCCCCCATGCAGGTATGATTTATAAAAAGAGTTCAATTTATTATATTTTATAGAAGATTGAACTTTATTATTTTATGCTCAATCAGTGGATAATATTATTAATTTGTATGTAGCTATTACAGATTGTGTCGTGGCTTTGACCAGATATAGACCTGCTGGTAATGGAGGTAGATTATTGGATTGATTACATTCAAGTGTCATAATATGATTTCCGACTATACTTTCTAATGATAAAGCAATTGAGTCATCACTGGTTTTTACATAAAGTGTGGAGTATGTCGGATTAGGAAACAGGGCTATTTTAGGGATGATGTTATCCGGTACGGCAATAGATGATATGCTATCTATTTTAAAAATAGTGTTATAAAAAACAATACCACCTCTTTCATTGCCAACAGCCATTTCGTAATAGCCATCATTATCAATATCAGCAAGCGCCACAGTTACTTTTCGTCCCTGAATAATATTTCCGGTTTTGGAATACAATACATTGAAAGTGCTATAAATCTGACCTTCTATCTGATCGTAAGCAAATATGTCAGCATCTTCTGTCCCCATCAGCATAATTAATTTTCCTTGTGACTTTATGAAAAAGGGAGCACCGTTTTGTGTAGCAAAATCATTGGCTGTGAATATTTTACCTGCTTGATCAGTGTTGGGAAATATGCTGGGTTCCGATGAGAATTTCGGCATTCCGATTATGCCCGTATTTTTGAAAAAATTGAGCTGATTGTTTTTTTCTCCGATTAGAAGGTCTTTTAGACCATCGTTATCAAGATCGATAATTTGTGGTTTTGCATTCTGACCAGCAGAAATATCAGCATACAAATACACTGGCGGTTCAAATTCCATTGGTTTATTTTTTCCTGCTTTATTTATGGCTAAATACAACAGGCCTCTGGCATCTCCAACCATAAGATCTTCATCACCATCATCATCAATGTCACCAAAAGCTGGTGCAAAACGCCCTGTAAACTCGCCGTATTGCGAAAATTGGAGAAAATCTTCGTCTTCAACCACATAAGAAGGTGCAGTAGCAGTTCCATTATTTATCAAAAGGATCATGCGATATGTTTTTGACCCTCCTTTTTTCAGGATGCCATTGGTACCTACGAGAAGATCCAACAAACCATCACCATTAACATCGGCAAAAACAGGATGAGATCCACCATTAAAAAACAACATTTCATCAATTAGAAAGTCATCTTTAATAAATTTGAACACAGGGGCACTACCACTTCCTGTATTTTTATAAAGCCAAACATGATTTTCTGATTCACCACTGTTGATGTCATTGGGTGTCACTATCAGATCTCGTTTGTTATCACCATCCACGTCAACATAGTATGCAGCCAGAAACACATCCAGGTTTACTGATACGTCTTCTGCAGGAAAATTTAATTCCACACTAGTCATATGTGCCGTCTGCTTTGTCCCACCGTTATAAAGCCGTTTCAGTTTTGAACTTGCCAAATCACCTATGAGCAAGTCCATATCTCCATCTCCATCATTATCAAATATGGACAAAGTTGATCCAGAATGCCTGACACCCGAATTGCCTCCCGATGTAAATCCTGAAGCACAACTGAAAGCATCACTGCTTAGCGTGATGTCTTCATTAAACTGATTTTCTGCAAATTTGCCCCAGCATATGTCTGCCCTTTCATATTTGATGGAATCGATACCCAGATTTTCTTCTACGCTCATATTTTTATAGAATGAAGCAAAGCTACCATCTGCTTCAAAGCTTATTATATCTATGTCACCATCACCATCGGCATCTCCTATCGCAGGTAGATCGATAGAACTCACATATATTTGGGTATAACCGTTGGATATCGGAAATTGAAGTATTTCAGGAATTCCATAACCAAAAGTAAGCCGTCTGAAAGTAATTCTTCCGATGTCATCTCTTTTTCCTTTCCAAACTTCCATACTACCAGGGTATACACCAGAAGAACAGAAAATATCTTCCACACCGTCGTGATTAAAATCCACCAACAATGCCCAGTTTCTCATTTCAGGAAAAACAGAAACATATTCTGGCGCAAATCTATATTCAAAACTGCCCGGTAATCCCGTTTTTATAAAAGGAAGAACCTGATCTCCATTTCTGTCAAAAACAAAAAGATCTTTTATCCCATCCTGATTGAGATCAATATTGGAAAACTGACCTGCCTTCAGTCCGCCGGTATAAGGAAGTAAAAGCCTTTTATTATTTTGATATACTGGAATATCAACTCTATCAAAATTCTGGCCTGATAATGCAAAAGGAAAGCAAAGTAAAATATAGGGAACTGTAAGATTAAAAAGTTTCATGGTTGATAAATTCAATGAACCTAACAGAAAAAACATAATGAAGTTTATAAAAGAAACATGGGCAATTATTTTAAATCAATTATTGTGTTTTCTGACGATTTCCAGCATTCCATTCAATGGTATACCACCTGTCATATGTTCTTTCATGAGTTGGATAAAATCTTTGGTCATTTCTTCAGAAAATCCTAGTTTGAAAGCCAGAGAGAATATCTGATTTTCCTCAGACGGATGTATTTCATTGTCCGATTTCATAGTAAACAATAAATGAAAAAGAATATTCATCCTGTCCTGCTCCATTAGCGGAAGAATTTCCTTGATGTTTTCATTCTGGTGAAGCATATATTCTCTTATTAGTTCAGGGTCAAGACTTAAAATTTTGCAAATATGTAATAAATACGCAAGTTCGCCTTCTTTGAGTGCATGATCTGCTTTGCTTATATGAACCAATAATTTAAGCAAAATTTTATTTTTTTCATCCTGCGTAAGAATATCCCATATCATTTATAAAACATTTTTTTTTGTAAGTAGAAGTAAAAATACGCTGTTTGATAAACTTTTACTACTTTTAACCATCAAAACAATAACATTAGAGTAAACTTTATTTTTTTTTCATTAAAGCCAAAATTGCAACATTAGTATTATGCGTACAAAAATAGCAGGGATAGGTCATTATGTTCCCGAACGAGTGGTCAAAAATAGTGAACTTACTAAGTACATGGACACCACGAATGAATGGATCATAGAGCGTACTGGTATAGAAGAGCGAAGATATGCCGAAAAACACAAAGAAACACCATCTTCAATGGGTGCAAAAGCAGCCCGGATAGCCATAGAGAGGGCAGGCATCCAACAAGAAGATATAGATTTTATAATATTTGCTACGTTAAGTCCTGACTATTATTTTCCTGGATGTGGTGTATTAATGCAAAGGGAACTGGGTATCACTAAAATAGAAGCAGGAGCTCTCGATATTCGCAATCAATGTTCAGGGTTTGTTTATGGCTTATCCATTGCAGACCAGTTTATTAAAACGGGAATGTATAAAAATATTCTGTTGGTAGGAGCGGAAATGCATTCTATGGGTCTGGATTTTTCTGATGAAGGAAGAGGGGTGACCGTCATATTTGGTGATGGAGCTGGAGCAGTGGTATTACAACCTACTGATAAAGAAGGACAAGGCATATTGACAACCTGTCTCCATGCGGATGGTACACATGCTGAAGAGTTGGCTATGATCAATCCCGGCTCTCATGGAGGATTTCATTTGGGTATTGAAAAATTTGGATTTCCTGACCCTTCTGTTCCGGGTGGCGTTTTTGTAACGCAAAAAATGATAGATGATAATTTACTTGCTCCAAACATGTCAGGACAACTTGTATTTAAAACAGCCATCGTAAAGTTTCCTGAGGTCATTAAAGAAGCCCTGGAAAAGTGTGGCATGACGACACAGGATATTGATATTTTTGTACCCCATCAGGCCAATCTTCGCATCAGCCAGTTTGTTCAGAGGATACTGAGACTTCCGGATGAAAAAGTGGTCAACAACATTCAGAAATATGGAAATACGACGGCTGCATCCATTCCCATTGCACTGAGTGAAGCATGGGAACAAGGTAGAGTTAAGGAAGGAGATTTGGTATGTCTGGCAGCTTTTGGCAGCGGATTTACCTGGGGAAGTGCTTTGATCAGATGGTAAATGTCTGTAATTATTGATCACAATGTAAATAATGAAAATAGATATTCTTGCTATAGGAGCTCATCCGGATGATATTGAGTTGAGTGCTTCAGGCACGTTATTCAGGCATATTGAGATGGGATATTCTGTGGCTTTGTGTGATCTCACGCAAGGCGAGTTGGGTACACGTGGGAGTGGCCCTTTGAGATTGCAGGAAGCTGAAGTAGCCAAAAATATATTTGGAGCAGTGGCCAGAGAAAATCTGGCAATGAAAGACGGCTTTTTTCTTCACACCGAAGAAAATATAGTAAAAGTGGTCAGAGTGATCAGAAAATATCGACCTGAGATTGTATTTGCAAATGCAATTTATGACAGACATCCCGACCATGGAAGAGCTTCAAAACTTATAAGTGATGCCTGTTTTTTTGCTGGATTAATAAAGATTCTGACAGATGACGAAGATGGAAACCCACAAAACCCCTGGAGACCCAAAGCTGTCTACCATTATATACAGGACAGAAATATCAAAGCAGATCTGGTAGTGGATATTTCATCATATATGGATAGAAAAATTGAATCTATTATGGCTTATAGGTCACAGTTTTTTAATTCTGAATCTGATGAGCCGGAAACACCCATTTCTTCCAAAGCTTTTATAGATTTTATCAAAGCAAAAAACAGATCCTATGCCCGCGATATCGGTGTAGAATATGCTGAAGCCTTTACTGTAGAAAGAAATATAGGTGTAAAAAACCTGTTTGACCTGATTTGAATTGAAGAAATCACAAAGACACAAACAGTACAAACGATAATTATAAACTAAAGAGATTTCATTCGCCTAATTGAAGGTGAGTAAGTATAGGTCTCAGGAAAAGAACTCATTTAAACTCAAAAAAAGAATGTTACTTTTTTAATTGACTCAATGGTATTGTATACTCAAATCTTTGATTTCCTGTTACATCTATATTTTCCATGGTCAATGTTGGGTCTTTTTTGTCCCAATGTATGGTTATTTTTCCATAATGATTTTCCATCACGGGACCTTCGATCCTGTTTTTGTTTGGCGTGGCAAAATGCCATGTAGAAGTAATGCCACTGGATGTAAAATCATAAATAGGATATCCGTTTTTCAATTGTATTTTTGATATTTCAGCATAATGTACATCCCCGCTTATAAATACAACACCATTGGCTCTGGTTTTTTGGATGGTTTTCAACATTCTTTGCTGTTCGCCAGGAAAGTTAGCCCAGGACTCGTAACCATTATATTCTATGGCAAACTGTGTGCTTGAACCGATAATACGCACATCTGCAGGTTTAGATAGTTCCATTTCCAGCCATTTCCATTGTTCTGCACCCAGGAGTGTAGAGTCGCCATTATCATGTGGATAGTAGTCAGGGGTATAAAAATACGCTTCATTTTCGGATAGTTCCCCTTTGTATGGACGAAGATTATCTCGAAAAGTCCTGGTATCCAGCAAAATGATCTGAAGTTTTTTGCCTTGGAAATCATACATGTAGGAAGTATATATGCCTTCTCTATTTCTACGTTCTGAATCTTTGGGTTCTTCAAAATAGTGCAGGAAAATTTCTTTTGATTCCTTTTTTAGTGGATAATGTCTTCCCGAATCATTCCATCCGAAATCATGATCATCCCAGGTGGCCAGTATTTTTGTGGATCGTTTTAATGACTGAAATTCTGGTTTGGCAATCAGCTTTTCATATTTATCTTTCAACTCGTCAACTTCGTAGGTATCCCCATAAATATTATCTCCCAGATAAATAAAAAAATCGGGCTTAATATCCGCTATTTGTTGTAGAATGGGTTGTGGTTTATTTTGTTGTGCACAAGAACCGAAAGTGATGACCGTATTTGGAATTTTAGATTGGCTACATGCCAATGACATTTCCAAAACCCAAAAGAATGTAAAAAAAAATGAAAATCTCATGAATATCAGTTTAATAATTAAAACAACATCTTATATTCAATAGTCCGATAAGATAATTAAGCAGCGACTTTACCAAAATCTAGTATTTTACGTTTCAACTCGCTATTATTTTGCAACTCTGGGTCAATATCATAGTTGATAAATATTCTTTCGAGCAAAAAGCGATTAAAAAATTCT
>JBBRVQ010000140.1:0-6299 GCA_038246735.1 Chitinophagales bacterium
ACTCTTTACATTTAATAATGGTCGTTCTGCGTGTTTCCAACACAGCGAATGGACAAAGACATTGAACTGACCGGCACCGTCGGAGTGTATGATGGTGTTAGGGTCAAAGCCTTGTTCTATCAATGTTCCGATAAGCAACGCATCCTTGATCTTGGTCGTTCCAGCAGCTAAGCCAGGTACCTGCTTTTCGGCGAGGAAGGTTGGTGTATAGTGACCCGATTTTGCAGCAGGAGTTTTTGGCGGATTCTTCGGAAAAATTTTAGCATAGTTAGAGTTCTTTATCAATTAAATCTTCCAGGTCTTTTAATTTGGGAATTAGTAAATCCTTCTTCAGATTAAGCTCAATTGCAGTAATATAACTGATGTGCTTAAGTAATGATAAAAACTCTTTGTCTTTAGAAATTTCATCAAGGTTAAAATTTATTAGCCTGTAGCTTTCTGTTATTTTTTTATTCTCCGATAATGGAATTTCGGAAAGAAAATTAACAGCCCTTTTTTCAAAGTCCTTGAGCATTATTTCATAGGGTCTTTCAATCCCTAGATTTTCTTCAACTCTTGATTTATAGTTGGCAAGATATTTTTTGATGCTATCTGACTTTATTAAATTGAGCTTACCCGAGTTCTGAATTTCACTATAAACTGCAAATGGAGGTACAAACTTATGTATGTAACCTGAGCGCATTAAAGCCTCAACAATTGCAGTACTGTCCGTCGCAACACTTTCGGCTTCATTGGTAATAAGTTTGTACAGATAATCAGCAGATGCTTTTCTCATCTTCAATCTTTCTATTGTATAGGCCATCATTGAAAAATCTTCAGTTAATTCGGATTTTAGATTTTTAAGAATTGCCATACCCTCTCTTTGATTTTTTCTGTTTTCATTCCAGTTGTTTACCTGCAAGGCGATCAGAATCCCAATCACTACCAGAAGAATTTCACCAATGGCATATTTGAGATATTTAGATGTTTTGTTTTCTATGAGAAGATTTTGGCGGATGGTACGGAAGAATTTTATCATGGTAAGTTGTTTAGGTCCTTGCTCGCCCCTGACCCTAAAGGGGAATCAGCGATCAGTTCTTTGACTAGCAAAAAAGGATAATGTTGAAAAAGAAGCCTTGGTCTCCCCTTTAGGGGTCGGGGGGAGAAGCTTAGCAATTAATATCCCAATAACTACAAGCACTATCTCATCGATAGCATATTTTAAGTATTTGGATGTTTTGTTTTCCAAAATTAAGTTTTGACGGATCTTACGGAAGCGTTTTATCATTATTATTTCTAATTTAGACATCGAAAATTAAATCTACCTAAATTGCATATCATGAAATTCAAAAAAAGCTTTCAACACCTCTTCTGGTGTTTCCAGATGTATGGGATTGAAGTCACACTTGTCAGGCTATTAACAGACTGAGACTTCGACCATCGGGGGTGGACACACTTCTTCACTGTTCTATGCTATCCCAATGTTTTGATCTCCTGAACCAATTTATTCAGACTATCTTTTGCATCGCCAAAAAGCATTCTTGTTTTTGATTCGAAAAACAACGGATTTTCAATACCCGCGTAACCTGGTTTCATGGATCGTTTCAAAACTATCACTGTGTCAGCATCCAATACCTCCAAAATGGGCATGCCATATATTGGACTTCCCGAATCTGTTTTAGCGGATGGATTCACAACGTCATTGGCTCCTACTACTATGGCTACATTGGTTCCTTTTAGTTTATCATTAGAATCATCAAGATCCAATAATTTATCGTAAGAAACATTAGCTTCTGCCAGAAGTACATTCATATGTCCGGGCATCCTGCCAGCTACAGGATGTATGGCATAGAAAACTTCAACATTGTTTTTCGAAAGCATAGCGTCCAATTCCTGACAGGTTTTTTGTGCTTGTGATACCGCTAATCCATAACCGGGTACGATCATCACTCGTTGGGCATAGTACAATTGTATAGCTAGTTCATTGGCTGAAATTTCTTTATACACTCCAGTTACTCCACTTGCATTGGAAGCCGCCGTTCCTCCAAAATTGCCTAAAAGTACATTCCATAGTGATCGGTTCATAGCATTACACATCATTACGGTGAGGATAATTCCCGCTGCCCCGACTAAAATTCCACCTATCAGCATGATCTGACTTCCAAATAATATCCCTGCAGTAGCAGCAGATACTCCGGTAAGTGAATTGAGAAGAGAAATAACTACAGGCATATCTGCACCTCCAATAGGCGCAACAAATGAAAAACCGTATATCATTGACAATATCATAATAACCCAACCTAGCCATTCATAATTACCTTGACCCGCTATCAGGCAATACCCTGAAAATGCAAGAATGATAAGAAAAAATATATTGTTGAAGGTATTGTGACCACGAAAAGTAACATTCTTGTCTTCAACTTTACCATCCAACTTTAAGTATGCCAAAACGCTACCTGTAAATGAAACAGCTCCAATAATTAAAGTGGAAATTAATATCAACCCAGATCCAAGCTCCATCATACCATCTTTAATACCATACAGTTCGATAATGGCAAGAATCATGGCTGATGCACCACCAAATCCATTAAAAAGGGATACCAATTGAGGCATCTCTGTCATCTGAACTTTTTTCGCCATATACCACCCGATAACACCACCTATGACAATACCCACAAAAATCCATAAATAATTGGGGTATGCATTTTCTATCGGATCAAAAATGGAGGTAATGATGGCTAAACCCATACCTATGGAGGCAACAATATTCCCTTTTCTGGCAGTATCAGGTGAGCTAAGATATTTTAAACCCCATACTATTCCCAATGCTCCTACCAGATATAAAATTTTGAACAGCGCTTCTACATACATACTTTTATATATTTATGGTGTTATTTTTTCTTTTTAAACATCGAGAGCATTCTATTGGTAACATAGAATCCACCCATAACATTGATCATACCCAAAATAATAGCAATTACTCCAACTAATATAGTAAATGTATCTTCAGGATTTGTTTTTCTGAGTAGAAGAATGCCACCAATGATAACAATTCCACTTACTGCATTGGCCCCTGACATCAGGGGTGTGTGTAAAATAGTTGGCACATTGGATATAATCTGAAAACCTAAAATGACCATGAATACTAATAAATAAATCAGGGTGACGTTTTCGTTGATAAAAATGGCTAATTGCTCCATGATTAATTAGATTTTGAAATGAGGGCAGATTTTATGATTTCGTTTTCTTCGTTCAGATTGGCAATGCCATCTTTAACCACTATCTGCAGAAAGTTAATTATATTATTAGAAAAAAGGGTACTTGCCACACCACTTAGCTCATCAGAAAGGTCGGAATTGCCAACAATAGTAACCCCGTTTTTTACAATGGTTTTATTATTTTCTGTGAATGCACAATTACCTCCGGTAGAAGCTGCCAGATCTACTATAACTGAGCCCGGCTTCATATTTTGAATGGTATCTTCCGTGACCAGTAAAGGAGCTTTTCGACCTCTTACTTGTGCTGTGGCAATGATTATATTAGACTTAAGTGCTCGTTCCTGAACCAAAGCCCTTTGTTTTTCCAGATATTCTTCAGATTGTTGTACAGCATACCCACCGGCACCGCGGTCATCCGTTGCCCCTTCAACCTCTACAAAATTAGCCCCAAGACTCATTACTTCTTCTTTGGCAGCAGTACGGGTATCGAAGGCTTCAACTACTGCTCCTAGTCGTTTTGCCGTTGCAATTGCCTGAAGACCAGCAACTCCTGCACCAAGTATCATTACCTTTGTTGGAGGTATGGTACCGGCAGCAGTCATCATCATAGGAAACATATTGTTATAATAATCAGTGGCTTTGAGTACTGCTTTATATCCTGCCAGTGAAGCCATGGATGACAAAATATCCATAGATTGCGCCAAGGTGGTACGCGGTATCATATCCATGCTTATCACATTGATCGGGTGCTTCGCTAATTGATCCAATACTTCTGCATTTTGATATGGAGCAAACATGGAAATATAAATGGCATTTTTTTTCATTTTACCAAGCTCACTATCCGATACAGGTGCGATACTTACTATGATGTCCGATGTTGCAAGGATAGATTCACGAGATGCCGGGGCAAATCCATTTTCATTGTAAAGTGCATCAGAAAAGCCGGCTTTTTCTCCTGCGCCTTTTTCAACCATACGGGTTAAACCCATCACATCCAGTTTCTTTGAAGATGATGGAGCTATAGATACCCGATTAAAATATTGCTCTTTTAAAATTCCTAATACCATTATTCGCAAATATTGTAAGTTGCGAAGGTAAGAATTTTGAAATACTAATTAACCATGCACGCAAAATATTATTTCAATGATATAGATCATCGTTTGATCAACTGTCTGAATGGGTCTTCAGAAGTGTCAAATGTGTAAAGATTGTATTTTTCGATTTTGGATATCAATTTTTGGGCATAATTATCATCTGTTGCATAACCACAAAATTTTAACCCATATGCCCAGGCCGTATAATCTGTTTTATCAAAATTGAAAAGCGGGGTGTATCTTTCGGTTTGTGACAAGAAGTTTGATCTGTCGATGTATGAATCTATGTCTGTTTCATAAGCGCGGAAACATGATTCTATCAGTTGACCTTTTCTATTGAAATCATCATCTTTATAATAATAAGTTTTGCCTGTCCAATAGTTCTTGCACTTGATACCAAAATGGTTATTGGCTTCTTTGGCCAGTTTGCTTGTGCCGTAATTGGATTCATGAAGCCCTTGGGCCAATGTAATGCTTGCAGGAATACCTGTACGATACATTTCAACTACTGCGAGATCTTTGTATGCTTCAATATATTCTGATGCGGCAATTTCCGGATTAAAATCAAACGACACCGATCCAATACAAACAAATAGTATTAATACTCTTCCGATAGACATGTTGCAAAAAATTATACTATGTTAGTTTCAAAACTCGTGCCAAAGATGGCATTATATTGTATTAGGGACAAGAAGTTAATGGTAAAATTTGTAAATTACCTGTATTGTTGACTGTAACTCTATAACATATACCCTGAGAATTTTTCATAATCAGTCCTTTTGTATAAGTTTCAATGATCAGGTCACTTGTGTGCATTTTTATCTGAGGACTGACCGTTAGACAGTTCAGAGACTCTGTCATCAGACTGCCTGACTCGTTGATTTTGATTTTCCTGCAATTGCCTGACCCATCTTTTAATATTACTCCATTTCTTGACTCGCCAAAAGCCAAATCATTTTTTTCAAGTTTTATTACCATTTGATTATTTACGTGGCATACAATACGCTGAGTAGTCAGATTGCCGTTAACATCTACTACAAGTCTATAACAATATCCTCTATCCGATCTTAAAACAACCCCTGTACTATTGTTTTCAAATATTATATCTGAATTTTTTGCCAATGTTACTTTTCCTGGATCAGATCCATCGCTGACAGGCATATCTACTTTAAAAGTGAATAAGCCCTGAGTGATATCACTGGCAAGTATACAACCAGATGGAAGATATGGGTAAACACCCCAGGGACCTTTCCAGTCATGTGCAGCAACATCATAACCTAAGCCGTTTTGGAGCTTGTATGTATCATAATAGGCAATAAGTTTTGGCGACAATGGGTTGGAAATGTTAAAAATCTGAACCCCATCTTCATAATATGAGACAAACAGAGTATCACCTTTGACAAAAGGGTTGTGGGGTCGGTTATTGCTAAATGTAGGTGCTTCTAGCGGATCTTTGAAAGAACCCACTAGATTTAAAGAAGTGCTGAGACCCGTGCCGCTTATCTGATATATTTTTAATGGTCTTCCCCTAGGTACTTCTTCTGCTGCATAAGCATACTGACCATTTGTAGTTAGCCAGCTACTATGATTGTATCCTGAAGCATCAGTATTTGAAGCTAGTTCTTGAATATATGCAGGATTTGTAACGTCCCACATGATATAGCCACTATATCCAAGTGAAGCGTACGCAATATTATTTCTGACATATATATCATGAATATAACTGGTTTGAAATTTTCTAAGAAGTACGGGATTTGATGGAGTACCATTATAAGCAATACCATCAACAATTTCCGTATCCAAAGTATAAATGGTTAATTGCCCGTTTACTGCATTGGAACCAACTACATACAATCGAGCATATAACGTATCTATGTAAATATTATGCGCCCTATCAAAAACAGCATTACTTTGTGTTACCGTATAGTTATCTAAATTGATGATTTCCAATCCTTCAGTACAAGCACCACCATCACACACTCCATAGGCATAATTTCGATACGTTTTG
>JBBRVQ010000141.1:0-6158 GCA_038246735.1 Chitinophagales bacterium
AAAGGAGTAACTTTAATTGATATTGCATCACTCAGTACTACAAAAGGTCAGGAAAATATATGGTTTGAAAAATATGCACAGGAACATCCGAAGAGAGAGCAAGCCTTGAGTGCTTGGCAATATTTGGATAAGATTTATACATCAGACACTTTGTTTTCAATACAGCTGACCCCAAAGCAAGCCATACAAAATGAAAAACAGCGTATCAAAGATGAAGACGCTTCGTTTTTAGCAAGTTTACCAAAAAATAGTTATGTCAGGTGGTTTTTGCCTACACGCAAATTAGTGAGTTCTGTGTCTGTGGTCGCGCAGTATCGGCCGGAAGAAATATCTGCTACGATGGCTTCATTTCGCAATTTGGATTATACGGATGTTCGACTGTACAAAAGTGGATTATTCAAAGATGCCATAGAAAGTCATTTCTGGTTATTGGAGAACAGTGGTCGTTCTTTGGATTCCGTGTTTATCGAAATGAAAATATCTATAGATGCGATGATAACGAAACTGGTCAAAGATGAGAAAAAACTCAATGAAGTAAGTGATTATTTATTTGTCTTGCTCGAACGCCACAGTTTGTTTCAAGCTTCTGAATATTTAGCATTAAAAGTCCTGAATGAAGTAAGCTGTACCATTGATAATAACCTCGCTAGGCAATTAGAGACCTACCGTGCCATGAAAAAAGGAAATATCGCTCCTGATATTCTTTTTAATGGTGATCATTTAACTGCCGGCTTGCCTACCCATAATTTACCAAAGAAATTATCGGATATCGCAAGTAAATATACAGTGGTGGTTTTTGGTGCCAGTTGGTGCTCCAAATGCACGGAAGAACTACCCGAAATCGGAAAATTATACCAAAAGTGGAAAGCAAAAGGCGTAGAAGTAATATTTGTATCTCTCGACGAAAACAAAGAAACCCATCGCAATTTTGTCAAAGATTTTCCTTTTATCTCCACCTGTGATTACCAAAAATGGAACAGCCAGGCAGTAAAAGATTATTACGTTTTTGGGACGCCCACTATGTTTTTGTTAGATACTAAACGAGAGATTTTATTGCGACCAAATTCAGTCAAACAAATGGATGCTTGGGTAGATTGGAATTTAAATTAGAAAGTAGGAAAGCCTACTAATTAATTAATTCACCGATAGTTTGTATTATCGGTAGTTCTTCTTGTGGCCACACTAACGTTTAGGTGGGTCGAGATGCCTTTTTGATAGATATGGGAAGAAATTTCGTTATAAATCATACTCAAAATAAATTGATTTGCGAAAATTTCATTTACTATTTTATTCATTTTGATTATAATGGCGACAGAATTATGAAAAATTAATTCTCCTCGGTATAAACGAATATAAGCCAACTTTTGATTGATCCATCTTCGGCTTTCCAATTCTATTGGTTTGTTGTTAGTATTCTGCCAAAATTGGTATGTTTTATTATTTTATGAGTTTGTGCTTATCGAACTCTCATTTCTGAAGGTATTGCATCGCAGTTACAATTATCTAACCTGATAGCGGTTAAAAACTGCGATGCCCAGGGTGGAATGGCTTAAATCAATTGAGTTATTTTTTTAAGAATTGGGTTATTGCCTGATTTATGAAATGCTGGTAACAGGTCCTTTTCATTAGAAAGAATATAAAATGGAACCCGGATAAAAAAACAAGACTTTCCAGAAGTTTTACCATCGACGCTGCCAACCAAGAGCTAGAGCTTATTTGTGGCAAACACATCACTATGTCACGCAATGGTCTGAAGATACTCAAAGATCACATCAAAACAAGGCAATATAAGTGGTAATGCTTTTTCTATCTGTTGTCCAAAGTCTCTGACTTTAGACCGATTATCATACGGTCTCCTGACCGAATTGTGCTATCCCAAAGCCAACTGGTCAAATACCGAAGAGATATATTCCATCAAAGTCAAATAGACAATAACAAACGGGGGAATACTCAATATTTATGCTGATTCTTTGTTGAGATAACATCTTCCGGTTTGATCCTGACCACTTTGCCGTCTTTCATGACCACGAGTTCGCTTTTCATCTTTATTTTATATGCTATCAGTCTGGTGCGAACTAACTGCATTCCGTCTATGATTTTTTTCATAGTTGGGGTTAAATTATTTGCTTTCATGATAAATGCTTTTAATTATATTAAATTTTTCTGAATTATGTATAGTAAAATCAGTTTCTAATGTTTTAAACGCTATGGTATCTGGAAGCGCTTTGGAACTATCGAACACCATTACCTGATCCACAATATGAATGTAGATATCGAATAGATTTTTTATCCCAATATAATATCTCCGAATAATGACATCCTCAGGTATATCATGTCCACCCTCTGCGACTCTTATACGTACCCTATCTATAGCCATTTCTGCACTTTCCAGCCAAAAAAACAGTAACACAACTTGGTACTCTTTTTCCCTTTCTTCAATGATTTTATTTTTATATATTTTTGTAGCTAAAGTAGTTTCTATAGCAAAAGTTTGGTTTTCTGCAAACAACTGTTCGATTCTGGAAAGCATGATTCTGCCAGCTTCAAAGGCGACACTTTCAGGTCTGAAAGGCGACAATCCCTTAGCTATTTCATCAGCATTGACAAATTGATCACAGTGTAAAATCTCTGGCAATATCGTAAATGATGCGGTAGTTTTACCAGCGCCGTTGCATCCTGCTATGATATATAAAAACTTTTCAATCATCATGCAAAGATATGGTTTTTAAACTTGATAAAAAGTGTATATTAGATTGATAAAACTACTTTCATCAAAGGACATATCAAAACAAGGGGTTGTATCCCAAAATTGCACTTTCATAAAAATTGTTTTTGTTTTACGGTATAACTTAAGGGAGACAAAAGGAATTTTATAACAGTTGAATGAAAAAATGGGATAGCCACAAAACTCTATGAAATGAAAACGTTTAAGTTTATCATGTCAAAACTCCTAGAAAATTACCCCTGTGTTTTAAAAAATTTAACTCAGAGTTAAATTTTTTAACCAAATTGCTTTCTGTTTCAAAAAAAGGCTTTAATTTTATGGAATATTTTTAGAATAATCAATTTTAGCCATAAAATTATGATCAGAAGAATAAAGAAAGTAGCCGTACTGGGTTCAGGAGTAATGGGTTCGGGTATAGCATGTCATCTTGCCAATGCCGGCCTTGAAGTGGTCATGTTGGATATTGTGCCATTTGACCTGGACGAAAAATTAAAAACCAACAAATCAGCCAGAAACAGAATCGCTGATATTGCATTGGCCACAGCTTTAAAGTCAAAACCTGCCCCGCTGTATGATGTGTCCTTTGCTTCCCGGATTGCGACTGGTAATTTTGAAGATGATTTGCCCCAAATCAGTCAGTGCGACTGGATCATAGAAGTAGTTGTAGAAAGGCTGGACATCAAAAGACAGATTTTTGAAAAAGTAGATGCTTTGCGCAAAGCAGGTTCTCTTATCACATCCAATACTTCCGGAATTCCTATTGCCCAACTTGCTGAAGGGAGAAGTGATGATTTCAGAAAGAACTTTTGCGGTACCCATTTCTTTAATCCGGCGAGATATATGGCTCTTTTTGAAGTCATCCCGCATGCAGGAACGGATCAGGACGTGGTGGATTTCTGGATGCACTACGGAGAAGTATATCTGGGTAAAAAGGCAGTTTTGTGCAAAGATACTCCCGCCTTCATCGCCAATAGAATAGGCTTTTTCAGCGGAAATAAAGTGGGTGAGCTTACTGAAAAATATGATTTGACCATAGAAGAAGTGGATAAAATTACTGGAGAACCCATGGGTTGGCCAAGTACAGGAAGTTACAGATTATTGGATTTAGTAGGAATAGATACCAGTGTCAAGGTAACTAAAGGAGTCATCGACAACTGCCCTGAGGATGAGTATGTAAAGATAATAAAAAGCAGACCCGTACCAAAAGCTACTCAATTTTTGGTGGACAATAACTTTCTCGGAGATAAATCGGGTCAGGGTTTCTACAGGAAAACAGATCAGAGAGATGAAAAGGGTGGAAGAATCATTCTGGCGCTTGATCTGAAAACACTTGAGTATAAACCGGCTCAAAAACCTATGATTCCTGTAGTTGGCATAGCCAAAAAGATCGAAATCATGGACAAAAGATTAAAGGAAATGATAGCTTCTGATGAAAAATCAGGCCATTTTGTCCGTGATTTACTTTGTGGTGTTATGGTGTATGCCGCCAATAGGATACCTGAAATAAGTGACAATATATATAGCATCGATAATGCCATGAAAGCGGGTTATGCCTGGAGTTATGGTCCATTTGAGTATTGGGATATGATAGGTCTACAAGAGACGGTAGCACTCGCATCATCACTTGGAGAAACCGTTCCTGCTTGGATTCATGCTATGATAGCCAATGGAGTTACCTCCTTTTATATATCCGAAAACGGGAAAAGAAAATACTACGATATAACCACAGGAAGCTATCAGATTATCCCCGGCACTGAACTTAATATCCATCTGGATAATTTTAGGAATAATTCGCCTGTGTATAAAAATTCTGAATGTATTCTGCATGACATTGGTGATGGTGTACTTTGTTTTGAGTTTACTACAAAATCCAATGCCATCGGTGAAGGTATCGGACAAGGAGCTATTGAAGCCCTGAATATAGCACAAAGTGGTGATTGGGCAGGAATAGTGGTTGGCAATAATGCAAAAAACTTCACGGTTGGCGCCAATCTGATGGGAGTTGCAATGGTAGCAATGCAAAAAGACTTTGCAAAACTTGAGCAAATGGTCCATGGATTTCAACAAGTCAATATGGCCATGAGATATGCCAAAGTTCCTGTAGTTACTGCTACTCAAGGTTATGTGTTTGGAGGTGGTTGTGAAATTCTTATGCATACGGATGCTGCTGTTTGCCATGCAGAGTCCTATATCGGACTGGTAGAAGTAGGTGTCGGATTGATACCCGGTGGCGGCGGTACCAAGGAGTTTGCATTAAGAGCTTCTGAATCATTTTTTGAAGGAGATGTCCAGATACCAACCTTGGTGGAGAAACTAAAAGTAATAGCCACTGCCACTGTATCAACCTCAGCATATGAAGGCTTCAAACATGGATATTTACAGCATGACAGAGATACCGTAGAAATGAATCTTTCGAAAGTACTCAGCACTGCAAAAGAAAAAGTAATTGATTTGGCCAAAAATTATACAGCACCTGTACCTAAAGAAGCCACTGTTTTAGGCAGAGGAGGTCTCGGCACCCTTTACACTGCATTAAATGAGTTTTATCTGGGTAAATATATGTCTGCTTACGATCTGGAAATTGCAAAAAAAGTAGCTTACGTACTTTGCGGCGGAGATCTTACCGGTCAGCAAAAGGTATCCGAACAATATCTGCTGGATATCGAAAGGGAGGCTTTCCTCCAGTTGCTGGGCAACCAAAAGACCTTGGATAGGATTCAGTATTTGTTAATGAATAATAAACCACTACGCAATTAAATAGTAGTCTTTTACATATTAAACACTAAAAGTCAATAAAATGAACGCATATATAATAAAAGGATTCAGATCAGCTGTCGGGAAAGCTAAGCGAGGTGGTTTCAAAAACTACCGTTCCGATGATTTGGCGGTTGATATCCTGAGTTACCTGGCTTCTCAAATCCCACAACTCGATCCGAAAGAAATTGATGATGTGATCGTAGGATGTGCCAATCCTGAAGGGGAACAAGGTCTCCAGGTCGGAAGACTGATAGCAGCCCGGGCACTTGGGCAGGAGGTGCCTGGAATGACGATCAACAGATATTGTGCATCAGGTCTTGAAGCCATTGCCATAGCTGCATCAAAAATCAACGCTGGGATGGGCCATTGTTATGTTGCGGGAGGAGCAGAATCGATGTCGCTATTGCCCATGACTGGATATAAACTCGCCCCAAGTTACAGTGCAGCTATGCAAAATATCAATTACCATGTGAGCATGGGACATACAGCTGAAGCAGTGGCGGAAAGATATCAGGTAACCAGAGAGCAAGCCGATGAATTTTCGGTGAGATCACACAGACTTGCAGCAGCAGCAATTAAGGAAGGTAGATTTAAAGATGAAATTGTGCCAGTCAGGATTAAGGAAGTTCTGGTGGAAAATGACAAAAGAGTAGAAAAAGAATATATAGTAGATACC
>JBBRVQ010000142.1:0-5858 GCA_038246735.1 Chitinophagales bacterium
AAAAGCCAGTATTGCGGCATGTATTCATCAAAATATTTTTTTAAAAGTTGTTTTAAAGTTTCACTGAGCATGACTACCCGATCTTTTCCGTCTTTACCATGTTTTACCAGAAGCTGATTGCGATCCCACCATATATCATGGACCTTTAGTGACAGCAGTTTGTTCAACTTACTTATATGCGCCACTCCCTCCTCCCCATATCCGCAGCAACTCAATGATCGTCTATCCATATTAAACAAGTACCTTTACGAAAGTCTGTTAACAAAAGTCGTTTACTTAACGTTTGCTAGATGTATGTAAACGAATCTCTCATTCTTACAAGCAACAAGTATAAAACGAATATCCACAACCGGCTTATATTATGTTAGTATTCCTAATAAAAATGCGAGAATATCATAAATACACCAAGCAGCCCTATCTAACAAAACATCATAACCACCGTTACCCTTAAATCCTATACAGCGCAGAATGCCCAATATTATGATATTGATGACTACTTCCTTGAAGGATTGCCTTTTTTCAATGCCTGAATAAAAAATTTGTTCCTAATTCTAGTAAGATGGAGACTAAAATATATTATTTTGCTACCTTTGTTAAGTGATTATAAAACCTAATATAGCAATTTTATATTTTAGTCGCTCAGAAAGAGTGGAGGCTAGCAATAAGGATTGGGGAAAATTAACAAATAGATTCCAAAAAAATCAGTTAGCAAAAATCCTCTCTCGCCGAACAAAAAAAATATTAAAATCTCTTCCACTACCAGTTTTTCATTTTGATGAATCTCGTCAGATTGGAGACACTTTTGGTGATAGACTAGCAAATGCTTATCAGACGCTTTTTGATCAGGGATTTCAAGGTGTGATTTCAGTCGGAAATGACTGTGTGGAATTGCACAAGGTAGATTGGACTACCGTGATAGGTGACTTACAAGAAGGGTATTCAAGCATCGGTCCAGATTACAGAAATGGATGCTATCTGATAGGCTGTACAAAAGATCAATTTGATAGAAATATTTTTGCTAAGCTGTCTTGGCAGACGGAAGCATTAATAGATGAGCTGAAAAATGTGTTCAATGAAGCGCTATTACTACCACAATTAGCAGATTTAAATGAACGATCAGATTTAAAATATTTATTAAAACTAAAGTGTCAAAACATAAAAATATTAATGCTATTAATTAGCATTTTTAACAATACTATTGCAGATAAAATTACCTCACATTTTAAGGTTATAGTTCAACTAGGGCTTCCAAGTCAGCGAGCATTAAGAGCACCACCGAGCTTCGGATTAGCCTTGTAAAATCACTATTTTCTTTTTATTATTTCTTTGTAATTTTGGGCTATTGCCTTATCATTAATCAATATTGATGAATATGAGACGTATTTTTTTTATCCTATTGACCATGATTATATTTGGTTGCAAAGACCAAAAAGCCACCCATCCTACCAATGACCTTTTAACACTAGAATGGTCAGAAATTCTAACGCAGGCAAATGGATCAGAAGTTACTTTTATGATGTGGCAAGGGAGTCCTGATCTCAACAAATATATAAATGAATATATAAAGCCACACCTGAAAGAAAAGCATGGCATCACCCTAATTATCGTAGGAGGACAAGGTCCAGAAATCGTTCAACTCCTTATGGGGGAGAAACAAGCAAACGTGTCAGATGGTCAAGTAGATATGGTGTGGATCAATGGAGAAACCTTCTTCCAACTCAAGGCTATAGATGGACTTTGGGGACCATTTCTAGACAAGATACCCAACTCAAAGTTAATAGATTTGAGCAATAAATTTATAAGTACAGACTTCCAGCAACCCATTGATGGAATGGAAGCTCCGTGGAGTATCACGCAGTTTGCACTCGTTCATGACAGCATCGAAACACCTGTTCCTCCATCTACTTTACCAGAGTTATCCACCTACGTAAAGCAAAATCAAGGATATTTCACGATATCAAATGATTTTAGTGGCATGACTTTATTGAAGAGTTTTCTAGCTGAGCTGAGCGGTAGTCCCCATGGATTGGATGGGACATTTGATGAAGTAAAATATAGTGATCTATCTGATAAACTTTGGTCTTGGATCAATCAACACAAAAAATACTTTTGGAAAAACGGGGAAACTTTCCCTTCAGAAAACACTAAGCTCAATCAAATGTATGCCAACGGAGAGATTAAAATTAGCTACGGATTCGGAGAAGGTGGAATAGATGACAAAATTAATCAGGGATTAATTCCAAAATCGACAAAAGTTTATCCATGGAAAAATGGGACAATAAAAAATAGTAATTACTTGGGTATAGTATCCAATAGCGGTAATAAAGCAGGAGCGATGGTAGCGATCAACTACTTTTTGTCTCCTGATGCCCAGTTCAGAAAAGCAGATGTCTCCGGAGTGAATGCCAATACAGTGCTTAGTTATGATTTATTGACAGCAGATGACAAAGTCAAATTTGACCAAATACCCAAGCGTCTTTATGGTCCATCAATAGAAGAACTAAAAGGCCACGCCATCCAAGAACCTGACCCTCGATACATGATCAAGTTACATGAAGATTTTAGAAAGTATGTTATCGAAAAATAGTCAAAATAAAATAAGTCTGGGTCTGTTTTTTGTTTTGGCTATCTTGCCAGTAGCAGCTGCTTTTAGTTACGCTGTGCTGTATAGTTTTGGGGTAGTGGGAATTGCAAATGAAGGATTTACTTTCAGGTTTTGGAAGGAAGTATTATCCACAGGTGAGTTTATCCAGTCTTTCGGATATTCGGCTGCTATCTCGGCGGTATCGATGGTGATATCTATAAGTCTTGCTTTATACTTGACTATCATTTTTCACAAAGATTTTGAAAACAAAATACTTTCATTTATTGCCTATTTGCCACTGAGTTTGCCTGGAGTAGTGGCAGCGTTCTTTGGTGTCCAAGTACTCAGTAAGTCAGGTTTTTTCTCAAGATTAAGCTATAAAATAGGTTGGACTAAAGATTTGAGCGGCTTTCCAGATCTTATCAACGATCAGTATGCCATAGGAATAATCATCACATTTGTAAGTGTCGTAGCACCTTTTTTTCTGTTGCTTTTTTTGAATATTTATGAAAATGAGAAAGTAGATGAATTACACAAACTAGCCAACTCATTAGGAGCTGATCGAAGACAAAGTATTTGGAAAGTTGAGATTCCCATATTATTACATAAGTCAAAAAAGTTGATTTCGCTCTATTTAATTTTCCTCATGGGCGCTTATGAGATTCCATTGATCCTAGGGAGAGAAGCACCTCAGATGTTGTCCGTGCTTATAGTCAGAGATCTGAAGCAATACGACCTTACCAAAATATCTGAAGGTTACGTGATAGCTGTGATTTATAGTATTGTGATAGGAATGATCACCTATTTTATTTTCTCACGACAAAAGCAAGTTTATGCCTAAGTTCCGCAAGGTAACGTTGCTGCTTTATGTGGTGATGATTATGTTTCCATTTTTTTATCTCTTTTTACTTTCTCTTTCTGCGGAGTGGAAATTTCCCGATTTGACGCCCAATTATTTTGGCATAAAAAACTGGCAACAGATATTCAACAGTCAATCAGGTCTAGGAACAAGTTTTATTACCTCATTATTTATTTCATTTTTTGTTGCGCTGACATCCACATCCTTGGGTTTTTACGTAAGTAGATACATTAGCTATCATCCACGCAGACACACAATGTGTATGTTGGCTTATTTTCCTTATGTGATAGCACCAGTAGTTTTTGGGGCATGTATGATATATTTTTTCTTAAAAATGAGATTATTCGGAACGTTGTACGGGGTTATTTTAGCGCAATCCTTTGTGGCTTTCCCTTATGCGCTTATTTTTTTCACAAGCTTTTGGGGCGAAAAGATCCAAAGCTACGAACAATTAGTGGCTACACTTGGTGGCAATGTCATGCAAGGTTTCCTCAAAGTGACTTTACCATTGGCCAAGGGAATGCTTATGATATGTTTTTTTCAAACATTTTTGATTTCATGGTTTGAGTATGGCTTGACATCTATCATTGGCGTCGGCAAGGTAGAAACACTTACCATTAAGGTTTTTTTGTTTATCAAAGAATCTAATTTTTATTTCGGTGCGCTTAGTTGCTGTTTGCTTATTTTGCCACCATTGTTTCTCATATATTTGAACAAAAGATACGTATTCAATAAAATTTTATGAAGTTTTTACACATCCAAAATATTAGTAAAAGTTTCGGCCAAACCAAAATTTTTAAACATATAAATCTTGAGTTGGAAGCTGGAAAGACCTTAAGCATTCTCGGTAGGTCAGGGTGTGGTAAGACCACTATGCTCAAAACCATTTCAGGACTTATAGCTCCAGACGAAGGCGATATCTTTGTAGCAGGCATTAAGATAAATGATCTAAGCCCAAACTTACGCAATATCGTATATCTCTATCAAGAAGATCTGCTATTCCCACATTTAAATGTATATGAAAACATAGCTTTCGGACTAAAGTTAAAAAAAATGGACAACGACGTCATCCATCAGAAGGTCCATCAGATGATTATCGATCTTGAACTTGAGGGTCAAGGTGATAAAATGCCCAACCAAATATCAGGAGGTCAGCGACAACGAGTATCATTCGGTAGAGCCATCATAATCAATCCAAAACTATTGCTTTTGGACGAACCCTTTGGAAGCTTGGATGTAGAAACGCGATACAATATGCAGCAACTCTTCAAGCGATTAGTAGCTCAGTACAATATCACGTCTCTCTTCGTGACGCACGATCTCAAAGAAGCTTTCACGATGGGCGATACGATGGCTTATATGAAAAACGGAGACTTAAAAGTATACCCTAGCAAAAGTTCATTTGTAAATGACCAATCCACTGGGATGCAAGACGAAATATCTTTTTGGAATAATATAAAAATGTTTGATAATGGTTAAAAATGTTTGGATAGATACAGACTTGTCCGTAGGGATGCTGCGGACCAAGAGAGCTGGATATTGTGATGTTGATGATGGCTACGCTGTACTTCAGTTAATGAAAAGCGAGCAAGTAACGATCAAAGGAATGAGTGCAGTTTTTGGCAATACGGATCTAGATAGCGCCTATAAGCTTTGTCATTTTATGGTCGATAACTTTGCGCCGTATCCCATTCCCGTATATAAAGGTGCAGGTACTGGAATGGATATTAGCAAAGTCGAAACGAACGATGCTGTCGATGCACTGTACAACGCACTGAAAGCCGATCGAATGATCATAATGGCAATAGGACCTGCGACCAATATCGGCCTTTTGCTGACCAAATACCCTCATATCAAAGATCAAATTGAAGAAGTCATACTCGTGGCTGGTAGAAGAAAGCCTACAGACAAATTTGATATTGGCACACAAGGAGGCGTAGCGCAAGATCTCAATTTTGACCTAGATAATGACGCCTTTCAGTTGATGTTGCAAAGTGGCGCTAAGGTTACGTTATGTCCATTTGAGATTTCTTCCAAAGTGTGGATTGATGGCGACGACCTAGCACAACTGTCAAAAGGAGACAAAGGTTGTCAATGGTTAGCTAGTCACTCCGAAGCTTGGCTCAATCAATGGTTAGCTCAAGGGGCTAGTGGATTTAATCCCTTTGATGTGCTGGCAAGTCATTATATCCTTCATCCAGAAGATATAGTTTATGAAGATATCAATGCTAGGCTCGAACTCTATGAGGATGATACTAAGCCAATGAATAGCAAAGAGATTTATAAAAATTATCTGCTTTGTGATGATACATGTGGCTATCCTGTACGCTACTGTTACGATGTACATCCTTCCTATCATGATAGATTAATTAACACTTTTATATCGATAAAATGAATTTAGAGAATGATAAAGTA
>JBBRVQ010000143.1:0-5755 GCA_038246735.1 Chitinophagales bacterium
ATAGTTTCAATTCCAAGATGGTGCGATTATAAGGATAAGCGGAGTGTAAATGCGTTCAATACATTTTTAGTTTCAATTCCAAGATGGTGCGATTATAAGGTTAATTCAGACAAAGGCTTTAAGCCTTCAAGACTGTTTCAATTCCAAGATGGTGCGATTATAAGTTCCATCACAGCGGCAATGACAACTCTTCAGTTGCGTTTCAATTCCAAGATGGTGCGATTATAAGTAAAAAAAAAGTAAATTATTCTTCTTCGGAAATATGTTTCAATTCCAAGATGGTGCGATTATAAGCCAGGCTCACATTTCCCTTCAGATAAAGTTAAGTCTGTTTCAATTCCAAGATGGTGCGATTATAAGTAGCCTTTTTCAAAACCTTCATGATGTATATATCTGCGTTTCAATTCCAAGATGGTGCGATTATAAGCAAAGGAAAGTTAAAACCATTCGATTACGTAATATAGTTTCAATTCCAAGATGGTGCGATTATAAGCACGTGGAAGTATCGGAAACGCAACCTTCACAGTTGTTTCAATTCCAAGATGGTGCGATTATAAGCCGTCGACCGACGACTCAAAGGTAACTCATTTCCCAATACTTATATATCTATTTATCTATTATTTGACCATAAAAAATCGTCTATCGACAATACCCAGTTTTACCCCTTAGATCGACGACATTGATATCTTACTGATTATTAACGCTTTATACATGACCTGAGAGATGATCAATCAATTTGACCTGTCTCCCTAACATCAAATTGTAATTAGCGACGACTTCACTTCCGACCAATTACCAAAATTTCCAGTGATGTCAATGAACGTTTGTTACAAAATTACAGAAAATTATCTAGATTATTCTTTTCCTTTCCTATCACTTTTTTATCCATCCACTTCTGCTCCCGACTGCTGAAGATGATAAAACTATCATCTTCTTCCTTCATAATATTTTTGGACTTATATATCAGTTCTTTCAGTTGTACCTCTGTCAGCTCGCCCTCAAATACTGAATTCTGAATCCAGTTCAGGTACTGTCTACATAGCTTTAGCATCTTGCCTACTCGCTTTTCGCCTACGTCGTATACTGCTATGATATACATTTACCACCAAATTTTAAAAGGTTTATACTCCGGTTCGTCCTTCAATATATATTTTGCTAGTTTATAACATTCGAGTTTTACCATGTGTTTATAACTGACATTTTTATTGAGCGATCTATGTTTTATGGTTTCAGAGAGTCTCTCTTCCCATGCGCGCATATATGTTTTTTTGCCCGTCTCATTGAGAAAACATCCATTGAGCTTACGGTCAAAATGTTTTTCTTGAATCTCTTTTTTGTTCAAAACCCTGAATATCGTCCTATCCACCAGAATAGGTTTGAATACTTCTGAAATATCCAAAGCAAGGGAATATCGCCTATATCCAGGTTCGTGTAGGAAGCTGATCGTAGGGTTGAGTTGGGTGTGGTAGATCATATCGAGTGTCAGTGTGTAAGCCACCATATTTCCGAACGATATTAAGGCATTGATCTCATTATCAGGTGGCTGTTTGGTTCTGTTGCCCATCGTAAATTCTGGGATGATAGCATCAAATGCACTATAATATACCTGTCTGCAATTCCCTTCTATGCCCATCAGCATGGGAATATCTACGGCATCTTGTATCGAATTGCGTAGTGCTTCCAATTGGGCTATTCGGTCAGAAGTGTCCTTGCCCCGATTGTCATAATACTTCATGTTTTTTAGCATATTGTAGGTAGCACCTTCTATGAGTTGTGTGGCTACATGCATCCTTCTATCTTTTTTGAGATAGGTCTTGGTCTGCTCTATCTGCATTTTTCCGGCAAGGAGATAATCCTTGGCCATAAACGAACCCGTATAATGTTCGTAATAGTCAAAAAAGTGCATACTGACATGCCGTTGCCCTAGATAATTGAGCAATGCTGCATTGACATCCAATGCTCCGAATACATACAATGTGTCTATCGTTTCTATCGGGATATATTTGGCGGGTTGTTCCTTGCCGTCTTTATCTCGTGCTACGAAACATAAAGTATTGTCTTTGCGGCTCACTCGGCCGTCGTTGAATAGGTAATAGGTACGCTTCATGTTTTTGTTTTAAACCTTATAGGTTTTCAAAACCTATAAGGTTTGATGCTAGATAAATTCGAGATAATCACCTGATATATTTGGTTTACCTTTGTGAAATAAAATAAATTGTTGATGGCCTTCAAAATTTTCCAAAACCACTTCTCTGTTTAGTTTGCTAGGCACCACTTTCAAAATAGTATGGTAAGATGTCCAGTACCAGTCTTCGATACCACTACATAATCCGTGATGCACAGCATTGAAATGTACATAATGAACACAATGTCTGAAATATTCAGCAGTATCAATCTGACTTCTTTTGAGATAATCCAGAAAAAGCGCACCACGCCGATCAAATGTTTTATTGTACGCTTTGGAATAAGCATTGCAAAAATTACTGAATTGTTGCATTACAAATTTTGGCCAATCCATATCAATTTCAGGATCTTTCTCTTTCTGTAATGTATAGTGTGCAATCAATGCATCGACCGACTTGATTTTTATTAAAAAATGAAAATGATTGGGCAGCAAGTTGTAAGCATAAAAATCAGCTACGGGCACGATGTGTTTGATGGCTAATTCAAGAAAATAGGAATAATTATCAGCTTCTCTAAATAGATTTTCTGAACCTACGGCATGATTAAATACATGGTAGATGTGTTCAGGGAGAAGTGGGCAATGGTATTTCATACATTCATATATTATAAACCTTATAGGTTTTGAAAACCTATAAGGTTGGTTTAACAATAACAAAATTCATAATAACTACACTTTTTACACACAGGTTTGTCGATCACACCCGGCATCTCTTCCTGCGAGATTATCGATATAATATCTGCTTCCCATCGCTGTATCTGCACTACATCTTCATCCGTCAGTACGATCTGTGAGGTAAGTCGTAGGGTAGGGTACTCTAGGATTCCCGTTGCGCCTTCGATGCCATATTGTTTTAGTTTGTAGAGATAATATTTGACTTGTGCTTCGTGGGCAGCTTCCATTTTATCACTCTTTTTGATCTCATGGACCACTTTATTTCGAGCGTCGTAATAATCGATTTTGATACCTTCGAGTTGTACTTCTGTATATTTTGCTGCACGATCCGTATAAGTGTGTTCACCTATGAGTTTGCCTTCGGTGACGATGTCGGAGGTGTGTTCCATATTGATGCCGTTGGCAAAAAGCCAAAGTTTACGGTGGCAGATGTGGTAGTAATTGATATGGGTGGCTGTGATGGTCATGCTACAAAAAGGTTAGGTAAAAATTCTTTTAAATCATCGATTACTTTTTCTCTACTTACATCCAAATTTATCTGATGGGCAAGTCTTTTCTCCCAAGTTATCGCTACTTGTTGAAGTCTTTTTTCTTCAAAAAAGTCATCAGGATGATGGAATGCTACACTTTTATAATTACATTTTTCAATGAATGCTTGAGTTACGCTTGTCCAATTAATATCTAAAGGATAATAATGAGAAATGTACCAGATATCAAAAAAGTCTCTAGCTTCTCCTCGATTGCGTTGAAGGATGGCTCTTAGTTTTTCTGATAAAATCTCTTCGATACCATAACAAGGTATAAAGATTTGAACTTCATCCGCCTTAGAATATGAATCTGACAATAGTCTGTTTTGAATAGGAAAGACTATTTTTTCAAAATCTCTGATCTCCAGAATTATCTTGGTATGGCATACGTTTCTAAAAACTGGTGTATCATTCGGATTGTGATTGGCGCCCCAATAACAGATTTCGGCATCCCAACCTACATTGATGTTATTGTGTCTTACTACTTCTAGCTTCATGACACGATTAGCTATGTCATAGACGGAACTCATTTCATCACAGACTTCCTGTAGTTGATCTTTTGTAAAGATAAAACCTTGGTGAATTACTGTCAAATCGATATCTTCCGAAAACCTGTAATTTGGGAAATAGCATTTCTTCAGACATGTACCACCTTTAAAAACTAGATTTTCAATGGCCCATTTTTTGCTGAATAAAACTTTTAAAAAAATCCCCAATACCCAGTCTTTATCTATGGTATCAGGTGGCACGCCCTGCTCTGTGGCATATTTCAGGATATCTTTTCTGGTCATATCAATACATATTTACACTAGATGATAAAATTTCGGAGACTTCTACGTTTAAGCGGAGTTTCCATCTTGACAGATACTTTCCTTCGTCATTACCTGACGGGTCCAATAAACTATATCTTTGGTTGACCCTAGTCAAAGCATAGTTGACAAAGGATTTTAGGTTGTTTTTGTCCATGATTTCGATCAGGTATCCCATTCTTTTTATAGCGCTTATGTTATTTATGGCATCGCAGGCTTCTATTAATTTTTGATTATTCAGTTTGACTACATTGAGTGCGTGCATGAGTATTTCCCAACCGCCACTATAATCGATTTCATCAAAACAGTCGACCAATGTTTTTTCTATAGACGTGATTGCAAATTTTGAATTTCCCCTACCTATTATATCAATTTGTATTAATTTGCTTGGCTTGACCTTGATAAATTTATATTGTGTGCCCATTATCTTTTTATCCCTGATCAATGTAGGAGCTTGGACAAACACTGTATTTGGAAACTGATCTGTGAGACCGTAAAAATGTAATGCCGACCAATAGGCAATACTACCCTTCGGTGCCAGGTAATATGCTAGTACGTTTTGGTCTGAAAAGCCAGGACGACAATATAGCCCATTTTGTAAAGGTAGAATGATGCCGTCATTTATCAAAGACTTTAATGCCCTGAAGATACTAGTAAAATCATCTCCAAAATTTGTTTTTAACTGATTCAAACTAAATATATGATAACTATTTTCGTCTAAATAGTTTAATACCTGTGTTTTATATTTAATTAGGACAGTATTCATTAATGACCATTTGGTATATTAAAAGTACAAATATAGTGTTTTTTGTATATTGAAAGGTAAGTTTTGTTAAAAAAATAATGATTATTTAATTTTGATAGGAGCGATTAATGGGGCCGATATGTTGATTGATATGTATGATATAAACTTGAATATCTATAATTGATGATAATATTTATCATATGTTTCCTTCATAGCATCAGGGAAACCATAACCACATCTGCGTGAGTTGTTTACACATCGCTGCACCTGCTCATTAAAGGTGGCCAATAATCCATGTTTAGAAATGAAATACAAGGCTTCATTAAAACATGATTCGGTTTTAGTATAGTACTGACTATACATGTCACCTTGATCATTTGTATATTTACAAGCTAGTTCAGGTAGATATATCATCAATTCACCAAGGTATAATGGATCAGGTTGCAGAGCAGCAAAATCCTTAATGACTTTTTTGGCCGTAGCGAAATTAAGGCTAGCATTCGAAGGGTAATTTAGGTAAAACTCTTTTAAAATAAGTTTTTTGTACTTTGCCAAAGCTTCTTTTCCTTTTTCTGGATTTACAAAATGATCAATGTACTCTCTACAGTGTTTTGAGTTTGTGTATATATCAATGATGAATTCTGTCATGTCATCAGTGGACATCTTTGATAATAACTTTTTTAGGATTTGTTTGGACATGGTATGAATTAATTATTCTGAAAATCAATTTCGTTAAACCTTAATACAAGAATTTTTATATCTGTTTAAAAATAAATCCTTATAGGTTTTAAAAACCTATAAGGATTGGAGAAATCAT
>JBBRVQ010000144.1:0-5700 GCA_038246735.1 Chitinophagales bacterium
CTTGATTACTATTCGCAATGTTCAACTTATAATCGCACCATCTTAAGACTGAGTGGTGCTTTAGCAAGCGAGTGAACGATTTCACTCGTTAACGAAGGAACTGCAAACTTCGGCTTGCAGCTTAGTCAAATCATAGATATGGTTCTCACTGTGCAGGTGTGCTGCGGTGACCTCAACAATATAACAAATCCTTCTTGATTACTATTCGCAATGTTCAACTTATAATCGCACCATCTTAAGACTGAGTGGTGCTTTAGCAAGCGAGTGAACGATTTCACTCGTTAACGAAGGAACTGCAAACTTCGGCTTGCAATTTGGTCAAATCATAGGTATGGTTCTCACTGTGCAGGTGTGCTGCAGTGACCTCAACAATATAACAAATCCTTCGTGATTAATATTCGCAATGTTTTGCTAATAATCGTTACAACGGAACGACAAAAACGAATAGCGGTGTGTTGACATTCAGTAATAACAAAATAGTTTTTATTTTTTACATCTACGTGGGAAATGGAAGGAGTGTTGAACATGAATCACAACACTTATCTTACAGCCTTCATCAGCGTAAAGCCAAATGTCGATCCTATTTCAGGTGTTGATCTGACATTGATGGTCTGATCATGGGCCTCGATGATGTGTTTTACTATAGCAAGGCCAAGACCAGATCCACCTTGCTTTCTGCTTCTACTGGAATCCACCCTGTAAAAACGATCAAAAACGTGTTTCAGGTGCTTCTCATCAATGCCTATACCATTATCAGAAATTTCTGTTAGTAATTCACTTTCCATATCGTAAAAAGAAACTTTGGTAGATCCTCCTTCTTTTCCATATTTAATAGAATTCACAAGTAAATTAGTAAATACCTGTCTGATCGACTCTCTGTCTGCCATGACAAAAAACGACTGTGATGCACCTTCTTTAAGCGATAGGGATATTTTTTTCTTTTTTGCTATAGACTTCAGATCAAGAAAAATGTCTCTGACCAATTCCTTAATATCAAATTTTTTAATATCTAGTTCCGCTTGTCCTGACTCCAATCGGGTTATAATATCTAAATCTTCCACTATATTCTGCAACCTTTCTGTATTGTCAGCGGCTCTTTTCAGATAATCCTTATTGATATTTTCATCATATAATCCACCTTCCAGTAAGGTGTGCAAATATGCTTGTATTGAGAAAATAGGAGTTTTTAACTCATGCGATATGTTGCCCACATAGTTTTTTCGATATTCTTCTAGTGATTTCAGCGTAGCTATTTCCTTTTTTGTACTTTCAGCCCATTCCATAACTTTCGCATTTACATCTTCGAGACTTACCCGACTGATGTCTTGTGCTGGCTTATCTTTCTTGGAGTCGTAAATAAGCTTGTAAATCAATTTTAATTTTCTGAAGACATACTTTTCCAGAAAATAACGAACTATTAAAAAATTGGTTGCCACAACAAATAAAATGACCACTAAAAAAGAAAACCTGCTAAGATATTGAAAAGCAAGAAATATAGAAATCAAATTTATCAAACTGACCAGTGAAGTGATCAGAATGGTAATTTGTCTTATGTTTATATTTTTGTACACTAGCGTCTAAGTGAAAAGAAATATTGATTTATGAAAATTATAAATAGGTAAATATGCAGATGGTATCCCATTTTTCCCAAAAATATGTCTTTTTATATTCATAATTTATTACCATTTGTTATACTGTAGGTTTAAAAATCAAATTTATAGCCTACCCCTTTCATGGTTTGTATGTAGCTGTCTCCTATTTTTTCTCTGAGTTTCCTGATGTGAACATCAATGGTTCTATCTCCAACGATGACATCATTTCCCCATATTTTGGCCAATATTTCATTGCGTTTAAATACTTTTCCCGGCTTGGAAGCAAGTAATGATATCAACTCAAACTCTTTTTTAGCCAATCCTTTATCTACGTGATTTACCGAGACTTTAAATTGTTCAAAGTCAATCTCCAAGTCCCCAAATTTTGTTATTTGATTTTTATCCTGTTCTGCAGCACTGGTTTGTCTCCTGAGCAGCGCGTTGATTCTTGACTTTAAAACGTTAGGTTTGATAGGTTTATTGATAAAATCATCTCCACCTGAATCCAAGGCTGTAATCTGGGTAAAAGCTTCACTCCTAGCGGTTAGAAAAGCAATAATAGTGTTAGAAAATTTGGGATTAGTCCTTAACTTCTGACAGACCTCAATGCCATCCATACCAGGCATCATGATATCAAGAATGATAAGATGCGGTTCAAATTTTTCAGCCATCTCAATGCCCGCATTTCCATCTCCCGCAGTTTTTACTTCAAATCCTTCTTTTTCAAGATTATATTTGAGAATTTCAAGGATATCTTCCTCATCATCTACGACTAAAATCTTTTGTTTTACAGACATAAAATTATTTTAAAATTTCCGCAAAGTTACTTTACTGACTTGATAATCAATTATTTTTCATATTATCTTTATGTTAATTTATACCAATATTAATGGTGGTTTTGCTGATGGTTCTATTCTGCATTGCCCTAAGCGTATCTAAGGCTCTATTTTGAAGGACCAACATTGAATCAGGCATCAGCAATAGTTTTTCAAAGTCTTCACGGATAGCAGCGATGGATTTACCGGATATTTTTGATAGCTGATTATAATACACTCCTGTTGCACTATCGCGAAATGACAGATCATTAATATTCATTGCTGCATTAATAGTATATATTTCAACCATTGAGTGTACTATTTCGTCAGCAGACATACTAAGTGTTGGATATTGTTTTCCTCCTGTCTTACAAGAACAAATCAACAGCACAAACAACAGTATTCCCACATATTTAAAATCAATCATTTCAGGCATCTTTTGGCGTCATTATACCTATAAGATTCATATTTTCCCATTCACTTTTTGCCCATAGACGGCTTTTTACTTCTGCGATTACAATGCCACATGTCGGAATATTGTCGGTACAACCCATATGAATGAGATTTGCTAAAAAGGTAATGCCTGGATTATGTCCAAACAGAGCGATGCATTCTATTTTTTCATCCAAAGATTTTATTATATCGAGATAGTCATCCGCTTGTCCGTGATATAAATCCCTGGATTCTTCTACTTGTATACCAAACACATCAGAAAAGTATTGCGCGGTAGTTTTTGCTCTGACAGCACTGCTTGTTATGATGCGTTGAGGAATATGGCCCGCATTTTTCAATCTGGCGGCCATTGGCAAAGCATCATGGTGCCCCCTATTATCAAGAGGTCTTTCAAAATCAGACAGACTAAAATCAGTCCATGACGACTTAGCATGCCGTACTATAATTACTTTTTTCAATGTTGACACTAATATTTTACAAAGATATTAATTTTAAATTAATATGCAAAAAATAAAAAATTGAACATGGTTTACAAAATCAACCTGCCAGATGGCGGTGTATGTTAAAATACAAAATAGGTGCATCATCTGCTATAATTAACTTTTAATCATAGGGAATTTATCTCTTAAATCTTTGGTGCCTCCATCATATTTTGATAACAATCATTTAGCTATATATTAAGAAAGTAAGTCTTTTCATCTGCATCCATTAAATTAATCCTTTGCCTCATAACATTAATATTAAAATTCAACTGTAATTGCCAAAATACAGAGAAAAATTTAACTATTTTGAATTTCAAATTAAACCATCACAAAGATTTTATGTCTTAGTTTGGAGTTAATATTTTATTAAAATATATTGCGATATATTAAAATCAACTAGAATCTGTCTACATTTAGCTTCCGTTTTAGAACTGGTCATGCATTTTGTCAAAATCAATTCAATGAAAAACAACCTTAGAAACTTAATCCTTTTATTTATTTCATCATTTGCCACTTTGCAGACAATTGGTGCTCAATTCACTTCTGGCACAATAAAGTATAAACATACCACATATTTTGAATTTGAAAATATGCCTGCTGATATGCCTAAGTCTCAGGAAGCATTCATGCGAATGTATTTCAATGCCAATGAATCACTGTATGAAAAAGATCCTGACATTAAGGAAGCTAGTACAGAAAATGAAAATACACCACGCATGTTCAGAAGGATGAGAGACCGATCCAATAAAATTATCTATAAAAATCTGGAGTCCAACTCAATACTGGAGCAAACAGGACTTTTTGGCAAAGACTTTTTGGTATCAGACTCTATCGCAGCCATAAAATGGAAAGTAAGTGCCGGCGAACAAAAAGTGATCCTGGGATATACTTGCATGAAAGCATTATACAAAGATAGCCTCAACAATATTATTGTATTTTTTACGCCTCAAATACCCCTGAGATTTGGCCCTGACAAATACGGAAATCTTCCGGGTGTTATACTCGAACTCCAAAGCGCACAAACACATATCATAGCTACCGAAGTGACAAAAGATATGCCTGAAATCAAAGCACCAGCCAAGGGGGATAAAATGAACCGTAAGGAATTCGATAAAATCCGAGATGAAAAGATGAAAGAGCAGCGTGAAATGTGGGGACGTCGTGGTGGCGAAACTCGAATTATCAGACAGTAATCCGTCAAAACAAGATCAACCAAACCATTTTTATGAAAGTCGTATTTTTATCCATAATACTTTGTATTGCAGGTCATGCTGTTGCTCAAAAATATTCTATCAAAGGATTGGTACAGGATCCTGAAAAAAATAATCTCATTGGGGCCGTTGTGGTGGCCCTCAACCCCACGGATTCAGTCATGATTAGTTTTGCTGTGACGGAACCAAATGGTGGTTTTGTATTGACCGGCATGGATAAAGGTGCGTATAATGTACAGATTACATATATAGGATATGGAACATTACAACGATTGGTGGAGTTGACTCCTGAAAAGAGAACCATGGATCTTGGCACTATAGTCATGAGTCAGGAAGGCAAAATGCTGGACGCAATCACCATATCTGCTGAATACATCCCAATAAAAGTGACGAAAGATACCCTGGAATTTAATGCGGATGCATTTAAAACTCAACCCAACGCCCTGGTAGAAGACCTCTTAAAAAAACTGCCCGGCGTTGAGATTGATGCGGACGGTGGTATTAAAGTACAAGGTGAGGATGTTAAAGCAGTGACGGCACCAAGGCAGTCACGCAAAACGCGGTCATGCTGTGGCCGGAGGGAAACGAAAGGTCGTACAGCTTGGGGCCCAACACGTGCACGTCCTGCAAGGTGGCCAACGGGCGGGGCCGCACGAAGAGGAGCTTGAGCGACGCGCCCAAGCTACAAACGACGGTGCCCAGAAGGAGCGCGCGCCACACCATCGGCCAGCCGCCCTTGGCGCCGGCCAAGCGAATCACCACCAAGCCCAGCGGAATCGCCACGTAGCCAGCGCCGAATTCGGTGCCCCAATAGAAGAAGAAGTCCAGCAGCGGGTTGCCCTGCTGCCCGTTGATCGCGTGAAACAAGGCGTGGTCCCAGCCGATCACCGTGGTCATGTGCGCTCCAAGACGCGCATCACCGAGCGCGCCACCTCATGGGTGGGTGACAAATGGCCGAGGACGCCCAGCAAGTCTTCGCGCATCTTCAGGGCGCCCGCGCGGCCCCCAGGATTTTGCAGATAGTCGATGACCGCATCACCAATCGTGCGTGGATTGCACTTGTCTTGCAGCAGCTCGAGCATGCGGGGCGCGCCCAAGATCAAGTTCGCCAAGAGTACCGACGAGACCGTCACCACGCGCTTCATGA
>JBBRVQ010000145.1:0-5678 GCA_038246735.1 Chitinophagales bacterium
CGTAATATTAACAGTTATTTTAGTTTCCGGTCTGAAGACCGATGGATATTGGTCCTGAAGTCTGAAGACTTCGGACAACTAAACAAATTGTTGGTCAAGGTCTTTCTGACTTAGGCGACACTTATTTTTCGGTCTTCGTACCGTAATATTAACAGTTATTTTAGTTTCCGGTCTGAAGACCGATGGATATTGGTCCTGAAGTCTGAAGACTTCGGACATCTAAACAAATTGTTGGTCAAGATCTTTCTGACTCAGTCGACACTTATTTTTCGGTCTTCGTACCGTAATTAACACAAATGTTTATCATTTAAACTTAGGCTTGCACCTATAACATTGTGTTTAGATATCTGATACAAGTTTTATGACACTCATTGCATTCTGCAACTGATTTATTTCTTTACACGATATTATATGTAACATTGTCTGAAGATTTTCTTTTTTATGCAGACTTTTAGTATAAGATTTATCATAATATTTCAAGAGTATTCTGAATGACTCTTTGATATTATCTTCGATCAAATAATTGATGGCGTTTTTAGTTTCCAATCCGCCGAGCCGTTTTTTTATTCGTATGACCCCATTAACAAGCCGTTCTTTGTCAAGCTTGCCATATTCTTCAACTATAAAATTTAATCTTTCTTCAAATGGGATTTCCAAAAAATAGACAGGACAGATAGCCATAAACTTCCACAACTGAACCGGAACATTGACGTGACCCAATCTCTGACTTTCATCTTCGATCCATATGTCTTTACTTTGAGCTCCCTTTTGAAACAAATCCATGGCAAGCAGATTTTCAAACATTTCTTGAGTAGGTTGTTGCGGCATACCGATGTTTCCAAAGGCAGACCCTTTATGATTTGCCAATCCTTCCAAATCAATCACCAACTCACCCTTTTTTTCTAGCTCATGCAAAAGATATGTTTTACCTGATCCTGTGTTTCCTCCCAATATTTTGAATGAATATATTCTCGTAAAATGACCCAATACCCAATTTCGATATGCTTTATAACCATCTTTTAGTATATAAACTCTAAAACCATATAAATCCAATAACCATGCTACTCCTCCACTTCGCATACCACCGCGCCAGCAATGAATCAAAATGGTTTTTGGTAAAGATTCAGATTGATTATTGCAGATCATCTCAGCTTGTTCAACCATCTTTCTCATCTTTGGCCCAAAAATATCCAAGCCTATTTTGATAGCGTCTTCCCTGTTTTGTTGTTTATACGTGGTACCAACTATTGCCCTTTCTTCGTCAGAAAATAAAGGAAACGAAACAGCGCCTGGTATATGAGCATGGTTATATTCTCCTGGCGAGCGTACATCTAAAATCGGGAAATATGCCGATTGGAAAATAAAATCTTCAACAGATAATGAATTTACAGCCACACTAAAATAAATTATGGTTTGGGATTGACTTTTTCACCAAACATGATAGCAGGTACATTAGTTGATTTAAATATCTGATTGTACTTTTCGATATCCTTTCCAATCGTTTCACTTATATATTGTTTATAATCACTCCATTGCCGACTGATGTCTGCCATTCTTTCTTTGGCCGGATTTCCCACTTTGGGGTCATGTTGATCGACATATCCTTTCAATTCGAAATACTGGGCATTCAACTGTGAAGGGAAATTGATGACATCCTGGAAATTCAATTGTTTAGTCTGCACCATTTTAGTTTCCCAAGAATCCAGTTTTTCCAGCAATTCTTTCCCCGCATGATATAACTCAAGGTATTCTTTATTGTCTTTAGTCAGTTCATTGTAGTTTGTCACTTGCTTTTTTACTTTTCGCATATCATTGACTGACTTGTGAACTTCAGCAATCCCCTCTTCTATCTTATTTAAAAACTCCTGCTGTTCGGACCAATTAGCTGGAGAAACATCTTTGAGATTGGGGTCCTGCACTACCTTAAATTCAGTTTCTGAAGATTTGTCTTTATATATCAAGGTAGCCTTATAGTTGCCGGGTGCCATCCTGTGTCCGGTATAATCTCCATATACAAAAGCATTGGGAATTTCGGGCAACGTTTCGTTTTTGAAATCCCACACAAAACGATTGAGTCCTTTTGCAGCCGGAATATTTTTAGGTGCCGGTGGTCCACCTGCAAAAGGTTTAAAATCAACATTCTTCTTACTTGTGTATGAACGTACCACTTTTCCATTTACATCGCTGATTTGAAGTTTTACTTCTAATGAATCCGCAGTATCTGGAAGATAATAGTCCAAAGCAACACCAGGATCCGGATTGAGTCCTGTACCAGGAGGAAGGGGCATCCACGATATAGAGATACCTTCATATTTAAAGGTTGTTTTCGGAGTATATATCTTCACCTGATCAAACTTGCCTGCTGATTGTTGTATTGCACTCAGATCATCGAGAATCCAGAAAGATCTTCCCGCAGTGGATACGACCATATCATTATCAGCAAAGGCGATGTCGGTCACTGGCACCACTGGGAGATTAAGCTGAAATTTATTCCACATCATTCCCCCATCAAATGAAATGTAAAAGCCTCTTTCAGCACCACCATACAACAGGTTTTTTATCTTTTTATCTTCGCGTATGACTCTGATGAAGTCATCTTTTTCAACACCCGCGTTTATTTTAGACCAAGTTTTACCATAGTCCGTTGTTTTATAACTGTAATTTGAAAAATCATTAAATTTATAACGAGTGGCTGCAATGTATGCTGTCCCTTTATCGTGTGACGAAACATCAATACTGTTGATCAAACATTCTTCCAAACCCGAAGGTGTGATATTTTTCCAATTATTGCCACCATCCAGCGTGACATGGACCAATCCACAATCGCTTCCTGTATAGATGACTCCTTTTTCATGGGGCGACTCGATGACATAGCTGAGCGTATTATAATTTTCACCACCGGCACCTTCATTGGTGATGGGAAAACCACCAAGCCCTTGTTTCAAAGTATCATTCCGAGTGAGGTCGGGGCTTATGGCAGTCCAGCTTTGTCCTTCATCCTGTGTTTTGAATAAAACCTGTCCTCCATGGTATATGGTTTTTGCATCATGTGGAGATGCAATGATTGGCGCATTCCAGTTGTACCTGTATTTCATATCTTTGGCCTGATAAGCCAATATGTTGGCAGGATACTGTGTGATTTCCTTAGTATGATTATTTTCAGTATTTAACACACTGATACCGCCTTGGTAACAACCTCCATAAAGTAATTTTGGATTATTAGGATCAAAGGCCACAAAGGCACTTTCGCATCCTGGGCCGTAAGACCAGTCTTTGTCTGTCAGCCCGATAAAATTATTTCTGCTGGAAATGATGACGGATGTATTGTCTTGTTGCCCTCCGTATACTTTATATGGAAACATATTGTCTACATTTACCCTGTAAAACTGTGCCGTGGGTTGATTATTAAGTGAAGACCAAGTTTTACCGTTATTGAATGTGATCTCACCTCCACCATCATCGCCGAGGATCATATTTTTAGGGTTATCAGGATTAATCCACAAATCATGGGTATCACCATGGCCTACAGGTACGGGAGCAAATGTTTTGCCGCCATCAATTGACTTTGTCATCGGAGCGTTGAGTACATAGACTACATCCGCATTGACCGGATCTGCAAATACTTCCATGTAATACCAAGAGCGGGAAGTAATTAGGGCATTGTTGGATTGCAGCGTCCATGATTTACCGGCATTATCAGAGCGATACAGACCGGCAACAGATTTTTCAGCTTCTACGATGGCATATACTCTTTCAGGATTGGCTTTGGAAACACTTACACCAATTTTGCCCATGATTTTAGGCAAACCTTCATTTATTTTATTCCAGGTTTCTCCACCATCTGCTGATTTCCAAATACCACAGCCCTTTCCGCCACTTTGTACCTGCCACGGTAGCCTACGGTGCTCCCAAGTAGCAGCATACAATATCAATGGATTGTTCTGATCTAGGCTTAATGATGAAGCGCCTGAATTGGTATCCACATATAGTACTTTTTTCCAGGTCTGGCCGCCGTCTATACTTTTGTAAATCCCTCTGTCTTCGCTTGACCCATGCGCTGGGCCTTGTGCTGCTACATAGACAATGTCGGGATTGGTGGGGTGTATGATCACATCTGATATGTGTCGGGTTTTCTCCAAACCTATGTTTTTCCAGGTTTTGCCTCCATCGGTAGATTTATATACGCCATCGCCATATGTGGTCATCACACCTCTGATGGCATGCTCGCCCATACCTACATAAAGGATATTAGGATTGGATTCGCTTACTGCTATATCACCTATACTTCCTGTTTTGAATTGGCCATCAGATATATTTGACCAAGATATGCCGGCATCTTCGGTTTTCCATAATCCTCCACCAGTATAACCGGTATAATACAGCAGATTATTTCCTTTTACGCCAGATACTGCATTGGATCTTCCACCACGAAAAGGGCCTATATTTCTCCATTTCAGGGCTTTATATTCATCGGCATTAAAAGTTAGTGTCGAAACAGCCTGAATCGGTGTCGGAGTAGTTTTTTTATTTTTTTGGGCATCTGAAGTCTGTGTCCAACAAATCAATAATAACAATATGGTAAATCTGTACATGGTGAAATGGTTAGAGTGTTTAAATATGATAAGATACAAGTATATTATTAATTTGCTTAGTATTCCTTAGTATAAAAAATACTTAATAATCTAATGGCAGAAAAATTTTATTAGCATTGCATTCTCTGAAAGCAATATATTTGTATGTTGCAAATGACAATACAAGGCCATAAACCTAATCATCAAAATCCCTTTGTTTCTGCAAAATGGCATGTGTATTTTATAAAAAAAAGTAAAATTATATTTCTCTTTTTCTTAATCTCTTTTCACTTAATACCATAAAAACTGATTTTAAACTGGAATTATAAACTTTCATTAGTTCCAAAAAAATAGGCTCAATGGTTACATATTTGGGTTTATCATATCTAATAAGAAGAACTGAAACAGTTTTGTAACCATGTGCAAATACAAGTTCGCCAAAATCTTTATCCTCAGTGACTAATAAGGCATGGTTTCTTTTAGTAATTTTTATGACTTCATTATCTGTAATCCCAGAATAACTATCCCTTATTGAGATGAATGGTATTTCATATTGAATAGCCAAATTAATCCAATACTACTCAATATTTTCATCAAAAACTATCATACTAACTCCAAAACTTGTTCATTAGCCAATATTTCTGCGGCATATTCAAAGCACCCAAGGATTTGATCTTTAGATAAATTGGGGTAATTGATCAATAATTGATCTATAGAGTTTCCATTAGAGAATTTTCTAATAATTAATTCTACACTTATCCGTGTACCTTTTATTATAGGCTTTCCACCTAAAATTTTTGGATCTCTTACTATTAATACTTTCATTTGTAATAACATTATTATAAGGATTTAACAACAATATGTCTTTTAAAGTTTCTCGTTAATTTACAATACCTATCTGTTAGTGATTATTAAAACTTTAATGACCAATCATTAAATGATGTTAAAAACAGAAATTTCTTCCAATCTTCGCCCCTGCTTGCTTCGAAGCAGGCAAACCATCCCTGAAGGGAGCACTATCAGAAATTCTTTGGTCGCCCTTTTCTAATTCCGTATATAAAGCTTTAAGCAAGGATACATATAGGAATTTGATGGTTAAGCCATAAG
>JBBRVQ010000146.1:0-5396 GCA_038246735.1 Chitinophagales bacterium
AGATTTTATGATAGATGCAAAATATGTGATCGAAGTTGGTGGTGCAAATAAAACATTCCATCAGCTCGGAGGAATGCCCAATGCTATACTCGTAAAAGAAGGCATCAGCAGAGGAAGTACTGGCATTTTGCCGATGTGGATGTTGGGTCTATTAAAGAATAAAAAATAAATTGTCTGACCTACTAGTGCTCTGTCAACATATTTTAATTGTGTTGTGTATAGTTTACATTTTATATTTATGTTAATTATATACAACATTTTTAATAATTGCTCTTAGTAAAAGTAAAATATATTTTTAATAACCTCATAGCATTATCATGAACTATCTCTAATATTTAATAGCACTACAGAACAAAAAATATTACTTTTTTGACTGTTCAATTTTGGAAAATTCAGATTTATCACTTATCTTTACAACTCGGCAATTTGCCCATCACCTTCACACAGTAGGTATTTGTTTATTCCCGTCAAAGATATAGCTATCTTCGGGGCATAATTTTAAGGGCTTATATTTTGCTTTTCCAGCGTAAGACAATAGTCAGACCATTTTTATATTAATCCTTAAAGCCATAACCAATGAAGTATAAGTCTTACAGTTTACACAATTATTTATCCATTCCCCAGGTAGATCATTTATCCGAAGAAATAAAAAGAGATATTAGTGTAGTCGCAAATGTCTTGCCCTTTAAGGTCAATAATTATGTATTGGACAACCTTATCAATTGGGACAACCTAGAAAACGATGCCATGTATCATCTCACCTTCCCACAAAAAGGAATGTTGTCAGAAGAGCATTACCAAGAAATGGCTACTGCTCTGGATAAAACAGATGACAAGCTCTACTTAAAAACGGTCGCCAACAAGATAAGATACCAACTCAATCCACATCCTGCGGGCCAAAAAGAATACAATGTGCCTGAAATAGATGGTAAAAAACTTTGGGGAGTACAGCATAAGTATAGAGAGATCGTTTTGTTTTTTCCTAGTGCTGGTCAAACATGCCATAGTTATTGCACATTCTGTTTCAGGTGGCCACAGTTTGTCGGTATGGAAGAACTAAAATTTGCCATGAAAGAAACAGAACTTCTTGTAAAGTATCTGGAAGAACATCAGGAAGTAACAGATATCCTTTTTACAGGTGGAGACCCTATGATTATGAGTTTTAAAGTATTCGAAAAATATATTGAACCATTTATATCAGATAACGCTAAAACCAACATCCAAACGATCAGAATCGGTTCAAAAGCATTGGGATTTTGGCCATACAAGTTTGTAACTGATCCTGATGCTGACCAATTTTTAGAGTTGTTTGAGCGCATAGTCAAAAAAGGAATTAACCTTTCATTTATGGCTCACTTCAGTCATCCTATAGAACTTTCTACAGAAGTGGTAAAAACAGCCATATCACGCTTACGTTCTACAGGTATGCAGATCAGATCTCAATCACCGATCCTTCAGCATATCAATGACGATGCAGAAACCTGGGCTGAAATGTGGCGTGGACAAGTCAATCAAAATGTCATTCCATACTACATGTTCATACCCCGAGATACTGGCGCAAGAGATTATTTTGCTGTCCCACTCGTCAAAGCTTGGGAAATCTTCAGAGCTGCCTATACATCCGTCAGTGGTATATGTCGTAGCGTCAGAGGACCGAGTATGTCATGCACTCCAGGTAAAATACAAATCCTAGGTGTAAGCGAAATCAACAAAGAAAAAGTCATTGCATTAAGATTCTTGCAAGGTAGAAATCCTGATTGGGTAGGTCGACCATTTTATGCCAAATATAATGACCAAGCTCTGTGGATAGATGATCTTAAACCCGCATTTTCAGAGGCATTTTTCTTTGAAAATGAAATGGCGGAGATTTATTGAAACAACACGAGCGCTATCGCTACCTAATTACAATCTCCACACACTTCTCCGGCTCATTGATGTAGCTGACCATATGCCTATCTGGAAAAAGTACTTTGAGCTTTTTGTGGATACTCGTCAAGCCATAACCCGAATGCATATCATCTGAAAAAGGTGAACCACTGTCATAAATTCTGATGATTAAGTTACCTGAATCAATGGCTGCCACAATGCGTATCTTGATAATCCAAAACATCAGGCAATACACTCGCATCCTTACCATAATTAATACATAAAAGTGAATCTGTAGTAAGACCAATGACCCGAAAAAATGACCTATTTTTTACTGAGTCGATGGTTACATAAAAATCTCCTTGTCTGGTATCTTTCATACTTAATAAAGGTATTTGTTTCCCTAAGGAATCATGTGTTACTTTTTCACCATACTTTACAGCGGCTTCCCAGTGAGATGAAACACTATAACCAATATAAAAATAAGTCGCTATACTTGCGAATATCAATGTGTACCAAATCCACTTTTTCATATCATTTGCAACAAAGTAAGTACAATCGATCAAGTACTCAAAGCACTTTCTGATGAGTCGGTATATAATGGTGTGAAATGGGCAAGCAATTACTCTACAATCTGCAATTTTGCAAACTGCAACATAATCCGCTTTTCGGGGCTATCTGTGAGGCCATCAAATATTATTGTAGCTACTAATCGTTCGTCCACACTGATGACTTTTCCTTGGCCGAATTTGAGGTGAATGACTTCCATTCCCGGCTTGATATCATTGGGATTGGCCGCTACAAAATCACTCGGATTGACTGATATCATAGTTTTTCTTGTACCCAAAGGTTTAAAATTGCCCAATATCTTTGGTTCTGGAAATTCTGGTTTTTTGGTAATAGAAATGATAGAGTCAAGATTATTGTCCGATATTTCTTCCAGAAAACGACTTGGATCATTGTACCGCATCTGACCATATTGGTATCTGCTGTTGGCATAAGTCAGGCAAAGGAGTTCTTCTGCTCTGGTAATAGCTACATAAAAAAGTCTTCTTTCTTCATCTATCTGATTTCCCTCGCTAAGCGCCATATAACTGGGAAATAGGTTTTCTTCCAGTCCGACTACAAATACCGATCTGAATTCAAGTCCTTTGGCTGAGTGGACGGACATTAGTGTGACATTGTCCGGGTTTTCATCTTTCTGGTCTGCGTCGGTCATTAGAGATATGGTCTGTAGATATGCAGAGAGACTTCTGTCTGTAGAGCCTTCTTCCCCTACTTGTATTTCATCATCCTGCACAAATTCCTGCATACCATCCAAAAGTGATATGATATTATCCAAACGGCTTTGACCTTCAGGTGTTTTATCTTCTTTCAAAAGGGTTTGAATACCACTGTTTCTTGCTATATAATCGGCTATTTCATAGGCATTGGATTTGGCAGCTTTGGCTTTGAAGGCATAAATGAGCTGAACAAATTCTCCTATACTTTTTCTGGATCTATTATTAAATTCTATTTTGGTCAGTACTTCCCACATGCTCATATCATTATCATCGGCAAGCTGGGAGATTTGATCAATCGTACTTTCTCCTATACCACGACGTGGATAATTTATCACTCTTTTGAGCGCTTCGTCGTCTTTGTCATTGATCGTGAGTCTCATGTATGCGATGAGATCCTTTATTTCTTTTCTGGAGTAAAAGGAAAGGCCACCATACACTCTGTACGGAATGTTATATCTCCGCAGTTGCTCTTCAAAAATCCTGGACTGACCATTAGTTCGGTAAAGAATGGCAATATCCTTATTGTGTAGGTTATGTCTGTTTTTTTGCTCTATAATGGTATCAGCCACTCTTTTACCTTCTTCGGTTTCGGTCATGGTTTTGATCACCTTGATCTTATTACCTTCAGCACGGTCCGTCCATATTTTTTTCTGTATCTGCCGCTTGTTATGATTGATGACTTCATTAGCAGCTTCTACAATAAATTGAGTGGATCGGTAATTCTGTTCCAGTTTAAAAGTCTTCAATTCAGGAAAATCATGTTCAAACTGAAGTATATTTTCAATCGTTGCGCCCCTGAATGAATATATACTTTGGGCATCATCACCAACTATGCATATATTATTATTGCTTCCGGGATATACCGAGAGAAGTTTAAGTATTTCGTATTGCAGATAATTGGTATCTTGAAACTCATCCACCATTACATATTGAAATTGCCGTTGGTATTTCTCTCGGACATTATCCGGATTCTGGTAGAGCAGTCTGAACATTTGCAAGAGCAGATCATCAAAATCCATGGCACCTGCGCGCATACATCTGGCCGCGTACTTTTCGTAAATAACATGTATAAGCGGACGTCTGTTTATCCGATCATAGGACATGAGTTCATCATTAGCAATGTATGCTTTGGGTGTGATAAGATTGCTCTTGGCGGCAGATATTCTGGATCTTACTACGCCTGGGGCATATACTTTTTTATCCAGATTCATCTGTGAGATGATCTCTGACACTACACTTTTAGTATCATCTGTATCGTAAATGGTAAAATCATTGGGATAACCGATGCGATGGGCTTCCACCCTGAGTATCCTTGCAAAAAGGGAGTGAAATGTACCTGCCCAAACTCTTTGTGCTTTTGTACCTACCACTCGTTCGATACGGTCTTTCATCTCTCTGGCCGCTTTGTTGGTAAAAGTCAGGGCCAGAATATTGCCGGGGTTGACTCCGGTATTGATCATGTGAGCAATTCTGTAGGTAAGCACCCTGGTTTTACCGGAGCCTGGGCCTGCTATGACCATGACGGGCCCATCGAGACAGGAAGCCGCTTGCCTTTGGATATCGTTTAGTTCGTTGAGATATGAATAACCTACTTCTTGCATAAGACCGCAAAGGTCATGAATTTTAATAGTATTTTTTAAGAAAGTAGAATTTTTAATTTTCTAATTTCTTGAAAATTGTCTAAAATTTACCCCCTTCTTCACTACTTTCCTTTTCTTCCCTGACCCTAAGTTTAGCTTCTGATTCTTCCATTTTCATTTCCACTTTAGTCTTCTTTTCCAAAATTTTTTCTACCACTTTTTGTGCTTTTTCACGATTTTTTATAGCCGTAGTAAGCCCAGTTTCGGCTTGAATCATACTATTTCTTGCATTGGCTTTTTTACCTTCTTCGTACAAAGTTTTAGCTTTTTCCAATTTAGCTTCTGCAAGCTCTATCGTTTTTTCTGCTTTTTGAAGCTCCTTTTCAGCAGACTTTACTTCCTTTTCGACCATTTTTAACGTTTTGCAGCTACAAGAAGTTGGCGATTTCGAAGTACAAAACTGTCTGCCACCACAAAACTTGATACGAAGAACAAAGCTTCATTTAAGCACTGAACCGCCAATTTTTTGTAGCATTTATGTAAAAGCATATCTTAGCTCAAAATTTTATCACGATTAAAAACAAGATTATGCCTTTACAAAATGCTGATGTCACAAAGTTATTCATTGGAATCGACATACACAAGAAAAGTTGGTCTGTATCCATAA
>JBBRVQ010000147.1:0-5374 GCA_038246735.1 Chitinophagales bacterium
ATTCATCAACGAATACGGAAACGAATACATTGTAAAAGGAATAGGAAGAACGAATGATATCAATGAATTAGGAAAAGCGGTTATCAAGCTTATGGATGGCATTCCTATAAAAATTGAGGATGTAGCAGAAGTAAAAATTGGGGCGGCACCAAAAATCGGGGATGCTTCTAAAAATGGAAATCCAGCTGTAGTCCTGTCTATTTCCAAGCAGCCAGGAACAAACACATTGGAATTGACTGACAAAATTGATGCTAGTATTAAAGACATAAAAAATAGTTTGCCGGGCGATATCGAGATGGATACCCACGTTTTCAGACAAGCAGATTTCATCAATGCATCCATAAGCAATATTCAAAAAGTCCTACTGGAAGGAACTGTCTTTGTCATTATAATACTTTTTCTATTCTTGATGAACTGGCGAGCAACGGCCATTTCATTGGTGGCAATTCCCATTTCATTAATTGTAGCAATTCTGACCTTGAAATGGCTTGGATTTACTATCAACACAATGAGTCTAGGCGGAATGGCAATTGCTATTGGCGACTTAGTAGATGATGCTATTATTGACGTGGAGAATGTGTTCAAAAGATTGAAAGAAAATGCACGAAAACCTACTGAAGAAAGAATAAACAAACTCAAAGTAATTTTTGATGCTTCTTTTGAGATACGCACGAGCATTATCAATGCCACATTTATCATTATCGTAGCTTTTGTGCCACTCTTTTTCTTATCGGGAATGGAAGGCAAACTACTTGCTCCACTAGGCATTGCGTTCATAGTAGCGCTATTTGCTTCTCTCATAGTTTCTATTACGCTTACTCCTGTGTTGTGTAGTTATTTGCTGACGAATGATAAAATGTTGGAAAAACAACATAAAGAAAGTTGGTTGGTGGAGCGGTTACAAAAGGGGTATATATTACTTCTTGAAAAAGTCATGCATTGGAAAAAAACAATGATAACAGGAAGCGTTGTATTATTTCTTTTGGCGCTGCTGGCTTATAGCCAATTAGGCAGAAGCTTTTTGCCTGAGTTTAATGAAGGTTCCTTGGTGATAAGTGCGGTGAGTTTACCGGGGATTTCACTCGAAGAAAGTAACAATATTGGCATAAGCATAGAAAAAGTATTACTCACTGTTCCTGAAATTGATATCACCACGCGAAGAACAGGAAGGGCAGAATTGGACGAACATGCTCAAGGAGTCAACTCCGCTGAAATAGAAACTCCTTTTACCTTGACAGATAGAAGTCGTGACGAATTTATGGCCGATGTGCGAGAAAAGTTAACTGGAATTTCTGGAGTTAATATAACCATTGGTCAGCCTATCGGACACCGGATAGACCATATGTTATCAGGAACGCGTGCCAATATTGCTATTAAAATATTTGGAGATGATTTGAATAAATTGTTTTCCCTATCCAATCAAATCAAAAATGAAATTCAAAATGTAGAAGGATTGGTTGATTTAAGCGTAGAACAGCAAGTCGAAATACCACAGATCCAGATAAGGGCTAAACGAGATTTGTTAAATCATTACGGCATTACCATCGGAGCATTTAATGAGTTTGTGGATGTGGCATTCGCAGGTGAAAAAGTTTCGCAGATTTATGAAGGAAGTAAAACTTTTGATTTAATACTTCGCTTCGATGATGCCAATAGAGATAAGATCGAAAACATTAGAAATGCAATCATGGATACGCACGATGGACAAAAAATTCCGTTGCATTATGTAGCAGATATCGTAAGTACAACTGGTCCAAACACCATAAACAGAGAAAATGTGAAACGTAAAACAGTTGTTTCTGCAAATGTGACGGGGAGGGATCAGAAAAGTGTGGTTCAAGACATTCAGCGTATCATTTCAGAAAAAATTGTATTGCCAGAAGGATATAATATTGAGTATGGTGGACAGTTTGAAGCAGAAGCAGAAGCATCCAAGACCTTAATGATAACATCGCTTTTGTCACTGCTTATTATTTTTCTTTTACTTTATCAAGAGTTTAAGGATGTAAAAATCACCAGTATCATATTAATCAATCTTCCACTTGCTTTGATAGGTGGTGTATTCAGTATTTATTTTACTAGTGGAATTATGAGTATTCCTTCTATCATTGGGTTTATCACTTTATTTGGCGTGGCTACCCGCAATGGAATATTGTTGGTGTCACATTACAAAACACTTCAAGAAGAAGGGATGAATTTATACGATACCATCATCTTAGGTTCAAAGGACAGGTTGAGTCCTATTCTAATGACAGCGCTCACAGCAGGACTTGCACTGATTCCATTGGCTATGGCAGGGGATTTGCCTGGCAACGAAATACAAAGCCCGATGGCAAAGGTGATATTGGGCGGCTTGCTTACTTCTACATTGCTTAATATCTTTATCGTTCCCGTAGTTTATTATTTGTCAAATGCAAAAAAGAATTAGAATCAAATTAATTGGATTAAAAATTTAAAAAAATGAAAATATATATTTTTGTAATGTCATTGATACTTGTATGTAGTGCAAATATAAAAGCACAAGACAATACAGGCAATACACAATCTTCATTAGAAAAAACGCTCGCCGAAATATCTAAAAATAATAAAACTATTTTGGCAAACGTCCAATATTGGGAAGTTAAAAAAATGGAATATAAAACAGGTTTAACGCCTTACAATCCTAAAGTTGATTATGATTATCTCAGCGGTTCCCCAGCAGGTGCGGGAAATCAAACAGATTTTGTAATAACCCAAGCCTTTGATTTTCCAACTTCTTATGCTAAGAAAAAAAAGCTTTCAAATGAGCAAATTAAGCAAGCAGAATTCCAATTGAATGCTTCAAGACAGGATGTTTTATTGGAAGCAAAACTCATCTGTATTGAGTTGATATATCTAAACAAATTTCAATCTGAAGTCTTAAAACGCAAACAAAATACTGAAAAATGGCTTTCTGATTTCCAAGCTAAATTAGATAAAGGAGATGGAAATATGCTGGATGTAAATAAAGCAAAGTTGCAACTCATAGAAATCAATGCAAGTTTTCAGGAAAACAAATCCATAATAATTCAATTGAATCAAAAACTGACCGAACTAAATGGGGGAAACCTGATTGTATTTGCTGATTCCGGATACCCACAATTGCCTTTGATGACATCTTTCGAGACATTGGAGTCTGAGATCGAAACCAATGATCCAGTGAAAAAATATTTGGAGCAACAAAATGTTATTGGACGCAGCCAATTAGATGTAAGCAAAGCAATGACTTTACCCAAATTGGATGTAGGATACCATTATCAAGCCATCTTAGGGCAATCCTATAATGGTGTTCACGTAGGCTTTACGTTACCACTCTGGGAAAATAGAAATAAAGTAAAAGCGGAACAAGCCAATACCGTATTTAATGAATTAAATCTGTCGGTTCATAAAAATGAACACTATTATGACACACAGCAGAAGTACATAAAACAAAGTAATCTAAGTATCACCGTGACTGAATATAGCAATTTATTTAATTCGTCAAACAATGTGGATCTATTGAACAAATCTCTTGCACTTGGGCAGATTTCAACCATTCAATATTTTATGGAAATGAGCTATTATTATGAGGCATTAAAAAATTATTTAGTGTCAGAAAAGGAGTATCATAAAACAATAGCGGAACTGTATAAATATCAATTGTAAGTCTAGGGTAAAACATATATATATCAGGAGTTCATCTTGTGGTATTTATATGTGCTAGCGCAATTTTCAGCCTGTTGTGAGACAGATAAATCAGTCAGATAGGCCTGACGAGTGCAACTTGTGCCATATTACATCATATTATATTTTTGGTAAGAATTTTGCAAAAATTGTTAAATTTAATGTTGATTTTAATTAATCCATGAGAAGTAAATTCAAGTTTTTGGATAACGACTACTAACTTGTCGGATTTACGCCAAGTTTTCCTGTGTGTTCCCATAACTGCAAATTTATAAACTTTTTATTTAAATTAAGGTCGAGTTATTTCAGCCTTAAATAAAGATCTTAAAAATTTATTGATCATAAGTAAGGTTAATATTGACCTTGTGTAAGTATCACAAAGAAGTCAGAAAACTTTATGGTGGAATGAATGCTCATAAGCTGATGCAACATACCTACATTAATTTTCCATACTATGCCATCAATAGCTTTAAGGCAAAAGAAATTCTTACGGATAGTCAGTACGATAAAATCATTAATGTCAAACCGGAAAACAACGAAACTATTCTTTATACCATAGGTTATCAAGGGATTTCACTTGAATCCTATTTCAATCGATTGATCAAGAATGATGTTAAGGTCTTGGTTGATGTCAGGAAAAATCCATTAAGCATGAAATTTGGATTTAGTAAGTCACAGCTTCAGCGGTATTGTGACAGCCTTGGCATGTTATACGTCCATATACCTGAGGTCGGTATTGAGTCAGATCAAAGACAAGAACTGCATTCACAAGCAGATTATGACAAGCTTTTTGACCAGTATCGCGATAAAAATCTATCTGTCACTATCTCGCATCAAGTCAAAATTTTACAACTTTTGGTTCAATACAGCCGCATTGCGTTGACATGTTTTGAAGCGGATATTTGTCAATGTCATCGCAAACATTTGGCAGAAGCTATTGTAGCTTTGCCCGATTTCGAATATGCATTAAAACACATATAAATTGGCACGGACCAAAGTACTCATAACGGTTGTAACTTATCCACTTCCTTCTAGGAGTTATGATGAATTAGTTTGTACTTCAGGTATTTTGGAATCTGGTGAGTGGATTCGGATGTATCCCGTCCCTTTGAGTTTCTTGAAAGGCCAACGGAAAGATGGAAAATTGGAATCTTTTAAATATAATTGGATAGAACTAGACCTTGTAAAAAGATCGGATGACTTTAGACCTGAAAGTCATTCTCCACAAAATTATGATTTTAGAGATTTTAAACAAATCACTAAGATAGAAACAACGGGAAACTGGAGAGAAAGAAAGAACCAGTGTCTTAATAATGTCTATACTAACCTGACAAATTTAATTGAACTATCCAAAAGCCCAAGTAATGTATCACTTGCTTCGTTCAAACCAAATAAAATTTTAGGATTTGATATAGAAACAGAAAATGAGAGTTATTTTATTTATTTTTCAAGGCGCGAATGAGGAGAATAGCAGTAGCTACTTGACGAATTTGCAACGAAGAAAAAGGTTAAAAGAACAAGCCAAAATGTATGGTTATTTCTTTACTATTCCTAAAGCCGATATTATTGTTTTTTATTATCTTTTCGCATGTATCATCTTTCCACGATATATAGCAAAGAGTTAAAAATAGGAATACTCATCGTATGATGGATAGGTATATGGTAAGACGAGATATGAATATAGAAAGAAAAA
>JBBRVQ010000148.1:0-5057 GCA_038246735.1 Chitinophagales bacterium
AGCAACACAGGCAACTATGGAACCGTAGTTAATCCTACCACCGGTAAGGTATGGCTGGATCGCAATCTGGGCGCTACTCAGGTGGCTACCAGCTCTACAGATGCAGCCAGTTATGGCGACCTTTATCAATGGGGCCGCAATGCTGATGGACATCAGATACGGACACCACTTTCTGGCACTACTTCTACACAGGCATCTGATTTTTTTACTTCAACCGGTCTGTTTATCACTGGATCTTCCAATTGGTTGAGTGGTGCTACACCACCAACGCATATGTGGTCAGGTACTGCTGCTGAAAACAATCCTTGCCCTTCGGGATTTCGGATACCCACTGCTGCAGAGTGGGAACAGGAGCGTCGGACGTGGACTAGTAATAACGCAGCAGGTGCCGTTGCATCTCCGCTTAAGTTGCCTTTGGCGGGCTTCCGCAGCGTCAGCAGTGGTTCGCTCGGCAGTGTCGGTACCGGCGGCTACTATTGGAGCAGTACGGTGAGTGATACCTTTGCCCGCTACCTCTACTTCGATAGCAGCAGTGCCGGCATGTACACCTTCGTTCGAGCAAACGGGTACTCTGTTCGTTGCCTTAAGGATTGATACTTTGATTAGCGAAGCGATTTGATATTTTGCCACTTGATCTATGCCGTCCCGTAGGGTGGCATAGATGAAATACCGCGTAGCGGTCGGTTTTTTTTTTGAAAACATACCTTATAATGACTATTATAGAGAAAATTGATTCGGCAAAAAGCAATAAATACTTCATCCTATTTAAGGAAGGGCTTTTTTACAAGTGTTATAACCAAAATGCTATGGTGTTTGTATGTAAGGTAAAAAATTACAAGGTCAATTTAAAATTCGTAAAAAGTGTAGGAGAAGATGTGTATAGTGTTGGTTTTCCAGTTAGTGAAGTCAAGAAAGGTAGTTTGAGTGTAGCTAATATTTTAGAAAAAATTGGAGCAAAGGGTTATGAAGAGAACGAAGGAAATATAGTTTTTTTGCTTAATGATATAGGTAAAAAACAAGATTATGAAACATGGAAAAAGATCATTCAAGAAACAAATATTGGAATAGTAAAACAGCCGACTACGCAATATCAGCAATCAACCTATGCAGAAGTAATAATATCAATGATAAAAAAATTTGATTTGGCAAACAGCACACCTATGCAAGGACTTGGTTTTATACAAGATTTGCAATTTGAAGTACATCGTTTAGAAAAGAACAATGGAAACATTTGAGCACCTTCTTTATCAGTTGCATTTATCGTATTTGCAAGCCCGCAAAAACAAACGCAATACGCATAATCAATTATCGTTTGAGCTCAACCAAGAAACAAATTTACATGCATTAGCCACAGCAATCTATGAGCGAAAATATACACCCAAACCTTGTATTGCTTTCATTATTCAAAAGCCGGTGATGAGAGAGATTTTTGCTGCTGATTTTACCGATAGGGTAATTCATCACTTTATTTACCGATGTACTTATCCCCTTATAGACCGTAAACTCATTCATGATACGTACAGTTGCAGAGTTGGCAAAGGAACATTATTTGGAATCAATAGAGCAAAAGGTTTTATGGGTTCGTGTACTCAGGATTATACAAAGGATGCGTACTTTTTAAAATTGGATATTGAAGCCTATTTTATGAATATGAATCATAAAATATTGTACGAGAAACTTATTCATATGCTACCCCAAAATAAAAAAAGTTTTTTAGGTATTAGCAAAGAAACATTGATTTACTTGATAACACAGACAATTTTTAATAGTGTCGCTGAAAATTGCCGCATAAAAGGAAGTAAATCAGAATGGGATGGTTTACCTCCATCCAAGAGCTTGTTTAACTATCCATCAAATACAGGCTTGCCAATAGGAAATCTCACATCACAAGTTTTTGGCAATGTGTATATGAATGACTTTGATCATTTTGTAAAAAAAGAAATGAAAGTAAAGTTTTATGGCAGATATGTGGATGATATGCTATTTGTTCATAATGATAGGTCTTTTTTGGAAGCCATCATACCACAACTTTCCCACTTTCTACTTTCTCACTTTCAACTCAAAATCCATCCGAATAAAATAGTATTAAAATCTGTAAATGAAGGTATCCCTTTTTTAGGTAAAATCATAAAGCCGTATCGAACATACATAGGCAATCGCACCAAAAACAATTTTTACCAAGCAATACAAGAAGTAAATAAGGTTATGGCAGTTGTACCCCATTTTACATGGCAACAGTTATGCGATATTAGAGCAACAATAAATTCTTATTTAGGGTGTATGCAACATACCAATTCATTCAAGCTCAGAAAGTCAATGTTGGGCAAACTGATTAAACGATTTTATGACTTTTATCTTGTGGACCGAAAATTTAAAAAAGTATTAATTAACGAAGATTTTTGGCAATGGCACTTTTCACCGAATTACCAGTTTATAAATTAGGGTACGATTTGTTAATCCAAACGTACGAGCGTACAGCTATTTTCTCAAGAGAATATAAATATACGATGGGCGAAAGATTAAAAAATGAGACAACAGAAATGCTCATAAATATTTATAAAGCGAATAAAAGCAAAAAAGACAATCGTGAGCAATATATTGATAATGCAAGGCAAAATGTAGAAGTTGTTCGTTTACTACTTCGCATTTGTAAGGATTTAAAAGTAATAGGAATGAAAGGGTTTGTGGCTTTAAATATGCATGTAGAAGAATTGTCGAAGCAATTGGCTTCATGGCAAAAATACACTGCCGGAGTTCATACGAAAGAATGAGAAACAAAACGTATGAAGTGTGCAGCATTTAATCCTAACATATCGTCCTCTTTTTGTATTTGCAAAAATGTGGATTCAAGAGCAATCAGTTGTAAAATGATATTTTGTTTTATGATGTGTAAAAGATATGTTTTATTGCCTTTGGCGGGCAACCGCAACAACAGCAATGGTTCGCTCAACAATGTCGGTACCAACGGCAACTATTGGAGCAGTACGGTGAGTGATACCAATGCCCGCAACCTCAACTTCAATAGCAGCAATGCCAACATGAACACCAACAATCGAGCAAACGGGAACTCTGTTCGTTGCCTTAAGGATTATTGCATTTTGAAGTCGCAAGCCATTTTTAAAATAAAGTAAGATGAAAAATAGAATATCAACCTTTTTAATAAGCTTTATCATTGGCACCATAGTGAGTGCACAAACTATCAGTGGCAATATATCTTCACTTGCCAATCAAACGATCAAACTCGAAGGATTCAAAGGTTTAAATTCTTATCCAATTGCTACATCGGTGTGTGATAGTTTGGGCAATTTCGCATTAAATTATACCAATACAGATTATGGAGTAGGCTATCTTACATCTGCCGACAACAAACCATTTTTTGTAATACTAAGTGGGGAAGATATAGAAATCAAGGGTAGAGCATTGAGTGCCGCAGAAACCATTCAGATCATCAAAGGGCAAGAAAACCAATGGTTTGGTCAATATGCCACAGAACATCCTAAACGTGAGCAAGTACTCAGTGCCTGGGCTTATCTGGACAAGATATACACGATGGACTCTTTATTTGCAGGCCATAAGACACCCAAAATGGCTATCCAAGCTGAAAAACAACGCATTCATGCAGAAGATGCCGCATTTCTGTCCAATTTACCCAAAGACAGTTATGTCAGTTGGTTTTTACCCAGACGTAAACTGGTAAGTTCTGTATCTATTGTGGCTAAATACCGCCTAGAAGAAATTCCCGCCACATTGTCGGCATTTAGAGACCTAGATTACACAGATCCCCGTTTGTACAAAAGTGGCTTACTTAAAGATGCCATCGAAGGTCATTTTTGGTTGATCGAAAACAGTAGTCACCCTTTGGATTCGGTTTTTATAGAAATGAAACATTCTATCGATGCGATGATGGTCCATCTGATAAAAGACGAGAAAAAGCTCAATGAAGTGACGGATTATCTGTTCAATTTATTGGAAAAGCATAGCCATTTTAAAGCTTCAGAATACCTTGCCTTGAAAGTACTCAATGAGACGAGATGTACTATAGATAGCGATCTAGCTAAGCAATTAGAGAGTTATCGAGCTATGAAGATTGGAAATATTGCGCCCGATATGTTTTTTACAGGGGATCTTGTTTCACCCGGATATACATCGGTTTTACCTAAAAAACTATCCGACATCAATAGCAATTATACGATTGCGGTTTTTGGAGCCAGTTGGTGTCCGAAATGCACAGAAGAACTACCTGAAGTCTCAAAATTGTATTCAAAATGGAAAGCGCAGGGCGTAGAAGTAGTCTATATTTCCCTTGATGAAGATAAAAAGATGTTTGACACCTTCGTAAGAGACTTCCCTTTTATCTCGGTCTGCGATTATAAAAAATGGAGTGGCAAAATTGTTCAGGATTATTATTGTTTTGCGACTCCGACTATGTTTCTTCTGGACAAAAAGCGAGAGATTATTTTGCGCCCAAATTCTGTAAAACAACTAGATGCCTGGGTGGATTGGGTATTGGTACAGGGAAATAAATAAAAGTCAAATGGTAAATAACGATACGCTAACACAGGCTTTGATGAACATGCCGCCCTATCGGGACGGCACGTCACAAAGCCAACCGTTAGTATCGATTGAAGAGAGAAAAGTCCCTCGAAAAGCTGAAATCAACCTAAAAACAAACTCAATATGTAGCGGAGAAAATCAAAGATAGACGTTCAGAGTTATAGGAGGAAGATAAAAGAACGACGTGAGAATTTTTAATTTATGCTGCGACCGTGTTGGTCAAACGGTGGGCTGACGTGCAGCTCGAAAAATGTTCAATATGAAAAATCATATTATTTTTATGATTTCGCTTCTAATTACTGTAAGGTCATTTAGCCAATACGATAATAATAGTCAAGGCTATTTTATGGAAACATATGATAATAATCATGAGTTATTTATTAAATATTCTGATAAAATTGTTAGATATTCTGATGCACAATATTATAAAAATTTACGTATTGTAAAAATTAAGAATCCCTTTGATCGACTTACGGATGGTAAACTATTGTTTAAGACAAATA
>JBBRVQ010000149.1:0-4987 GCA_038246735.1 Chitinophagales bacterium
GACACTCCTGGTATTAAAATATAAAAAGCACGTTATCGCTACTTCCGGGGTCAATGGTTCAGGAAATAATTGTACTGGTGCCAGTGGTGAAGATGTCATACTTGATGTACCCTTAGGCACGGTGGCCAAAGATTTTGAAACTGGAGAAATTGATTTTGAAATTACAGAACATAATGAGACCCGTATTCTGGCCCGTGGTGGTCGGGGTGGACAGGGCAACTCTCAATATAAATCAGCCACTAAACAAACGCCTGAATATGCCCAACCTGGTGAGTCGGGTACGGAAGTATGGAAAGTGCTTGAGCTTAAAGTGCTGGCCGATGTTGGTTTAGTAGGTTTTCCCAATGCTGGAAAATCAAGTCTGCTGGCATCCGTCAGTGCAGCAAAACCTGAAATAGCCAATTATCCTTTCACAACACTTGTCCCAAATCTGGGCATTGTAAAATATAGAGATAACCGATCTTTTGTCATGGCAGACATTCCGGGTATCATAGAGAATGCCCATCAAGGTAAAGGACTCGGACTGAGATTTTTGAGGCATATTGAAAGAAATTCCGTTTTATTATTTATTGTACCGGTAGACTCCAATGACATCAGTAAAGAATATGATATTTTGCTCAATGAGCTAAAAATGTATAACCCTGATCTCGTAGATAAACCAAGAGTTCTGGGTGTATCCAAATGTGATATTGTCGAAGATGAATACTTGGATCTGATTCGTCCAGAAATAAAAGTAGATATTCCTTTTTACTTTTTTTCTTCCGTATCACAAAAAGGACTTACAGCATTGAAAGACGAGCTTTGGATTACCATGAATCAGGAAAAATAATTTATTTCTCCATCAATTTTTCCATATAATTAGCCAGCAGCCTTACACCGTAGGCCGTTGCAGATCTCATTTTTGCAAATTCGCTATCGGTAAATGATACTCCGGCAATATCCAGATGTGTCCATTTTTTATGCTCCGATGTGAAAAATTCGAGAAATTTTGCGGCGGTAATAGCACCTGCCACAGGTTTGCCACTGAAATTTTTTATATCAGCAATATCAGACTGCATATCTGCAAAATAATCTTCATACAAAGGCAATCTCCAGACTCTTTCATTTACCAATTCTCCCCCGGAAGTCAGATCAGTGGCCATTTCATTGTTGTTGGTAAACATACCTGCTGCAGCATAGCCGAGAGTCGCGACACAACTTCCAGTAAGCGTGGCCAGATCGATCAGATACTCAGGATTATAATGTTTAATAATGTAGGCTAAGCCATCCGCCAGAATAAGTCGTCCTTCAGCATCTGTATCCAGTACTTCAATACTTTTTCCACTATATGACCCGATCACATCGCCCGGTCTTATACTATTGGCGTCTACACTGTTTTCAGCAGATGGTACCACACCTACGATATGTATGTTCAGCTTTAGCCGGGCAGCCAGTTCAATGGCACCTATCACAGCAGCGGCACCGGCCATATCACATTTCATATACCCCATATTAGCAGAAGGCTTGATAGAAATTCCACCTGTATCAAAACTGATACCTTTGCCTACAAGTCCGAGTTGCGGTGATTTGGATTTACTGCCTTTGGGTTTATATTCCATCACTATAAATACCGGAGGATGCACACTACCCTGCCCTACAGCCAAAAGCGCATCCATTCCCATTTTTTTCAATTCCTTCACTTCATACACTTTCACATCATATCCATGTCTTTTTCCGGAATCCTGTGCATGTTTTCCAATAAATTCAGGGATCTTAATATTGGATGGGTGATCAACTAAAAACATTGCCCCAAGTTGTGCTTCTACTACATTCAAAGCATTTTCTGCCAGACCATGTCTTTTTTTACTGAGCACAATGGTAATCTCAGGCTCTATATATTTATTGCCATTTGTCTTAAAAGTCCCGTTGTTGTGCAAGCCTTTACGCAATCCTATCACAGCATTGATTAACTGCGTATCAGTGAGGTGATCACATATAACATTGAGCTTAAGATCATTTTTTGTTCTCTGCTGGTAAACGAATGATCTAAAAAAAATATACGTCTTTGCCAAGTCTTTTTCTTCTCCCAGTCCAAGGGTAAATATTCGTATATTTTTATCAGGGTGAAAAAAAGAAGAAATGTCTTTCGGACCTAAAAGTAACTCAGGGCCATAGCTTAACCCTGAATATTTTTTCACCAATTCATTATCTTGACTATTTTTTCCAAATGGAATCAAAATTGTATTAGCGTTTTTGTTTTCTGATGTTTTTACAAATAGTGGCATAGTTGTTTCTTAATATTTGTTGAAAAATAACCATTTTAGTGCAAGTGGAAATTGCTCGCCCCAATGTATTTCTTTGTGCTGACCCGATGGATTGTGAGAAAAAACCATGTCAAAGTCATCGTACTTCCTTTTTTCCTGCAGTATATTTTCAAGCCGTAGCACCTGCCCATAATGATTTGCACTTTCCATGCCTCCGGCATAGAGGTATATATCTGTCGGCCCTCCCGGCTTGAAGGTTTTAGCCAATTGGTATATTTCTTCTGAAATCCATAAACTGGGAGAAAAAATCATTTTTTTTCCAAATATTTCAGGATACTCAAAACCTGCATAGAGACTGATAAGGCCACCCAAACTACTTCCGCCTATACCTGTAGCTTCCCTGTTGCGGAGGACCCGGTACTTATTATCTATCATGGGCTTCAGATCATCGAGCATAAACTTGAGGTAAAGATGTCCTTCAGCCTCGGTGTATCTTGGTGTGCTGTATGGAAGGTATTCTTGTATACGAAGTACACCACCGTGATCGATGGCTACTATGATAACATCGCCAAATCCTTCCCTGGATAGTCTATCCAATGATTTATCCACACCCCAGTTGCCATAGGGAGCATATTCATCAAACAGATTCTGTCCGTCATGCAGATAGAGCACAGGATATTTTTTGTCTGTCTGATAATAGTTGTGGGGCAGTAAAACAGCTATTCGCCGTGTTCTGCCCAAATGATGTATTTCGTATGCATTGTCCAGGATCTCAATCCTGGGGTAAAATGTTTTTATCGCTTCTCCCGTCATAATGGGCAAAAGTAATTACTTTTTTTTAAAATATTCTATCAAACCTGCCAATAATCATCTAAATTAAGTGAAAATAAAGGATAAACTTACATTTATTATGGTTTTTGGACAAATAAATTGGCTTCATCAGATATTTTTTTTACCAATGGCTTGTTGATAATTCAATAAAAACCTATCTTTGCGCTCCGTTTGAAAAAGTTCTTTAAAGATATGAGTATTTCAGTTCATTTTTTGTTGCCTTATATTGGTATGAAGGATGGATTTCACAGGTATACTTTTAGTGCCGGCAATGATTTTTTAGCTTCTTTTACCAATTCCCCCGTGACGGATGGATTTTTTGAAATTGTAGTAGATGTAGACAAACGGCCGGGATTAAGTGAATTAACCTTTGATATCAAAGGTCATGTTGCATCGATTTGTGACAGATGCCTTGCCGACATCAAATTACCTGCAAAAGGGATTTACAATATTTTGGTCAAAGTAGGAAATGATGCATCGGATGATGATGAGGTTATTTTCATAAGAGATGACCAGTCACATCTGGATTTAGCGCAGATTATATATGAGTTTATCTGCCTTTCCTTACCTTTGGTAAATATATATGATTGTGAAAATGAAGTACCAAAGGTATGCAATGATGAAATACTGAATAAGCTCAGAAATACCTCTGAAAATATAGAAGAAGAACATAAAAAAGGAACCATCTGGGATAGTCTAAAAAACTTGAATACAGATATTTAATTAGAAAGTAAAGATTGATCATCCAATAAAAATTTTGTAAAATGGCACATCCGAAGAGTAGGATCTCGAAGGCAAGAAAAAATAAAAGAAGAACACACCACAAAGCTGAAATGCCTCAATTGGCCATCTGTAAAATAACAGGTGAACCACACATGATGCACAGAGCTTACTGGCACGAAGGAAGTATGTACTATAAAGGTCAGGTAGTAGTTCAGGCCAAAGAAGTGGTAGATACCGTAGACTAACCATTCCTGCATCCCTTTCTTTAATAAAATATAAGCTCCCTGTGTTACATCAACATTTGGAGCTTTTTCTGTTTTTTTTAAATGTACAATTATTTTTTAGTATGAAAGTTATTATCAATGCATCAGATGCGCCTGCTCCGGTAGGTCCATACAATCACTCTGTACTGGCAGGAGACACCCTGTATGTATCAGGCCAAATTGCCATCAATCAGGCAGAAGGCCGACTAGTAATGGATACCATTGAAAATGAAACCCATCAGGTGATGAAAAATTTGGGATACATACTTACGGCAGCAGGCATGACGTACGATAATATCGTAAAGTGCGCTGTATTTGTGGCGGATATGGAACAATATGGCAGAATCAATGCTGTTTATGCTTCCTACTTTAATGATGAAACGGCTCCTGCCAGAGAATTGGTGCAGGTGGCCAATCTTCCTAAGTATGTAAATGTGGAAATAAGCTGCATTGCTGTGAAGTAAATGTAATTACATTTTTCCATTGTCCAAAGTCTGTGACTTTAGGACCAATATCTCCAAGTCTCGAAACCGATGTCAAGACTCCTAACCCATCATTCTACTCAACATCTCCGCAACTTCACAACTCAACAACTTAACAACTTAGCAACTTAGCAACTTAGCAAATCAACAACTTACCAATTTAGCAATTTAGCAATTTAGCAACTCAACAACTTAGCAACTTAGCAACTTAGCAACTTAGCAACTCAACAACTTAACAACTTAGCAACTCAACAACTTACCAACTTAGCAACTCAACAACTCAACAACTTACCAATTTAGCAACTTAGCAACTTACCAACTTAGCAACTCAACAACTTACCAACTTAGCAAATCAACAACTCAACAACTTAGCAACTCAACAACTTACCAACTTAGCAACTCAACAACTCAACAACTTACCAATTTAGCAACTTAGCAACTTACC
>JBBRVQ010000150.1:0-4930 GCA_038246735.1 Chitinophagales bacterium
AAGGGGAGATCATGGCTAATCTATTCATACCTTCACCACCTTTCCTTCCTTAATGATAGTCTTCCCATCCATCATCATGCCATGCTACCCCCGACCCCTCAAGGGGAGATCATGGCTAATCTATTCCACCTTCACTACCTTTCCTTCCTTAATGATCGTCTTCCCATCCATCATCTTCCACACATATATACCTGTGGCAAGTCGTGTCATATCCACGTTATTCTGCCCATAATAGATACGCTGCATATGTATAGGTCGACCTGAGATATCGTAGATCAAAATCTGGCCATACTGTGGGATGTACTCACCGAGGGTGACTAGTAGATAATCTTGTACAGGATTAGGAAATAGCGTGATGTCTGCATGTGTACTTGCCATATCATCACTATTACTGGTACCTATCGTGATGGTGCGGCATGTCGTATTGCTATTATTTTCATTGCTTACGGTCAGACAGACCTCGTACGTGCCATTTTTGGTATAGGAATGATAAGGATGTCTTATGCTCACACGTGGACTACCATCCCCGAAATCCCAAGACCAGGTCTCTGGTCGGAAGTAACTCAAATCTGTGAACCGTATCTTTAGATGGTCTATGGTATCTGGCTCATAACGGTACTTGGCGATGGGGTTATTGTCTAGTCCGAGCGTGTCGCATGGGCTGCCATCTAGAGGGCCTAGGCGGTAATTGGGGAAGTTGGGTATACCTCTGGTAATTCCTGTGGGCATGAGGATGCTATGTTGCGCTACATTACATGCTATTCCTGATTCTTCAGGAAAATTCATCACACTCATCATCCGTGTAGAAGCTGCACTAGAAGATATGTATATGCGCCCATCGGGAGCTAAACCCATAAAACAAAAATTAACATCTCTCGGAATAGGATTTATCGTATCCCAACTAAATATGTACTGATAGCCATCATATATAGCAACTCTGTTTTGATTATCTAAGGGAACCACCTTATTCAAATCATATTGATAAATAAATAATCTATTACACATATATAAATATCGACTATCAGGAGAAAAAGATACTCCCATAGAAAATCTAAAATTTGAAAGATCTACAGTTCTATAATTTGAATTTGAAATCATACCCGTACACCTGTCAAAATTTGACAAATAGATTTGGCCTCCAGAACTTGTAAATTCTCCTCCTACAAACCAGGAAAGCCATGACCCATCCGGAGATGCATATACCTGTCCAATGCCGCCACCTGGTAGCGCATCATATCCTGACTCATATTTTGTATGGAATTTTATACCTTCTGCATCTACCAGCCAGACAAAAACTGCATTGCCGTGCCTTCTTGGAGCTATTAACCACCAGTCCCGCCCATTACCGTGCCGTATTACTGTTATACTCCCTGACAATGAATCCTGCAGAAGCACCATATCTTTTTTGATCAAAGTCCCTTCCTTATTATCATGACTTACTTCAAATGTAGCGTAACTGATTTGATAATTATTGTAAAATATATTTGATCGGTCAAATGTGCTGTAAAAAGTATAATATATATTTTCTTCATCTGGATATGGCAAGATTAATACACCTTGAATGTGCCATAGTCCGCCAGGTATGGCCAAGGAGTCATCTCCAAAATTGTTATATTCCCAATCTGCACCATAATTAATAGTATCAACAATGGGACGATGATACTGATTATATATAGCCATTCCATTGGTGTAAGCCATGATCTCACCTTTATCATTACAAATACTCGAACTGGCAACAGTAATATCTAAAAATCTTTTCGGATCATAGTATCTAACCGGGGGATCAAAATTAAAATCAATATTACAAGCCCCTTTTGTTGTGTCAGCTGCCCGTGTAGGGATAATTATATCGTAAGGTTCGTCCCCATATAGCCAAATGAAATCTTGTTTTTGCGACCAAAGATTATTCGAAATTAATACCAATAAAATAATTATAATTCGCATTCAATTTTTTTTAAGCCAGAAACAGAAAGTAAGTTTTAATGTTATATGTTTCCGGCTTTATCATTTAATCTATTTTTAATACTTTACCTGTAAAGACAATATTCTTTTGGCTACTAACTTTGTAAAAGTAAACACCATTTGCAAAGTTTGATATATCTATGGCATGGGTATGGTCACTGATCACCGCAAGCAGCACTTCATTCCCAAATATATTGTAAAACCTGATTTCATCAGCTTGATTTGCTATTAAATTTAACTGCAAAGTACCGGTAGTAGGATTTGGGTAAATGAACATATCCTCCGTTTTTGTTTTTCTTGCTCTTGGATCTGTCGTTGTTGAACATGAACCGTCTATCGAAATGTCTGCTGGATTTTCACCTTTGAGTTTTAACATTCCCCAAGCTTCATACACTGTGCCACCATACTCAAGAGGACACAACGCAGCTATGCGGCGTATTTCCGTCCAATCTGTCGGAGTTAATGATGCTATCCCTGATAAAAAAATTTTCATTTCTATTGTCCATACTTTTTTACGTTCTGTCAGAAATGAAAATTCTTCTGGCAGAGCTAATATTTCATTGGCTAAAATCTGCGCATTAACCAAAACATTTTGTGTTGCAGAACTATTGATCATTTTTATGATATCTGATGCTTCAGCAATAGATACATGTAGGTCTGATAATGTCGAATTCAAAGAATCACCAAAAATACTTTGTAATTCTGTGATCTCTTTTATTTTACTATTGATAATTTCCTGATTTGATTTTACAATTCTTTGGGTATTTTCATCTATAGAGTACAAATTAGATTTTGCCATTTCTGCCTGCTTCCATTGTATGATATTGTTTGAAATATTCAAGTTGCTATTATCATAATTTATTTCTTGAGAATAAAGATTTATTTTTGAATCCCAATCTATATGTGGATTCTTAATCTGATATTCATACATAGCAGAAGCATTTGCCCATCGACAAAGGAAAGTATTTCCAGAAATCGTGTTGTCATTGTTTCTGGCAATGTTCACAAAATTTTGTACAATATTTGTAATATTTTCATCAGTTATTGGGTTAAATTTATATGAATTACTTGTATTTAGAAATCCATATGGCGATTCACAATCCTGATATCTGCTACATTCTTTAGATGTGCCATTAATTTGAAACCACTCTGATTGAATTTCAATTGGACTTATAGAAAATGGTCTATGTCCCGGTTGATTTGGATCTACATTAAATCTATTCAAATTTATATAAAATTGATTTGGTATATAATTTGATATTGATGCTTCACTGCCTGAAGAATTCCAAATATTACCTCGTGATGGCTGAGCACCTATGATAGTGCCTGAAAGTAATCTTAGTCCATTCAATTGATTATTAAATAGATTTGATATAAGACTATTTCCAGCTTCAAAATTAAAAGAAATACCGGGACTTGTGCAAATATTACAACAATATGTACTTTCGCTCCCCCCGATAGGACCGGCACCAGCACTAACAAATGTACCATAACCTATTGCTTCGTTTTGTTTAAATAACAATCTATCACTATTTCCTGTGTAAAATAGACTTCTCCAGGAAGGCGTAAAACCATTGGTTTTGACAAAATTATTACCTATAATGTTCAAATCTTTAGAATTATAAATTTGAAATCCATTTACTGCATCTGATTCAATCACATTACCCTTAAAAACCAGATCACTGCCAGAAATATTATCAATATAGCCAAGACCACCAAATCCATCTTCTAAATTTTCATGAATCGATTCTATATGATTATTTTCAAAACTAAAACCTTTAAAAATACAATTTTGCACCCAACACACTGAACCAGCCCATGGATTGTCAAACGAAAACGAATTCCTTTCTGAAATATTTACCGTAGAGTTTTGCGCGCCGCTGATTAAAAATCCCCTAAATGGAAACTCCCAACTCGCTGGTGCAATACCTTTAAATTCATTTTGCAATATTGATATTTGTTCATTTTGAGAATTAAAACTTTGAACTCCTTTAGCCACATTTTCAATAATGTTATTTTTTATAACAGATACGCCACTTCCGTTGTACATTTCAATGGCTACAGAATAATATTTATTATCTTTGGAAGTTACATCATTGATTTGAAATGTATTATCTGTAATATTTAAATTTGTGCCATAGCTTTTAATTCCAAAAGACAAATTTTGAAATACATTTCTGCTTTTTAATCCATTTACATTCAAAAGTGATACATTGTAAGTTTGAATTCCTGCGTATGATCTTTGTGCCCATTCACTTTGATTTGGATATGAATTTAACATTTGACCTTTATTTATAAAGCTGCAGCCGACAAAAGAATTTGAAATAATTTGAGTTGACGTACCTACACCACTTAGCAAAACTCCAACATAATTATCTACAAAAAATGATTTGGTAGCCTGGATGCCTGTTCTATTACGAAGCTCTACTCCACGCCAGGCATCCTGAATCCTTGTATCAGCCAGCCATATTCCGTTAGAAATTAATGATCCTGGGAAATCATTAGTCACTATAATTCCCCTCCACATCTGATAACAACCCTGAAATACTGATCCTGTGGCGGAAAATAGCCATGTTTTCACTTCTATGATTGCTCCCGGACCACAATACCATTGCGTATTGCGCATATCTGTCATTACATCTATAATCAGTTTTCCTTGTAATGAATAACATCCGCCTTGGATGACTCTGGTGCCAAAAAATCCAGTGGAACTAGGAATTACAGGGTTTGCTCCATTTATAAGATCACTAAGGAGTATTTGTGAATTGACATTTGTACCTATGGATATACAACCGGACTGATTGGTACATGATGATGTCGATCCTATACAATCTACAGTGACATTCTGAGTAGTGCTTGCTGATCCGCAACTGTTGGTAACGGTTAGTTTTACTACTTTAGTGCCATTGGAATTATAACTGTGACTGACCATGCTCCCCGTTCCGTTTGGTGTATTATCACCAAAATC
>JBBRVQ010000151.1:0-4922 GCA_038246735.1 Chitinophagales bacterium
CATAAAGAAAAAACCAGCTGTGCTGGAGACAGAGTATGGAGATGTAATCGCAATCAGGCAATTGATGTTTTTGTCATTATCATATGATCACAGAATAGTTGATGGTTCACTCGGAGGGTCATTCCTAAGAAGAATAGCAGATTATCTTGAAAAATTTGATCCCAACACAACCATTTAGAATGAAGAACGGGAGCATTATTATAGTTGTACTTTTTTGGTTTATTCTACCAAATTACAATTTTGCTCAGAAGGCATTAAAAAAGCAAGGGGACATTTATTATGAGTCAGGCAAATACAGAGATGCATTAACCGCATATAAGGCATACAATAAAACGGAAAAAGATCCTAAATTACTCATTAAAAGAGGATTGTGTTATCTTTATACCAATCAGCCAGATGCCTGTATCACTGATATGGCCGCAGCACATAAACTCAAATCATTAGATAATAACAGATTTAAGTATTCGGCGATGGCATATTTTTCAAAAAAAGAGTATGTCGAATCGGCCAAATTTTACAAAACGTATCTGAATACATTAAAACCCGGAACAGAAGAATGGAGTAAGATTGTCAAAGAAATAAAAAGATGCGGGTATTCTAAAAATTATAAATATTGGCAGCAACATGCCTTTGTTGAAAACCTGGGCTCAAAGGTGAATACAATATATGATGAGTTTGGTCCTGTTCAGAGTCCTACTAAACCGGGAAGGTATTATTTTTCTTCGGCACGGGCTGGTACTATCGGGGGACTAAGGGATAAAAAGGGTTTGTCTGATGTGCTGAAAGGCACCTACTCTTCAGATATGTTTATGGTGGACCTAAAAGATGGTAACTGGAGTACAGTTTTACCTTTTGAACAATTGATAAATACACCCAAACATGATATCCTTCAGGATTTCAGTCAGGACGGGTCTGTAATTTACTACATAAGAAGTGCTGATCTGAACACAGGTGTACTTTTTACAGATACTTTCAATATTGACAGAGACCCCATAAAATTGCCCGATGCGGCAAATCTTCCATTTAATGCAGAAATCGGTGATAAGGATTTGTTTGTATTTAGTGATAGTCTTATTATTTTTTCTTCAAAGATGGATGGAGGTTTTGGAGGTTATGATTTATATTATGTTTCCAAAAACCAAAATATTTGGCAGATCCCTGTCAATTTAGGTGCTGGGATAAACACCGAATCTGACGAAATTGCACCTTTTCTGATCAAAAATGGTGAGACACTTTATTTTTCCTCTGACAGAACAGCAACCCTGGGAGGGTTTGATATATTTGTTTGCATATATGATTCAAATAAAGGGTGGGAAAATATTCGGAACTTAGGAATACCCATTAATTCGCCGGGAAATGATGTAGATTTTGAACTATCTTTTGATGGTATGTCAGCCCTGTTTGCTTCGGACAGGGTCGAGTCATATGGAGAGAGAGATCTGTACATAGCCTATTTTAAAGATCAGATACTTGGACAATTGGCTTACACTGAAGTTCCGGAGTTTTTGGATATGCAGCATAATCTCCGCCTTGGTGATACAACCAAAATCGATATAGTAGAGCTGGGTCAAACCATCAAAAAGGATCCGATTAAAAGCCGGGATTTTGTAAGTAAACCACTTTATTTTTCAAAAAATGAAGACGTACTTAACCCATCAAATCTAAATCAAATCGCCAAAACTGCTGAATTGATGATCATATTTCCAGATATAAAAGTATTGTTGAGCAGTCATTTCATTTCAGAAGGACGTACAGAATTTGACCTTTATTTTTCTATGAAAAGAGCTGAAAAAGTGGCAGATGAGTTGATTAAATCGGGGATAAATCCGCATAGAATTATTTTGAATGGTTGCGGAGCTGGCTTCCCTCTTGCTTCGCCGTCAATCAACGGCATTCCTTCCACATTGGCAGATAAAACCAATAGGCGTATAGATGTAAACATAATAAACGGAGTAAACGAAAACGTCAGAGTACTATATGATATTCCTGTGGTGGCACCTCAATATCGGGATACCCTTTGGGATAATTTTAGTGAAAAAAGCAAAGGAGTAACATTTCGTGTTATTTTTTCAAAAGTATCACAAATGCTCAAGAGCGATGTGCTCAATTGGAATGTTGATATTATTATGGAAAAGAAGGCAAGCGAAGAAAAGTATACCTATACCATGGGGAATTTTTTGAAATATGACGAAGCTAAAATGTTAAAAGATCGTCTGCAGAGAAATGATTTTGATGAAGCTGAGATTGTGCCTTATTATGAAGGCATTCCACTGGATAAACTTAAAATGATGACGGTAATTAAAGATTATCCCCAACTAGAAATATATCATAAAGCCGAAGAAAGATAAAGCATAGAGGATTATATTGGATCTAATCTTGCAGTATTTCAAAAATGCTATCCAGTTCTTCAAAGGATTTGATGCCTGTCTTTTCTTCTTCTCCACCTCTTAATATCAAACCGCAAATATCTAGGTTTTCTAAGATCTCAGCCAGATGTTTTGCTTCAAATGGAATATCAAGAAATACTTTTTTTTGAGCCGCCAGTGCTTTTATTTTTGCCACTTCTCTATCGGTAAGTTGACTATAATTTTTTTCAGATCGTATCACTGGAAAATCGACGCCATCAAAATCAGATTCATCTATATTTTCAAGAATAAAATCTTTAAAGACAGGCAATCCAAATGGTGATGTATAGGTAGCAAATGCGCCAAAATGAACAGCCTGCCCTAAGTCAGTTGTAAGCAGCTCTAAAATGTCTGCTTCCTGTTGCCATCCATCAAACTCCAAAACAAATTCAGGTCCTGCTACCCATTCAGTGATTTCTTTTATTCTAGCGGGTGCACAATACATCTCAGTACCAGTATTGCAGCAAAATCCCAGATAATCCGCGCCCATCGCGGCAAAATATCTTGCATCGGTCAGATTGTTAACTTTACTTATTTTGACTTTGGTTTTGAGCATTTTGATTAATTTTGTACAAAAGTAACAAGACTCATGGCAACAATAAAAATAAGCCCCGACAAAGATGTAAAAAGTGACCATTATTTTCAGCGTGTATATGATGTTACCTGTTTGATCCCCGAAGGCAGAGTCAGCACTTATGGAGCTATCGCTGATTTTTTAGCCTTGGGGTCTGCAAGGATGGTAGGCTGGGCACTCAACCATTGCCACAGTAGCGATGACATTATACCTGCGCATCGGGTCGTTAATCGGTTGGGCGAATTATCAGGCAGGTTACATTTTGCTACACCAATGTTAATGCAGGAGAGACTGGAGTCGGAAGGGGTGGAGATCATTGATCATAAAGTAGCCAATATGGATGCACTTTTCTGGCATCCAAGAGAGGTGGAAGAATATTAATTACAAATGCACAATAAATTTAGTTGTTTTTACTTTTTAATGAATAAATAAATATCATCTATTCATGAATAGAAATTTTTTAATTCCACCATTCGTATTTTTTAGCTTATTGATTTATGCTCAATCCCCAATCGGTATCTGGAAAAATCTGGACGATGAAGATGGAAGAGAAAAATCACATATAGAAATATATGAACAAAATGGGACTCTTCGAGGCAAGGTCATCAAATTGCTTCCTGCTGCCACCATCACCAAATGTGATAAATGTACAGGAGCAAATAAAGGTAAAAGTCTGGTAGGTATGGATATACTCTGGGGGCTTAAAAAATCTGGCAAAGTCTGGGAAGGAGGAGAGATTCTGGACCCGAAAAAGGGAAAGGTGTATGATTGTAAAATTGAACTCGACGGTTCGGATAAGCTAAAAGTTCGTGGCTTTGTCGGGGTATCCATGTTTGGCAGAAATCAGATATGGTACAAAGTAAAATAGCTGCATATAAACACAATAATTTGTTATAATAATCTGTTAAATTACTGAATGTTAAAATATTGTTTCATCTTTTAAATCCAATACATGACACACCATTACACTAAAAATCAAATTATTCAATTCATATACAAAGAATGTGATCTCTTCGACAAACTCGAGATGGAATTTGCAATGGAAGACGATAGCACATTAATGGAAACATATGCAGAATTAATGACATCATTTCAAATGCTTCCAAAAGTACAGTTTAGCCCCAAAAAGAGCAGTATTGAAGCGATCCTTGAGTACAGCAAAAGAGATTTGACTCTTTGTTAATGACACTTAAATTGTATCTGCATTTATAATTTAATATGTATAATAAAATACTTTTAAGTTTCGTACTATTAGTGTGTACTTCTCAGTATGTTTTTTCTCAAAAGAATCAAACTGAAAAAACACAATTAAGACATGTTGTCTTGTTTAAATTTAAAGACACAAGTTCTGCAGACGACATTCATCGTCTTGAAAAAGCCTTTAGTGCATTGCCGGATAAAATAAAAGAAATCAAAGGTTATGAATGGGGTATTAATAATAGTCCTGAGAATATAGCTCAAGGTTTTACCCATTGTTTTTTTCTGACTTTTGATAGTGAATCGGACCGCGATATTTATTTACCCCATCCAGACCACAAAGCATTCGGAGCATTGCTTGGACCTCATTTGGAAAAAGTTTTGGTCATAGATTATTGGGCAAAAATTTAAGTTTTAGAAAATATCCTGATATTTTACTATTTTTCAATTGAATCAATAGCATGTCTCACCGATCCCTTTTCCAATAAAAGGGCTTTGGATTCTTCGTAGTTTAAGCCAGTTTTTTCTATAACCATTTTTACTCCTCTATCTACCAGTTTTTCATTACTTAGTTGCATATCTACCATTCTATTGTCACGTACCCGACCAAGTTTAATCATTACACTTGTAGTGATCATATTGAGTACAAGTTTTTGAGCCGTTCCGGATTTCATTCTTGTACTTCCTGTCACATACTCTGGTCCTACCATGACTTCTATTGGGTATATTGCTACTTCAGAAAGTGG
>JBBRVQ010000152.1:0-4848 GCA_038246735.1 Chitinophagales bacterium
GAATAATTATCTCCGAAGGATGTTTCCCGGAGGCAACTACAGCAGTGCTTATGAAGCAGGTTTTTGTGGTTATAAAATCCATAGGGAATTAAACTATCTTGGAATTAAAAATATTGTAATAAACGCCGCTGACATACCTACAAGCCAGAAAGATAAGCTCCAGAAAAGGGACCCGGTAGATAGTCGTAAAATTGCCCGGGCACTTGAAAAAGGTTCATTGAATGGAATCCATATATTTGATCGTGACATGGAAGAACTCCGGAGCCTTAACAGGACACGTTTTTACTTGATGCGCGATCTTCGAAGAAGCAAGAACAGGATAAAGAGCTTCCTTCAATATTATGGAGAGCCAATCCCGGAAGAATTAGACAATAATCAGTGGACATTAAAGTTTGTGTCCTGGTTAAAACAGGTTCAAATGAATACACCGGGAGGTCAGGACGCATTCTCATATCTGGTCCGGTCGTATGAACATCAAAGAGAGCAAATGGTAAGTCTGAGCCGGCAGGTAAGGATAAGAATCCGGGAACACGATAATGAGCTTTATTCATTGTTAAAATCGATATCTGGGATAGGTCCTCTGACTTCATCAGCACTTATGACTGAAATTGGAGACATCAACCGTTTTCCTCATATTGATCACCTGAGCAGTTTCGTGGGTTTTATCCCCAGGGTAAGAGAGAGCGGAGAGACAATTCATACCGGCGGTATAACATTCAGATGCAATGCTTTTCTGAGAACTTTGCTTATTGAGGCATCCTGGCAGGCAATCCGGATGGATCCTGCCCTGATGCAGTATTATCACAAGCACCTGGTAAATAACAAGGGTCATAAAGTGATAATCAAAGTGGCACGAAAACTTTTAAACAGAATAAGATATGTAATGAAAAACAGACAGCCATACGTAATAGGTGTGGCATAAAGAAAAAACCTGTAGGATCATAAAACCTGAGGGATAGCGCAAAACACGGCATGTAGCAATTCAGATTACAACCTTTAGCTTACGCACCCTTACCTTTAAAAAATGACAAGTGATTGCGGCAGAGAATAATACTGACCACATATAGCAGCTTGATTTTATAGGATTTTTTAAGAAGTTTATAGGAGAAGAATTTTATTTAACTTTGCTTAACCCGGGGCAATTGCTTTTCATAGCATTGTCCGTGTTAGCAGTAGGAGCCTTTGTTCTATAAATGAATATTTTCTGGCCTATTTTACAATGAGAATAGTACCTTTTGAATGAATATTTGATTAAATTACATAAAACAAAAATAATTTTTATTATAATCTATTCTTTTAAAATCAGTTATTAAAACTACTAACCATGAAAAAGTTTCTATTCTTAGTATTATTGTGTTACTTGTTTGTTGACCTTACAGGACAAATTGAAACGCCGTTTGGTCACAGCGTCACAGCCATAGAGTCTTATAATGAAGGTACTCCAGAGCAACGCGCTGCTGAAGTCGCATATGCAACCTCTGCTATTTCAAGTGGGGGTTACAATGCAGTGATTGAAGCAAATACTGCCTCTTTTCAATACAATTGCCATTTTTTTGCATGGTATTTGTCAGAGAATACTCAAACTCAATATAGATACTATTTGAAAGCTCAAGATGATGGCGTTAACCGTTTCTTGGAAAATTCATTAGAAAATCCAAATGGTGATGATAGTTATATGCCTGCTACAGCCTACCCATCAATTGCAGATAAATTAATGATTGGAACTGAGGTAAATGGTGGTAATCATGAATGGCAAAATGCTCATTCAATGACTTACTCCAAAGATCCGGATGGTGCGGGTAGAGATTGGCGTTCGAAATGGGGAAATGGTCCTATAGTCAGACATGGCAAATATGATCATATCTATGATAAAACTACTACTAATTACCATCCCTACTCATATAATAAAGAAAATATGGTTCCATATCCCACTTATTTTTATACAGATATTCCAAAAACACCTACTGTAATATGTGGCAGAAATTCTCAAACCTATAATATTTATTATGACAAAAATTTTATGATCTCAAATGTTCAGGAACAAGGGGGATCCAAATTATCTAGTGTCACATTTAACGCCGCCAATAAAACATTTACGATTACCCCATCCCAGACTGGATTCGGATCATGTACTATAAGAATTACAATAGCGAATGGGAGTGGTGAAAAAACTAAGTACATTGATGAAACAATAGATTTAGGAAACAATCCTGATCCAATTCTGCAAGATCCCGATTGTATGTGTGCATGGCAATCATATTATATTGGCGGTTTAAATCACCCTTTAACGTACAATTGGTCGTTTATGTATGGAAGTTTTTATTATTACACTTATCCTTACTCCATAATGGTAACTCCTTATATGAATGAGGGATATCTTAGTTTGGTTACAACAACCACTGAGGGTTGCTCACGGCAAAAAACAACTATCGTAAATTATCCTTCATGTGGGTATTGTCCTGATTATTTTACTGTGTATCCAAATCCATCGAATTCATTTATTCAGGTTGAAGCTTCTCCTGAAACTCTGAAAGCGTTAGAAAATATTTTTACTCAAAAAAATGAGCTAGCGATTAATGCAGCTATCACTCAGCCTATACCTGATATGATAAATTTCAAATATTTATTAATTGACAAAGATGGAAATGTACAATTACGGGGCAAAGGAATAGAAGGTTGTATATATATTGATGTTTCACATGTAAGAAGAGGTATTTATTTCATGATAATCGATTATGGAACAGGTACAGAATCGCACGAATTGTTAATTAATTAATAAGATGAAAAAAGTAATAAATATTTCGGTAATATTTTGCCTTTTTATTTTCACTTATTGCCATAAAGTTGAGGATGAACCAAAAGAATATCTGTTTGACGGGTTACCTTACTATTTTTCTGATACTTTATTCTATAATAATGGATCTACTCGCAAACGACTTTTCGCAGATAATTTGGAAATTGATAGTAAAGGCAATGTATGGATAAGTAGTGGATATCGGTTATATAAGTACAATCCTGAAACAGAGGTGATCATACCCCTTATCTATGATGATCTGCTTAGTATTTGGAACTTTTATATTGACTCAAAAGATAGGGTCTGGGGAGGTGGATATGGTTCCATTTGTATGTTTGATGGTGATATGTATAAAAGGTTTTATTTTGATGATACGGAAGTGCTGGCCCGGAGTATTGGAGAAGATGCTGAAGGGAACATACATTTCAATGGATACGAGAATGGGCAGGAATATATCTGTGATGGTCAATCGGTTGTAAGATCAAAGCCTGTTTTTGCACCCGAAGATTATTTCATTTCAAAAATCTTCAGTGATAAGAAAGGTTTCCTTTGGTATTTCATAGACATGACACCACACATTGAATTTGATAATGAGACTAAAATAGTGAGATATCATAATGAGAATGATTATAAAATGTTAGATACTTTACCCACCTCTGTTTCAATTGATATGTTAAAATACAAAATTCATATTGCTATGGACTATCATGACTCACCAGTTTTTGAGTTTGGAGGAATGGTGGGTCGCATAAACAGTGATATGAAGTGGGAAACACTTTGGAAGCAAAGTTCTATGGATCCTTTTTTCCCAAACTGCATTAGAGTTGATCCAGAGGATAATATTTGGGTAAGCCTTGCATCTTATGCGCCTGGTTCTCCCAAAATGGCTTTTTTGAACAAAAAAAATTGGGTTTCCGAGTCACTTGAGATTATCAAATTGAGAAACAGCGTTAATGACTTTGCATTCCCTGATAATAATACGATTTGGATTGCAACCTCAGGAGGTGTTTTTAAATTTAAAAAATGAAAATGTTGATCGTTTCTCCACTACCTTACTGCTAACGGCCCGGCGGTGAGTGTTAGTAAACGTTGCTTCGTGAAAAATGGCTGGTGACCGAAATCTTAGTCATCTGTGAATCTATCTGAAGCCGTTTGAGCGAAGCATGGCGCAATTTTTGCCATCCGGGTGCAAGTTTTATTGCATGCAGGTGTGGTCGCGGTACAAATAACTAAGTGACACGTGTTTGTCCAGATGCAGAAGTTTGATAGAAGACTACTGGCGCAGCGAAGGCGTTATCAATGTTCGACTGAAAAATTACTATATAAAACGAATTTGTCCAGAGAGCATTGGTGCGGTATCCGGGTTTAAGTGTCATCAGGAACATTCTTAAAAGCAGGCGCGATCGCGGTACAAGTTTGATAGATGGCCGGATATTTCTCCTGGTAGATAAAGCTGATAAAAGGCACTGGCGCAGCATCGCGGTACAAGTTGTCTCGAAGGCAGAAAATTGTCAAGGTGCAGAAAGTTTATTGAGTACAGATGCGCGAGTCCGGGTGCCGGGTTGTAAACCGGTCTCGATAAGTGGCTCAAAGCCAAGCAAAAAGCGTGACGAACTAATTACACCTACCATCCGTGTTGCACTAAATCCCACCCCAAAAACGGGGTGTGATACCTTTTCAGGAATTATTTTGTAAAATGGTACTGAACGGGAGAAAGAGCTCCTTATAAAACTACGTCCAATAATTTTAACGTCCGGTATCATGAGAAAAAAAAGCGAATTTACTGTAAGCATTCGGTGAACCCCGTATTTTAATTTGCCATTTAGGTCTTTAAGTTTGGGCACACTATAAAGACCAGCTATGATCAATGCGATACAATTTACATCCATCTATAACGATTTTCTTGAATCAGGATTAACAGTCCATGGTTTTTGTGCCAATCAGCACATTACAGAGTCCAAGTTTTATTATTGGCAGAACAAGCTGAAAAGCCAACTTCCACCTAAAAGAGGATTTGTGCCAGTGGTTTTTGAAAGGGAACAACAACGCGGATC
>JBBRVQ010000153.1:0-4789 GCA_038246735.1 Chitinophagales bacterium
ATCAGTCGCAAACTGATTTAGTGATGAAACCGAGCTTTGCTCGGATGGGTGGATATTTTAGCTTTGAACTGTGGACGCCGTGCCACAGCGTCTAAGAAATCTTATATATGATCAATATACAGCGAGGCTTTTTAACGCAGATATACTAAAAGAGCCACAAATTATTTAATTATTTATCTGGACAGAGCACTAGAATGCGTACAACAAGTCAACATCCTTCTGCCATCTTATCTAAAATTAAATTTGTCCGTTTTCACTTAAACATAAAAATTTAGACGTACCCTAAATCAATATTCTTAAACTCTTTAATAAAAAAAACATTTATATTGTAGAAAATATGTCACACAGTATGGCACTGTCCCCAAAAATAGTTATGGTCAATTACCTGAATTCAAAACCATTTGAATATGGTTTGAAAAATTATAAAAAAAATGCAGGTTTTGACATTATTGCCACAACACCAGCCGAATGTGCTGCTTTATACGGAGATAAGACCTCTGATGTTGCATTAGTACCCGTAGGGGCATTACATGAATTTTCGGATTACAAAATTATCACAGACTTTTGTATCGGTTGTGACGGAGAAGTGAGAACAGTTTGTATTTTTTCTAATAAAAAATTGGAAAACTGTACAAGACTGCTGCTGGATAATCATTCAAGGACTTCAGTATTATTATCAAAACTGATCACCGAAGAATTTCTTGAACTTAATTTATCATACTATCCACTGAATGTGACTGATTATGTGATGCAAGGGGGAGATGCAATACTAATGATAGGGGACAAAGTATTTGAATATGAAAAAAAATTCAGGTACAAATATGATCTTGGAAGTTTATGGAAAGATTGGACTGGTTTACCTTTTGTTTTTGCGGTTTGGATAGCCAGAGAAAACAAAATTAATGATATAACCATAGAAAAATTAAATGAATCCTTTCATTATGGTATAGCTCATTTACCCCAGATTATAAAAAAAGAAAGCAACGACAACTTGGATTTATATTACTACTTAAGCAATAATATTCAATATATGCTTGATGAAAAAAAACGTTTGGCGCTGAATCTTTTTCTCAAAAAATCTGCCAGATTTAATCAATCATTATACCAAAGTGATATAAAAAAGCTGTTGGTAACAGAAAAAAACTGTCCCTCCGATCAATAATTGACTGAGCTTTTTGGCAAATACGATTGTTTTATGCAAAATAAAAGGCAAAAATAAATATAGTGAAGTGCGTATTCCCATGATTTGCCAGTTTACTCTCCATTGCTCTTCTATATTTTAAAAACTTGTTAATTGATCAAATCATCATAGACTGGACAACTTTTGGTGTTTGATGACTTAAAATTTTCTTAATACCATTACCTTTGCCGCTTTTAAAAATATAATACAAGAAAAATTTGACTATGAAGACAGTACTTTCAGCCATCCAGCCCACTGGAGATATGCATCTTGGCAATTATTTCGGAGCTGTAAAAAACTGGGTGGACCTTCAGGAAAAATATAAATGTTATTATGGTGTGGTGGATTATCATGCTATGACTATGCCTTATGAAGTAAATAAACTTCGTACCAATACTTGGGACCTCATTACCAATCTTGTAGCAGTGGGTGTAAATCCGGATAATTTGTTTATCCAATCTCTTGTCCCTGAACATACTGAATTAGGCTGGATTCTGAACTGTTTTTGCTCGTATGGTCAACTTACCCGTATGACTCAATTTAAAGACAAAAGCCTACAAGTAAAGGAAGGGGCCAAAGAAGAATTCATTTCTGTAGGACTACTCGATTATCCGGTATTACAAACCGCAGACATCTTAATATACAGGGCCGATTATGTGCCGGTAGGTAAAGATCAGGAGCAGCATCTGGAGTTGGCCAGAGACATTGCCCAAAGATTTAATAATCAGGTGGGGAAAGAATATTTTGTTTTGCCGGAGCCATTGTACACTGAAACGCCAAAAATCCGTTCAACTGCAGATCCTGCTAAAAAAATGAGTAAATCTGCTGGTGAAAAACATTATATAAATGCTTTTGCTGATGAAGCTACCATAAGAAGACAGATCAAATCGGCCGTCACTGATTCAGGCAATACCACCGTGGGTAATATGGCCGAAGGTATACAAAATCTTTTTGAACTCATCAAAGCTGCCGGGTGGAAAGCAGAACACGATCAATTAATGGAAACCTTTATTGCCGGGAGCTTAAAGTATGTCGATCTCAAGCAAGTGACAGCGGATGCTTTGGTGCAAATGATCGGTGGATTTGTCGAAAAGAAAAAAGAAATCACATCAGATAAGCGGAGACTCAAGGACCAGGTAAAACAATCCTCATCCGAAATCAGAAAAAGAGCACAGGAAACCCTTAAAGAAGTAAAAGAACTCGTTGGACTGATGAATGTGTAGTCTAAGCAATGTTTTCAAATCAAGATATGACATAATAATGTATTGGCTCAGGCATCAACTGCTTGTCATTAAATGGTATTAAGCAATTTTGTACTTCAAAAATGTTAAAATTTGTACTTTTACAGGATCTTTTATTTTATTTAACATTTTTTATTAGAACGAGCCGAAAACTATTAATTACCTTTAGGACATGGATTTGACATTACCCATAAAGCAGGAAGAGTATAATTTAATAACCGGCTGTATCAATAACGAACGGTGGGCTCAGAAAAAATTATATGAAGACAATTATCCAGCTATGATGACACTTTCGATGCGCTACGCGGGCAATAGTGATGATGCTTTGGATATACTTCACGAAAGCTTCATAAAGGTTTTCAAAAATATACATAAGTATCAGACAGGTACATCCGTCAGTGCCTGGATCAGAAAAATTGTTATAAACACTTCTATAGACTTCTACCGGCGAGATCTGAGACGAAAATCGGAAGAATTGGACGTTGCAAGCTATGTCAATACGGATATACCCGATGCTGTTTCAAATCTTTCAAGCGAAGAAATTTTGAAAGCTTTGCAGCGATTACCCTATTCCTACCGTTCTGTATTTAATCTGTATGTGATAGAAGGTTATTCTCACAAAGAAATCGCCGAAATGATGAATATCAATGAAAGTACATGCAGGTCCAACCTTGTAAAAGCAAGAACAAAATTAAAAGACATTTTATTGGCATTTGATTCTGATTGGAGATGAACGAAAAGAAGTTCGATGATATCATTAAGGGCAAAATTGATAACTTAATTACTGGTAACAGCAATGAAAGCTGGGCAGCATTTGAATCTAAGTGGGATGCAGCAAATAGTAATTCTGACAGCGAAAACCAAGCGTTTGACAGCTTGATCAAAAATAAGATGGTTAAACATCACCAACCCTACAATACAGGTCATTGGCTGCAGATGAAAGAACATCTGAAAATTATTGAAGAAAGAAAAAATACAATATTTGTTACAAAAATTTTAGAATTTGCCGCTATTTTTCTGATTGTATTTACATTTTCACATCTTTCCAATTTGATTAATTTTGATCCATCTGAAACTACTTCTCATAAGGATCAGTTTGCCAATATTCAACCAAATAAATTACAAAAAGTAGCACAAAAGACAGTCATCAACTTTGAAAATAAACAACAAAATATCCTTTTGACCAAATCAGAAGAAAACAATGTATTGAAACAGGATATCCTGGTGTCAACAAATCCTGAATTACCTGTCGAAAAAAATATATCATTTTTATCAACAAATTTAGACAAACTTGATGTTGATCCCAGAACGGCTATTGTAGCTTTTCAACAAGCAGAATTTGAATCGATTCGTAAAATCCTATCACCAGGACTAAATGAAATAGTATATATTGATGCTAAAGAAATCAATCGTGATGATTTAAATGCTGTTAAGTCTTTGCCTTTAAGTCAGATATTGAACCCTGAGTCTGAAATGGCAATGATATTCCCCTTGAAACTTAGCCACTCTTATCCATCCACCAAGTTTGCAATAGCAGCTTATGCCTCTGGTGACATCAATCTGATAAATACGCCTTTTGATAAATTATATTCTTTGGCTTCATACAATAAAGAAGCTTTAAATAATTCTTATGGAGTAAATTTTTCTGCAAAAAAATCCAATCTGGAAATAGAAACCGGTCTTGGGTATGCGCATAGGCAATATCAGCCCAGATTGATCACCGAAGCTTTCGGCCAGTTTGCTGACCATTATTTTGAAAAAAGTTTAAAAAAGATTTCATATGATATTGCAAGTGTACCACTAAATATTAAATACCATTTTATTAATCACACAAATTGGAGTGCTTATTTAATGGCTGGCGCAGCGCTAAATCTGATTCTCGATGCAAAATATGATATTAATGAAACTTTGAGGCAAGGTAAACCTCCTGTGGGCAGATTTACACCGGAGCAGGCAAGGTTGGATGAAAAACCATTTATCACAGGAATCTTAAATGGAGATAATTTTAAAGATAATTATTTTGCTTCCATTGGATTTGGGTTTGGAATAGAGAAAAAGATACTCAATAATACATCCATATATATACAGCCATCTTATCAAAGACAAATACTCAGTGCTGATATAGGTATTGGACCAAATAAAGATAAAATACATACATCTTCTCTTCAGTTTGGTGTAAAGAAAATCATCAACTGACCCTTTCAGTTTTTAAAATAAATAACATAAATAAAATTACTTTTCATCCATCAATTTAATGGATTTAATGTCATTTTTGGTTCTGACATCGTAGTAGCCCTTTACCCTTTTACCATTGGCGGAAACCATTTCTGATGTCACATAAAATTCAAAATATAGATTCTCCCCATCA
>JBBRVQ010000154.1:0-4776 GCA_038246735.1 Chitinophagales bacterium
CGCACATTTACCGGAGCCTTATTTTCGCATTTAAGATTGATGCACAAATTGGGTCAAACGCAGGAATTTTCTGGAAAAACACATATGCGGTCTGAAAAAATGGCGATGGCTAGCTAGTTTATTTGTAAAGAGCCTCATAAAACCAATCAGACAAGGCCTTCCAATTTTATAAAACCGGAGTTAACTTCCGTAGATGAGAATACTATAAAATTGATATAACACAGTATCAGGGCTTTTTAGATATATTCTGTAATATTTTTTGGTGGCCTATATGTGGATTTTATTCCACATATAGGCCATTTAAAATATAGCTATTTCCCTCTATCAAAAACATACCAAACTATATCAATTATTCCCTTCAAGCGCCTGTAGAATATCTTCCTTGATATCCTCAATATGTTCAAGCCCTACACTGATGCGGATAAGACCTGGGGTAATGCCCACTAAGGTGCGTTCGGCCTCCGTTAATTTACTATGCGTGGTACTTGCCGGGTGACTTGCAATGCTTCTTGTATCGCCAAGATTACTGGTGAGGGTAAGCATTTTTAATCGGTTCATAAAGGCAACTCCCGCTTCGTTTCCACCCTTTAGGTCGAAGGTTACGATGCCACCCCCTGCACTCATTTGTTGCCTCGCAATAGTATAGCCAGGATGACTTGGAAGAAAAGGATATTTTACCCAATTAATGGCGCTATGTCCTTCAAGTGTTGTAGCTAACGCAAGCGCATTGTCGCAGTGACGCTGCATGCGTACATCTAGCGTTTCCATGCTTTTGCTTAATATCCAGGCATTGAACGGGCTCATGCTTGGTCCGGTGTTGCGACAAAACAAGTAGATTTCCCGGATCAAAGCTTTTTCACCAACTACTACACCCCCAAGTACCCGCCCCTGTCCATCCATCCATTTGGTGGCTGAGTGGATTACAAGATGTGCCCCAAATTCCATGGGGCGTTGCAGTAGTGGCGTAGCAAAACAATTATCCACTACCAGAATGATATTGCGCTCCCTGCAAAGTATACCTAGCCAACTCAGATCGAAAATATCCAAACCCGGGTTGGTGGGAGTTTCGAGGTAAATCATTTTGGTATTGGCTTGCAAAGCCACTTCCACTGCTGTCTGAACACTGAAATTGGCATAACTGCTTTCAATGCCCCAGCGGTTTAAATACTTAGTGAGAACCGTATGGGTACTTCCAAAAATGCTCGGACTGCTCAGAATATGATCTCCAGCAGAAAGAAAGGTCATAAAAGTGCCAAAAATAGCTGCCATACCACTTGCCGTGGCAAAACCATCTTCCGCTTTTTCCAGTGCCGCTACCTTTTGTACAAATTCTGAAACAGTAGGATTTACAAAACGACTATATATATTATGGTCATTGGTATCAGCAAAAGCACCTTGCATGTCTTCCGCTGTTTCAAACTGAAAACTAGAAGTGAGAAACAGCGGCGTGCTGTGCTCCATTTCATCGGTAAGGGGTGTTTGAATACGGATGGCTTTTGTAGCTCGATGTCCAGTGTTCATGCTAGCTTGATTTTTTTCAGATGGTAAAGATAATCAAGGCTTTCGACAACTGAAGTAGTGTATATTATAATGAAACAACTTCAATTAAATCCAGCATTTTCCATTATACCAATTATTATTCTTTGTGATTTTCCCATTACATTTTTTAAATTCTTAGGTTAAGATTATTGTCCTGACCCCCTATAAAATGGGTTAAATTATATCTTTTTATTTGGTTTATTGTAAAAGGGAAGATCATTTGAAATAATACCTCAATAATTGCAAACAAACCCATCAATGAAAACCAGCGTTTTTTGAAGACTTGGATTCAATAAAAAATTGAGGGATAAATATCATCTCCATGGTAGTAAAACCTCTTCCATTTTGCCTTCCCTTATCAGCATGTCCTCAACAAATTCTCTGAAGGCGCCACTGCCGCCATGTTTTTTACAAACAAAATTTACCAATTTTTGAATGTAAACCGGTGCATTGGATGGGCATCCGCTCCATCCGCAATGTTTTAAAAGTCGCATATCATTCAAATCGTCACCAATAAAGGCAATATCTTTAATACTGATTTGGAATTCTGTACAAAGTTCAGCAGCTTGGGAGTATTTGTCTGTTACACCCTGAAAAAGTAAATGAATACCCAATTTTTGAGCACGGCTGGAAACAATGGCAGTATCTTCCCCTGTAAAAATAGCAACGGGTATTTGTAGCTTTTTAAGGAATAATACGGCTGCACTATCAGCGGTATTAAACTTTTTCCATTCATTTCCTTTTTGATCGTAGTACATACCTCCATCCGTCCACACGCCATCAATATCTGTAATTACTAATTTAGGAAGCATTTTGTATTTGTTTTATAGAGATAACATTTCCCGGTAAATTATTTCGTTTTGCGGGATTCCTACATGTATTGTTTTTCCAATCAATTGGTACCGATCTGCCCACTTGTAACCATTTCCAGGTGATAATAGGTGTAAGTCTTCCTCCCGGATTGATTCGCCTTCGGCCATGTATCTTTTAGTAGCAATAGATCGCTCAAGTTTTGTTTTTGCAGATATAACCGAGGGGTCAATAAATATATCTTCTTTGCCTAGTGATAACTCAAAGGCTCTGATATCTCTCATCATCCTGTTGATGCCATCGGGGCCTAATGATCCGGATTGATCGGTACCTTTCATTCTTCGGTCGAGGGTGATGTGTTTTTCAATAATCTTCGCACCCATGGCGCATGCTAAAACTGGCGAAGAAATGCCAATTGTATGATCGGAATAGCCGATTATGTATGGAGAATAATTTTTAAGCAACCATGGTATTGAAAGCAGATTAACATTTTCCGGCCGGGTAGGGTATTGGGAAACACAGTGCAAAATAGAAATATTCTCGTGTGCTTTTGTAATAATCTCTAAAGCCAAATCAAGTTCTTCTTTACCAGCCATACCTGTAGAAATAATGATCGGAATTTTAGTTTCGGCAAGCGCTTCAATGAGTGGTAGATTTGTTAAGTCACGGCTCGCAACTTTCAGATAGTCTGGAGTGAATTGTTTTAATAATGATAAACATCCTATTGCACAAAGTGTTTCTACAAAATCTAATCCTTTACTTTTGGCATAATGGTAAACTTCTGTATGCTGCTCATCATTCAATTCCAGTTTTTTACGGTGTTCTCCATAGGTTTTGCCAAATGAATGCGGACTGTCATAAGGTCGTGCCATTTCCGATTGGGAAAGCTCCTCTGTAAGATCTCTTTTAGTTAGCTTCACTGCATTCATAGGCTTAAATTGCAGGCTAAATAAAGTTTCTTTTACTAATCTCGACGCAGCATCTACTATCAATTTGGCAATGTCAACAGAGCCGTTATGATTTTGACCTATTTCTCCAATTACATATATATTATCCTTTTTTATCATTTGGTATATTGTTTTATCTGTGCATTCATTATGGAAGTAATAGCAGGATCACTGTAAGCCATTTCAATTATTTCTTTAGAATTGATAGTGGCATTTGCGTCTTTTAATTTGGTATATAGATATTGCATATTTTTAAAATCTTCCAGCGAATCTATTGTGAATCTGAGTTGAGGCTTTTCCCATATTGATTCTGGTGCTCTTAACCAATGTAAATTAAATTTTTCAGGGTTTTGGTATAAAAAATTGGTTACATGTTCCTGATGTATCAATTGTTGAGTAAAATCTGCTGTTTCTTTCAATGCCTTCACCTTTACCCATTCGGTAAAAAGACCCCAATGAGATCGTATTGCGGGTGTTTCTTCATCTGTTTTGAAACCAGCATAATCCATTTCAAGATTTTGTTGGCCGTTTTGATAAAGTTGCTGTAAAAAGATACTATCTAAAAATGGGTTATCTGCACAAATCCTGATGGCGTAATCTATTTTATAAAAATCTGCACAATCTATTAATCTTTGCAGTACATTTTCTTCCTCACCCACAAAGCAGGGTATTTTATTTTTTTTACAAAAAGACACAATAGGTTGATTTTCCTTACCGTTACCGGTAGCAAGGATAATGGGAATTGAGATACCAGATTTACTAATCGTTTTTAATAAAATATCTAAGATAGTTTGACCTTCACAAAAGTCCATAAGAACCTTTCCGGGCAACCTTGTAGATCCCATTCTTGCCTGTATTATAATTCCTGCTTTGTGCTGAGAACGAGAATTACTTACATCCCGTTTTACAGGGTGAAACTCCATAAAAAATTGCTTAATGCACGTTTTGGTCAAAAAAAGCTCCTAATGTATAAAAGCTTTGCAATATTATTTATTTTTCGCAATAGAACCCCAAATATTTATAATAATAACCGATATTATTTTTTTAAATCATCTCTCTTTTAGGGGAGCTTACTTCCTAAAAGTTATTGTTTAACAATATAAGAAGGGATATGATTGTACTTAATTTTTTGAATACTTATATGCTGATTCATAAAAAAGTCATCAACTGCCTTTGTTTCTCCGGCCACCGTTCCATAATCATCTAGCATCATGATTCCCCCGGCAACAATTCTGTCCCACAGCATTTCAATAATTAATTTAGAAGGCTCATATACATCAACATCAATATGCAATAGTGCTATTTTTAATGCAGGGTGTTCTAAAAGAAACTTGGGTAACGTGTCAAAAATATTTACCTCTATCAATTCGTAATTAGTAAATCCTTTGTTTTTGAGGTGATAATCAAGTTCCTCCTTGCTGATACCAAACCCTCCATTATTTTCAAAATTTTCAACAAAATTTCGATCGGCTTCTATTTC
>JBBRVQ010000155.1:0-4647 GCA_038246735.1 Chitinophagales bacterium
GCATTAAACTCTTCAATAACCCAATCATCCCCAAAATCTGATATTAAATTGAAAAAATCTTTCGTAAGGAACATCTCTCTTTTTTACGCAAAATTAATCATTCCCATTAAAATGGTAGTAGAACCAAAAATAATATTATGAACTTAACGTACAGAAAATTCAGAACATTAATGGTAATGTTGTTAATCGGTACAATCATTTTGTATTTTCCAAATTGTACCAATGACAATCAAATTATTGATTCTACTTCACCCTTGGTAAAAGGCAGGGATTTATTAGCAGTAAAAGTGACTTCTGCACCTACAATAGATGGAACAGTGGACGCCCAATGGGCAAATAGCCCGAAACTGGAGTTTAGCACTGTTGTTCCTGAAGTGACTGGTGATATTTTTAGAGGATATACTGCCAATATTATCCCTTCTGTCACCCTGCGCTCCGCTTATGACAATGAAAATATTTATTTTTTGGCTGAATGGCAAGACCCTACAAAGTCCCTATCGAGATCACCATGGTATTTTGATCCTACAACAAAAAGATGGGCTCAGGAGAGCGGCACTTTCGCTTTTGGGGCTACCGGAGGTGTGACGAGGTTGCCATTTTATGAGGATAAAATTTCATTTTTATGGAATATAAATAACTCTGTTAATGGATGGAATAGTGCTACCTGCTATAAATCATGCCATACAGGTTTACCGGCAGCAGATGGTTCAAGTCGTCACTTTACTAATTTTGCAACAGAAAAAATTGACATGTGGCACTGGAAATCAGTACGTGGTGGAGTAAATGCTGGTAATCAAATACATGACCAATACCAAAATAATGCTTACCCTAATGGACGAAAATCAGATGATGGTGTGGATGTTTATCAAAACAACGCTCAAATAATAGCTATCACAGGTTCTTCCCCTGAAGTAAAAGTTTCGGTACCTAAATATGTTGTACCAGGAAAAACTGACCACGGATGGATTATGAATTCAGAAGTAACGGCAGGTACTGCAAAATTGGTAACTGCAGTATCAGATACAGGAGTTTTAACTTTAAGTGATGGAACAAAGATAGATCCGAATGTAGGTACCGATTATGTAAGAGCAGGTGGCAATGTAGGACCAAAAGCTATATCTGGTGTAACCCTAAATGATTCTTATACCGGAAGTATGGGAGATATTCCTTGTAAAGCTGTTTGGGCAAACGGAATTTGGACGTTAGAATTTAAGAGAGCATTGAAAACTAGTGACGCAGTAAACGACATAGATTTTACTTCATTTCAGGATCAGTATTTTGGATTTGCAGTTTTTGAAAACGCTCAGATTGCACACTCAATTAAAGCTAATTTGAAGCTCATTTTTGAAAAATAGATTCTAATTGAAATTTATTCAATCATAGAATTAATTTATTTATTTTAAAAAAAGAGACATGTCAAATTCAAAAATTCAAGTTATCCTACTTTTTATCACATTTGGATTGATTTCATTTGGCGGTTGTTATTATGATAATAGCATCGTGGACGGGAATGAAGAATTTAGTGGCGATGTAAGTTTTAATAATGACGTCATTGTCATCTTTAATAAAGACTGCAATACATCAGGATGCCACAATACTGGAGGCATAAAACCTGATTTATCTTCGGCATCAGCTTACAATTCCTTAATTAACGGCAATTACTTAAATACTGAAAACCCTGAAGAAAGCGAGTTGTATCAGTGGATGAAAGGTAATAAGTCAATTCCTATGCCGGTTTCAGGTCCAAATATTTCCTACAATGCCAAAATTTTGGCATGGATTAAACAAGGTTCATTAAATAATTAAAAGTCAATATCATGACCATCAAAAATAATATTAAAATCAGCACGGTTATTTTCTTTTTTCTACTTTTTATCTCCTGGGTTCCCATTGGATATGCACAGGAAAATGAAGAAGAAGTCGTACAAACTTTAGCCATAAAGAGCCGTGGTTTACAGAGAGTGGGCAACACCTTTGAAAGTGTGTGGCTCATAGATAACCAAACTGTGCATGTCCCTCTGCGCAGAACATTTGAATTCGATATTTTACACCGTTTTGGGACGATAAAGAATGGGTATAGTGATTTTTTAGGCCTTTATGCTCCTTCAAATATCCGCATCGGTTTTGGGTATACACCTATTAACAGACTAATGTTGGGATTTGGATTTACAAAAGATCGATTGCTATGGGATATCAATTGGAAGTATGCCCTACTCAAGGAAAATAAAGACAAATCTATTCCTGTAAGTGTTACATACTTTGGAAATATAGGTATCGATACTCGTAAAAAAGAAAATTTTGTAAACAGCACGGATCGATATTCGTATTTTCATCAGTTGATGGTGGCGAAGAAACTTACCAGAGATTTATCTGTTCAGGGATCCATCAATTTATCACACTTCAATACGGTAGATGGTTACATAAATGACGCCGGAGACCAGAAAGGAAAAATGAAAAATGACCACCTGTCGTTTAGTATTCTAGGAAGATATAAAATTTCTGATGCTTTCGCTTTTATCGGTAATTATGATCAACCAATTACTAAACATGTTACCAATAATCCCAACCCGAATATAAGTTTCGGGATTGAATTGGCTACGCCTCTGCATGCTTTCCAAGTATTTATGGGTAATTATAAGTGGATTTTGCCTCAATACAATAATGTTTTGAACCAAAATGATTTTTCAAGTGGTGCTTTTTTGATTGGATTTAACATTACCCGTCTTCTTGATGCGAAGGAAGAAAGTTTAGGCGATATGATGTTTAAACGAAAAAAAGCAGAATAAATAAGTTGTGCAATAATATTGGAGGATTTTTATTGTTTATTGATGGAGTTGTTTCTAACAAAATGTTGGGAACAGCTTCATCTTTTTAAAAACTATGTCAATGGCCTGACAATACGCTTTGAGTACCTGCGGAGGCTCATCAAGAATCTGTGAAGTCTTCATAAGAATCTATAAAGACTTACGAAGTAACTGAAGATAGATTTTGAGTACTGGATATGACTCTTTAAGTACCTGTGAAAGAATTCATTTGGCTGATTTTTGGTACTAAACATCGATGCTACTCTGGATATCAAATAAAAAGTCAACCATTCAAAATAATTTGTGAAAAAAAAATAGAACAACACCAATGATGGAATTGGTGCAGTATACCAGATTGTCCTATCCAGAATGAAAATAAAATTAGCATTATGCCGGCGAAAAGTATGAATGGGGTTTTCGTATTAGTGACAAAAGGAGAGTAATATTTTTTCTTTCGCTGAGGCTTCATTTTTCAAATTGACCAAAACTATTTTATAATAAAGAAGCAGTACACAAGCTAAAATCACATACTGCTTCATAGAATAAAGGCTGATGATTGTACTTTCTTATTTACCAAAGTTAAGGGTTGAGATACTGCCATTTCCACCTTTTACATATTTAGTTTTATGCTGGTGTCAGATTCTTGTAATAGTTCCCAATCTTCAGATATTTTTTCAAAGTTGCGACCGCTTGAAAAACCAATGATGATCTTTGATATTCCGCTATCTGTAAAATACTTCTAGGTACCGCTGGTGCGCTCACTGGCTTGTGATGCAGCGATCAGTCCATTTGATAGAAATTCAAAAGCATACCCTGCAAACTGGCTGGTTTGATTTTTCCCATCTTCAGAAAAGAGAGATATAAACCATGTACCCGATTTTTCGATGTTTCTACTGCTGATTATATTATTGGAATTATCATCAGTCAGACAGTCATCTTTTGAACATGATGAAGTAAAGGTTAAACAAAAGACAGTTAGTCCATAAAGAAAATTTCTTATGATAGTGCAACTTTTTATACAAACCTTTCAACTCATAACACACAAAAATCCACTTAAATGCTTAACTTTGCAAGATGATGACACCAAATATTAATATAATTCTCGCTGATGACGACCAAGCAGATTGTGTTCTCTTCAAAGATGCTTTAGAAGAATTGCCAATATCAGCCCACCTTACCATCGTACACGATGGTGAACAACTCATAGCAGAGCTCAATAAGAATAAAAAGCAACTGCCTGATGTCCTTTTTTTGGACTTGAATATGCCTCGGAAAAACGGTTTTTTATCTTTAGGGGAAATAAAACGCAATACCGATCTTCAGGACATCCCGGTCATCATTTTTTCTACTGCTTCAGATATGGAAAAAGTGAAAGATGTTTTCAGAGATGCTGCGCACTACTACATAACCAAGCCAGCTGATTTCTCGACCATTAAAAAAGTTATTTATGAAGCGCTGACGCTAATAATGCAGAAAAAGCCAATGCCGAATAGGGATAAATTTATGATTACGGGTGAATTCACAGTAATTCCAGATGAGAAATGAAAAAAACCTCAGCAAAAAAAGTATCACCTGAGGTAAAAGAAGTTAAAGAAAATTCTTTTCCTGTCGTCGCTATTGGTGCATCAGCAGGTGGGTTGGAAGCCATGATGGAGTTATTAACAACGCTCCCACCCGATACAGGCATGGCTTTTATTTATGTGCAGCACCTTAGCCCCGATCACAAAAGCATGTTGACTGAAATTTTGTCAAAGAAGACAAAAATGAAGGTGCAGGAAATCGATAATATGGATAAAATCCTACCAAATAATGTTTTTGTTATACCATACAATAAAGGTCTAGA
>JBBRVQ010000156.1:0-4575 GCA_038246735.1 Chitinophagales bacterium
ACACCAGGCTGCGTTAGAAATCGATGTCCAGCTTATATTTGAGGTAACACCTACTGCATTACTTCCCGCAGTGGATAAGGCCGTTGCTGTGTTAGTACTCAGGGTTAAAATCGGCGTGTTTCCGCTTTGTGTAAGTATATAAGTTTGTGAAATTGCACCACCTGAAACAGTGACGGTAGCAGATCTGGCAGCGGTTCCTGTATTTGCAGAATAATTTACTGTAAGATTTCCGTTATTGGTACCACTTGCAGGAGAAACAGTACACCAGGCTGCGTTAGAAATCGATGTCCAGCTTATATTTGAGATAACACCTACTGAAGAATTACCAGATGCTGCTGCTACAGATGCGGTGCTGGCACTTAGTGTCAAGTTTGATGAAGTGCCTGATACACAAAATGATTTGGTTTCGGTGGCACCAAACTGACCACCCGTTATTAATGTAGTTGTACCTTGTTTTATATTATAATAACCACTTCCATATGCGCAACACATACCATCTCCATAACCATCATTTATATTAAAAGTATAACAAGCTGAAGGAAGGCAGAGGCTGATTGTATTTAAAGTATTTGGCGTATTGTATGGTCCTCCAGTGTACAATATAGCTCCGGCGCTGTTTTTAATATTCCAGGTTGTTTCAGTGGGATAATTATCTGTTCGTATTTCTAAAGTCAATACATTATCTGTACATTGATTGCCACCACCACCGCCGCTGCATGGTTGCAAACAGGTAGCAGCTGTCACTTCAGATCGTATTACATTACCCGGTTGTGTACCAAATCCATTACTGAAATTTATTCCTACACTGGTCAGGTGACAGTATGACATAATGGTTCCTCCTACAGAAGCTGATGGTGCACCAGGATTGGCGCATCCTCCTTCAGTGGTGTAACATCCGTCGATGGCAGTATTATTTCCGTTCCAGACACAGGCATGTGTATGTTGAGATCCGAAAAGATGACCAAATTCATGGGTGCATACTTCAACTGTCCAGCTGTAAGTAGGTACATTTGAATAAGAACTTTGGATACCAGCATAACTCATGCTATAATCCGGATTTGATCTGCACAGTCCATCCACATAGGCAACTCCTCCACTGGCTTTATAAGAGAGCAATTGTGCCAAGTCCCCATTGAACCCTTGTCTGTTGGCCGTAAAAGCATTCAACATATTTATAGATGAAGTAGAATTGTATGGACTTTGTTGTGTCCAGATGACAATTTCCGAAACCACAGTATTGATTTGTTCATTGGCATATAATGCACTTACTTGATTGAAAATACCGGTCACATAATTGGTCACAGCTGTCGTAGTACTTCCTTTATTTACATAAATATCATAATCCACTTCGAGGTATAATCTTATACAGTCTGAAAGTGACCTTGATCCCATTTTGGTGCCATTGAGCTGATCAGAAGTATATTCGGTTGCGTTGTCTTTTGCCTGACAATCAAAATTAAATTGATCAGAAATCTGATCGTCCTGGTAGATAATATGATCTGAAGAATTTTCAAGTTTACCAATCACAAGATTTCCCGTTGCGGAAGGATGTGAAATAAATCCCATGATCTGACCATCAAATATGGATATGGCAGCAATGCTTCTTTCCTGCCCTTTGATGATACCACGATAATGTTTTCCTGTATTGACTTCTACGATTTGCATCGAGGGTGCTGTCTTAACGGTAAATCCTTCAGCTAAGGGTTGAACTTCTACCAGTTCCAATGTTAGATCACTTCTTCCATCTTGTGGTATCGTCAGACTGATGAATTGTGATTTTTCTTTAGTGAACTTTCTCAAACCTTCCTGGTCTATTCCTAAAATGCTATATGTTTCAATTTCTTTAGGAATCATAACATCATTCCTTGTTTTTGAAATATTGAACAACTGAACAGGAACTGATTTTTTGGATTTTTTTGCATCCTGCACCAACAGACTAGGTTTTAAACTATTTTGCTGAGCCGAAATGGTCAAAAAGGTAGTAAGTATCACAAATACACCAATAAAAAACTTTTTCATTTTTAAAAATGGTTTTTGGAAGACAAATAATTTGCCTTTAAGGTTAGAAAACTGTAAAAACGTTTCTTTTATTTAGTAAATACCTGAGGGGAAAATTAGGCTATAGAGATTTGTACTTTATAAAATGTCTGCAATGATAACTGCTTTACAAGTACAAATGGTATAAATTTATCATAAATTTATTAAAATAGAGATAAACCCCTGCCTGAATTTAATGGTTTATACCCAATAATTGTGCCTGAATTTAAAATTCTCTATTTTATTTAGTTTATTTTAAAAATATTTTTCCATCCGCTTACTCCTATTTTAATTGGAATATCCTTTTTTTTCAAAAAAAATACCTTTGTTCAAGGTTACGTGGAAGGAACCATTGTGTTATTTTTTTGCTTACCAACTTAAAACAGTTCCAGAAAAAAATGGGATTCACCCTTTTTATTCATCGATTAACGAATTGAAATGAATGATACAGTTTTGTAGTCAAATTAAAACCAATACAATCAAAACTTTTCCATCAAAATGCAAAAGGAGTTTACTTTGTATTAAATCAATCTGTGATATTTAATTCTTTGCTATTATTGATCCGTTGGTGACCAGAGCGCAGGTTATGAACGATCATGTTATTTATAATTATTCTACCACCTTTATTTAGTTTTGTGATCACGGATGATACATTGTCGTCGAGACTGTCACCACGCATATTTCCTGAATATATTGTAGCACCATTTTCATCCATGACAAATATGCTAAAAGAATATATCACAGATTTCATTTCATCAGGATAATTTTTTGGGTAATCAAAAGTGAGTTTTCCAAGACCGTTTATTTCTGATTTTTTTATGATTCCCATTTTTTCTCCTTCAAAATATGGTGTTACATCGGGTATTTTTTTTATACTAACAGTTTTTACTTCTACCAGTACTTTTTTATAGTACAATTTTAATTTCAGATCTTCCATTTCCACCTGAGGGATATAGCTATATGTACTATCATCACGTTTAAAAAGACTACCGGAATTTATTTTTACATTGATATCTTCTGCTGTACAGCCGTTTAGTTGAAGCATTATTTTATTTTCTACCCCCATATACATGGTATTAGAGATATTTTTTGAAAGACCCGGGAGATTACTGGTCAGGGTGAAATAAATTAATATAAGAGTATTTAACATTATTCTTTTATGTTTTGGTAAAACTGATCAAAAACTTCATCAATGGGTTCCCAAAGCTCTATTTTATGGCCATCGTCATCCATAATGTGTACAAATTTTCCATAATCATAAGACTCGATTTCATCACAAATAGTTACACCTTCTTCACGAAGTATCTTTACAAGCTCTTCCAAATTTTCGACCCTGTAATTGATCATAAATTCTTTTGTGGAAGGCATAAAATAATCAGTATCTTCCTGAAAGGGACTCCACTGCATATATCCTTTTTTATCAGGAGCATCATCCTTGCGAAATGTAAACGCCGCTCCCCACTGATCAATATTAAACCCTAAATGTTTTGCGTACCATTCTTTGGTGGCATTAGCATTTTTTGACTTGAAAAAGATCCCTCCAATGCCTGTAACTCGCTTCATTTTATGGTATTTTAATGTGTGGTGGTTCTATGTCTACTTCAGTAATATTAACAAATTTAGTCTTTTTTAGCAAATTGATCAATCTGTCCGGAGAAATTTTATCTATATCTAATGAAAAATATTTTTCTTGAGTGCGTATGATGAATTGAGGTTTATTTTCTCTTATGATTTCTTTTGGCATCAGATATTTTGTAGCAGTATGATCCGAAACACCAAGATTTTTCAGTAGAGTAAATGGGGACAAACGATAGGGTGAAATGATATCTCGATGTTTCTTAATTTCTATCTTTGTAATGGTCGTTTCAGGGATCAGTACCAGAAAGTTTTTGTACAAATTCCTACAATACACACCCAAGCCTGCATTGAAAAGAGCTAATGATGCCATAAATTTTTCTTCTTCACTACTGGATTGGGGATCTGTGAAGGAAAAACCACCTAAACCTTTTTGAAATCCAGTGAACCAGAATTTTTCTATAGACTTTCCCCCACATAGATGGTCAATATCTGCGTTTATTTTGTGTTTGGATGTATTGGTCAGGTCAATTACTTTCATAACAAGTCCTAAATTATTGAATATATTGTAGTAAAAACATCTGATTGATGCAGTATGTTTTCATATTGACTTTTATTGTTTGTTTAAAGCCGAAAGGGTTACTTTATACATTTTTTTCTTGCAGCTAGACAGGTATTTAAAGAAGAATAAATTTGAATTAAATAAAAAAAGACGCAACTAATGCGCCTTTTTGTGACCTCAGGAGGATTCGAACCCCCAACCCTCAGAGCCGAAATCTGATATTCTATCCAGTTGAACTATGAGGCCATTGATAAAATAGAGTACAAATGTAATCTACTTAAGTTATAGTCAAATAATTTTTTCTAATAAATCTTCTGCCACTGCTTGATTTGAGCTTAAGTTCCTTTTGTCTGGCAAGCATTCTTGATTCTAAATTTTCAAAATGGATCATCTCCCAAGGA
>JBBRVQ010000157.1:0-4435 GCA_038246735.1 Chitinophagales bacterium
AAAGTTCAATTCTTCCTGCAAAGGGACCAATTCTTTGTCTTTTTGTTCCAACACATACCGATATATTTTTGAAAGTGATGTGGTAAATCTTTGTGCATTTTCAGGATTCTCTTCGATCAGTGAACTCAAGACATTCAGGCTATTAAACAAAAAATGCGGGTCGATTTGATTTTTTAAGGTCTCAAACTGTGCAGATGCGTTGCCAGCTATGATTTTCTGTTCTTTAAATTTATTTTCTTGTAACTTCCTATACAGGAAAATAGCATGAAAGATAAGTGATACCACAAAAGTAATGATCAGTGTCCCCAAGTAATTGCTGAACTGTTGGTTTTTGGAAAACGTCTCAAAGCTGTGATTTTCAAAACCTACTTCAATTATCAATCGAACGAACCATGTTCCCAAGATCGTCAAGGGAATACTTCCAAAAAATCCAACCAAAATTCTGTAATAATCTCTATTGGGATTCCACCTCACTTTATGGTTTAAAAAGTCAAAAAAGCTACTGTTGATGATCGTCAATACCAAACCGAAAAGTGCGTTATAAAAGAATTCATGGAGCATCTTTATATCCCAATGGAAGTTTTTGCCGAAAAGGGCGTCCAAGCCCATAATGACTACAGAAACTCCCATCCCAACTATGATTCCAGTCGCGATTGATTTAACGATATATTGAATTCCCTTTTGCAAAATATGCTGATACTAAGATGTTAAATTACTTACAAGCTGCTACCATTGCCTGCGCTCTGTCAAGGCCCCAATTGGGATGGAAAGCGGTTTCGGGCTTAAAAGTAGCAAAAAGTTCAACAGCCCTTTCAGCTTTTGTGCACAAAGGTTTTGTATCTATACCAAAAAATTTAGCTGAACCCATTTCAAACTCTGCTTTACCAAAGACTACTCTTGGATTATCTGGAGCAATAGCCTCCGCTTTGCCATAGATTTCCATGACTTTGCCAGATAGTTTCATGCCATTAGTCATGGGGTCAAATGCAATCCAAGCAGTATGGATCATAGCCTGCATGACTAGTAACTCAGGATGATTGGGCTGCTTAGTTAATTCTATATCAAGCGAAGCCTGAGCCTTTTTCAAGAGTGCATCTATTTGGGTTTTGTCCTTGGTGCGGAATGAAGTCGTTGTATTGACCAATGCCACATAATAATTGGGTAGCCAATTGTCTTTTTCAGCGGAAGCTACACGTTCAAACATAGCAACAGCTTCATTGGTTTTACCCTCTGACCATAGATTCATTGCACTTTTCATGCCTTTTTCGTAAGCAGTTTGTCCATAAACCGCTACGGATACCATCACTAATAATAATACGATTAATTGTCTCATTTTTTTAAATTTGTTTATTTTTAAATTTGTTGAATTGTTTGTTTAATTGATTTTAATGGTCATTTCCTTATAACTTGTCAGTTGAAATTTGGCATCTTCATATTTGGGTGGACCCATCATTCCTTTAGCATTGTTTGAACAGCCGTAACCCTCATTGGGTATCCCAAACCATCCTGTATCTAGTTTATTATTTTCATTTTCGTCATGATACAGAGAAATAGCATATTCACCACTTGGTAAGTTTTCAAAGACCACTTTGGCAGAGTTGTCCTGAATTGTGCTCGATTTTCTAAAAACCGATTTCTTCATAAAGTTTTCCTGTCCATTATAAATACCTATCATTACTTTACCTTGATTGTTTTTAAAATTTGTCACATTTACGATAAGTTTATTGGATTGTGCATAACCCAGAGTGCTCACAAAAATGGAGATTGTTATTAAAATGTGTTTCATTTTCTTTTGATTTTAATTATAGGTCAAAAATAGGAGATATAAAATACTGCTGCAAAAACAAGTTGCCGAACTGTTGATTCAAGAGGATGAGTTGTGACATTTTCATTCCAAAATATTTTAGCTCGTGTTGATTCTTAGGATTCAGTCAAAACTAAGCGATAGTAATATGTCGAGAAGGCAGTAGCATTAGGAAAATTTATTTGATTGATCGTATCAATAATAGGAGAAGTGATTTAAGGATGATTCTATATCTTTTTTGAGTGGGTCAATGGTACTTTCCAAGATTGTATTAGGTAGATATTTTGTTAGAGAATGCATTTATATTGGACTGCCTCCTAAATATTGTACATTATATTTAATAGTCTTTTACTGAGTTTGATGCTTAGGAAGGATTTTATAGATATAGATTTTAAGGCCAAAAATCGATGCAAATAAAATATTCTATTGCGCATAATTCACTTTAGAAGTTATAGCTGATGGACACATTCAAACCATAATTACAGACATTACTATAATACCTAGTTATGGGCTCATTTTTAGTAAAATCACCAGTTCCAATTCTTAATAAGAACATAGGATAAAGTGTCAATGGACTGCTCAGTGAGATGCTGAAGCGGTCATTGATTCTGTATGTTAGACCTGTCTCGACATTTGTGAATGAACGTCTTTGATTATCATCTTGTTTTTCTTTATGGGCAAGTATATAATGGAAAATATAAAGGTTGAGTCCACTCCGAAAATACAACCTTTTTAACAATCAACCGATTTTACCCCTTAATCGACCCCCGACGATCCCGGCGATCCCGGCGATCCCCGACGACCCCCGGCGACCCCCGGCCCCTGAAGGGGTGACTGCCTAAAAGGGTGACTGCCTGAAAGGGTGACTGCCTAAAAGGGTGAACACCTAAAGGGGAACACCCTACCCTAAAGGGGAATATCCTGATTATCATGTTAGTATATATATTAACGATTTAAATGTAACCTTGTAATTACTTTTCAGACTGGACTCAACTATTAAATCTTTAAAGTTGAAATGATATGTGAATCTGTATTCACTTATTTCTTCTGTGTCCAATAGGAAAAATTTATCATTTTGAATGTCATATCCTAGTAACGAAACAGAATTGACCCCATTAGAATACGTATAAGCCAAAACATAAGTTTTTTGGTTTTCTTGCCACATATCCATAAGGTGATGGCAATACAATGTATCATTTATCTGATAAATTCAGGATATATCTACAGCTTCATCATTTCCAATCTTTATAATTTCCGAACCAAAATGGACATTATCTATCAATTTATGAGAGAAATGGTAGGTATGCTCGTTATTATCGGTGTAAAAACGAAAATATCTTCACCTTCAATAGAAGAAACCTTTATATCCCCTTGGCAGAAACTGATTTTCTGGATAAAAATGAAAAGGAATAAAACTAAGGTATATCCTGGACGTATCATTGGTATTAAAATTTAAAAGTTAAGAATAGAACCACTTAAAAGACTTTCAATAGGTGGCGGAAAATTATTTTGACGTTCTGGTATCATCTCTATTCGAGTACTGACTACTTTTACATCACAGAAACAAACTTCAGCTCTCCATTTCCAGAAATTTGGACCTAATAAATCGCCTAATATATTCAAATCCACCGCTTCCTAATTTACGAGAAGTCTGGTGTTCTGAGTTTCTGACTAAAGTCATGCTAAAATTTTGCCAAAGGATTAGAATCAATCTATTATGTTTAAACTCTATTCCATCATCATTCAGACTCAATCCAGAAGTACGCACCCAGCCCAAGTCACTTGATGAATGTGTTACTTTGCAATCAATTACTGAATAAACCAAAGTTCCTTTTCCATACTTCATTTGTATTTGCGATGGCCAAGGGCCTTGTTCAATAACAAATTCATTAGTACTTATCAACTTCGCAGATAATGTTGTTTCTGACTTTCCACGTGCCTCAAAAAGATGAAAAGTTGGTTTTGGCTCTTTTGTACATGACAAAACAGACATACCAAAGCAGAAATGATTATCCCGAATTTCATCCTACTTAGGTTTATTAATTTTAAATCCTACAGCTTGTGCAAAATCCTGTACAAAATACATATCTGTAGCTTTATCGTATAGCACATCAGTGTAATAGGTACGTTCACCACGTTCACTATGAATAACATTCCCATCCAGTCCATCCATAATAACTACTGATCCCAAACCAAAACTACCTATTATGAGCATATCATCGTTGTACAACATATTAGGGCTACAGTTAGCAGCTGCATTTTTGTTGTGCCAGATGATAGTACCAGTTTCGGCATTGATACACATAACATCCATTGCAGCAGGATTTATATACAATCTATTTTCTATTAAAAGATGTTTTGTCGTTGTAAAATTGCCCAACCAAAGCAGATTGGGGAACTGTGTACGCCATTTGACTGTTCCTGTTAAGATATCCACACCATAGATGCTCCAGTCGCCTGCTATCATGACAGTGTTGTTATATACAGATGGCGGATAGCCTTTGTTCGTTCCCCAAGGTGTGTATTCTTCAAGCGTCCACTCTATCTTTCTTTTTGAAAGATTGTAAGCTACCAAATTTGTGGGTGATTCTTCTGGTGCTAAATCTACTCTTTCTCGGCCATTAACCACGA
>JBBRVQ010000158.1:0-4381 GCA_038246735.1 Chitinophagales bacterium
ACAGGAAGGCGGAGCAGATAGCTGAAGATATCAGACGTGCAGTGGAAGGATTGATCTAACTTTTCATACCCATCAAGTACCATTCAAAAACTCGATCAAATCTGTATGGTATGTTTCTCCGACTACAGCCTTATATCCTGTTTTCATAGTCAATTCACGATCTGATTGTTTGTAAATGGATATCTGTTTAGAATTGATACATTCATATCTGCTGATCTGTAAGAAATAAAGCGGTAGCTTAGCTATCAACTGAGCCAGGCTTAGAGTGCACTCAAATGAAGTATCTGCCAGTGAGATGAAGGTTTTGCCATGTCGTTTTTCACCAGTTTTAACAGATACAATTTCTGAAGGAAATATTTGGATCATTTGTCTGCCGTCTGGAAGCATGATAGCCGACTCCTGATGGGATTGAACAAGCAGCTTCTGTCTGCGCTTTTCCAAACTTGCAAAGATCTTTATTTTGTGCATAGCCCATTGTTTCCAGAAGGGCTTATTCATGATAGCGAGTACTTCGTCTTTTAATTCATTATGAATACGTTGTGCATCTTCAAAGTCCCGATAGCCGGTAGTAATTACCACTGGCGGGAAGGAAACTTGAGATTGTTTCAACTGTAAGATAAGGTCAATCGAACTTCCTTCTATCAGTTTTATATCCAGAAATATGACATCTGCCGGAGTCCTGGTGATAAGTTGGTAAGCACTGCTTACACTATTTGCCTCGCCCACTACTTCAATTTCACCTGACTCATTTAGTTCGGCTATCAGTTCTCTTCTGATATCATTTTCATCCTCTATGACCAGCGCTCTATATTTTTTCAAAGGCATAGTTAAAGTTTTTTGGCAGCGTTATGTTAACGCTTGTTCCATATTTTTTATCGTTGATTAGATCATCATATACCACTGTAATCTTAGTTTTATTGTATGAATTCAAGATAGATATCAGATCATTCATCACCTGTGTACTTCCTTTCCTGTTTTCATCTTCAGGGTGGTTAATATGGGTGTATCCCATTTTTGCATCAAGCTGCATTTTTCAAATACTGCTGAAGTACATTCCATCTGTTGTTCATGTTGAGGTTTCGAAGATTTATTATGTTGGTTACTCCTCCTATCGACCACCTTTGACCAGACAGTTTACATCTTTTCTGAACCAATGTTCTGTGGGCAGCTTCCATCGCTCCACTACCTATTTGTAAACCCTGTTTTATGTATATTGGATAATTCATTCGTGATTCATTCCTCTGTAAATAGCCTATTAATTTCTCTTTCTCTTTACCTTTTGACTTTGATGTACATTCTATTTTATCAATCTCATCTATCACTTGCTGCCCACCTTGGTTTAATAGCATTTCATGTATGATTGCCTGCCATTTTTTTCTCTTGACTTTATCTGAAATAGCCTTGGTTGAATATAAACATATTTTTTCATAGGCATGAAAAAAATCTAAGATTTGAAGTGAACAGGGATACTCATTACTTATCCAGTTATGTATCCATGTAGCCCCATCTACTATAAATACCAAGCGTTCTTTCAGGTTCTTATAGTCGTCTAAATACTCCGTCATCTTTTGTTCAAATGTTTTATGATCACCTAAGTGAAAGGTGTACCATGACTCATCTATATATCCTCGCTTACCATTGATTTTCAATAGATTAGCCGAAGGATAAACTCTCCCGACTTTTACTTCTTTCCACTGTTCTTTCCTTGTCAATACAAAGCCACCATCACAATGAGCATATAATACATCATCATCTCCTTTTAATACCGGCTTATTTTCAGTATCTTTCCTTTCATCTTCGAGCCAAGTGGCACACCTCTCTCCAATGTCATTACAGAGCCTGTGGATCTTGTTATTATCAATGTGTAATCCTAATGTCTTTGAGAGCATCTCAGAAGATGTCTCATAACATTCGCTTTGTCCAACAAAACATACGATATCCTTCAATAATGGACTCATCTTGCACCCCGATATTTTTGATATAAATCTGTGCTCCTTATTCAAATCCATCTCTCCGTAATACCCCGTTATGCTTTTTTTTTACGGTAATTGTTTCTCTCTTCACCTACCCCTTGTACCACAACTTCTTTATTCATTTTCTGAAGTTGTTCTACACAAAATTTTTCATAATCATAAAAGTTCTCAGCGGTCTGTTCTTTAAGTTCTATCTCATTCAAAAGCTGGCTAAACTTCTCAAGTAATTTAGCCTTGTCCATTTGAATTATTATTTGGTTATCACAAATTTAATACCTTTAGTCCAATATTTCAAAACTTTTTTTTGCAAAAATGGGATACACCCGAAAAAAGTACTTCCATAATAGGGTTAGTAGCTGAGAAAAGTATCTCTCAGGTCAGTCCTAAAATGGTTTGCGACCATTTCTTAACGGACTTCATGCTTCGCTACATTTCGTGCTTACGAATTAATTTTTTGTAGTTTCTGTAAGTGAGCACGAAGCGCGGCGGAGTGATGTGGAAGCTGCGATAAGAGTAAAGCCGCGGAAATACTGTAATCAACAATATTTTGTACTTTACGAACTTTTTACTTCACAAAATAGTCAGAATTATAACTTATAATCTATTATTTGCGTTTCAGTTCCAAAAATAAGTACTATATTTGCGATTTAACTCTAATTTTATAGGTAAATGTCCATATTACGTCAAATTGAAAATAATATTGAAAAAGATTTTTTTAAAGGCAAAATCATCTTGCTGCTCGGTGCTAGACAAGTAGGTAAAAGTACGCTTATTCACATGTTGCCATCTTGTATATCAAACTCCACCCTTTGGTTGGATGGAGAAAATGCGGATGTGCATCAACTACTTAAAAATGCCAACAGTGAGCGGCTGAAACAACTTGCCGGCAATAATAAAGTAGTGGTGATTGACGAAGCACAAAAAATAGATAATATTGGTTCAATCCTAAAACTTTTTGCCGACTACTGCAAAGATATTCAAGTCATAGCGAGTGGATCGAGTGCATTTGAACTGCGCAATTCACTCAACGAACCACTAACCGGAAGGAAGTTTGAGTATAATTTATTTCCTGTTTCATTCTCTGAGATGGTACATCATACCGATTTATTGCAGGAGATAAGACAGCTGCCGCAAAGATTGGTTTATGGCTACTATCCGGAAATAGTTACCCACCCACAGGATGCGGAAAGATTGTTACGATTTTTATCGGATAGCTATTTATACAAAGATATTTTTCTTTTTAAAGGGATAAAGAAGCCAGAAAAAATGCTTGAACTACTCAAACTTTTAGCCTGGCAGATAGGGAGCGAAGTGAATTATAATGAATTGTCAAATTCGTTGAAAATTGATAACCAAACCGTAGAAAGTTACGTTGAAATGTTGGAACAGGCTTTTGTTATTTACAAATTACCGGCTTACCATACCAATCAACGAACAGAATTGAAAAAATCTAAAAAGATATACTTCAACGATCTGGGCATCAGGAATGCCTTAATCAATGATTTCAGACATATAGAAATCAGAAATGATGCAGGAGCATTGTTTGAAAACTTTATCATCAATGAATTACGCAAACAAAATGAATACAAACAAGTATATGCCAATTTTTACTTTTGGCGTAATACTGAACAGCGTGAGATTGATTTAGTAATAGAGAAAAATAATGTTTTACAGACCATGGAGATAAAATGGAATCCAAGCAATAAAGCAAGACTTACCAGGAGTTTTACTAATATTTATGGTGAAACGCGCTTTACAGTAATCCATCGGGAGAATTTTTTTGAGTATGTTTAAAAGTATAAAGTGGGAAAGTTTAAAGTGGGAAAGTATAAAGTATAAAGTATAAAGTATAAAGTAAAAAGTAAAAAGTAAAAAGTATAAAGTATAAAGTATAAAGTAAAAAAAGTATGAAAGTGGAATTTATTGTATTATCAACAATAGGAAGTTTAAGAGCGGGGAAGATATTACAGTATCTAAACATTAAGAGATTAATGATTTATACTCTGTACTATTTTATATTTATTTTGCTTTTATCTTCTTACTCTCATGCTCAATCCATCTCTGGCAATCTATCATTGCTTGCCAATCAGGAGATAAAACTGGAAGGCTTCGATGGACTGAAGACCTATTCTATATCTAAAGGCACTACTGATATTAATGGTAATTTTACACTCCTATACTCCAAATCGGATTATGGCGTGGGATATTTGATGTCATCAGACAAGAAACCTTTATTTGTGATTTTAAGCGGAGAAGATATTGAAATAAAAGGAGTAACTTTAATTGATATTGCATCACTCAGTACTACAAAAGGTCAGGAAAATATATGGTTTGAAAAATATGCACAGGAACATCCGAAGAGAGAGCAAGCCTTGAGTGCTTGGCAATATTTGGATAAGATTTATACA
>JBBRVQ010000159.1:0-4375 GCA_038246735.1 Chitinophagales bacterium
TAACATCCTCAACTGATCCAAGGGACTCACTACTGATGTTACATTTTTAGTAGTCACATGGGTATATATCAATGTGGTTTTAATGTCTTTATGTCCCAGCAACTCCTGGATATATGGCAATTGTACCCCATTATCCATCAGATGTGTCGCAAAACAGTGTCGTAACGTATGGGGAGATACCTTTTTGTTGATCCCTGTTTTTGCTACTGCTTGTTTTAACACTTTTTGTACACTGCGCTCAGAGTATTGGGTCTTTCTGTCCTGCCCCTCAAATAGCCATTGCTAAGGCATATACGAATTAAAATATTTTTGCAACATTTGTTTAAGCGTATGGCTGAGCATGACTACCTGTCTTTTCCGCCTTTACCGTGTTTTACCAGTAGCTGATTGCGATCCCAACATAAATCATCTACCTTTAGTGACAGCAGTTCGTTCAGCCTACTTATATGCGCCACTCCCTCCATCCCATATCCGCCACAACTTCTGATTTTTTGCTCATATTACACATGTTCATATACGAAAGTTTGTTAACAAAAGCCGTTTATTTAACATTTGCAATATGTTTAGATCGGCAATACACCATGTTTCGGCTACTAATATAAAAAGAAAAAGGATGGAATTATTTTTTAATTTTAGGGTAGAAAAAGAAACCTGATACTTACATAAAATGCTATAAGTCGCTGTCTTTCGGTACCGTAAACCAAAAAGAATTGACAAATTCATTAGATTCAGCTTTGATGGTGCAGCCATGCAATGTGCAGATGCTTTTTGCGATAGCTAATCCAAGACCAGATCGAGCATGATCACTTTTTTCATTGGTGTAATATCTGTCAAAAATAACATCCAAATCGGCTTGTGGAATCAAATCTCCGGAATTGCAAATCTTTACTTTAAAAGTATCATCGGCATCAAGAATCCATATTTTGATATATCCTCCTTCATCAACATATCTTACAGCGTTGTCCAGCAAATTCTGAAATACTCTGTCAATATACTTAATATCACCCTTAGCCAGGCCCAAATTCTCATGTATTTCAAAGTTTAAATCGACATGTTTGGCTTTGATCTTCATCTGATATTTCTGAACGATATCTGATACCAATTCATAAATATTGAAAGGTTCTGTATTGATTTTAATCTGTCCTGATTCGAGTTTGGTCAGCTCAAACAGATCCGATACTAATCGATTGAGCCTTTTGGTTTCTGCATATGCTATATCGATGTATTTGTTCCTGTCTTCATCCGATATTGTGGAAGTATTATTTCGAATCAAATCCAAAAATCCAATGATACTTGCCATAGGAGTACGCAAATCATGAGAAATATTTGAAATCATTTCCTTTCTAAATTGATCTAAGGTGCTTAATTTTTTATTTGCAGTAGTTAATTCAGAATTTATTCTGGTGATTTCGTTATTTGCTTCTTCGATGATATTTTTGTCTTTCTGCTCTCTTGTTAGTATCTTTTTCATTTGCCACAAAAGCAAAGAAATCATTACACCAAAAACAGTCAGAGAAATCAAAAATGCCTTCAATAATTCAGACCTGACCGACGTAAGGAAGATATTTAGTTTTTCATCTACCATAACCACAGCAACGGTTTTATCTTTAGAATTTTTTATCGGAGCAAACGCAGACAACCACATTCCGAATTCATCTTCATACGCTGGTATCATACCCCCATTCTTATATTGCTCATTCAAAGTAGTATGGTAGCTATTATAAGGATGGCGATAATAAGGTATAGAGTCAGAAGTGATACCAAATTCATAAAACATACCACTGTCATTCATGGATATAGTGTATATAGGGCTTTTAAGCATGTCTGCTTCAAAATTGGCCTTCAATAAACTATGTATCTCATCATAAATACTATCTTGACCTAATGAAGTCACATCATTAATAGCTGGGTATAAATTTAAGAGCCTTTCATGGTCGTCACCATTAATTTGTAAAGAAAGTGTGTTTGCGATTCCAGCCAGACGCAATAGAGTATAATCTGAGTATTTTGAAATGCTGAAATTATAAAACAAAATACCTAAAACCACCCATAAAGATATGAATGTGCCCACTACCAGAAAGATAATTTGGCGTAATCTTTTGTTTTTCCAAATATTCGATTTGACCATTTTCAGCTTTCAGGATTTTTATTAAATTTATAACCCAATCCCCATACAGTTATCAAATATTTAGGTTTAGTAGGGTCTTCTTCTATTTTACTTCTGAGTCTATTTATGTTGGAATTTACGGTATGTTCCAGCCCTTCAAATTGCTCGCCCCAAACTCTTTCAAGTACATCCAATCTAGTAAAATTTCGCCCTGCATTAGACATAAAAAGCTGAATGAGATCAAATTCTTTGACAGTTAGGTTGACTTCCTGATTGTTTTTAGTAAGAATACGATTAGATACATCGAGCATAAGATCACCTATGTAAATGATTTGATTTTCATTTTTATCTATGTTTGATTTGATATTTGATCTTCTGAGCAGCGCTTTTGCTCGGGCCAGTAATTCTCCGTTGCTGAATGGCTTGGTAAGATAGTCATCTGCTCCCATATCCAATCCAGCTATTTTATCTTCTTCTTCAGATTTTGATGTGAGCATGAGGATCGGCATTTGATTATTACTTTGCCTTATTTTTCTGCAGATTTCCATACCACTTACTCCCGGTATCATGAGATCCAATACAAGCAAACTGTATTTTTTTTGAATGATGGCATCCAGGCCTTTCCAACCATTATCATACTCGTCAATTGGCACATTCAGCTCAGAAAGTACTATTTTTATGAGATTACGGATATTGGCGTCGTCTTCAATGATGGCTATGGACATAAAAACCCTGAAAAAAAGTTAAAATATAAATAGAATGCAATAATTAAAGTTGTAAATTTAACATAAATATATGTCAAATTGAATTTTGATTCATTAAATATATGGTCTAAAAATCACAAAATTATCACAAATCAAAGGCAGTAGCATAAATATATTTAATTCTACTTTGTTAAGTTTAAAAATCCAACAAAAAGGAGCGTAGCGCTGACATCTTTGTAATAAAAATTAACACAAGATTCTGAAGTGGCGTAGCCCTGACATCTCAAGATCACAAGGCTACGCCCCTTATAAACGTGATTTAGCATACTGTTTTACAAAGATTATAGGACTACGTCCCTTCCTATAAATTAAATTTCAAATCAAAGTCGGCAAATTTGATATCTAAAAAAACGGTATGTTGACAAAGTAGAATTAATTATTTTTCCATGGTTCACTTACTATTTTAAAACAAAGATAGATACAACTATTGATTATAATATACAAATTTTAAAAGGATCATTAGGGAAAATAAACAGTTTTTGATGCTTTCTACATTTTTATGTTTCGGTTCTGACAGATCAATCCTATTCGCTAATTGATAGAAAAAAGCAATCTCTTATTCAAGTTTAAAGTACTTTTTGAAAAATGGAAAAAGTAAAATAAGAAAGAAAACATCATAAGAACGAACACAAAATGGTTTAAAGCTATCCCTTACAGACAATTATTTTATTTTCACATATTTGGGAAAATAAAAAGCCGATTAAAATTAATTTTAATCGGCTCATAAGATTCGATTTCTTGGAATTGAAAACTATGCGGCTATCAGTTTTCTGATTGCATTTTTACTGAGTTTATCTACGACATATATTTTATCTACATTAAATTCCTTAATATCGGACTGAGATGGTAATTCAAACATAGCATCCGTCAGAATTGCTTCGCAAAGAGATCTCAGACCTCGAGCACCCAGCTTGTACTCCAAAGCTTTATCAGCGATATAATCAATAGATTCCTTATCAAAATGGAGTTTAATACCTTCTAGTTCAAAAAGTTTGGAATATTGCTTTAGTAAAGCATTTTTAGGTTCGGTAAGTATGGCTATCAAAGTGGCTTTATCCAGTGGTTCCAGATAAGTCAAAACTGGCAATCGACCAATTAATTCAGGGATCAAACCAAAATTTTTAAGATCCTGATGAGTAATATATTGAAGCATATTTTCCCTATCTACGTGTTCTTTGCCGTCATTGCCAAAGCCAATTACCTGAGTATTTAGTCTTTTGGAAATGACCTTTTCTATGCCTGCAAATGCACCACCACATATAAAAAGGATATTGGATGTGTCTACTTTGATCATTTTTTGCTCCGGATGTTTCCTGCCGCCATTTGGAGGTACATTTACCTCTGTACCTTCCAGAAGTTTGAGCAGTGCCTGTTGAACACCTTCACCCGATACATCTCTGGTGATAGATGGATTATCGTTCTTACGGGCAATTTTATCAATTTCATCAATGTAGACAATACCACGCTGTGCCGCCTCCACATTGAAGTCACACGCCTGAAGTAA
>JBBRVQ010000160.1:0-4245 GCA_038246735.1 Chitinophagales bacterium
ATCACCAACAATCGAAGACGTAATCTCCCCTTTAGGGGTCAGGGGTAAACAGGAAGTTAATGATGAAGTTAATCCTGCCCGCAACCCTCAATCTCAAAAGGGACGACCAAATACATCACTAACTTCCTGTTTACCCCCGACCCCTAAAGGGGAGATTACGTCTTCGATTGTTGGTGATGTATTAGGTCGTCCCTTTAAGGATTGAGGGTTGCGGGTAGGCTTCACTTCATCATTAACTTCTTGTTTATCCCCGACCCCTAAAGGGGAGATTAAGTCTTCGATTGGTAGTGATGTATTAGGTCGTCCCTTTAGGGATTGAGGGTTGCGGACAGGATAATATATTTTCATATCATCCACGAACGATTTTACCTTTTCCACATCTTTTAACCCTGGACTGATTTCAAATTTGCTATTGATATCTACACCCACCAACTTTGGATGTCTGATATTTTTTATCCCATCTAAATCTTCAGGTCCTATGCCGCCACTTAGTAAAAATGGTACTTGTATGTCATAAGTATTTAATATTGTCCAATCAAATTTACTTCCTGAACCTCCAAATTGCTTTGTTGCAGTATCAAAAAGAAAAAAGTCGCAAAATTCAAAAGTATTTAGAACTTTAGGATCGAAATTTTCATCGATTCTGAATACTTTAATGACAGGAATAAACTTTTTTACTTCCACGACATATGACACGTCTTCATCTCCATGCAATTGAGCAAAATCAAGCTTGTAAAATATTGTTTTATGCTTAATGTCGTCAATTGTTGTGTTTACGAAAACACCTACTTTTTTTATGTTTGTTGGTATTTCAGGGAGCGGACCTTCTACATATCTTTGAGACGGTGCATAAAAATTGTAACCAACCATATTGATATCTAAGGCTGAAATATCAAGTACGTTTTGTTTGAATTTAAGACCGCATACTTTTATTATCATTTCAGATCATTCAATTTTTGTACAAATTTTGCAAATGCCATCCCAGGATCATCAGTTTTCATAAAACATTCTCCGATCAAAAATCCATCAAAACCAAATCTTTTTAACGCTATCACTGTATTTGGATCGTCAATACCGCTTTCTGATATTTTGATAGTGTCTGACGGAAGTTGCGGAAAAATATCCATCGAGTAACGAATATTAGTGGTGAATGTTTTTAAATTTCTATTGTTTACCCCAATATTTCTGATACGATCATGGTATTTATTTATTTGATCTGCGGTATGGATTTCCATGAGCACTTCAAGACCACAATCAACAGCTACTTTGGAAAGTTCATCTATTTCAGCTTTTGTCAGAATTTCAGCGATGAGTAATATTGCATCAGCTCCCAGACTTTTTGCTTCTATAATTTGATATGGATCTATTACAAAATCCTTGCGAAGAATGGGTATCTTATTGATCTCTCTTGCTTGCCGAAGATCCGTATTGCTTCCACCAAAAAAATCAACATCCGTAAGCACAGATAATCCAGAAGCTCCTGCATCTGTATAACCTGAAGTGATTTTTTGCACATCAGCAGTTGTATTGATGTTTGGTTTTGAAGGAGATTTGCGTTTAAATTCGGCAATGATTCCGCTTAATTCTGGGTTGACGATATATTCTGAAAGAGAAAAACATTTTCTTTCAAATAATGCAGAATAAACTAGAGTGCTTTCTTTTACTTTAGATTTTGCAGTAGCTACTTCTTCTCGTTTACGTCTAACTATGGTATCAAGTATGTTCATTTTTTATTTTATTTTATTTTGACGTTAGTAAATTTTGAAAGCTCCTTTTTGCTTTACCATTGAGCAATGATGCTTTTGCTTCAGCTACACAATCTTTGATATCTTTGCTTTGATCAAAACATTGGATAGCCAAAGCGGCATTAGCAATAACTACGTCATTTTGCGCTTGAGTGCCTTGGTTTTCTAGAATATTAATGAAAATCTCTGCTGCTTCTTTGATGGTATCTCCACCGAAAATATCTTCCTGTTGGTATTCAGACAACCCAAAATAGGCAGAATCAACCAATTGTTCTGCTTGATTGGTAATGAGTTTAACAGGTCCTGTGAGCGATACTTCGTCGTAACCATCGACAGCGTGAATAATTGCGTATTTTTTAAAAGAATCTTCATGCAAAAACTGATAAAGTCTAGCAAGCTTGATAGAGAAAACACCAACACTCTGATGTTGTGGTTGGGCAGGATTGACCAACGGACCTAGCATGTTGAAAAATGTTTTTACACCCAATTCTTTGCGTATAGGTCCAACAGATTTGAGTGCAGGGTGGAAGAGTGGTGCATGCAGGAAGGCAATATTGGCAGCATCCATTTGCTTGCGTAAAACGTCAGTGTCATTGGTAAATTTGAAGCCAAAATACTCCAAAACATTGGAAGAGCCACTGATGGATGAAACGCCATAATTCCCGTGTTTGGCTACATGATATCCAGCACCGGCTACCACAAAAGAAGATAGGGTAGAGATATTGAAAGTATTTTTGCTATCACCACCTGTCCCACACAAGTCTATAATCGGCAGACCGTCAAAGTCAACTTTGATACACAAATCCAACAAAGCATCTCTGAAACCTGCTAGTTCATCTACAGAGATATTTCGCATGAGATATACGCTGATAAAAGCGGCCAATTGGGAAGTGTTGTACTTGTCTTGAGAGATATTGATCAAAACTTCTTTGGCTTGCTCTTTTGTAAGCTTCTGATGGTCAAAGAGTTGATTGAGAATGCTTTTCATTTATTTGGTGATTTAGCGATCTGTGATCTTATGATGTAATGAGTCGGTATTGTCGTTTAGTTAAGACTCCACCGGTAAGTCCTTCTTTTATAAGAAAAGGATTTAGGATGAGTAAAACCTTAAAAGATGTCTTAACTAAACGGTATGAAATTTTACAAATTTAAAAAATTGGTCAGCATCGCTCTGCCATCTGGTGTCATAATGGATTCAGGATGAAACTGTACACCATAGACTTGGAAGTCTTTGTGTCGTGCGGCCATGATTTCGCCTTCGTCGTCCTCCGCTGTGATGCTCAATATCTCAGGGCAGCTTGTCTTTTCTATCACCCAAGAATGATATCTTCCTGCATCAAAACTATGACTTATTCCTTCAAATATAGGGTCAATATTTTCAGTCTGCAGCATGGCAGTCTTCATACCATGGAATACCTTGGAGAGATTTTTTAATCGTGCACCGTACACTTCCCCGATGGCTTGTAATCCCAAACATACGCCAAATATTTTTTTGGTAGGTCCATAAGTTCTGATGACTTCCTTGAGCAATCCTGCTTCTTCCGGAAGCCCGGGTCCAGGCGAGAGAATGATATATTCAAAAGCTTCCAGTGCATCTAACTGGAACTGATCATTGCGGAGTACAGTGACTTCTCCATCTATAATTTCATTGATGAGATGCACCAGATTGTATGTGAATGAATCGTAATTGTCGATGATAACTACATTTTTCATGAAAAATGATTGAATGATAAAATGATTGAATGATAAATGTTTTTTACTATTAATTTGCTTATGTTGTTGATTTGGCTTTTGTCATGATCTTAGTAATTTCGTTTGACTCTGCCAAAAGTCTATTTAGCTCAACAATATTATTATTAAGATTAGTTTCTAAAATAATTTCTAACCAATATCCTGTTGCATCGGCTTCTTCCACTACTATGCATATTTCACCGTAAAACTCAGCTTTCGATCTACCTCGACAAGCTGCTCGATAATTTGCACCAACTGATGTGGCTGATTTAATAATTTGTAACGTGATAACCGACGCTGCTTTTGAAGGTCTTAAATTGTCACAAAACAAGATAATATCTACAGCAAACTTTATTGTTCTTCTTTTTAATTCCGTGATAAATTTTTCTTTGTCATTCATTTTTAAAATATTTAATTATTATAAATACATATTATACTTTCCTAATACTTTTCTATCTTCCCACATTCGCCATTCACTCATTTACCATTAAATATCCTCTCCCTTCTCCAATGCCTTCTTCAACGCTGCCAATTTGTTATGTACTTCCTGCATCTCACTTTCAGGGACGCTATCTATAACAATTCCTGCACCTGACTGATAGTGGAGCTGTCCCTTTATACTCAGAAAAGATCGAATAATGATGGCATGATTCAGGTCGCCATTGAGTTTTATGATGCCTAGTCCGCCACCATAAAAAGATCTGGTCGTAGGTTCATACGCATCGATGAGTTGTAATGCTTTGTATTTTGGAGCACCAGACAAAGTACC
>JBBRVQ010000161.1:0-4103 GCA_038246735.1 Chitinophagales bacterium
CTATGATCGGAAGGGTGCTGGACAAATTGATGAGAAATCGGAACGAAGATGATAAAAATGAAAAAAAATAAAATTTTGTAATGAACAATCAAAATCATCAAAAGTAAAATTTAAAGTGTGGTAGCAAAATATTACCGCACAATATATTGCATAACGTACTCAATATTAAAATAGGGATGCCCTATTTAGACTCTAATTGACAATAAATTTGCAAGATTAAAAAAGTTGATTAAATTTGTGCTTTCTAATAAAAAGTAAGGGTGACTTTCAATACTTTTTTATCATTAACTTTCTTTATTTTGAAAAACCCGAATGTTTCTAGATTTTTTGTTCGGTTAGTAACAAGTTAACTTTAATAAAACAAAAACTCAATGATATATTTAACTATTAAAACAAAAACTGACAATAAGGTACTTACTCCTATTCCAATTTGTTCTGACTATTATTTGAGCATGTACTTAGCTTGTAATTCTATTGAGAATTTTACAATCTTTGATATGACATCTGAAGATAGATTAGTTCCTCCAAACTTCAATGATGAACAAATTAAAAAATTAAGACCTAATGGAATAATTGAGCCCGATATGCAAAAGTTTTATAAATCACAACCTGAATTTTTAGAAGAACTTAAATGTGGAATTGCATTTGAATGGAAGGATGGAATAAGGGTATATAATGATTCATTCTCTAATTATGAACAATGGCTAAAACCTAGGGAGCTAGAATTGATAATTGAAGAACTCACAAACTTCTTTAATAAAAATTTAAATCTCAAAATAGAATTGCAACAAGCATTATATTGTTCATTGAAAATATCAGGAGCCATAATTGCCATAAAAAATCTTTATGATGATATTGAAATTGCTTTTTGCTCAGGTGAATGATACTAAAGATAACAATGTACACCATGACCATACTGCCTATCGGTCGTACGGCAGGTGTACTAGAAGTTGTGCGTCATTTTAACGACCACCAATAACCAAATGGAAAGACCAAACCTTGACAATAATATTTCGCTGACAGACTTTAAAGAATTTTATTGGCTTAAAGAAGAATTGGTAGAATTTTGTAAAAAAACAGGAATCTCTACTAGTGGAAGTAAGGTAGAACTAACTAACAAAATTCAGCATCATTTTTCGACAGGGAAAGTGGTTGCTAACTTTAAGAAAACGCAGAAAGTACTATCAAAATTTGATTGGAATAACGAACCGCTGAATTTAATGACTGTTATTACTGACAGTTATAAAAATACAGAAAACGTTCGGGCTTTTTTTACAAAACAAATAGGTTCTAACTTCTCATTCAATGTAAAATTTATGAAATGGATGAAAGAAAACGAAGGTAAAAATTTAAATGATGCTCTCGAGCATTGGAAACAATTGAAAGAAATTAGAAAAGACAAAAACTATAAAACCGATATAGAACCACAATTCGAATACAACAGATATATGAGAGCATTTTTATCTGATAATCCGGATTTATCAAGTAAGGACGCTATAAAATTTTGGAACTTAAAAAGAGCAAAACGTGGCACCAACGAATACGAAAGAACAGACCTTGAATTGAAATAAAAACGAACGCACAACAGCGGTTTGGCAAAAGTGGCGGTTCAGTGCTCCGCAGACACATTTGTGGTTAATCAAACATTGGTTCTCCGCATCAAGTTTTGTGGTAAAAATCGCCACCTTCGCCAAGCCGCAAAACGTTGAACAAACCCTCCTCACATTGCCCTAAATTATCGATCGTACATTGCTGATAATGAGTGGAATAACACTTATTTTTGTGGTATTATTTTATCACAAAAATCGAATGTTATGTTATCAGAAATGAAGTATCTAAGTGACAATCACGTCGTAGAATTTGAAGAGTTTATGATCCTAAAAAACTTCTCGAAGCGCACCATTAAGACTTATGTCCAGATCGTCAAACAGTTCATCAATTGGTGTGAAGAACACCATTTTAATATACCCATGAGTGATGATATAGTACGTAAATATCTGCTGTACCGCTTTGATCAGGGTAAGGACTGGCAGACTGTAAATTCCGACTACTCCGCCATCCAGAAGTTTTTCAAAAATGTACTGATGCTATCGTGGAGTCTGACGAAATTATCCCGTGCCCGCAAGGAGAAGAAACTGCCTTCCATTTTGTCCAAAGAAGACGTCGTCAAAATCATCGAATCAGCAGCTACTTTTAAACAACAGGTACTCCTTACATTTGTATATGTGACAGGAGCCCGGCTCAGTGAGACGATCCATGTGAAGATCGAAGACATCGACTCCCATCGGATGCAAGTGCGTATCAACCAAGGCAAAGGAAACAAAGATCGATTTATCATGCTACCGCAAATACTTATAGATTTGCTTAGGGAATATTACCGTAGAGAAAAACCGGAAGTCTATCTCTTTAATGCTAAAATTAAAGGATTACCTTACAATCCACGTTCTGTCCAATTAGCCATGCAGCAGTCTAAAAAGAAGGCTAAAATCAGTAAAAAAGGTTCGATACATACTTTACGCAATTGTTATGCTACGCATCATTTGGAAGGTGGCACAAGACTGACTGATTTTGATGTAATCAAAAATCGAGTGATATGAAATCACTCGATAAGGAAGGAACCGAGCAAAACTTTGCTCGGCATCGTCAAATTAAATTATATCGAACCACCATCCGCTACATAGGTCTATGTGTGGAACGCCACCGATACATCAAGCATCCGATCGACACCCTGCTGATAAAGTACAGGTAAACAATAGTATCGGAGACCTATTCCGAGATTATGGCGAGCAATATATAAATACTTACAAACCGTCAGAACAGCAAATAAAACTCATCCGTGCCATCAGAGTCTGCAAGACGCCAGCGCTGGGTGGTACCGTCATCCATTGCAAAGACTGCGGACATAAACATTATATCTACCACAGTTGCGGACACTCGCATTGTATGATATGTCAAAGCATCAAAAGAGAACAGTGGGTGGATAAACTGAGGAGTCAGTTGCTCGGAGTTCCCTATGTCCACACCGTATTTACCCTGCCGCACCAACTCAATAGTCTGGCAAGGAATAATGAATCTGTCATCTATTCACTGATTATGAAAGTAGCATGGATGACTATCAAGTCTATAGGAGCCAAATCAGCTTATACTCCTGGTATGACATCTATCCTGCATACCTTCGGGTCGGATATGAAGTACCATATCCATGTGCACGCTTTGGTGACTTTTGGTGGTTTTAGTCAAGACAGCGCATGGATTTATCCCAAGGATAAACACAAGCTCGACAAATACCGAAGTATCTGTGCAACTTATAAAGCCATCTTCATCCAAGAGCTCAGACAACTGTATAAAAAAGGAAAAATAACTTACCCCCAAGATTTTGAAGTGCTCATCGCCGACGTAGAAAAAATCAGGTGGGTAGTACATTCCACAAGACCCACCATGGATACGAAGGTCATCGAAGATTACCTCGCCAAATACATCAACCGCATCGCTGTATCCAACAAGCGGCTCGATTATATCAAAGACTCCCAAAAAGTCATCCTGCTACACAATGATTATAAAAATCAACAATCAGGGCAAGTGGCCCCCAAAGCTTACAAAATCATGGAACCACTCGTAGCCATGGACCAAATCCTCCAGCATGTACTTCCACCATATTTCCAAAAGTCACGCAGATATGGTATCCACAATAGTTCATCAAAGCTAAAAGCGAGTATCCCTGACACCCTAAGACGAAATAGTCAAACCATCCGAACAATATTCGAAATCATCACCGAACTGATGAAGCTCAATCCCTACAAATGCGAAAGGTGCAACTCAGATAACCACCAGACAGAAGATATAAAACCTGACAAAACATGGATACTTACTCACATCAATAGCCCGACTCCCAGACCGCCACCCGAAACAAAAGTGTTGGAAAAATTTAAGCCTATATGAAAGTTAAAACATCAGAATACCACATTCTAGATACAAACCTAGTGCAAAAAGACGAACAAATATCATAAATATCGTAATAATAAAATGATCAAATATAAAAAATGATTAAGAAGTACCCTGAAATAAAAAAATCTGCTTAGATTTGGGTTCAAATATAGCAGGTA
>JBBRVQ010000162.1:0-4090 GCA_038246735.1 Chitinophagales bacterium
AATGGTAAGATAATATCATCCTCTTTCAGCGTTTTTACCACCATCGTCTGGAAATGGATCATAATGTTTTTGACTTCTATATCGTCCAAGGCATCTTTGTCCAGTATTTTATTAATTTGTTGTTGTGCAGCTTCAAAGTTTTCTCTGCCAAAATAAAATGCAATGATGGCACCTATCCACGTTGCTATTAATGGTACTATGGCATTAAAAGCTTTGTCTGCACCATCAGAACTGCTATTAATCATCACGATTGAAAAGCCAATAATAATAAATAACCCGCCTGAGATTGTTGATAACGCTAAAATAAATCTGTTTTTGTCGTCCATGATGCGCTGATTTACAAATTAATAAAAATGTTTATATTTAATGATTGAACATTAAAAAAGTAACCTTTAAATTCTGATTATTTTGTAGAATTATTTTTATCATGTTGCTTTGCAAACTAAAGCAGGAATTTATCTCATCACTAAAGCCCAAAAAATGGCGCACATGTTGACCCCCATGATTTATAAAGGAATTATATGCAAGGAGCAGGAAATGGCGTGGATAACGCAGATTGCTTGGACATCGAATTTTTTTGACACGAATTATGGAGATAAACTATACAAAAGCATTTCTTGCAAAAGGAAGAAGGCTCGAAATACAAACCATGTTCATGCCGCACTCAAACCCATGTTAATCTGCTACAAAGCTTTAAAAAAAATGCATTGACATGTAATAATGTTTACTCTTGGACACTTCATAAATACCGAAGCTAAGTAGCCCGCGATTGATCCGTCTTATACAAGGAAAGCATCGTTGATTTTTTTAAATTTAAATGCCAAATCCAAATATGCCGGTCAGGTGATCATCAACTGTTTTAGATTTTTTCCATAACTTAGCAATCTGTAGTAATGATAGTCATTTAAGCCACAATAAAAGAGACTCAAAAGGCCGAAAAGTGTATATAAATTCTCTTTTTTTATCCCCGATGGTAGTAATGATCAAGAACAAACTTGGAATAAATACTAAAGTCGGATCCTATTGTAGTAATAATTTTACAATTTATCAAAAAGGGTAATTAACCGCCACCTGAACATTTCCCAGCCCTTGTTGTCTGATTTCCTTAAACGAATACCACTGACTTTTTTTGTAAGGATCTTCAAAAGGGCTCCGAATCTTATACCCGCAATCAAACCGAATGATAAAAAAATTAAAGTTAAACCGAATACCATAACCTGCACCTATGGCTACCTGATCCAAAAACTTTGATGATATCACTGCTCCGGGTCGGTTGGGGTCGTCCCGCAGTGTCCAGACATTGCCAGCATCTACAAAAAATGCTCCGTCCAGCAGCAACAATATTTTAAATCGGTATTCTGCATTCAATTCCAGTTTGATGTCACCTTGATTTACAAAGATGACCGGCGTTTCTTTCAATTTTGCCAATGGATCTCTATATCCGCCCGGTCCCGGCTCTTTGATATTCCAGGCTCTCAGACTATTGGGCCCACCTACGCCAAACTGTCGTATAAATGGAGCCGATGGATTATTGCCAAACGGAACTATAATACCAAAATTAAATCTGGAAGCAAAACTTGTGGTTTTTGAGTATTCTTTATTGTATCGTCCATCAAATTCATATCTGATATATTTGGCAAATGCAATCTCTCTTTTATCATCCAGCACCCATTCTCTATCAGACCCGGATATGGCATTATAGAGTAGATTGGTCAGATGAACTTCCCATCCTGATACTTCCAGATTATTGATGGCAAGCACTGAATTTCCTTTGCGATCCTTGGTTTTAGTATAAATATAAGAAAAATCTCTGAATACAAATCCAGTGCCCAATATATCTTTAAATGATAAGAGAATCAGCGGATTCTGTTCAAATCTGGTGGTATCTTTGATAGAATACAGATCAAGGTTAAAGCCCAATGGCTTGAATACATACCGATTTCCTTTTGGAGATGTATAGTCAAAACCAAACGATGCATTGAAGGAACTCAATGAATAGAAGTTAATAATATTCAGCGCACTAAATCCCAGGCCAATATTGGTGCTGGCTTCTTCCACAAAATTTTTATAAAACCTATCATTTATAATTCCTGTCTTATTTGCAAATCGACCCAAACCGATAAAATCCTGAAATGAAGGTATATTCAGGTTGTTTTGTAAGGAAAGATTGGTGGTTCGTTGCACAAAACCTGTTTCTCTGGCGTAACCTACTTCGGTACCTGCTTCTGCTCTGAGCGTGTATTTTTCAGAACCGCCCAAAAAATTTCTGTTTACAAACTGTGATGAAATAGAAAAACCAAATAATCTTGCAGCTCCCAGCGTACTGAAATATCCTTCAAGGCTTCCATCAAAAATCCACTTTTTCTGGAATGGCGTGAGCAGGATTTCAAAATTCATCACACTATCTCGATCCTTATCTACTCTTGCATTTATAGTGACAAATCGGTAAGTGCCCAGACTATTTAATTTTCTGAATGTCTTCTGCCTGTCATCCCTTCTCAATAATTCTCCTTGCTTAAAAAATATAGAGTTGGACAATAGAGAAGGTTTTACTAAAAAAGAAGAAGATTGACGATAAAATTGTAATGTATTTATGGTATCCGCAGACAAACTATCGACTATTTGCTCTTTAAAATAATCGGTAAATACTTTTACTTCACCAGTAATAAATCTGGTGTGTGTGGTATCCGGCAATGAAGTTCTGAATTGAAAAAAGATATCTACATCTTTATTTACCTGGCTGCTGTCACCTGATATTTCGATAAAATTATTTGAAAAATTTGAATATCCATGGTTTTGCAGTTCAACGGTAAGTCGGCTCTTTTCCAGTTCAAACTGAGCAAAATCTATGTAGTCTCCCTGTTTTACGAACGCATTTTCATGCAAAGATTCGACAAAGGATAATAGCTTTTTATCCTGTGATTCATAACTTACATTTTTTACTTTGAAGCGTTCGCCAGGTGATACTATATAGGTGACTTTACTGATATTGCTTTCCCATACGTCACTGCCATGAGAATTGGACCAGCCTTGGATAGACTTTTTTTCTTCTACTATAAAATCAACCTTAGCTTTATAAAAACCTTTCTTAAACTTCAGGTGATTCTCCATATTGCCTGCTATTTTTTTGGATGCTTCCTCCGAGTATATTACTGGAGGTTCGCCCAAACCTTTGAGACCTTTATTGTACCATGTATTATCATCGGGCTGATTATTGGTAAGATACAACCACTCTTTGGGTATAAAAAACAGTAGTTTTTCATTGGGTTTCTGGTCTATAAAGCTAAACAATTCAACTTCCAATGATTTTTTATTCTCAAAGGCTTTTTCATTTTTAAAAATTATCTTTGTCCTCTTCAAGAGACTTTGGTCTTTTTCCAAATAGCGGGTTGAGTTACAGGAGGACATTAAAATTAATATCATCAATACCCCAACGCTTAAAAAAGAAAGTTTCAGAATGCTCAAATTTAAAATAATTAATAAAAACTTTTAACTTGATCTCAAAGGCCCGACTAAAAGATATCAAAGCCCTGCATCAACCAAAATTCAGGCAAATTTATAACAAATTCATCGCTGAAGGTGATAAAGTATGCAGTGAATTCCTCAAAAATAAAAAATTCAATGTTGACCAAATTTTAATTACCAGCGGAAACGAAAAAAAATACATAGATTTTCTACCGTATGGGGTTATTGAACCCGATATTATTTCTGCAAAAGAAATGGAACAAATATCAATGCTTAAAACACCTTCAGATATATTTTTGTTGCTCGAAAAAAAGGAAGATGATGCAAATATTTTGTTAAATGAAAATATTTCAGCCATCTATCTGGATGGAGTACAGGATCCCGGCAATGTGGGTACCATCATTCGTATAGCAGACTGGTTTGGTATTGATATGATCATCAGATCAGGGGACAGTGCAGACTTCTTCAGTCCGAAAGTAGTGCAGGCAAGTATGGGCAGCATGGCCAAAATCCTCATCAATACTGCTGATATTGTACAAATTTCTTCTTTTAAAAAGCCAATGTATGGGACGTACATGGAAGGGGCAGATTTCCAAACTATCCAAATAGCTACAGGTGCCATTCT
>JBBRVQ010000163.1:0-4022 GCA_038246735.1 Chitinophagales bacterium
ACTTCATTTGCCAAAAATATCAGAAACTGGGCAAGCTATTCAGAAAAACTTTACCACGATCTATTATAGCTCTTACTTTGGGGGTGCATAAAGTTTGTAAGTATTAAAAGCATATCCGCCCCATATACCTAAACCTCCTTTTATATTTGTTGCTATCCTTGTATAGGATGAAAATGGGCCTCCGCTGTTGGCACTAAAATCCCGGGTATTCCAAAAATCAAAATGTGCTTTGTCTATTGAACACCATTTTACAAACACACTATCCCCTCGCGTAAACAAACCAAATGATTCAGGATCAAAATCCCCGCCTCTTCTTTCTGCCTTCTGCAATGGAAATTCAAACACTTTTCCGTCAAAAATGGCATCATCTGTCACCGATCCAAATGGTGGTATAAGTTGTTCATTTCCCGATGCAGTCAAATAGCGGTAATAATTTTTAACTCCTGCGGGATCATTTATGGTGACATTGAGTTGAGCCAAAGTATCGCTGGGTGTGCCAGGAGGATCGACCCATATAAAGTTGCTCAATCCTGAGAAGGTTGGGATAGTAGTGGATGCGGTGATAGTTTTACCTTCAACCATCACTTTCAGATCGTATTTTCGTCCGTAATCCCGGGTAATTTGCCCAAATAAATCGGCATATACACATATATCTACTGAGGTTGAATCAGGATTAAAACCTAACACAGCATATACTTGCTCCTTGAGCGCTTCAGGAATCTGGCTAAGACAAATCTCAGTTAATGCAACAGTTTTGTCGCCATCAAACACAGAAACTTCTGCATTTTTAACAAATAATTCAGAGAATTTATCCGGCTCAATGGTCGAAATAAATGGAATACTTTTGGTTAGAATTACAAAGGTAGGATTACTTCCTTCCCCAACTTCTATATATCCCTCAACCACTATTTCTTGCTCAGATATACTGGTTTCAGGTATGTATTCTTCTTCACACGATGTAAAAACGAAAAGTAGTATCACAGGGAGTAATATCTTTATTATACGCTTCATAAAATTTATTTTTGGTTCCATTTAAAATTATACGTAATACTCGGAATGAGCGGGAAAATAGTAATTTTTGTACCTGTGATGGTATTTGTACCAGTCTGAAAATCTGTAGTAGTATCAAAATTTACAAAAAATGGATTTTTCCTGTTGTAGGTATTATACACAGAAAATGTCCAGCTTCCTTTAAATCTTTTTTTGGAATCAGGTTTGGGCGTGTAGGTAGCGGAAAGATCAAGTCGGTGATAATCATCCAGTCTGGCACTATTACGCGGTCCATAAAATAAATTGACGGACTGCTCTACAAAAAAGAACCCTCTAACAGGGGTAAACAATTTGCCTGTGCCATAAATAAACACAGCGCCAAAATCCCATTTTTTGGAAGGTTTGTAGTTTACAACCACAGAAAAATCATGTGGTCTGTCATACACTGCAGGGTACCATCGGCCCTCCTCAATATCATCAAATGAACGCTCAGATCTGGATAAAGTATAACCAATCCATCCATTCAGTTTTCCTTTGGCCTTTTTTATAAAAAATTCAGCACCATATGCCCTACCCTTGCCAAAAACAAAGGCATCTTCAACTTCTTTGCTAATGTCATTGACATAATTATCAGCATAGTCAATCTGGTTTTCTAGATCCTTATAATACACCTCAATAGAAGTTTCATACATGTCATTGTCAAAGTTCTTAAAAAATCCAAGTGCATATTGAATCCCCCTTTGTGGTTTTACGATTTCAGTACTGGGAACCCAAACATCTGCCGGTAAGGTACTGGATGAATTACTCACTAAATGTAAATATTGTGTTGTGACTGCCACCCCTGTTTTGATACTAAAATCATTAGAAGCTTTGTAATTAATGCTTAGCCTTGGTTCAAGGCCTGTGTAAGTGACCGCAGGTTCAAGAGTACCAAATTGCTCTCCAGTAATTTTGGAAGTATATGGACCAACTTGCTGAAATACACTGAATCTTAGCCCTGTATTGATGGCCCACTTATCACTAAGTTTCATATCATCCAAAATATACAATGCCCCTTCATTTGCATATTTAGGTTTAAATGCAGTATTAAACTCTACTTCTCCATTGGTCGCACTGGCGGTATTGGGTGTGAGGGTATGGTAAGTGTAGTTCAATCCATATTTTATGGTATGGCTAGTATTTGGATAGTTTTCGAAATCCATTTTAAAATTCCAATCTTTTACTCCGGAGTATAATTTGAATACAAAATCATCCTGTCCGCCATTAAACTGGAACCGATAATCATTATAAACGGCTGACACATTCATAAACATTTTTTCATTGAAAAGATGGTTCCACCTCAATGTCCCCGTCTTATTTCCATAAGGAAGGTCAAATGCAAAATCTCTACCGGGTTGACGAAATTTCAAGACATCATTCCCAAAATATCCACTAAAAAAAAGTCTGTTTTTATTTGAAAAAGTATAATTCCATTTCGTATTCAGATCATAAAAATAATAATTAGTACCTTCAAAATTGGATCCTTTGAGCGCAGGTTGCACCAAATCCAGGATATACGTCCTTCTGCCAGAAATCATAAAAGAACTTCTATTTTTTACTACAGGTCCCTGAACAGTGAGTCGCGATGATATCAAACCGATGCCTCCTTCTACTTCATAATTTTTGTCATTGCCTTCTTTCATTTGTATATCCAGCACTGAAGATAACCTTCCTCCAAAATTGGCCGGCATGCTACCTTTTATAAGGGTGGTGTTTTTTAGGGCATCTGCATTAAAAACAGAAAAGAAACCCAACATATGGCCTGAATTGTACACTACCGCTTCATCAAGTAAAACCAGATTTTGATCCGGCCCTCCGCCACGAACATAAAATCCCGAATTGCCTTCTCCTGAAGACATAACACCAGGAAGGAGTTGAATAGCCTTCAGAATATCCACTTCACCAAAGATAGCAGGTAATTTTTTAATATTTTCAACAGGGAGCTCGATGGTACCCATTTGTGTACCTTCGACATTTTTTTTACGGTCGTCTTTTTCGGCAGAAATAACCACTTCTTCAATGAGCACACCTTCGTTCAACGATACATTCAGTGAAACATTTTTATTGAGATCTACTTCAAAAAACTGTTCTTCGTATCCAAGATAAGAAAACGCTATTTTGTACACACCCTGCTCCATGGTCAATGAATAAAACCCATAAGTATTGGTAGTAGCACCCTTGGAAGTATTTGTAACATTAAAAATGTTAGCTCCAATAAGCGTTTCCCCAGATCCGGCATCTTTTACATAACCACTGATTGTAAATGTGGATTGCGCCCTTGCACCCACTACTAAAAATAAAATAATAATGCTTTGTAATATCTTCACTTAATAGAAATTATTATCACGAAATTTATTTAAAACAGATCTACACCCAATAAAAAGTCTGTTTTACGTCCTTATAACGATTGAAATCAAAATATGATTAGGAAAAGTAGCTTTTTTTAGATAAAAGTATAAAATTGGTAGATGTAAGGGGTTTTAAAGTTCAGATTATAAATTTAGTCCAAAGCTAGAAAATGGATTGTTGATATTCAACTTTACAATTATTCCTGCTTATTTCCCACCACGTCCATTACATTTTGAAAAAGTCGATGCAATAGGCTGAATTCTTTAGTTTTTATGATCACGTTGGCCGTGATATTTTGATTTTGTGGGATTTCCTTTTTATAGGTTGTTACAAAAGGGTCTGGCAAGGTCAAAGAGACTAGATAACTATCTTCATTGGGAATGGTAGAGAAATCAGCTACCTTAGCTTGAATGACACCATATTGTGTAGAAGGAAAACTCTCCAACTCTAGTATTGCATTTTGACCTACCTGCAAAGTGCCTGCGGCTTTTAATGGCAGTTTCCCTTGTGCTATGTATCCATCACCCGTATTTTGGGGAATACATGTAAGGACTATATCTCCTGCCTTGACAAATTGGTTTTTGGATAGATATTTTGAATAGGAGATTTCCGCATTAAAAGGTGCTTTCATGATGTGCAACTCT
>JBBRVQ010000164.1:0-4013 GCA_038246735.1 Chitinophagales bacterium
CTCGGATTTGATTTGCTTGAGTAGAGTGGTATCATTGATGATGTCATTTTTTTTATACAAATTTAGTTTAATGGAGTAAGATGCATGGTTGACATTATCGATTTTGGCGGTTCCCGCAGAGAGACTCAAAGTAGAAAGTTTTTTGGCAAATCTGCTGGAAGCTGCATACTCGTCAAAAGTTCTTTTTTTGTAATAAAAATGCCACAATGGTTGTGCTTCGAGTGCTAAATCTGGTGCAAGATTGTAATTTTTGATACGCCAATCGACTTTAAAACTACGTAAATCAGAGGGCCGCATGACCATTTCTGGATTAACACCGAGCATAGCAAAAGCTGGAGCTGAAGGAATGGACATTTCAGTGTTTTTGACTTCATCATATACTTCTTCCTGCGCATTGGCGACTAATATAGAAAATACAAAAAGTGGCAAGAGTAAAAATATTTTCTGCATGGTGTGTTGGTTTTGATTGGGACAAAAGTATTGCAGTATTCATACTTAGATTTCATACTTTTGGGTGAATTTGAAATTTTCCAAAGCATCTACCTTTGTGATGTTTTAATGCAGCAAAAGAATGTCCACAGGAAGCGAAGATGATCAGAAAGAGGAGATCAAGAAAAGCATGAATTTGGAATACCTCATGTCAAAAGAAGAAAATCATGTGCTTCTAAGCAAGCTGTATATGGACTTAGAACATATATGTCAAAAAATAGAAGATAATCTGAATATGTCTGACAAATCTTCGATATAATGGAATATATTTGTATACCATTCATTGTAAAATATCTCTAATGAAACCAACGACCAACCAAAATCCAAATAGTTTTTTGACCTACATAGTCATTTTAATATTCTGTTTACCATCATTTTTGTTAAGTCAGGAATCCTTAAAACAACAACTACAATCTACTCAAGATAGTATCCAAAAATACTACCAAAACCAACCTGTAAAAGCACTTGATTATGCATTTATCTATGAAAAAATAGCTTTAACCTCTGATACATTAAAATATAAAGCAAAAGCGGACAATTTTATAGGAATGTGTTACTATATGAATGGTGAAGTAGATAAAGCCATTCAATATTATGTAGCGGGAATCAAAAAATTTGAAACACTAGGCGACACTTGGTATGTAGCTATGCTAAATAACAATATCGGTGCAGCCTATCAGCATCGTAAAAAACCAAACGAAACCATCAATTATTACAAAAAAGCACTCAAAGGCTTTGAGGAATTAAAGGATACTACTTGGATGGCAAATTTGTATAATAATATCTCAATACAAAAAAACGAACTAGAGCTCTACAATGAAGAACTGGACTTCAAACAGAAGGCTATGGATATTTATGTGGCACAAAAGGACACACAAATGATTCTACTTACGAAAGGTAATCTTGCACATACGTATTTCAAATTGGGCGATTATAAAAAATCCTTGGAAAATGCTACATACTTTCTTGATTCACCTTTCAATATAGCAGACCAATCAATCAGAGCTACCGTTATGTTGGCCTATGCCTACACGCTACAAAAGACTGGAGACAAAGCTACATCAATGAAAGTAATCAATGAAGTAAAACGTATTGCTGACTCTAATGGATTTAAAGAAATAGCTATGAAAGCTCATCAACATCTTGCATTACTGCATGAAGATCAAAATAATTATAAAGCAGCTTTTTATCATATCAAAGCATTTTATGCACTTCAAGACACATTATTTAATCAACAAAAAGATGAAACCATTAATGATCTTTTGGTAAAATACGATTCTGAAAAAAAAGATGCAGACATTATCGTACTAAATGCTGAAAATGAAGTGAAAAACCTGCAAATAAGACAGTCAAACAATATCAAATGGGCATTGATTTTTGGTTTACTTTTGGTCTCAATTCTCGCATTTCTAGCATGGAGATTAAAAAATATAAAAGTAAAAAACAATCTTGCACTAGCTTCCAAAAATCAACAAATTTCCAAGGCTCTCGAAGAAAAAAATATTCTCCTTAGAGAAATTCACCATAGGGTCAAAAACAACCTGCAAGTCATATCAAGTCTATTAAAATTGCAATCGCAGTATATAGAAGACGAAGGTGCTGTAAGGGCTATTGCCGAAGGAAGAAATCGGGTACATTCTATGGCCTTGCTCCATCAGAATCTGTATAAAGAAGATAATCTCACAGGAGTAAATATGCAGGAATATTTTACAAATCTGATAGAAGGGTTATTTGACGCATACAATATCTCCCCTGCTGATATCCGTCTGCAAACTGATATAGCTGACCTTACCCTAGATATTGATACTGTGATCCCGCTTGGGCTTATCGCCAATGAACTCGTAAGTAATGCCCTAAAACACGCTTTTGATGATGTTGCAAATCCAATTCTCGTAGTAAAACTATGGGAAAATGATGGTCATTTAATATTTAAAGTCAAAGACAATGGTGTAGGATATGATGCAGTAAAAGTCGGCGAAGGCAAAAAAAGTTTTGGACAGAAACTGATCAAATCATTATCTGACAAACTCGAAGCAGAAATAGAAGTATCTTCCGAATCTGGTACCGAAGTCACATTGTCTATCAAAGATTACAAAAAAACTAGATGAATATGTCATTAAGAATCCTAATCGTAGAAGACGAACCCATCATATCGGACGACATAGAGTCTACCCTACTCTCTCAGCACTATGATGTAGCCGGAAAAGCCTACAGCAGTACACAAGCACTAGACATGCTGATGAATAGATATCCTGATCTTGTGTTACTCGATATTTCTATCAAAGGCGACAAAGATGGCATAGATATAGCAGGTATAATTCGAGAAAAATATCATATACCGTTCATCTTCCTGACCTCATATAGTGATAAAGTCACCTTGGATAGAGCAAAACCTACCATGCCATACGGGTATGTTGTAAAGCCATTTAAAGATCGAGATCTGTTGACTTCTATCGAAATGGGCATGTATCGATATTCATCAGAAAATAATACAGTACCAATTATAAAGGCTGTGATCGAACAAAAAAACGATCTTCAACTCACCAAAATGGAGTACAATATCTTGATATTAATATGGGAAGGTAAGTCAAATAAAGGCATCAGCGAAGGTCTCTTCATTTCAGTAAATACGGTCAAAACACACATTAAAAACATCTTTGAGAAGTTCGATGTACGGAGTAGGAACGAATTGATTGTGCTGTTGAGATAAGTTCGGATGCTAGTACTCTGCCAAGATAAAGAACTTAATCAAACATTAAAGTCTTTTTCCTATATAGTATTGAAGCTACTTGTGTTCTGTTTATAATATCCAATTTTGTAAAAATACTAATCACATTTTACCCCAAACCAAAGAACTACTACTTTTGGGTGAAAAAACACGAATTGCTACCCCGTATCTTTGTGTCATTAAATACATCGATCATGCAATCAAAAATTTTACTCCTATTTATTTGTTTTAGTATGGCTAATCAATTGACAAGTCAGTCTTGTTTGCCCAATGGTTTATTCTTAAACTCTCAGTCTCAAGTAGATCAATTTTCAACACTTTATCCAGGATGTAAGGTCATCGAAGGTGGTCTATCGGTCAATGGCTCAGACATTAAAAATCTTGATGGATTAGTCCAAATCACGGCAATTGGTGGTGATTTCTTTCTTACCAATTGCGATAGTATTCATAATATAAACGGCCTACAAAATGTAACGACCATCGGCGGTGCAGTGCGTATCCAAGGGCAGCTTTATTTGGAATCAATCAACCTAAGTAAGCTTACCAAAGTAACAGGCGATTATTGCTATATTTCTGACAATCCATTAGTGACATCCCTAGATAAGCTTAATGCATTGGATAGTGTTTTTGGTATATTTCAGATATGGAGTATGGATTCTATCAGGGACTTAAATGGTCTTGAAAAACTGTCTTTTGTAGGAAGAGACTTTGCTATTTTTAAAAATAGAAATCTCAAAAACATAAACGCACTTAACGAATTAAACCACATAGGTGACGGACTTAGGCTTTACGAAAA
>JBBRVQ010000165.1:0-4007 GCA_038246735.1 Chitinophagales bacterium
CCACCAGCCAGCCAATCCACCAGAGGCAACACACCGGTCTGTACACCTGCACCATCTGTGAGTCGGAGATCATCCAGACAAACGGGTGGCAGGGAAATGCTCTGATCCAGGATCAGCGATCCTGTTTCATTATAAATGAGTAGGTGGTTAGGGGTAACAACTGAGCGACGGCCCTTGGATTGAGCAAAGGGGAGCACAGGTGCAGCACCATTCGAACAGGTTAGGGGATCGCGTTCCTGAGTTTCTAATAAGAAACTACAGTCAGAAAACACCTGAATGTCGACCTCTTCAGCGGTATATACGGGGTATACGCCATTCGGATCCCAGTAGGGATTGTCTTGGTCGGGTCCTGAAAGAAGTTCAATGGTTTGCTGTGAACTCTTCTCATAGGAGATTGACATGGCTGCGTTTTCTCGCAGACGTGCTGCGATCAGATCACCATCATTTGAGTGGAATGGAAGATCCTTTTTGCAGCCCGTGGCCAGGGCAGACAGGCATATAGCAATGACTATCAACCCCAGGGGGGGGTAATAGATTGATTGTCAATCAGATATGCATCTGATTTTTTCTTAAACAGGTTTTTGAAATTCATAATATTAGTATTTAGAAATGAAAAAATAAAATACCTTGTCAAGGGCAATCTGATACAGATACCTTCCAAATCATCTAGAACCTTCGCTAACTATCCGACTGCCTAACTATGCTGCTAAAGTACGACAATAAAATATAATTTCCAAAAAAAATTAAAAATGTTATGAATTAACCCGTTGTGCGGTTAGGCAGCTAAAGCATGCTTTGTACATGATATCATATTTCCGTTTAATAAATTCCAATATTCCTTGAAGCTCATAGCTGCAATTTTAGTATTGATTCTAGAGAATAGTCCTTCGAATGACTTGGCATAATTCTTCTTTAAATTGAATGCATCGACGTATTGGGAAAAGGTAGTTTCAATTCTTTTTCGTGTTACTTTTTTATTCCATTCATATGGCTTCTGATCATGTTGGTTTTTACGAAAGGGAACATCTAGCTGCACTTGTAAATCTTTAAAGAGTTCTAGCTGTAGCGTTTGACTGATATATCCTTTATCGCCAAAAACTATTGATCCTTGGGGAAGTGTTTCAACTAGATCTCTAGCTACTTTTACATCATGTGCACTTGCTGGCGTGATAACCATACTATCGTATACACCTGATTTACTGACACATAGATGAAGCTTGTATCCAATATACTATCCACGATCTATGGCATGGTATCCTTTGTATGCAGCCACCTCATCTTCTTCTCTTCGACATACCGTACTGCTGTATTCTCTCGCAATCTTGCAAACAGGAATAGGAATTGAGTCTACTATGAATTGGTCTTCATTTTCATTTAGCAACTTAGCCCAATTAGATGAACATAGAGATATGTAGGGTTCTAAATGCTTCCTTCGGCGATTAAAATTTGTACGGTGTATAAGGTTTGGAAATAAGTTTGGATAATCAGATTTTATTTTAGACCACAATAGGTTCTCTGAGTCAATTGCTAAACATTCAGCAGTTATGGCCAGGGATATTATTTCCACATCAGACAGTTTAGGTGGATTTGGATACTTATGAATACTATCACCAAATATTAGCTGCTCTTTGAGAGAAATCTTCACTTGTTTCCGAATTTTCATGTAAATTGTCTTCAAGTCGTGCATATGGGAATCATTTGGTTTAGTTGACAATTCCACAAGATACTGATATTCAAATATATGCATTATTTTTTAGTTTATTTTTTAACCGCACAACGGGTTTGTATAATGTATGACTGCATTGACCAAGTGGCAGATTATGATGCCTTTGTTGATAGTTTAGTCAATCTGAAGACTGCTGTAGTCAATGATAATTATTTGACATGTCATGAGAAACAAACTATAAGAGTGGGTATCTCAGTAGCTGCGAATAGTGCTAGATTTTGGATGCCATCAAATATGGGTGGAGAAATTTGGTACGACACATATGGACAAGATTTAAATGGCAGAGGATGGTCGTGGAAAAATGCACTTGGAGGAGATTTGGCGGCTACAACTCGTTGGTGTTTCCAAATTGAAATTGCAGGTTCAATGGGAGTACCAGTTGGAACAGCAGATGGAACCATAGCAGGGACGGTAGGATTTGCTATATCCTCAGCATTTGCGGGTGCAGGCGTTCCCTAGTATCTGACTAGTAGTACAAATAAAATGATAAATACACCAAATTTTTGTAGCGCAATGGAATTAACACCTAAAAAATACTCCCAACTTATCATTGGCTTTCTAATTGGTTTCATAGTGAAAACCGCAGGTCTCTATTTCTTGTTTTATGCTCCTAAAGATGGTACAGTTCTGGAGAATATTGCAAGAAGTTTTATAATGTCTCTGATCATAGATGTGGTTGCATGGCCCATTATGTGGTTAATGGAGCATTACAAAGAAAAGAATAAAAGGAAAGAAAAGGTGTCTCTTTAAACTCAATAAAGCCAATAGACTTGGGACTTTTAGCTTACAGCCCCCAGAAAAAGCCAAGCTTGTCTGCATTAACCAGACAAGCCCGGCAATAGAGAAAATATTCTCATGTGTTAAGATTGAAAGAGCACCTGTCAGATGGCGGGATGATGGTTCATCCAAATATGACACAACAATAAATTCGGTACTGTTTCAATCCAGTAAGATCACTATTATGAATACTACAACAGAAGAACTATTTAAGGCAACACATCATTAAAATGGAATGATCTATGTATGGGCATCATGGTGTCCCCCATGTTTGAATACCCTCAAGTATCATTTTGCCGAACTATTTAAAGATGTCGAAAAACTGATTCTTGTAAGTGTAAATTGAACTTACCCCAAAGTTTAGGAAAGTAAAGTTACAATTTTTATATTTGAAACCAGTATTGTGTTTTTCACAAATTAATGGTTTCAAATTTGGCCCTGTTAAAGGCCAAATTTTAGGGCTGATAATTTTGTGTGAAAATACCCTTATGCAGCCTTCCAAAATGCTTGTTCATAGACCTCTTTTGACCTTTGATTGTTAAGTGCTGTGTGTCTTCTAGTTTCTTTGTACCACTTTATATAGCGCATGACCCCATTGTATAGTTTGATAGTGTCGTTACTTGGTCTTAAGTAGATGTGCTCATATTTCTTTGGATAATCAGATTTTATTTTAGACCACAATAGGTTTTCTGAGTCAATTGCTAAACATTCAGCAGTTATGGCCAGGGATATTATTTCCACATCAGACAGTTTAGGTGGATTTGGATACTTATGAATATTATCACCAAATATTAATTGCTCTTTGAGAGCAATCTTCACTTGTTTCCAAATTTTCATATAAATTGCCTTCAAGTCGTGCATATGGGTATCATTTGGCACATTTTACAATTACACAAGTTACTGATATTCAAATATATGCATGATTTTTTAGTTTATTTTTTAACCGCACAACGGGTGTAAATTGTATATTCTGAGGTAATCTATAACACCCATTCCAGAGGAAACTATACATAGGAGTAACTGGTAAATAACACTGCAGATTTTTTCGTAATTAAGAATACATAGAAATTGACAACAAGGACTCCATAGAAATTGGCAACAAAGAGTACAGATTTTTTCAATGCCGCTTTCTTGACAGACGCTCATTATGGGGAAAGCATTAGGGCAAACACACAACAAGGTATGGCACGGGGACGATCTAAACTCCGATAATCGCATTTCTGCTACCAAAACTGCCATGACCAAAAGTATATATCTTTTGGCTCAAGTAAAGATAAATTGATAATTTTCGACACCAAACGTGCATCGGCAATACAGATACCCCGCGAATATCCAAAAAGTGCTTACTTTAAGCTGCTGTAACACGATGAAGGCGGGCTGGACACCGAAGCGTAACCATATGTTTCAATTCCGCTTCATTCCTTATGTTTGTGCGGGATAGACGCTTGTCATCGTCAACTTTCCTTAGCAATATATGAAATGTTCTAGGGACACTGCATCCATC
>JBBRVQ010000166.1:0-3991 GCA_038246735.1 Chitinophagales bacterium
ATCATTGTTGTCCGACTAAAATTATGACAAATTTCCAATATGTCATTGGAGAAAACACATTCAAAACATCTACTATAGAATGAGGGTAGGTGGTATATTTTATATTTACGGTGAGAAACCCAACGGATTGGTTCCTGCTTTTCTCCATGCTTTATAAGTATCTTTTATAAACTCCAATAGATTTACATAGCTCATCAGGTGCAATCTGATTACAGTAATCATGTTAGCAAATGATTTTTTGGTAGCCGCTTTTTTTCTAATGATTACCATAACGAGTTGAGCAATGAGGACACAATACACCTGCATCTTAATTGCGTTTTCACTGTTTCCCCAGAAATAACGAAGGGGGAAATTTTGTTTGATTTGCTTGAACAAGAGTTCAATCATCCACCTGTTTTTATAGATTAACGCCACTTGAGCTGCTGGAAGTGTTATATGATTTGTTATAAAGATATACTCCTTCGCATCATCTGCAATGAATGTGATGCGTCGCAATGGCATCCTAACTTCTTGATTGCCTTCATTTTTATACCCTATTGTAATTAGTTGTTCTTTAATTACTCCTTTTACTTTTTTTAGTTTCTTGGTTTTGTCCACAAGTACTTTTGTGCAGTGGTATACAGCATTATCTTTCATACGGGTTACAAACCAATTTTTTTGCTTTGTCCATTTTTCAAACTGTTTATACAACACATATGCTTTATCAAATACAATGAAGCTATTAGCTGGTAAATTGATGTGAGCTAGGAACTTACGATCGTGGACTTTTGCCTCTGTCATCCTCAAAAATTCTGTGACTCCACTGAATGCATCCATTAGTGCATGCACTTTAATACCCCCTTTTTTACGACTGCCATCTATAGTATTCCTACCTGCACCTCGAAGTATATCGCTAAACAAACTGATGGTAGTACTATCGATAATTTTTAAATTGCGGATACTCAGCCCCTTTAACCGGCTGTCCGAGATAAAGCTTTGATATTTTTTCAAAAGTTCGAAATATATCGTCTCAAAGGCTAGATAACTTCGATTTGTATTTGCATCTGATAGCGTACTGCGGGGAGGAGCTTTATCAAAACCTAAATGAACCAACTTGCCTTCACAACCCAGCATGCCCTCACAAAGCTCTCTCAATCCATTGCAGTAACTAAAAACTCCATATAAAAGACTTACTAGATGGACTCGTAACGGCAGCTTCTTATAGTATCTATTGGATTGATGCTTCCGATTCGCTTTGTTAATAATGCCTTCAGGTATGATATCTAATATCTGTGATAATACCGGCTGTCCGACAAAAGTCTTATTTTTATCCATGTTATATTGTTTGTGTAGTAACTCGAATATAACTCAAAAGGGTGGACTTGTTAGTTCACCCTTTCATTACTTTTAGTCGGACAACAATGATTTAGAATATTAAAAACAGACCTCGACTTAAGACCTGTTTATCACAAAACAGACGAAGCATCTATGGCTCATCTTCACTTGGGGCTACTTGCTTATTGGGTAGTCAATACTGTTCGCTATCAATTAAAAAAGAAAAAAATCAATTTTCATTGGACTGAAATAATGCGCATCATGCACACTCACAAATTGGTAACTACCAAAATGCAAAATCACTTAGGTCAAACAATCTCTGTCCGAAAACCAAGCGAACCTATACCAGATGTAAAATCAATCTACAAAAGCCTAAACTATAAATTGAAACCTTTTAGCTGTAAAAAATCCGTAGTACCCCACTCAGATATCTTTAAAAATGAAGCCTCTCATTTTCAGTACTTTAAATCTGGATAGCTGCAATGTGGGTTAGCATATCGAAGGGGCATTTGTTTCCGCATCATTGGGACACTTTATCGTTCGTACATCCTGGCGGCTGTCGTGAATGCCATTTTCGATGTCGATCCCTTAAAGACCTCCACCCGAATACTGTTTTCGTCGACCATTTGTACCAGCATTACACCCTCGATAGGTTTACTTTCCACTGGCGCTGATCCATGGGGGGAAATTAACTGATATTGTACTAATCCATCGGCCGTGCCTATTGTTTCAGGTCGTGGTGAATTACCCTTAACCCACCATATATCCGGCCTCCCAGGATCCTGGAATCCGGGTACATCTTTCATGGGAGATCCATCAGATATAAAAATCCGATCGGAAAGTAAATGATCATATACGATGGAAAGCTGATGACTCCACTGGATTTGGCTAGTTGTGCCTTTGAGGAACCAGTTGCCGACTATTCTACCTGATATATCATAGTCCACTTTACCACCCCATGGTGGAGCATCGCGTGCTGCAATCCTGATCATCTCCTCCAATTGTGGTGACTTAAAATAATGGTAGATATCTGCGGAGTAAATATGATCTTCAGGATACCGGGAAGGGTTGAGTAAATTCAGTTTAAGTGATCGGTCTGTAATAGAAAAGTCCATCGCCGCGTGTGGGCCGACCCATCCAATGATGTCACCGGCTTTAACAACATTCGACGCCTCATGCCCCATTTCATCTATGGGTAAGTCATGCAACTCGGGAAGCAAATCGAAGTTAAGTTCACTGATATGCCCAAAGTTTACCACCGCGTTCTTGCTCACCTGAAGTCTTATGCGGTAGTCATCATATTCAGTTCCATTCGGAAGGTGTCGTATGCCGCGTCCGGCGATGATGATAACACCTGAAGCAACTGCAAATACAGGGACGCTTGCAGGCAATACCTGAGGATTTTTAAAGGAAATCCGCCATGATCCTTAGGATAGACATTCGGCTCCCCCATAGGTACAAAAGAACGCACTCCATCAAGGTCTATAGGAACATGATCAAAAAATATTGGCTCGTCTGGAAAAGAATAAGTATCTAAGGTGTCATCATTCTTTTTGTTGCATGCTATTGTACAAAGGACTACTAATATGAATGAAAATCGAAGGAGGTATCCGCTCCGATCATAGAAAAGATATTTCATATGAAGTTGCTTTGACACTAATTTCTTGTAAATTTTAACCAAATCCGTCAGTTAAAATGCATTGCAACACAAGATGGAATACTTAAATATACAATATTTTTCGCTTATTCATGCCGGATAAATCAAACCATCCTGGCACTATTTGCATAAAGAGGCTTTTGGGGTGAAAAATCAGGAGATAATATCACCAGATCGATTAGTTGAAAATTCAAGCGATAATACTGGATTTAAATCATCCGTTAAGTAATATAGAAATCGCCGCCATCACTTCTTTTAACCCTTCTTCTAATGGAATACTCACCGGCAAACCTAATTCCTCAGACATTTGCTTTTGATACATTTTAGCTTCCTCGAGGTTACAGCCCTTCGTATTCAATGCTATTCCTATCACTTTGCTACCATACATTTTGATCAATTCTATTTCAGAAGCAACGCCTGGTAATTTTCCCCAGGCAGGATCGTCATCGTAATATTTTCGCTTAGGAGCTACCAGTAAAATCACATTTTTTGAATTTCCGGAAATCAATAGTTCTGATCCACAGGGACCACTGGGATTTCGCAAACCAGACTGGCCCTCTACAAATAGGATATCCGGTTTTTCATTTTTCCAGCAGGTATAGATAGCATGCTCGAGTTCTCCACTTACAAAATCATTATACGTACTATCGAATATAAATCCATACCGACCACTTTGCATCCAACCGGTCTGCCCGGTGAAAATCATTTCAGCTTTTTTGCCTGCTTTTTTGCATTCATCCAGCAGAAATCGTGTCGTGCTCCGCTTACCAATGGCACAATCCATTCCTATCACCGCCAATATAGGACATGTCACCTCATAGATTTTGCCGGTCCAGAAATGAAGCTCTGATTTGTGTTTTGGTTTACGAATGTCAGTGATAGTGGCACCAGACTTGGCAGCGGCCTGAACGATACCCGGTTGATCACTTACATATTCATGCAATCCGCTGATGATATTCATTCCTTTTTCTGCGCAAATAGTCAGATCTGTAATCAACTCCGGAGGTAGCTTACCACCAA
>JBBRVQ010000167.1:0-3969 GCA_038246735.1 Chitinophagales bacterium
GTTTCAAATGTTGAGTCCAGTCCGAAAATGCCCACTTTTTAATAATCAATCGTTTTTACCCCTTAACCCCTAAATGGGAACACCCCTACCCCTAAAGGGAAATATATTGATTATCATATTAGTATATCTATGTATTATTTAAATATGATCTTGTAATTACTTTTCGGACTGGACTCAAATATTTAAAAATTTCAAAAATTATAAACTATTCAGCAGTAATTTACCATCCAATAAAGTTTTAATGATGTACGAGTGATCTAATACTATTTAAAGCCTGTTCTATACCATTTAATTGTTGCTTTATAATCGTCTTGTAGCTTTCTGAAAACACGGAGTCATTCAAAACCAATTTATATTCTTTTACGGCGGCTTCTTCACCAGTAATACAAGCATTTACAATTGCTTCAGTGTCACCACTAGTAAATATTGCTTTAAGATCCATCCAAACACGGTGCAATGAACCTTTAGAATCACCACCATTGTCTTGAGGCTCACCATTTAGTTGAAGCACCATTTCCCGCAATTGAGACGAGTAAACTGAACGTTCATGAGCAAAAAGCAAGAAAGAACTTTTTACTGCAGTATCTTTTACAGCTTCAGCAGCGTTTTCATAACCTTCCTTACCATCTTCCGCAATGTCGATTAGAAGATTCAATTTTTCAGCGGTTCCATGATTGTTGTTGTCCATTTTATTTTTGCTTTACAAAGAGAATGAATTTTATCTGCAGTGCAAAATTATTTTTATTAGTTGTCGAATGAGTTACATAATAAAAATATTAAGTTATGTGATTCTCATTTATTTAAAAATAATTGAAATAAAAACTAATAAAAATATGCCACTATTTTGAAAAAATAAACTCCTGTCTTTGCACATTGGATTTTTTACAAGCTTCGTCAAAATCTTTAATAGACTCAAATTTCAATTGTTCCAGAATTTTATATTCATAGAAGACTTTGAAGGTATCATTTTTAAACACCCAAGGTTCAACTGTAATGTCATTATTTGTTTTATAAAAAGCCTGGTTCATATCACCGTCTGGACTTTTTGATATTTCCATTTTCCTGCCGTTGGCTTGAATTTTATCCATACAAATCAATAGCGAAAAGGCATCGCACCATTCAAAAAAACGGTATAGTCGATCAGCATATTTTTTATCAATATTTAAATGTTTAAGCGCATCCACTCGAAATTTTTCTTGATCTTTCAAAAAAGCCTCAAGTTCTTTATTTTCACTATATTTACTACCACTATACAAGAATTTCATGTGCAAAGATGTCAATAAAGCATTTAATTGACTTTTTGACTTTGATATTTCTATTACGTTGACTTGTTGGGTTAAATCTACTTTTTTTGAGTCATCCTTTAGCATGAAATGTCGGGGCGCTCCAGCCTCAGTAAGATTTTTTTGTTGGGTAGTTTCCATAACACCATCATCGTGTTCAGCAATGGCAATGAGCGTTGGCACCATGACTTCGTTGGGTATATCAATATCGTATTGATAAGCCAACATAGCAGCTAAAAGTGCATGAGAGCGTTGATTGATGATTTTCCAACCTTTTTGATGCGATATAACAATCATAATGTGAAGTAATTTATAAATAATATTTGTTTTAAACTATTTTATAACAATTGATGCATAATTCAGTTGCACTATAAACTTTGCGAAAACGGATTTAAAAGCCACTTATGCCTAAAGTAAATTTTTTTGCAAAAATTCGGGATTTTAACTGATACTATCCGTCCATATGGATGAACTAAGATCAATCCGCAATAACGGAAGCAATTCAATTTCTTTTGATTTTAAGTTCGTTATCGAATCGGTTTTGCAGGAAGGTATTATCTACCTTGGATGGATGGCCACCGTAGGTTTCCTTTCGTTCTTGGTCTACCAAAATAAATTCTCTTTCGTCGTTGTTTTGTACAACTCCCTGCTTAATAACGCATTTAATCTTCCGCTTCATACCTTCCAGCCAATTTTAATAAGTTTGATGGGTGCTGTTGGTCGTGTCAACCGCTATTATTATATTGAAAATAAAGTTAAAAACTAAGCCTAAAATATTGAAAGTATAAAAACCACTGATATTATCCATTTACTCATTGCTTATTCTAAAGTGTCATGGGCGCAATGAAAATAGTTTGCAAAAAATTATTTATTTCATTTGGATAAGTTATTATGAAAAGAAGAGTTTTATAAATTAAATTTCCTTCTGGATACCTTAGGGTTTTAGCAGGATTAAAGTTTTTTAAACTCACGTGCTTAAATGTGCACTATTTTTGATCATAAATGAGATCGTTTGCTAAGGTTGACCAACAGCTAAGTTTAACCTAGATAAAATAGGAATCAATTTCAGATATACTTTTTATTTCAAAACGACTTCTCTTCTATTTAGTGTCTGCAAGAAAACTCATAACTAACTAATTCACAAATACTTGCGCCAAAATAAACCTTTGAATAATTTAGGTATAAATTTGCACTAGTGCATTAATATGCTTATTTTGTGCCGGTTATACATATATTTTTAGTACATTTGGTAAAAATAATTAAAAACAGGTAAAATGCGCTAAAGATTCGAGCAACAATATAGCCTTGGCCGGGTAGCCATTGAGGATACAGAGATCAGAGTTAGTTCAAGAGCTGCTGCGTATAAAATAGCGCTAGCATTATTGGAAATATATAAAACGCCTCAATACAATGAGGAGATATTTGCCATTTTGGAGTCCTATATTACTAAGGGGAAGAAAGAGACGGGGAGACACGGGATGGATTTGTGGCAAATATTTGTGCTGGCCCAATACCGTTTAGGGATGAACTTAACCTACGACGAATTGGACTATATGGTCAACGAGGACAAGACACTGCGGTCATTGTTAGGCATACAAGGTAATGAATTTGGGGTACCACAACAAGAGATCAGCTATCAAAATCTGATAGACAACCTCAATTTGATCACAGATGAGATGATGCACAAGATCAATGCTGTTATAGTATCGTTTGCCAATGGGGAAGTGTTTAAAAAAAAAGCGGCGGCGGGATATGCCTTAAAAACAGATAGTTATGTGGTGGAGAGTAACGTACACTTCCCGACCGATTACAATTTATTATGGGAAAGGCGGTCCAAATAAAGATGAACGCCTAAAAGAATGTGTTGGGATATATGTAAAAACAACCACAGAATTGGTCAATAAACTCATAGACTTTTTACCATCAATCCCATTAGGTGATGATACCCTATGCTGGTATTATAAAATACAGCTGGAGAATTATATAATATTGACTATCAAACATATAGACTTACTTGAACGTCGAGTCATGAAAGGAGAAACGATACCGCACGAGGAAAAAATGTTCTCCATATTTGAGCAATACACCGAGTGGGTCAATAAAGGAAAGCCCCAAATCGAGTTAGGGAAGAAACTGTGTATCACCACCAATGACCACGGAATCATAGTAGATTACCGAATCATGGAACATCAGACAGACTCCCAAATCGTCATAGATATCGCAGCAGATGTATTAACAAAATATAAGGTAGCAAGCTGGAGCTTTGATAAGGCTTTCTACCACCAGGACAATAAAGCCATCTTGGCAGACGAAGTAGGCAATGTCATCATGCCTAAAAAAGGAAAGCCCAACAAAATTGAAAAAGAAGAAGAAAGCCAAGCCAAGTTTATAAACCTCCGAAATAGACATAGTGCTATCGAATCCAATATCAATGAATTGGAACATCGTGGACTTGATAGATGCCCCGATCGTGGCTACAGTCATTTTAAAAGATATATCGGAATGGGCGTGTGTGCATACAATCTAGGATAAGTGTGTCCAGACGCTCCAAATATGGACTTAAAGCAATCCAAAATCACAAAAAACTGAAATATCTAACCATATTTTACTACCCAGTACCATGAAAGTCAAAAGATGGTACGATGGATCTTAAAATTAGCCAACCAAAATATACGATTTTTTTTCA
>JBBRVQ010000168.1:0-3946 GCA_038246735.1 Chitinophagales bacterium
GATTAGTAGCTACAATAATATTTGATGGCCTCACAGATAGCCCCGAAAAGCGGATTATGTTGCAGTTTGCAAAATTGCAGATTGTAGAGTAATTGCTTGCCCATTTCACACCATTATATCCCGACTCGTCAGAAAGTGCTTTGAGTACTTGATCGATTGTACTTACTTTGTGGGTAAATATAAAAGAAAATGATAAGGCCGATCTGGTATCTTACTTTTTTGATAACGGCTTCTGTAGTTACTTTCTATATTTTTTTATTTATAAGGTTTGCTAAAAATGTCGAACAACAATTTTATTCAAAAGGAGAATTTGTCTTTGAATATGCTGAAAACAATGACTAAATAGTGCTTAAAGGCATTGGTAATAGCATTAGATATTTTAAAGTCATAGGCAGAACCACTGACCTTCAAAAAATTTATTTTTATATGTTTTTATGGTTTAGTGGCTGAATATGTTGGAGGTAATATGGTCAATTATATCATTTTTGAATGGACGAAAACTGATGGAAATATTTACTATGAGTTCACTACAAATGTATTCTGTTGGTATAAATATTGGTTGTATTATGCTACCGCCAATTTTCTCCACAATCTCATCCGATACATCTACACGCTCCGTCGCAAATCAAGGCAATTGAATGTAGCCATTTCAGATGCTAAAATATCAGTTGATGCACTGCAAAAATCTGAAGCAAATATCAATACACATTTTTTATACAATTCACTTCATGCCATCGCTGCTTTGGCACCTGTCTCTCCTAGTAAAACCGTAACACTAGCCCTGTCACTGGCCAAATACTACCGATATACCACCAATAGACAGGATGAAACATGGATCAGCATCAAAGAAGAAGTGGATGCTTTGACAGCTTATCTTGAAGTAGAAAAAACTAAGATGGGCGAAAAACTAAGTTACACTTTTGACTTATCTCATGATGTACAAAGTGAACAAATACCAAAGTTCTTGTTACAGCCTTTGATAGAAAATGCAATCAAGTACGGTAATAATGACATTGATGGTATCATCAAAATCAACATTAAAGCTACCATAACTGAAGATAATACTATCAAGTTATCTGTGTATGATAGTGGTAAACCGTATAAAGACGATATGGCCACAGGAAATGGTATTTCAAAAATAAAAACCATCCTAAAGCGTCTTTATCTCGACAGACATACGATTACCTTCGTCAATGACCCGGAGGAGTCTGTTGAGATTATAATTGCTGGTAAATCTCAGCGTAATTATAAAAGTTAAAAAGTAGTTAAAATTTTGAGTATTTTAAAAATATTGAAATAAAATTTTAGTTTTGGCATACATTAAATATTATATAATTATGAAACAGCAAGTATTATTACTATTATTCGTTTTGCTTTTTGAGTGGGTAAGTTATGCTCAGAATGCACAATACATAGATTTTGTCAAAGTAGCTGACTCGCTTTACGATGCTAAAGATTTTCTTAATTCAGCACAGAAATATTCCGAAGCATTTAAGGCCAATAATTGGAAAGGTTCATCAGCAGATAGGTATAATGCTGCTTGCTCATGGGCTTTGGCAAATGTAGTGGATAGTGCTTTTTTTCAGCTGGAGAGGATAGCTACAAAAGCAAATTATACCAATTTGCAACACATCACCAATGATACTGACCTGAACACATTACACGATGATAACAGATGGCAGCCTTTGCAAGCTATCATTAAACAAAATAAAGAAAAGGAAGAAGCAAATCTGGATAAAAGATTGGTCTCTATACTGGACACAGTATATACGGAAGATCAGAAATACAGGATGCAAATCGATGAAATAGAAAAGAAATATGGATGGAAATCTCCGGAAATGCAGAGCCATTGGAAATTGATCAATGAAAAGGATTCTATCAATTTGATAAAAGTCTGCAATATACTTGATAAACATGGCTGGCTAGGTCCTGATATAGTGGGTGGTCAAGGAAGTTCTGCCATTTTTTTGGTGATCCAACATTCAGATTTATCTATACAAGAAAAATATTTGCCTTTGATGAGGGAAGCAGTCAAGAACAAAAAGGCTCAGGGTAGTAGCTTGGCATTATTGGAAGATCGTGTAGCTTTACGACAAGGAAAGAGACAGATTTACGGCAGTCAGGTAGGAAGGAATGATGAATCAGGAAGCCACTACCTGTTGCCACTAGAAGATCCAGATAATGTCGATAAACGTCGTGCTGAAGTCGGTTTGCCACCATTGGCAGAGTACGTCGGTAGATGGCAAATCATTTGGGATCCTGAACAATATAAAAAGGATCTTCCTGCTATAGAAGCATTGGAGAAGAAGTAGAGTCAAAGACTTTCTTTATTTGAAACATGATTAATTGTCTCTTTCAATTTTGAGATTACAAAATACAAAACTGTTAATCTTGATTTACAGTTTTGTATTTTGTTAATAATAATGGACAATAGTAATTTGTTAGATTTTCAATTTTTGTATGGAAACGACTCTTTTAAAATTACTTTTTTGTCCTCAATAATCCCAATATCCACATCGGCAAAATGCCAATACTTCCTCTGCTGATGCCTTCTTTTACGAGTATAGCATTGGGCATTCCTCCGAGCTGATGGAATGTTTTATTTGCACCACCAACTTCGATCACATATTTTGCATCTATCATAAAATCTCCTTTCGCTGGTGTAGATACCAAACCCGACCTACTCAATGTATTCATCACAAAGGTCTCTCGTATGGTACCAATATTGACGGCTGCTACATCAAAAGCATACAACAAATTTGTATTTTCGAAATATATTTTATCTGGTTTGGTCAGCGAACTATCTGATTTTACTAGTGATTTAAGTCCATAAATAATGTCTGCTTCTGACAGATAATCCAAGTATGTCAATACACTATTGCGTGACATAGCAAGATCTCGTGAAAGCTTAGACACATTAGGGCTGAAAGGCACAATCCTAGAGATCATAGCTAGCATTTTTTTGATTTGACGAGCCGACTCATAATCTATTTTGAAAATGGCGGCCATATCTGAATCTATTACTTGCAGGATAACAGATTGTAGACGGTCATGATATTTAGATCCAGATTCTTTATAGTATGGGTAATATCCTTTTTTGAGGTAAGTATTAAATTTCCTACCTAAATCCAATTTTTCGTAATACTCGTCATAAATTTCAGCATGATGTTCCAGTAATTCATCCAATGAATAAGTTGGCAAATTTTCATCATACTCAAATAGTAGAAACTCAGTAAATGACAAACCTCTCATTCTGTACTCATCCATTCTCCTACTGAGATCACCTTGTCCAGCTATGATATCCAATGCCGATGATGAAGTGATAATGAGCCTTACGTCTGAGTAATTGTCATAAATGTTTTTTATTTCGATAGACCAATTAGGATATTTGTGTACTTCATCTAGTCCGAAAAGTCTTATACCTTTTTTGTAAAGTGTTTCGACCGTTTCTGACAAGGTATTGGACAGAAAATATATATTATCCAATGATAGATAGACACTTGCAGCACTCGAAGACTTCAAATGCTGTAGCATCATGTAAGTTTTGCCTACGCCACGACATCCTTTGAGGAGGATTAATCTAGATTTCCATTCTATATTTGCATACATATCACGCAAAAAGTTAGTCTCTGTATTGGCTATTCTACGCCTACTTATTTCTAAAAGATTTTCTAATGCTTCATTGGTCATATCATTATCTTTTTATTATTTATTCTTAACAATTGCAAAGATAATGCTTTTTTAAATTAACGCAATATAAAAATGTTAAATATAAAAAACAAAAACAAAATATGTTGTTTGTAAATTACAATAATGTTTTTTGTTTATATAGATTAACACTATTCGATATTGTCCAAAGCTATGAAATTTTTTCAGTGATCATATTTGATAATAGTATGTATCCTAAAAGGCGATTGCGATAATACTCGATACCCATTTCACACCA
>JBBRVQ010000169.1:0-3934 GCA_038246735.1 Chitinophagales bacterium
CTACTTCAGATAGGGCAGGTTTTTTGTCATGGTCTTAAAAGGAATGCTTGTTATCTGGAAATAGTTCTACTATGTGACTACAGCTTTTATTGTTACTTTACATAATCAGTTAATCTTTCCCTTTTAAATTTAAAAATCCGAGAATGCAGCCTAAAACCATTCTTCTGCTTGTCTTCTTTTATCATTTTCACATGATCATGTGACACGGAAAATTTTGGGCTGATTGGGTTTTAGCATACTTTTGTACCAAATAAAATAGAAATCAACCATGAAACACTTATTTTTTATTTTAATGATTTGGACATGCAGTGCTACACCATCATTCAGTATCGATATACTATGGGATGGCGGTGGAGATAATGTCACTTGGACTGATCCGTTCAATTGGGATTGTAATTGTCAGCCAGGAATCGGAGATGCTGTCACTATACTAAACAATACTGCAAACGTAATAATACCTACGGGATCCAACATACAAATATATAGTTTACATTCTTATCAAGAAGTTACAATTCAGTCTGGTGCTGTATTAAGAACTGACTATCTGATTAGACTTTGGATAGACGGCATCTTTACTAATAATGGAACAATCAATGCATATGGAGAAGGCATGACCATCATAGACGATCATCAAGTGATCAATAATGGGACGATCAACGTGGAAGAGCAGAGCAGTTTTATCACAGTAGGTGGCAACAGTCCAAATCCTGCATTATTTACTAACAATGGAACTATTAATTTTAATACGCCTACATTAGGACTTTTGGAAGTTACATCAAATTCCAATTTCACCAATACCGTCTCAGGTACTATAAATTTTAATTATAATACAAGCATCTTAAATATACTAACGCCTACCTCTTTTTTTATCAATCAAGGGTCTATTAATTCTAATGGTAGAATTATAAATCACGGCAATTTTACAAACACATCCGTGGGGTCTATCCACATACACGACTTTACTGGCAATGCAATAACTACAGGCACCACTTGGACCAATGATGGGTCGATTACTATAGATAATCCAGCATTTGGAGCGATTAATGGATTGTTTAATAATGGTAACTATAGTGGTAGCGGTATCTTGAATATTTCTGGCAATAATCTTATCAACAACACGGGCACATGTACCATAAGTGGACCAGCAAATTTAGTAGGAAATCAAAACTATGGAGGTATATACAATTCGGGTAGTTTGACTTTCAATAATGCAGATTGGATACTCGATATCAGCGGAAAAATGTGGAATACTGTTACAGGTACTATTTCGGTATCCGCTTGCAAAAAAATCAAATCAACGGGTAAGTTTCAAAATGATGGAACATTCAATAATCTAGGATATTTGCAACTGGTAGGTAGCGGTCCGGATGCTTACATTTCTACAGGATTGTTTACAAACCTAGGTGTTTATAGTAGTAATTTTGACGTGCCCATAAGCGAGCCTACAGGCAATTCTGGATTACATCTGCCTAAAATCTTTGGTCAGCAATGTGACGGTACTCCTATCGTTTTCTTTTTTAGTTGTACATTGAATGGCATTAGTAATAATCCTGCCGGTATATATACAACATCAGGTCTGACGACATCTGCGGGAAGTTTCGATTACCTGACGCGTACATTTACACCCAATGCCGCTTGTCATAGTTTGACAACCCTATATGTTTCCTTTCAGAAATCAGGGTGTGATCCTATTATTATGTCGATGAATTTTGAATTACCCATTTATGCACCAACCACGTATTATGAAGATGCAGATTTTGATGGTTTTGGCAATGTAGCCGTAAGCCAATTGGTGCCATGTGCGGCAGCACCCATCGGATATGTCACTAATAGCTTAGATTGTGATGATACCAATCCAGATGTGTATCCAGACGCACCAGAAACGTGCAATGATAAGGATTACAACTGTGATGGAATGTTCACAGGTATTAATCCTGCTCCTACGTGGTACCAAGACTTGGATTATGATGGATATGGGAATCCTAGTATCAGCATAGTTAATTGTTATACTGTATTTGGTTATGTTGCCAATAATACAGATTGTGATGATTCCAATGGCCAAATACATCCTGGTGCTATGGAGCAATGCAATAATATTGATGACGATTGTGATGGGATGATAGATGAAGACTTCCCGCCTTTGTTGTTGACTTTTAACGGAAGTGTGAGCAATGATTGGTTTACATCTGATAATTGGACACCTGCGGTCGTGCCATCTTATTGTGAGGATGTGTTGATCCCAACGGGAATGACCGTGCTTGTAGAGAAAGTACCACCACCACTTGAGTCAACTGAACATGCTATATGTCGTTCCATATCCATTGCGACAGCAGCCACTGTAACAGTAATCAATCCGGTTGATATAACAGGAGGTACTGCATTTGGCATTTCCAATGCCGGCACTTTACATTTAACTAACGATTCATACACTAATATCCAATACATCAATGGCAATGGTGTCCAAAATAGCAATACAATGACTATGTCTGGAAATGCAATACTTTACATTAGCAGTACATCACAACACAGCTTTCGCAATATGTCAGACGCTACGATGACCATAGGAAGTGATAATGGATTAGATATGAATGCTGCTACACTCAATGGTATCTACAATTCTGGTACTTTCAATAGAAATGGTTTTTTCAATGCCAACAACATCACAGGAAGTACGATACTTAACGATGGAATTTTTAATAATCAAGACGATTTATACAGCAATGCATTTGGCTTGCCAGGTTGGTTTGTGGAGAACCTTGCAGGTGGCGTATTCAATAATCTAGCCGGACAAATAATCGCTTTTCCTATTCCAGGAATATTTTATAACGTTTCCGATATGGGTCTGATCAATCACCCAGGAGCAACATTTCACAATTATGGGACACTTCAGTTTTTTGGTCATAGGATTGCAGGGACCGGAGCATTTATTCAGTATGCCGGAAGTACCGTAGAAGGATGTGTTCCAAGCTTGGGCTGTCCTTGATGTGTCATTGTATTTTTCTATTTGTTATTAAAAACAACCAAACTTAAACATCATGCCTTCTTTAGCAAAAAACAATACAGAATTCAATAAAATCTTTCCAAATAAAAATATAGAATAAGATCCAAGTCGGAGAGCAAAAAGTAAATATTTTAGATGCAATCCAAGCGGCTGGAAAGATTATTTTGCCGGTACCGAGTGGCTATCAATGTTGCTTCTCCAGACAAGATCATTTACTTCAGAGTAGAGAGTAATTATACCGAAATAATATTTAAAAATGGTAGCAAGCGCTTAGTATCCAAGATCTTAAAATAATGTGAAAGTTACCTTCCTGTACATCTGTTTTTCGGAGTTTATCGCAGTTACATGGTTAATGCGATACATATTACGGACATCAATAATTCAGCAATTGAAAGTTCTTTACACATAATAAATGGCACTTTCATACCAGTGATTAGAGATCAGAAATGTGACATTAAGATGTAAAGTAATAGCTGATCTTCAAAAATTATTACCCTTTATAGTTCAAAATATAACATGATCATGTGACAGACTAAATTATAGACAAAAATCTTTCAGGTTCAACAGTACAATCCATTCATTTTTTACATCCATATAATGGGTCTCCAAAAATTGACAAGACAAAGGCATGATTTATTTGGAGAATAATATACTCTTCCAAATAAATTTGGAAGCCCATTAACGTCTTTCAACTTTAGCCACAATCCCACATGCTGCTCCGTATTGAGCGATAGTATAAGAGAAACCCTATCCTATCATGCAAATTTCTTCTCCAACGGCTCCAACCTACTCAGACCCATTCTCCTTCAAAATCGTGACCACCTTTTCTTCAGTAAGTTTGGTGATTTTTGCGATGAGTGGTATTTCCAGCCCTTCTTTTCGCATTTCAATGACAATATTGATTGTATTTACCTCCATACCTTCTTCACGCCC
>JBBRVQ010000170.1:0-3710 GCA_038246735.1 Chitinophagales bacterium
GATTCCCTAATGTTAAAAGTAAAATAGTTAGTTGTCTCATTTGAAACCTGTCAGTCATTTGTGCCTTGCCGCCAACCGGTTTGTATATGAAAAGTAGGCGATTTCGAAGCACTAAACTTTCGGCTAAGCACGAAGTTTGAAAGGAGCCAAAAGCCTTGAATTTACTACTGTTTCGCCTATTTTTTATATACATTGTTGGCAACTGGCTTTTCTTCGTAACGTCAATTCAATTTCATAACAACCGAAGAAGTCAGATAAGGATTGTCAAAATCAATAATGTCGCCAGCACTTTTTTCGGGAATTGGAAATAATCTTGCCGACAACGCTTTGTTGAAATATTTAATCGATAAAGATGCTACATCTCTGTATATTCCTTCAATCGTTTCTTTCGAGATATCTCCCGCAACAGGAATAACATCTAAACCCGTTCCTGAAACAGACGAGAATAACAACAATTCCTCAACAGTATAGTTATCTTCCATTGCTCTTTTCGCTAAAACCATATCCTCAATTATAGGAAGCATCAGTCCTGAATAACCACAAGATTTTAAGTCTAAATTTTTGATGACCTTTGTAATTATCGAGCAAGCACTCAAAGTGGTTGGACTGCCAAATGGTTTGCCAGTCAAAGCCTCAATTGCTTGCCCAATACTTGCGTCCAAACCAGGTGCAGGTGAAGTGTCAATTCCGTCATAGTTCCAATCAGAAGTTTGTAAAGTTTGACCTAAAATTTCAATTGGTTTAAATTGTTTGTTCAATTCGTTTTTTAGATTGGCTTCTGCGTTCTCCCAATCAGATTTTTCAAATACTTTAGTAATGAGATTGGGATATTCCAATCCAATAGCAAAACTGTTTTTTCCTTTATGATATGCGGCAGGAAAAAAGGGTATTCCGTCTGGACAATTTGCAGAAGCAGTAAATCTAAAATTCGCTTCGCCACCCTTACTGTTCTTGGATAGTGCAATACATATTTCAGATGCAGTTTTAATTGTTTTATGATGTATTCCGAGACTTTCTGAAGAAATAGGAACATTAAAATTTATGTTAGAAGTCTCTTTAATTAATTCTACTGTCCATTCAGCAAGTTTTTCATCATATTGATTGCCAGATATCAATTCGCCGATAGATAGACTTATACTATTTTGAACCAATATTTTGTCAATTGCTTTGAGCTGTTTTATTGTATGTTCAGTTGGCTTATCAGTGACTAATTCGTGTAAGTTCTGGGTAGAAATTCTTATGTCCTGCACTTCGTAACCATTGTTGATGTATATTTTTTTGGCTTTTTCTAAAAAAGTGATTGCCTTATTTATTGAATTTAAATCATCCAGATTTTCTAAAGTTATACCTGCTGTAATTGTCCTAATTCTAAAATCAAAAGTTTGATTTGGCTTATCAGCACTAATAAGCAAAAGCGAAATAATTGAAAGGAATAATAGTTTGGTTATTTTCATAGTTCTGGTTTTTTTAGCTTGTTGCCAACTTGTTTATTTACGCTACAAATCTACATGACACTTGCGGTTTTTTCAAATTTATCTCAAAATAATTTCTAAATTATTCATTTTTTCTCAATCTATCTAGTGGACTTATTACATTGGCAATACTTGCCGTCGTAACATGAGTGTATATCATAGTCGTTTTTATGTCCTTGTGACCAAGTAGCTCCTTTATGTATGGCAGTTGGGTACCCGCATCTAGCAGATGGGTAGCATAGGAATGCCGGAGGGTGTGAGGCGTCACTTTGATGGGTACCCCAGCTTTTTTGGCACATTGGCTTACTACTTGCTGCACACTTCGATCACTATATTGACTCTTCTGGTCTTGACCTTCGATCAGCCAGTATTGAGGTTTGTACTCATGGATGTAGATTTGCAAAATACTTTTGAATTCTTGACTCATAGGTACATATCTATCTTTACTTCCTTTGCCCAGATGTACAAAAATTTGATTTCTATCCCACAGCATATCATCCACACGCAGGCTCACTAGCTCATTTAATCGGATGCCATGCCCGTAGAGTGCAAATAGCAGGGTAGTATGTTTGAGGTTGGCTGTCGCTCTTAGGGTCGCATCTACTTGCTGTAGGCTGAGTACCTTGGGTAGATATTGTCCTTGTCTGGGTCTTTTAATTCGCTCTATTTTGAGTTGAGGTAAATAGATGACCTTTTCATAATAAAATTTAATAGCATTGATGTAGCTATTTATGAGACTTTCAGATACTTTTTTACTACTAATTTCACATACAAATGCATTGACAGCGATTTCATTGACTTCATCACATAAACGTGGATGGAGGTAAGCCACGTACTGCGCAAACCTAGTATAATACTCTCTAATGGTAGCGATGCTGTATCTCTGAGTGATGAGCGTATCGATATACGGTATGCAAGCATAGTGTATATTGTCAGCACTTTTGGATAAAAGATAGGTTTTAAGCTCACTATAAGTTGGCTTTTTTGATTTGACATAATTTAGTTTGATTCGATTGATCACCTTAGTACCTTTGCTCACATAGTGGTCAGTGATGCGAGTGATGATATTAGTGTCACTAGGTACAAGCCAGATTTTTTTATCACCATTGTACTGTCTCTCAGGTATGTGCTTGACGAAATCTATATCTACACCATGCCCATTGAGTTGTATTAAAACTTTGTCAGGAAATTCAGGGCTACTATATAGCGTACAAATTTGAGGGTTGGATAGTACGTCGACTTGGTTTGCCCAGATGTCATGTTGATGTTCAGAGATGATTTTTAGATCAGCATATAACACATGTAAAGACAATGGAGTCGCAGGAATCACCCAGTTTTTGTACCTGTCATTCCAGTAAGTATTACGTATAGATTTTAAAGTAGGTATCTGAGATACAAATAGCCCACGCAAGTAAAAATGTGGGCGAATATACCTGATAGAAATAGTGGCGTCTGCAGCCTGCTTGGTACAATCTGGAGGCAGTACAGATAAGTTTGTGCCAGCATCATCACTTATAGGCTTTGTACTGCCAGTGGTTCAGGATTTTTCTATCTGATAGGAAAGGCCCAATGTGACAAATGCGTGCCAACTCTCTTTGTCATATCCTATGTACCATCCTTGATAACTTGCGCTATATCGCACGCCTGTCATGGATTTGATAAGAGAATATATTCTGTCATTTTGTTCAAATTTGAGTAAAATATGAATTTCTTCTTTATGGTTGATTTTGGAAATAGTAATCATGATATTATTGATATATGAAAGTGCAAATATTATAATCAAAACTGAGATAAGTATACTATATTGCATTAAATTTCAATGATATACACAAATTAGCCGTAAGTCAACGGTTACCTTACGTTTGTGTGACTAGAACATTGTATTATTGTCCTAATGTCTAAATAAACCACATGACCAGAAAATGAAAAATGTGCCCAAATAAAATAATAGGCAGATCTGATAAGATATTTTGCTCTGACAAATGTAAAACATCTTACCATGAGAAACTTGCTAAGGTAACACAAAGAGCAACCTTAAAAATTGACAAAATCCTTCATCGCAATCGTTCCATACTTTTAGAGATATTGGGCAAAACCATTCAAAGTAAAAAAGTACCCAGACAGATCCTTGATACTAAAAAATTCAATTGGACCTACATCACCCACTACCACGTCAATTCCCAAAGCAAGACAGTACATTATGTATATGACTTCTCGTGGATGATCTTTAGCGATCAA
>JBBRVQ010000171.1:0-3686 GCA_038246735.1 Chitinophagales bacterium
AAAAAGACCCACCGTTGGTCACTCGACATACAAAATGTACTCAATCGAGAAAATGATGGCTTCAGATATTACGACCCATTGCTGAAAACAGTACTTTTGCAAAAACAATTGGGTCTGGTACCCGTGTTAAGTTATAGATTGGAATGGTAATTTTGTTTATTGATATTAAATTTTACGTATGCAACGCAGAACATTTTTGGAGTTAGGAGGCTCTTCTATTTTAGGTGCTGTGATTTCTCCCACATTTTCAAATCTATTCATATTTGATGGGAAATTGAAAAGTATCGGCCTTCAGCTCTACACAGTGAGGGATGATATGGGAAAAAATGCCATTTCTACAATTAGTAAAATTGCTGATGTAGGATATAATCATGTGGAGTGCGCAGGTTATAAAAATGGAAAATTTTATGGTCTGGACAAAAAAGAGTTTAAGGTATTATTGGATGATAATGGACTAAAAATGTGGAGTGGTCACACCAATACGGGATTTGGAAAAACCGATATAACACATTCCATGTCAAAAAATTGGGAAGCTGTATGTGAAGATGCAGTATATATGGGGCAAAAATATATAGGCTGTGGGTACTTTGAAATCGGCGAAAGAAAAACCATTGACGATTATAAAAGACATGCGGCTTTATTTAATACTTGTGCTGAAACAGCTAAAAAGTATAACCTAATATTTTTTCATCACAACCATGATTTTGAATTTATACCGATCAATGGTGTGGTCCCTTATGATATACTTCTCAAAGATACGGATAAAAGTTTAGTGAAATTTGAACTGGATCATTACTGGACAAAAAAAGCAAATGTAGATTCTGTGAAGTTAATGGATGAGCATTCCGGAAGATTTCCTCTCTGGCATATCAAAGACATGGCCAATAATGCAGAAAGATCATTTACTGAGGTAGGTACAGGTATTGTTGACTATGCTTCAATATTTAATTCTAAAGCCAAAGCATCGATGGATTTGTTTTTTGTGGAGCAAGATTCAAATCACCACATTTCACCACTTCAAAGCATTGAGATTAGTTACCGTAATCTTAAAAAGATCATAGATTAGTCAGCCCTGAATGAAAATTAAATTTCAGGTCATCAATAGGGAATTTACGCTGTTTATCGTATCAAGGATCATTTTTACATCCGGTATGAAAATGGTGCCTGTTCTGTTGGGTTGGTATCTGTATGAGATCACAGGCAGTAAACTGGCACTTGGTATTCTTGGCTTGAGCGAAGTAATTCCTGCCGTTTTGCTTGCACTCCCTGCAGGAGTTAAAGTTGATTCTAGCCACAAAAGATCATTGATTTTAAAGTGTCTGCTGGTATATTTTGTCATAACTTTAGCTTTTGCAGCGGTTACTTCAGGAGGTTTATTTTTTCCAGGCAATATTGGTAAGCCATATTTAATTTATGCCTTTGTTGGGTTCACAGGATTGGTTCGAGCGTATATTTCACCATCATTTTCGGCAATTTTAGCACAGATTGTAAGACCTGAAGATTTGGTAAAAGCTGCTTCTGTAAATAGTATGAGCTGGTTGATAGCTGCTGTTTTAGGTCCTTTGATAGCTGGCTTTATGGTCGGGTGGTGGCAGGTGAGTATTTCTTTTTGTATTGTCAGTGTTTTGATGATCATTGCAGGGGTAATATTCAGCAGAATTGGTGAAAAAGAGGTGAGTTATGACAGGGGTAAGACCAAAACCTGGGAGAGTATGAAAGAGGGAATAGAGTTTGTATGGAATCAGAAAGCTTTATTAGGGGCCATGGGACTGGATATGTTTGCTGTTTTATTTGGAGGGGCCATTGCATTATTGCCCGTATATGCAAAAGATATTCTGCAGGTGGGACCGCAGGCTTTTGGACTCTTGATGTCAGCTACTTATCTAGGCAATTTCATAGCTATATTTTTTTTAACAAAATACCCACTCGACAATAGACAGGGATTTAAACTTATGTATTCCATAGCAGGTTTTGGTGTTTGTATCATCATTTTTGCAATATCCAAGTCTTTTTGGATCAGTTTTTCGGCATTGCTTGTTAGTGGGCTTTTTGACGGGGTAAGTGTGATCATCAGAGGTACAATCTTTCAGTTGCTGGTCCCTGATCACATGAGAGGCAGGGTATCTTCCGTAAGCTCAGTATTTATAAACAGTAGCAATGAACTGGGGCAATTTGAGAGTGGTGTAGCAGCTTCTTTGTTAGGAACGGTACCTTCGGTAATTTTTGGTGGATGTATGACACTTTTGGTTACAGCTATCGCTTGGGTCAAAACACCTGCTTTAAAAAAGCTCGAATATTGATTCTACATATTTCTGGTTAACTTCTGGATGACTTTAAACTCACTCAAAAAAACTTTGCCTATAACCCTGAATGCTGTGTAAAAAGGAATTGCAAGTACCATACCCAGGATACCACCTATTTTAGCGCCCACAAGAACTATGATAAATATTTCTAGCGGATGAGCTTTCACACTTTTTGAAAAAATATTTGGCTGCAGTATGATATCATCTATCAATCTAGTGACAATAAAAACCAGCAATACTTTCGTGAGAAGCGGAATCATTTCGTCATAAAAGGAAAGCTCCATATTGGAAGATAATGTGATCATTACACCCACACCTGCGGCGATAATGGGCCCAATATATGGTATAACATTCATCATTCCGGCAAAAAAACCAATCAATAAGGCATTTTTTACGCCTAAAATGGTCAGAGATGAACCTACTATAAAAGTGATGATGGTTACCTGAAGTAAAATGCCAACAAAATATCTGATAAGTAACTTACTCGTTTCGTCCACAGCTTGTTTTGTTTGTTGTTCATATCCTGTGGGTACCAAAGCCGTCAGAATATTATCAAATAGACCCTGTTCTCGTAAGAAGAAAAAACCAATAAAAAAAATAGAAAAAACACCAACCATGACATTTCCAAATGCACTTAATGATTCTCCAAACATTTGCTGAATTTTCTGTGGATTGAGATAAGTACTCATATTATTTTTGAGGATTACAAAAAAGCCTTCATTTTGATCGTTGTTTTTATTTAATTCGGATGTTGTTTCCGAAAAATTGTTGTCAAGATTGATTATGATTTTTATGGGTTGACCGGACAAGGTGTCCCAACCTGCTACGGTGTTATCCAGAGTAACAATATGACTTAGCGTATGTAAAGTATCGTTTAATGGACGCGCTATACTTCCCGAACTGGTATCAGCAGCTATCATCAGTTTTTTATTTATTAGCCATTTTTCCCAATCCCTTATTGGCTCTTCCAGTGCAGTAACCACTTTATTATAATCTACTTTGGACAAATTTTCTATCTGATTAACCAATGGAGGAATAAATATCCAGACTAACCCCATAAATCCAAGTACAAATAAACTTAAAGTGAAAAGGGCAGCAATGTTTTTACCCACAAACCGACGCAAAAACACAACAACAGGTGCCCCGATCATGGAAATCACCCACGCCATCAGGATGTAGGTGACGATATCACTCAAATAATAAATCACTCCACCTGTAAGTAATAGAGAGATAGCAGCTAATAAATATTTATAATTAAACTTCATGTCCAAACTTAAATTATTGCAAATATAGTGCTTATTAAATTATTGTTAATTATATTCTAAAAATGCTAATTTCGGATTTTTAATATACTCATTATCAACTACCTATACATATTTATTA
>JBBRVQ010000172.1:0-3686 GCA_038246735.1 Chitinophagales bacterium
GGAGGAGATGGAAAGAGAAGTATTGGCACGGCAAGAGAAAAGAAATAAAGATTCAATTAAAATATCATGGTCATTCACAACGGACTTGGCAAGGGATAAAATGGCTAACAAATATCCTATTTTAATTTAAATCTTTATCTTGACAGAGCACTAGTTGTCCTCATTAGACAATTTTTTAAGTTATAAAACTACAGTATAAATCCGATTAATAAAAAAAAGATCATCTAATTTATGGGGTATAAAATATTCTCTGCTGTATATGTAAGTAATAGCATAAAAATATGAAGTGTTGCCGAGTCATTTGACGACAATTTAGCCATTTTTTACATCTATCCTGAAATACTAAAGAGTGCTTCTATTTCTTGATTGTTCAGCTCACCGATCCACTTTTCGCCTGTGTTTACGGTCATGTCTGCTAGGTCTTTTTTGCTATTGATGAGGAGATTTATTTTTTCTTCAAATGTATTTTTACTGATGAATCTATGGACGATTACGTTCTTTTTTTGACCTATTCTGAATGCTCTATCTGTCGCTTGTGCTTCTACCGCAGGATTCCACCATAGATCATAATGTATCACGTGGTTGGCAGCAGTGAGATTGAGTCCTGTGCCACCTGCTTTTAGGGAGAGAATCATTATTTTTTTATTGGCCAATTGCTGGAAATCTTCTACCATTTTTTTACGTTCGTTGAGGCTGATTGCACCATGCAGCCATATCGGTTGGATGTTGAAGGTATCTTTTATCTGGGCACACAGCAGATCTCCCATTTCTTTAAACTGTGTGAAAATCAATACTTTTTCATCCGCTTCTATGATAGATTCTAGCGTGTCAATAAGCATTCTACTTTTGCCGGAAAGGTCGATGTCTGTATTGCCAGATTTGAGAAATTGAGTTGGGTGATTACATATTTGTTTTAGTGCCAAAATAAGCTGAAGTACTAGGCCTTGCTTTTTGAACTTACTTTTGGAGTCATCTATATTTTCAGAATTTATGATAGCCATGGATTCATTGACCACTTGCTGATAGATCGCTGCTTGTGATTGGGTGAGTACACTGTATCTATCTTGGACCACCTTGTCGGGTAGGTCGTTGATGATAGATTTGTCTGTTTTCATTCTCCGCATGAGGAATGGCCCCGTGATTTTCTTGAATTTGGAGATCGCTTTATGGTCTCTTTCTTTCATGATCGGCTTTTCGAATACCTTGCTAAAACTCGTTTTATTGGACAACAACCCACTATTGGCAAAATCCATGACACTCCAATAATCCATCAATCGGTTTTCGACTGGAGTTCCACTCATCGCTACATGATGATTTGCTTTTAGTGATTTGATGGCTTTGGTCTGTTGTGATGTCGGGTTTTTGATATTTTGGGCTTCGTCGATGATGACAACTTCCCAGTCATGGGTTTTGAATTTATTGATATCGGTTCTTACAAGGCCATAAGTCGTGATGACTACTTGACATTTTTTGGCTGCTTGTAGATCCCGATTATTGTCATAATAGGAGTAAGAAGTTAACGTAGGTGAAAACTTTTTAATTTCGTTTTCCCAGTTGGGCAATAAACTGGTAGGAACGATGACAAGTGCCTGACGATCATCTAGCCATTTATTCTGATGGAGATAGGTGAGAAAGGTGATGACTTGTAGTGTCTTCCCGAGTCCCATGTCGTCAGCAATGATCGAACCAACCCCTATTCTGGCATTTTTTACCAGCCAACTGTATCCATTGACTTGATAGGGTCTCAATGTTGCGACTATGGAAGATGGGACGTCGATGTTTTTGGTCGTATTGAGCTCTTTGATTATTTTTTTTACATCATCGGTCAATTCTATCGGAGCGCCATCAAAATCGCCGCTAAGGGCAGTTTGCAAGATTTCTATTTTTGAAAGACTTTCTTTGGCCGACAGCTTTTTTTGCAAAGCAGCTAGTTCGGCTTCGTTGATGTAGATATATTGTCCTTGATATTTGATGAGTTTGCCCGCTTCAGATACGATCTTCTGAAAGGCGCTGACATCCACGAGTTGGTCGCCGAGACTGACTTTCCAATCAAAATTTAATATGGATGACAGCCCAACGATACCTGTACTGACGCCACTGCCGCTACTCGATATCTTTCCCGATGCCTTGGGTCTGATGAGTTGTTTCAGTGATTTGGGGAGGCTGACCTGTATATCCAATAAAGCCATAATCGGCTTGATGTTAAATAAAAAATCAACAAAAGCTGTACTATCATAAGTGATGGCCCTACTACCTTTGCTATTTATAAAATCACTAATACCAGCCATATAAATACTCAGCAGGTCGAGATCTTTGTATATGTCATGAAGTTTGGCGGCATCTGTCGTTTTCTTGATGAACGTACTGAAAGGCTCAGGTGTGCGAATGTTTTTTTCAGCATCAATGATTTTAATATCTATGCTGAAAAGATCTTGTGGCTCTTCATTGACTTCGAAAAGCGGTTGCAATGAGCCCAAATCCCACTCAAAAAGCTTGAGCCAATTTTGGATGCTATTTGGAATCGATTTTTCAGATAGACCATTGAAGTCATAAATTTCTCCACCAAAAAATATATCGGTCATCATATCATCTTCCTTATCCTTACGGTATAAACTATTGACCAAATGTGTGACCATCGCCGATATTGTGCCGAGTGTCCCTATCTTTTTTCCTGTTTTGTCCTGAATCGGATAAACATTCGGCCAACCTAAAATCATATTTTTCACATCATTATCCAAGATCAATGCTTGCCATACAATGCCATATTTATTATCTGATTTTATTATCTTGGGAAAAATAAGGCCTTTCGAAATCAATTGTAAAGCCATTTCCGTAAGGGTATAAAAATGTCCCACAGACGGATGGTAAAGCGCTAGGGTAGCAGCTGAAATATTATAAAGATGATATAGGTCGATGCCACCGATGATTAGTTTTTTATCTATCCACGAGATAGCTACTTCGGTGTCATAATCGACAAAATATGCTTGGTGCGGTACATAATCTTGGAGTTCTTCTGATTGGAAAGTAATTTTGGCAGCTAGTTTTGATATTTGCAACAGATTTTTGGAATAGACATCTCTGAAATTTCCTTTGGTAAAAAAAGGTGGCGTATTTTCGAGCAGTTTGATGACTTCATGGTGTTTGTGTGTCAATGTAGTATAATCTATATCGGCAGTTTTAAGTACTTTATCAGCCAATTTACTTTCTACCTGCATATAAAAATCATCTATAGTCGGTACCTGAGCTACTTCAGTTTGGGTAAGTGTCAGTCCACGTTCATCAAGTGCCTTTAGGAGGTCTATATTTCTAAATTTGAATAAGGTAAAAGGATCATTGTCAATGTCACCACAAACTTTATATAGCGCAGCGGCTATATGTTTGCAAGGTACTGCTGAATCTGGACAAGAGCAAGACATATTCATATCGCGCGCTGCATCAGGAAACAACTTGATACCCAATTCCTTACTGATATCAAGTAGCAAAGGATCTATCTTGCCATTATGGAGTTTGCTGATGATGGTAGGATAGGCCATTACTTTATCAAAAAACTGACCAAGGGTCGCATCTGAAATCGGAGCCATCGACAAAGCTACTTTGTAAGGTTTTGGTCGGCTTCCTTGGACTTTAGCCTGTATTTCACCTTTGTCGATGTTTATATCCTTGACCAAACCTTTTCGTGCATAGGA
>JBBRVQ010000173.1:0-3674 GCA_038246735.1 Chitinophagales bacterium
AAATAGCACCCATGTTGTTTCAACCTATTGTGGAAAACGCCGTTATTCACGGAATATCACCTAAAATTGAACCTTCTACATTGATTGTCCGGATTAAGAAAAGTTCGGAAAAGCTGCTAATATCCATTGAAGATACAGGGCTTGGTATTCTTGACAAAGAAAATCTTTTTCAAAAAGGATTAGGACTATCTAACACAAAATTGCGCCTGAATAAAATTTATGACTCTGATTTAAAAATTCAAGACAATATTCCTTTGGGCACTATAATTTCTTTTGAAATATGAAAACTGTACTTGTCATCGATGATGAAGAAGATGCAAGGGACTTGCTGAAATATTATATTTCGCAGCATAGCGAACTTTCCATCATTGGGGAAGCTTCCAATGGCATTGAGGCGGTAAAACTTGTCAATCAACTCAAACCCGACACGATTTTCCTTGACATACAAATGCCAGGACTTAACGGTTTCGAAGTATTGGCAAGACTAGACGAACTTCCCGAAGTGATTTTTTCTACAGCTTATGACCAATATGCTATCAAGGCTTTTGAAGTACACGCGATAGATTATCTTTTAAAACCTTATGGAAAAGCTAGGTTTGAAAATGCCCTATCCCGGATTTTAAATAACCAGGAACAATTGATTCCATTGGCTGAAAGCTTGTTGAACCTGGAAAATAGATTCCCTAATAAAATCATTCTTCACAAGGGTAGTCGCAAATTAGTGATAAACACAAGTTCAATAATCTATGCCGAGGCTTATGGTGATTATACCAAGATTTTTACAGATAAAGTAGAGTATCTTTCATTAAAAGGCATTTCGAATCTCATTGAAATTTTAAATCCCGATTCGTTTATACGAGTACACCGTTCGCATTTTATTAATAAAAACTGTTTAGTCGAAATAAAAAAAATAGAGCGGTACTATAACGCTATTCTCACCGACAATACTTCAATTAAAATAAGCGAGACGTATTTACCAGAAATTAAGAAAATGTTGCTTTAACCATTTCATCGAGCCATTCACGAGCTCAACAGATTTCTCACTTATACTTCAATAAGTCAATGTAATTTTGAGTATTCTTCATTATAGCCATTGACAATGACTTCCAATACACGACTTTTTATCTTTCTTTTTTTACTTGTCTTCACGATCTCCGCAGAAGCACAAATTCAAACAGCTTTGCCTATTTCAAAAGAGTCTGAAACTGATATAAAATCCTATTCAGGTATCATTTTCGAGCAGTATGCCAATGATAGCCCGTCTTTATGGAAAACCCTAAAAAATGGAAAAGCTGAAGGACTTTGGCTAGAATGGTACTTAGACGGTACTTTACGTTATCGTGCCAATTGGAAAAATAGTATGGGCGAAGGTAAATGGGAATATTTTCACCCAAACGGCAAACTTCGTTCCGAGAGTTTTTATATTGAAGATCGAGCTTTTGGTATATCTAGAAGTTATTATGAAAATGGTCAATTACAATCTGATGTAGCCTATGCGAATGATGAAAAAGTAGGTTTTGAATACGTTTATAAAACTGATGGAACTTTACAGGACAGAAGAAGATATGAAAATGGCATTGAAGTCATCGATCAACCGCAACTTTTTGAACAAGGTAAAATTTCAACAAATCAAAACAACGAATGGGGTATAAATTTCACCCCCGATGAAACTACAGCCTATTTTACCCGTAGAGATGCGACTACTAATCAAAAACGAATTTACGTAACCACAAAAAACGAAAAAGGTTGGTCAGAACCGAAGATTGCTCCTTTTTCAGTAAGTGAAGATGAATCTGCTTTTATCGATAGTCAAGGAACTAAATTATTTTTTGCGTCATGTAGACCTATGTTAAATAACAATTCATCACAAAACAAAGATATGAATATTTGGGTTATGAATAAACAAGGAAACGAATGGTCAATTCCACAACCACTGTCCAATACAATCAATAAATTGATGGTAGCGGATAATGTTTGGCCAGAAAATTACGAAGCAGGACCAATTACCGATAAAGAAGGAAATTTATATTATTGGACAAAAGGTGCCAACTCAAAAGCTACTAATCTATTTTATGCTGAACTCAAATCTGATGGAACTTTTGAGAAGCCAACAGAACTTATAGAACCTTCCGATATTGAATTTTTTGATAGTGCTCCTTGCCTATCACCAGATGGAAATTTATTGCTTTTCGCTTCAGATAACCGACCAAATTCTTGGGGAACCGATTTGTTCTATTCAAAAAAAGTTAATGGTAGATGGTCAAAACCTAAAAACATGGGAATTGCTATTAACTCCTACAGCGATGATAGTTTTCCGAGTTTTTCACCCGATGGAAAGTATTTCTTTTTTAGCAGCAACCGAGCAGGAAATAAAGATGCAAGTGGTGAACTAACTTGGGATTTATATTATATGGAAACCAAATTTTTAACAATTGAATAAAATGAAAAATTTAATATTAATTACATACTTCGTTTTTCTATTCTCTACAGTTGCTTGTTCACAAGAAAAGCAAACTACATCACCATACAACACAAAAATGTGCGCCATGAGCGAAACATACATCAAATACGATAACGAACAAAAGTATTATCTAAAAGGTTCAGACATACCATTCTCAGGGTTTTTATATGCAAGTTATGACAATGGACAATTAGAATCTGTTCAGCAATTTGTTGATGGAATAGGAAATGGAATCTGGATTGACTACGCTCCTGATGGCAAAAAAGTATGTCAAGGCACCTTGATTGATAATCGTGTTGAAGGACCAGTTACTTTTTTTTATGAAGATGGAAGCATTAAATCTAAAGGCAAATATTTAGATTGGAAACGCCCAATTGGTTTATGGACATTTTACGATCGAAAAGGCAATATAGTTAGCACAAGACGATATACCCGATAGTCAATTCTTAATAAATTTAAGATACGATTCTAGAAAAATATCTAAAAAATTATGTTAAGATATATCTTCACAACAATGTTGTGTTCAGCCATAACTATGTCTTATGGTCAAAATAAAATAAGGCAGTACAATGTTATAAGAACTTCAGATGTCCCAAAAATTGATGGTAAACCTTTTGAGAAAATTTGGGAATTAGCCGAAGTTGGCAATAATTTCATTATGCTTCAACCCGAAAATGGAACTGCTGAAAATGAACAACAGAAAACACTCATAAAAATATTGTACGATAATAATGCTATTTATGTTGCTGCCTATCTATATGATAATGAACCCAATAAAATAGCTGCCCAATTCTCGCAGCGTGATCAAATAAATGTACAAGCTGATATTTTTTCTTTTTGGATAAACACTTATAATAATCAAATAGATCAAACAAGGTTTTATATCTCTGCTGTAGGAGCAATTTAAAATCAAAATCTTTCATGCGGGTGAATTAATTAGATCCTGACTATTATGAAGCCTGGTAAGCTGGCATTTGAGTTAAAATCTTTGAGCAATCTTAACAGGACTTAGACTTTTGATGACTAATTTGCCGGCTATTGCAAATGAGCTTGAGAGAAAAAAAGGCGCAACTGGCGTCGCGCCCTAGTGTTTCAGCGGTAAAAACTAATTTTCAATCTTCCTTCTTCCCGAGCAACAAGAAGCTCTCGAGCCGTACTTCGGTGGCGTAGCGCTTGGTGCCGTCTTTATCGTCCCACTGCCGGTTTACCAATG
>JBBRVQ010000174.1:0-3584 GCA_038246735.1 Chitinophagales bacterium
AAAGTCAAAGTCCACATTACTGGGCATATTCAACCTCATCTGAAAAATCTTATCCAAATACTCAATGGCACGATCTGTATTTTCACTTCCTTTGACTTTATCTTTTATCTGTTCTACTACATAATCAATATCAAATCCAAGGACAAAAAAGGTATTGGCAATATCAAACGAATTGCGGATGGTTTTGAAGACTTCGAGTATCTCATCTCCATCTAGTCTGTCTAGATCATCAAGAAAGATGACAAGTTTTTTATTTTGACTTCTGAGGGTGTCTCCTATTTCTTTTCTGTATTCGTTTATGGATTTTTCTTTTGAAAAACCACTTAGGAAATAAGGGATCACCTTGTACCAAGGACTTTGATCCACATTTTGCAGTGAGAACATCAAACCTTTAAATTGGTCTTGTAGTTCTTTTTCTTGGGCCAAATCGTGACTAATGGTTTTGAGTAGGTCCAAACCTATGATTTTATCTTCTTTGAAGTCCCAAGGATTGTAGTTTACAGTGATAAATTTTATTTTTTCATGTTTCTCTCTATTTTCATTTTTATCACTTTTTTGATCATCCACTTCTTTCTCCATTTCACATTTGATCAAATTCAAAAAAGATGTTTTACCACTTCCCCATGCACCTGTGATGGCTATATTGAAAGCACGTTTATTGACCGTTTTTCTGATTTCCGAGACGATACTTCTGGCATATTCTGTTCTACCGAAGCTATATTCTTTCACTTCTTCCTCTATTGGGTCGTCGGAGATAAGGCCTTGTTTGATTACTGGATTGTTATTATCTGATTTTAGAACTTCGAAAATGGAATATAAAATTAAACCACAAAATATAAAGTCAATAAAAATGATGAAGAAAACATTGTTTCCTTCTTTAGGTAGGTATAAACTTATCCATATACAAACAGGTAAGAACCATTTAAAAATGATCATTCTTGCGCTCACATTTGATTTAAGAGTCCACAATATGGATATAATACCAATCAATGCATAAAATGGCAAAGCTTTAAGATATTGAAAATCTAGAAATTTAATGAATTCATTGACCGCAAATTCGTTTAAAAAAATCGGAGCTAATATCGATAAAATCCATAAAACATTCCTTATATTTAAATATGTATCAACTTCTTTAATAAAACTTTTCATTGGTCTAAAATTATAAGTAAATTAATTATTTTGCTTTCCACCATAATAAAACGCCTGTCTCTCCTTCACATACCTAAGTACGTCTTGCATCGCTTCCAGCATAGATTTAGGAACTAAAATATTTACATCTATCTTAGGGTCTTGCAACATCAAAGCTGCAAAATACATAACTTCGAATTGTTGTTTTAATGATTCATATTTATTAAAAAGTTGGATGATCCAGTCGTACTGATAGTGTACTAAGGATTCTCTGATATAGAACTCTGGTTTATCATTAATTTCAACTAGCGTTAAAGAATTTCGGTTTTTTTGGTATTCTTCTAAGTTTTGCAGCCATAAATCAATGATGTTTTTAAACAATTCAGGATAGTTTTCTCTATTATATTTCAATATCAAATTTGTAGCAGACTTTTTGTTATCATCAAAATAATAATTCAATAAAAGCATTTGAAATGAGTCAACTTGATCATTTTCAATTGCCTTAATGTAGTATATTTCAGCTTCATTTCTCCTATCAGTCTCACTTAGTAAATTAGCATAATTGAAAAGCGAATTTATAATTCCTTGTTGAATTGCAAGTAAATAGTATGTTTCAGCTTCCTCTTTCCTATCTAATTCTTTAAGTAAAATGGCATAATTATTTAACGCTTCATTATCTCCTTTATCAATAGCCATAATGTAGTATTTTTCTGCTTCGTCTTTTCTATTCAAATCCGAAAGTATTGATGCATATAGATTAAATCCGTTAGTATTACCTTCGTCAATAGCCTTTTTGGAAAAAATTTCAGCTTCTTCGAAATTCCCAATTTCATAATAACATTGTGCTAAAAATCTATATAAACTTTCTGATGTCTGCTCTATTGTCAATAAGGTTTTTATAGCATCATTGAATTTTTGTTTTTGATATTCCTTGTAAGCTTTATCCATCAAGTCAACTGCCTTTTCAGGTAACATACTTATATCAGAACCATAAAATCCTGGAGATTCCTGCACTAGATCCAGAAGATGATCTCTTTGTTCAATAGTTAAATACTTACTATGCGCTAATGCTTTTGCTCTAACTAAACCATGCGAATTGCTAAAATCATCAAAATGTTGGATAGTACTGTAATAATAATTCTGGATCTCCCGCTCATCATACCAAACCTCCAAAAAATCAGTCAGATACCTCGCTCTTTTTTTCTGCAATGCACCAGCTTGTGTCATGATGAGATATAGATTAAACATTCGCTCTTTGAGTCGATATACGGTCTTTCCTTTTTTCGGTTTTAGGGCTTCTACGATTCTGCTTTTCTGTAGTTTGTTGAGTTGGGCAGAGATGAGACTGCTGGGCATGAGACAGGTTTGGACGAGTTGCTCTACAGTGGCGGGCTGCCATATAGATGCTAGTTCTACTATGATTTTTCTTTGCTGTGGTGTGAGTTGTTGCAAGCGTTCCTGATAGATGGCAGTTGTTTGGTCCATGATGTCTTTGAGATATTCGAAACCTTGAGCGTGTGCATTATCCACGAGCAATCGGATAAACATGATCATCGTACGGGGATTTCCGCCTGTCATCTGTCGGATGGCTTCTACCTTGCCGGGATTGGTGCGTAATACATCTTTGATTTCAGGAAGATCATGGACTTCACTCCAATGGGTAAGCAGGTCATTCACTTCTGCTTTGGAGAGATCGTCTAGTTGGATGATTTTGAAAAACTGATAGAATGGGTCACCATAATCCCAAAAATCTTCGGACATCTCCGTGCTGCCACCTATGATGATGAGGTCTTTGTGGTTTTGGAGCAACTCTCTGAGTAGGGCTTTGTCATCATCTATGTTTTTGAAGACTCGATCGATATTGTCCATCAAGAGTATTATCTGCTTGTTTTCTGTCTGTAGAAATTGGCTTATGACCGTATATCCTGTTTTGGACAGATAAGAAAAATCTTCTTGGGACATATCGATTTCAGGTCGTTGTATATGGTAGCCAAGTGCTTTCAACTCATCTATAATAGCCAGCCACACATCAAAGAGCCTGTATAATCCTGGTTGTTCTTCGGGTAGATAGATGGGAATAAATTTGTCACTTTCCAGATATTCAACCTTTATCCTATTGAGTATCGACGACTTTCCGCTGCCACGTGGTCCCACAAAAACGCTATGCTGAATAGAGTCAGTTCTGTTGGTGTTATTAATTTTAGTGAGTATTCTATTCAGGAGATTTTTCCTTGCGATAAATCCTTTTTTGATTTCGTCAGCCGAGCGTTGCGATACCTGATGTGTGGTGATATGATAATCTTTGATCATGCCTATTTTAATTTACATATTTAAGTTAAGTGCCATAAAAAACGAAATTGATTATGCAGGTAAATAATTTTATTTGTCCATCATTAAAAAGTCCTTCCTTTTTAAGGGAAGGATTTAGGATGGGTTATTTGCCTATAATGATACTT
>JBBRVQ010000175.1:0-3393 GCA_038246735.1 Chitinophagales bacterium
GTATGTAACGGGTTGCTATGGTAACAGTAGGCTCATAGCCTGCAATGCCGGTTTTCCTTTTTTCATCAACCGCATAAAATGCATTGTTAATTAAATTCAAAATCACCCTTCCAATATCCTGCGGAATGATATGGATGTTTCCAATACTATTATCAAAATCAGTATTTATCGTCGCATTAAAAGATTTGTCTTTTGCCCGCAAGCCATGATAAGAGAGGCGTAGGTATTCATCACATAAGGCATTGATATCGGTGGGTTCTTTTTTTCCACTGCTGCTTTGGCTGTGTTGCAGCATTCCTTTTACTATCGCATCGGCACGTTTACCATGGTGGTTTATTTTTTCAGAGTTTTCTTTTATATCTTTAGCAATTTCTTTCACCTCGTCTGTATTTCCCTTATCAACTTCTTCCACCAATTCACCAATCAACTCTTGATTTACTTCACTAAAATTGTTTACAAAGTTCAACGGGTTTTGTATTTCATGGGCTATACCGGCAGTAAGTTCGCCAAGGCTTGCCATTTTTTCTGATTGGATAAGTTGCTTTTGTGTAGCTTTTAGTTCTGTAAAAGCTTTTTCAATTGCTTTGGCTTGCTCTAATTCTCTTTTTTGATTTTTTTGACGTTCAGCTAGCACTATACGATGACGTTGGTAACTGTATAAACCAAATCCGCTCATAATTATTAAAAAAACGTAGACGCAATAAGCCCACCAAGTATGCCACCAAGGCGGTAGAATGTTGACTTCGATTGATGTTCCTTTTTCATTCCAAATCCCAAAACTATTAGCCGATTTTACTTTGAAAATATATTTTCCAGCAGGAAGATTTGAATAAAAGGCACTCCGTAGATTTAATACTTCACGCCATTCTTTATCATAGTTTTCTAATTTGTAAGCATATTTATTTTGAGATGGATTTGTAAAATGGATTCCTATAAAATCAATTGTTAGATTATTTTGATTATAGCTTAAATCTATAGTTTTGGTGTTAAAAATTCCTTTTTCAACAATAGCATTATCATCCATTATGATGGACCTATTATCAACTTTAAAATCAGTTATAAAAATTTTAGGAGGCTGCGAATTTTGAAAAATGTCATTGGGGTTTATTACATTTATTCCGTTTGCACCTCCAAAAATCAAAAGGTTATCAGATGTTTTCAAACAGGCTCCTTCTGAATATAGTTGTCCTTGAATTCCGTCGTCCAAAGTAAAATTATTAAACTGGCTGGTATTTATATCAAAACGGCTCATACCATTAAAAGTGCTCAGCCATAGTACCTTATTTTTATCGTCACCTAAAATTCCTTGAATACTCATAGATGGCAGCCCATCTGCTCTGGTATAGGTTTTAATTTTTTTGGTAGAAACGTCATATTTACTCATACCGCCTTGCCAGGTACCAACCCATGCAATGCCAGTTGGATCTTCGTAAATTGAATTAATATCTTGTGAAATAAAAACATCGCCTTTGGTATTGTCATAGCCATGGCGTTCAATTTTATTCGTTTTATAATTATATAAAAACAATCCATTGTCTGATAGCAACCAAAGACCATTTTTTTTACTTTCAAAATAATAGTTTATACTATTGCTGGAAGCATTTCCTTTAGGCAGTTTACTGAGATCATAAAGAGTAAAAGTTTTGCTGTTTTTACTTCTTTTATAAACACCGTTAAAACTGAAAACCCAAAAATTCCCATTAGTGTCTGTGTATAAACGGTTTATATCGGTTATATTTTTTGGTACTCCTTCTAAATTTATTTGTTTAGCAGTATTATTTTTGATAGAATAACTATAAATACCATCATCAGAACAGAAATAAATTTCATCTTTGCTTGCTGGATAGATACTAAATACATGTGAGCTTTTTCTAAAAATTGAAGCATAAGTAAAGCTCTTGAAAGTTCTTGTAAGAACATCCATTACGACCACAGAGGTGTTAATATTGTCATCTTCGGAAGTAAACCATATTTTACCATCGCTATTTTCGGTGATATTTGATGTCCAGCCTTTAAATTTGGTAACCTTGTCTAATGGACTGACATAGGCTTCTAATCGAATCCGCTTTTCATATTTATAAAGCCCTTTTGATTTAGTTCCTATCCAAAGATTTCCAAATGAGTCATTGTTTAAAGAAAAAATATCAGATAATTCCTCCTTTTCAGATCCTTCGGTTTTTATTGTTTCAAAAGTTTCTGTTTTTTTATCGAAAAGTACAATTTCTCTATTTGTTCCTATAAAAATAGTTCCATCTTTATCAATTGAAAAAGCTGGATGACTTATCGAATTTTGTTTGGTTTCGCTATTAATTTTAATTGTAAATGAACTTAATTTTTTTGTTATCGTGTTATAGGAATGCAGTTTATTTTGATTTGAAATCATCCAAAGCAGATTAGCTGAATCAAATTTTAAACTCCATAAAAATATTTTATCCTTGCTCTTTATTTCGTTTTCACCTAACTTAACTTCGGAAAGTTTTTTGTTTTTATCTATTTTAAAAAAACCACTGGATCCACTGAACCAAATGACACCATGTTTATCTGTTGCAAGACTAAACACATTTTGTATTTCGAGGTTGCCGGAATTTTTAAAACTTTTAATTTTATCGGTTTTTTCATCATAGTAGAGAAGCCCATTATCTATCTTTTCTAAAATTGACGATTCAACACCAAAATAGATACGACCATTATGATCTTCCGTTATTGATGTAATTCCGCTTTGTCCACTTGGTGGTAATCCGACTAAATTATCATAAGAATATCTTGTAAAAGATTTCGTTTTTGGGTTGTATTTATTAATGGCCGACAAACTACCAATCCATATATTTCCGTTATGGTCTTCAAATAGACTCAACGCAGCGAGGTCTTTTAAAGAACCCGAATCGTTTGGGTCAAAATAAAATCGTTTGAATTCATAACCATTATAACGTGCTAAACCGTTTTGAGTACCTATCCAGATATTTCCAAAACTATCGGCAAGCGTGCAAAACACATCTGTACCATCTAATTCATTGTAATGGGTAAGATTATTTTGATTTAACTGTGCCGGCGCATTATTGGTAACGCTTATTATAAACAATAGGAGTAAAACTATTTTTTCCATGATTTTAATTTAAATCGGTAATGTGACAGTAAAAGTAGTTCCTTCACCTTCTTTTGTTTCTACTTTCAATTCCCCACCATGCGCTTTTACAATATCATAGCTCAAACTCAACCCCAATCCCGTTCCTTGTCCTGTTGGTTTGGTGGTAAAGAAAGGTTGAAAAATTTTATCTTTTACCGATGCTGGAATGCCGCCCCCATTGTCAGAGACTTTTATTTCAACAGCCCGACCCCCTAAAGGGGGCTGTATGTAACGGGTTGCTATGGTAACAGTAGGCTCATAGCCTGCAA
>JBBRVQ010000176.1:0-3367 GCA_038246735.1 Chitinophagales bacterium
ATTATCTTCGACTGTTATCCTGCCGTCGGGTACTCCCCATACAATTTTACCATTTTTATCCACACCATTTATATCTATAAACTTTACATCTCCCGGTCCGGTTGAACTTGTTTGAAATTTAATATTATTCGGGTTTGCAAGTCCATTAGCAGTTGCCATTGAAACAGCATTTGCATTTAAAGCAGCAATTTCGTCCGGAGTTTGGAGAATACCATCCGTCTTAAAGCCCCAAAAAACGCCATATTCCTTACCCACATAACCACGGGTATTGCTTCCAAATGAAATGTATCCAACTCCTCCCTTTTCTAATGAAAGAGGACCGATATCAATTACTTCGGTTTTATTTTTTGAAAAGTTTACACCAAAATCCCAAATAAAGTCTTTCTTCTTTAAGATATTTCTAAAATCAGCCTGAAAATCAATACCTGTATTCTGAAACTCACCCAGATTGACAGTAGCGCCAGTTTTTCCCACGTAACTGGGAAGTGGGTACGAACCAAGTAACAAATCGGTGGTATTCTTTTTATACAAATCTATGGCAAGGATCAGACTGTTTTCAAAAAAGGCAGCATCTAAACCGACATCAATTTGACTGGTTGTTTCCCATTTTACATCCGGATTTGCAATTTTGTCAACATACATTGCCGAACCTCTCCTGCCAATATTTGAACCAAAATTTGCAAGATTTACATTTTGAACCAGCGATGCGTAAGAAAAAGCATCAATATTTTGTGAACCCGTTTTTCCCCATCCTCCACGAAGTTTCATACTGGATAACCACGTAAATGATGACATGAAACTTTCATTAGAAACTTTCCAGGCAAGAGCCAATGATGGAAAGGTGGCATATTTATTCTCTTTGCTAAATTTATCGGACCCATCCCTTCGTAATGTACCGGTAAATAGGTATTTATCCATGAGTGAAAAAGTACCTCGACCAAAAAAAGATTCCATCCTTGAAACACTTTTTCCACCTCCTACTGACTGACCAGATGGTTCATATTGATCTAGGATAATGGAGGGATTTATGGCATTGTATTTTGCTGCACTTATATCCTCAATATTTGATTCCGATGCAGTATGTCCTGCCATTAGAGAAATATTATATTGAGACTGGTTTATATTGTATGTAAGATAGTGGCTTAGTTCTTTCATAAAACCAAAGGTACGTCCCTCATTTAATTTATCAAGGGCATCCTCGGTGGTCCTGTAACCATATCTGAAAAATGGAAACTGAGTAAACCAAAAACCATTGCTTAAAGTACCATTAAGTTCAATATGATAGATAAGATTTTTTACAGGAGTAAAATCTGCATAAAGTGATCCTAAGCCCTGATATTTATCAACTTGCTTTTTTTGCAGATTCATCTGAGCCACAGGATTTCTTCGCAGTGTGTTATTACCATCGCTGGTCGGATCGGCGGCATTTCCCGGGCCTGACCATCCCCCCGGAATAAAATCACTGCGATAATTATTACCAAAAGTTATAAAATCAATATTGTTATCAAGTTGTGTTCTATCTGACAATCCTGTAGTATTCCAGTGTACAGGCAGGAAAGGCATATTTGTTAAAGTGTCATTCGTTACTGAAAAGCTGTTGAACATTTCAATCAGTCCGCTTTTTGTTAGGCCACCATTCAGGTTCAATCCAATTTTCAACCAACTGCGTACCTGGTTTTCAATAGTTGTTTTAAAAGTGTATTTTTCAAAACCTGAAGTATTTTTGCCTGCTATACCTTCTTGTTTATTGTAGCCACCACCAATGTAATAGGTCAAATTATTTACACCTCCTGAAATAGATAAATTGTATTCTTTTTGTGGGGCAGTATTATATATTTCATCTTGCCAATCTGTATTATAACCTCCGGGACCTATGTTTTTCTTAATGTTGTCAAATACGGTAGTATTTGTCAAAGCTGGATTATTCTTGGCAATTCGGTATGCGGTCATATAGAAATCCATATATTCCTCACCATTAAGCATTTCAATTTTCTTTGAAATCTTTTGCTGACCAAATACTGCACTAAAATTAATTTTTGCTTGTCCGTTTTGACCTTTCTTTGTAGTAATAAGAACAACTCCGTTGGCTGCTCGCGAACCATAAATAGCAGTTGATGAAGCATCCTTTAACACATCGATAGAAGCAATATCGTCAGGATTGATACTTGAAATATCAAAGTTTTGAATGACACCAACTTTTGAATTAAGGTTATAGGATTCAGTATTATTATAATCTACCCCACCACCATTACCAAGCTGTATACCATCAACCACATATAACGGCTGGTTATTACGTGTACTATTGACACCGCGAATATTAACAGACATACCAGCCCCTGGTTTTCCTCCTTGTGAAGACACCTGAACACCAGCCATTACCCCTTGTAATGCCTGATCAACATTCATTACTCTGCTTTGCCCTATATCTTTTGATGAGATAGAAGATATAGAACCTGTTAAGTCACTCCGTTTAACGGTTCCATAACCCACTGCAACAACTTCTTCAATTCCAATAATTTCATCAGCCAGAGTTATATTTATACTTGTTTTACCTGCAACTTCAATTTCCTGTGTTTTCATCCCCACGAATGAAAACTGCAAGGTGGCATTTTCAGGGATATTGGAGATGGTATATTTCCCATCCATATCGGTAATTACACCAATGGTGGTGCCTTTAACGACTACAGACACACCCGGAATCGAGCCGCCTGAAGAGTCGGTTACTTTACCGATGACGGACTTTTGCTGCTGGATAGTAGAGACACTTTTTAAATTGCCTTCTTCGGGAGCAAGCCTTTCACCGACAGCGGCATTCACCGAAAAGTGAAGCACTGCCAGAATGAATCCCAAAACGGCAATTCTGAACAGATTGTGATTTCTTTTTTTCATAGTAAAATTAATTTAATGAAGTTAATTGAGTAAAATTAATTTAGTGAAGTTTTATTCTGACTCATTTCAAAAATCGAGACAGAATTTTGTTCTATCTAATTAAATGTATATAAATTGAAGAAAGTGGTGTTTTTTTTCAAAAAGGATGCTATTTTAACGGGAACGTTCCCGATTGCGGATATGGATGTCTTTTATTTTGACTTATACCGATTGCACATTCATTAAAGTCCAATTTCGACTTCGTCTTGTTGAATTTTAATTAAATAGCTTATTTAATTAAAAGTTTCTGATTATATGTAGTTTGACTATCGCTAACCCTAACAATATAGAATCCTATATCAATGTCGTTTAGTTAAGGAATCTTCTGAAAGGCTTTATTTTATTGGAGTATTGGAAAAAATAGTTCTTTTAAATGTTTGTAATTTACTCTATGATGATTATCTTGTAAGGGTATATAGGGGGTAACCCAAGTGCCAAT
>JBBRVQ010000177.1:0-3326 GCA_038246735.1 Chitinophagales bacterium
AAAGGAGGTTTAGGTATATGGGGCGGATATGCTTTTAATACTTACAAACTTTATGCACCCCCAAAGTAAGAGCTATAATAGATCGTGGTAAAGTTTTTCTGAATAGCTTGCCCAGTTTCTGATATTTTTGGCAAATGAAGTAAATGAATCATACACTCTTTTGGTAAAAGGATCGGATGTTGCCATTTCTTCCAGTACTTCGTTGGTATATTTTTTTAGTGTTTGTAATACTTCAGGGTTAAATTTTCTGATTTCAACTTTTTCTTCGTTGATCAATTTTTCGAGATATTCATTATTTTTTGCTTCAAATTCTGAAATAACCCATATATTCATACGGGCTGAAGCTGTTTCTAGGATGACTTTCAGGTATTCTGGAAGTTCATTAAAAGCTTTCAAATTAAAGATGTTTTCCAAAACAGATCCTGGTTCATGCCAACCCGGAGAATAATAATATTTTGCTATTTTATGAAATCCCATGACATAATCATGATAAGGTCCGATCCATTCGGTAGCATCTATTACGCCGCGCTCAAGATTGGTATAGATCTCATTGCCTGAAGAAAGTACAGCTGTCCCGCCAGCTTTTGCCAATACTTTTCCACCCAGTCCGGGTATTCTCATTTTAAGCCCTTTGAAATCATCTATTGTATTGATTTCTTTATTGAACCAGCCCGCCATTTGCATAGTAGTATTGCCTGCCGGAAATGGAATAAGGCCAAATCTTTCATATAATTCTTTCCAAAGTTCTATACCACCGCCGCAGTACATCCAGGCATTCATTTGTTGTGCATTCATACCAAAGGGAACAGCAGTAAAAAACTGAGCTGCAGGAGATTTTCCTGCCCAATAATATGCCGCTCCATTTCCCATTTCAGATGCTCCGCTACTTACAGCATCAAAGACTTCGAGTCCTGGTATCAATTCACCGGCACCATACACTTTGATGGACATCTGACCACCTGACATTTGATGTACCCAATCAGCAAAAAGCTGGCAGGCTTCACCTAAAACAGGGAAATTAGGAGGCCATGTGGTGACCATTTTCCATATATATTTTTGTGTAAGATCTTTTTTAATGTCTGCACTTTTTTCTTTATTGCTGCACGAAGCCAATAAAGCCCCACTTCCCAAGACAGCTATTGATGAATTTCTGACAAATGTTTTGCGATCCATAACAAGGTTTTAGATTGAATACCACAAACCTAATATTTTTTTTAAGTTTCTGCCGGTATTTTTTATTAATTGTCAGATAGTCATTTGTAAAGTTTATTTTTGCATTTTTTAAATACCTAATGCTTTTTATGTCTTATGGCCAAACGATATCAAATATTTGACGAACCTTCAGCGCTCACTAGCGTCGCAGCATTTCATGATATATTTAATTTACCTGTTTTGACTTCCCCTTTAATACCGGAGGAAAAACGGTGTAATCTTAGGATTGCATTGCTTCAAGAGGAGCTGGATGAACTAAAGACAGCTATTTTGGAAAATGACATAGTTGCCGTCGCAGACGCATTAAGTGACCTTCAATATGTATTATCAGGCGCAGTGTTGGAATTCGGACTTGGCTCCAGATTTAAAGCACTCTTTGACGAGGTACAGCGATCCAACATGAGTAAAACCTGCAAAACATTAGATCAAGCGCTGGAAACCCAAAAATATTATCGTGAACAAAAGAGTACGGAATCATTTATCGAAGAGCAGGAGGGAGAATATCTTGTTTATAGGAACGCGGACAAAAAAGTATTAAAATCAGTGTATTATTCTGAAGCAGATCTGGAAGGAATAGTGTTTGATAAAAAAAATCAGTGACCTTCCAAATGAATTTTTCTCCATTGTTCCACCCTTGGATTCATTATTTTAAACCACAATGGAGGGCAAAGTGCTATTAAAATACTGGTTGGATATCCATAAGGCAATTGTGGACTTTCATCATAATGGTTTAGGATTTGATACTTTTTATTGGCTTTAAAATGATGGTCTGAGTGTCGGGTAAGTTCGTAAAGTATTATTCTGCCTGCTTCGTGATCTGAATTCCATGAATGGAACGTTTCCACTTTTTCATATTTGCCATTCTGGAGCATTCGTCGGACAAGGCCATAATGTTCTACATAATTGATAGATTCAAGCAGAAGTATTCCAGTTATTCCTGACGCTATTAGAATTATTGCCACAAATGGTGAAAAAACAATCATGATGGTTACAATATAAATCATCTGGTAGAATAAAAAGCGCAATATGCTGTTCTTGTAGCTCCACATAGCTTGATTCATTTTTTTAAGTCTGTTGGATTCAATATTCCACGCAGAGAAAAAACTTTGAGAAATAGATCTGATCCAGAAAGTAAATAAATATTCTTTATACCTTGATGTGGCAGGATCATCCGGGGTTGCTACTTTTAGATGATGTCCGTAATTGTGTTCAATGATGAAATGTATGTACAAATTGGGAAGTAATAGAAGTTTTGCCGCATTTTGTGGCCAAAAACCTGATTTGTGTCCCAATTCATGCGCGACGTTTATGCCGTTGCTTCCCAACATGATACCAGTACTTAATGTCATGCCAATAAGCTCAGAAGATGTATAATTGTATTGTTGCAAGATATAAATAAAATAGATCAAAATACCATATACCCAAATCACGTTAACATATAACAATCCATCAAAATATCTGCTGGCAAGTTTGTTTTTTATATTTTGCTCTGACAAATTTTCAGTGTCATTTTTTGTAAATAACTCAATCACTGGTATGATGAAAAAGGCAACGATTACGGTCAAGTAGCTAAATGTCCCACCTATATAAATGGATAAAAATGTGCTTAAGGGTATTATATAAGCCATAAGATATTTTAGATCTCTAACTTCCATATGTTTTTGATATTGTAATGGACAAATATATTCCAAAAAATTAAAGTAACTACATTTTAATGGACAAATTATAAATTGCAAAATAAATTCGTCATTCAGATGCAGAAATTATTAGTTTATTGATAATTAAACTTTCATTTGTTTTCGCTTTTAAGATATACATGCCTGATGGCAACGGGGGCAATAAATTGGGTCCATTAACGTCGATAAACATAATATGTTTTCCTGAAATATCTTCGAGTTCCATTGAAGTTATTTGAAAAGGTGCATATACATTAATGAAGGACGAAGCAGGGTTGGGAAATATTTTAATTTTAGGAGAATTATTATCAGCGCTAAAAATCGATGAAACACTATCTGTTTTAAAAATAGTGTTATAAAAAACAATACCACCTCTTTCATTGCCAACAGCCATTTCGTAATAGCCATCATTATCAATATCAGCAAGCGCCACAGTTA
>JBBRVQ010000178.1:0-3302 GCA_038246735.1 Chitinophagales bacterium
CTTCATACAGGTTATCAGTTTTATCATCTTTAAAGCGCCGTTGTATATCTTTTTCTCGCTGGACGTGCCTATGGAGCATTTGTGTTATTTCATTTTCCATGGTTACCCCTTGCGACAGGAGTAAAGCAATGGTCTGTAGTCTGACATCTCTGGCTGACAGTAGTGGGATATCTTCCTTTTTTTCTAACCGCTTTTTGAGAATAAAATGCATTGCCATCATCACTAGTGCCATGTGGTGGTACCATGAATTATATTTTCTTACCTGATAGTCGGTCATTCCCAGTTCTCCGATATTGTCTTGAAATGCTCTCTCTATCCAATATCTTTGACCTTGCATGTAAGCAAATTCTTCAATGCTTCTTTCTTCAACTGCAAAGTTGCTCAACGAAAATTTTATTTTATTTTGATCCCTTCTAATGATGAGTATTCTCTTTTGTGTTTTCTCTGACTTGGTATCCCATACCCAAACTGTTTGGATATGGAACATGGCTTTCAGCCATCCTTTGGTGCCTTTGCGCCAGTCTACTTGGGTGAAATCACTCTTTGTCAACGTTTTATAGTAATCTTCTACTTTTACTGACTTTTGTTCATGGGTTAGCTTTATGATCTGTTTCCCCTTTTTTGTCACTCGCTTTTCAACCAATACTTCTGGTTCTGTAAGATAGATATGTTGATTAAGCTTTACATCCAAGACAAACTTCTTTCCTTTTTTGTCCAGTGTATTTGCAAATTCATACCCCTGACCATATAGAGAATCTGCGCCTATCCATCCATATTGTATTCCATTGTTATCCAATTCTTCTATTAGATCCATGGCAAGTTGCACCTTGGTAGCGTATTTAATGGCCTTCTTGGGGACGCCTGCTTTGATGCATCTTTTTTCATCATCTGTCCACTCCTTTGGAAGGTATAAACGAGAATTAACCAAACATACTTTTTCTCCGCTTCCTAACGAAGCAAATACTCCCGTTTGTGAATTTTCGATCTTACCCTCATTTCCATTGTATTGCCTGGAGACTCCAACGGAGTGTTTGCCTGATTTTTTGTTACTATTTTCATCAATATTTAGGGCTTGAAGTTTTGTATCTCCTAAATCTGTATTGACTTTTTTTGCAACGTCCATCATGAGCTGCGAAGCACTCCAGGGTGAATCAGTGATGAAGTGTTGTTGAGATTGATATTGTGCTTTTGACTTCTCTACCATACGTTCAATATTGCGTTTGGAGCGTTCAGCACAGAACAAACCTTGGAGATATTTGACAGAATTTTCGCAGAGATCAATAGTCTTTAATTTGAAAACTGATTGATAATCAATGACATGTGTCCATAGGTCGCCATCCTTGACGACCTGAAAAATTTCATAAAGGCTTTGTTTTTTGTTCTTAAAAAAGTCGTTTTTGTTACTGCTGTTCCTAAAGGTAAGAGATATTTTGATGTCTCAAAAACGACAATGTAAATATACGAAATATTTACAATATATTGGTTATCTGCATATTAAATTTAACAAAGTAGAATTAGTGGATGAAATTTTAATATTTAGACTAATTATTGTGAAAACAAGGGTACTTTTCCAGGTTTTCAACAATAAACACATATCGCTATAGTAATTTTACGTCATACTTTTTTGGTAGGAATCGTTTCATTTATGACTATAAATACTAAATCTGTTCTGTTGTAATTTTTAAAATAACCAAACATAATTTATTCATGAAATTTTTTTTTACACAATTTTTAATTTATTCAATTTTTATAACTTCAATATCAGCTCAAAACTGTGGTGTTATTAGTCAAGCTTTTATCACTAATACAACGCTGACTATTGTAGTGCAGTCAACCTCAGGCGGAAGCAAATCTGTAAGAGTCACTGTAATATGTGGTGCGACTAATACTACAATAGTTAATAATCAGTGCCTTCAATCAAATGCTACTGACACCTATTATATTTTTAGTATTGGATCATGCCCACCAGCATCGATTACAATGAGTTATTCAGACCACTCAAATGCTGCTTGTGGTGGAACAAATTGTAGTAATGGTGTCCCAATTGTGGTCCCTATAGCTCCACTACCAGTAACATTTAGTAACGTTAGTATTACTGCTAAAAATAAGACCACTGCTATAGTTTGGAATACATATTCAGAAACCAACAATGATTACTTTACCATCGAGCGATCGGCAGATGGACGTAGCTTCGATGAGATAGGTGAGATCAAAGGTGCCGGAAATAGCCAAACAACTTTGACTTACGAATATACAGACGTAAAACCATACGCCGGTATCAACTTCTACCGTATCAAACAGACGGATTACGATGGTAAGTATTCGTATTCTGACATAAAATCCGTAAGACATAATACCGTAGGTAATCTCAGTATCACACCACGTACTACTGAAGGTAGACTTCAAGTGACTACGGATATCGAAGCATACTCTCTTGATGTGTATAATGTGGCAGGTCAGCAGGTGAAGGCATTCAAGTCATTGTCAAAAGATCAATACATCTCTATCGATGATCTGACCGCTGGACTCTATTTTATAAAAATCAATCATGATGGTCAAGTTGAGACTATTAAGATTGTGAAGATATAAGATGAGGATGGTACCCTAAGTAGAGGCTTGGTGTGCACTGAAGCAAAGCTGGAAGCTTTGACAAATACCATCGTAGCGAAGACGCTACGATGATCGACGATGATTTGACCCGATGTTTACTTAGGAAAGCTGGAAGCTTTGACAAATACCATCGTAGCGAGGACGCTACGATGATCTACGCAACTTTGACCCGATGTTTATTAGGGGTTAGCGGATCTTTTTTTCTGTGGAGAGCTGGAAGCTTGGACAAATGCCATAGTAGCGAAGACGCTACGATGATCTACCTTTGATCGACGTGATCGGGTGATAGCGTTAGGCTGTCCGTTACTAAACCACCATGAGCTGAAAGTTACATTTTTACGATGTACTGATAGCTAACTGGTTGTGGGCTTTTCTTATCTACTGGTTTAGTAGGTTTCAGGATAATCGTATAATTAATCTGCATATTCTGTCCAACAGAAGGTGCAGACTCAGTTATTTGAATTGGCGCAATTTGAGCTGGCTTGATCTGATTTAAACGGAAGTGGATACGGATGTTTTTGTGGAAGGTCACTTTGAAGCCTCGTGGTGTTTTAGGTACAATAAACTTCAATAACTTAACTACTCTCATGGCCTCATCATTACAAACTTCGTCCAAGCCACCAATGACTTTTACATCTGTGACATCGCCTTTATGGTTAATTTCATATCTGATACTTACATCGCCTTCGATA
>JBBRVQ010000179.1:0-3244 GCA_038246735.1 Chitinophagales bacterium
GGTGGCGACCACTTTTGTGGGCACAGGTGCTGTAAATAATGTAGCTGGCCGCAAAATCAGAGTTGGCCGCTCTGATGGTGCCCTGCGCACAAGGGCGGGTTTTGACGAATTTCTGATTTATCAACGTGCGCTGAGCGCGGGTGAGATAAGTGATTTGTATGCTTCTACCTGCGAAGATTTGGAGGGTGCGCCTGGGTCTGAAGAGATCGCCGGAGGGGGGTATCGGTATGGGTTTAATGGGATGGAGAAGGATGATGAAGTAAAAGGGAAGGGGAATAGTTATGATTTTGGGGCGAGGATTTATGACAGTCGATTAGGTCGCTTTGCTTCGATTGATCCAAAATTTAGAATACTACCGTGGTCAAGTCCTTATTCATTTGCCAATAATGTACCTACTTTGGGGAGTGATTTGAACGGAGAATTATGTATTCCGTGTGCATTATTATCTGCCCTTTTTGATGCTGGAAGTCAATTAACTGTAAACTTGCTGACCAACGGGTTAGATTTTGACACGGCATTGAACGATATTAATTGGTATTCCGTGGGAGGAAGTGGGTTTACAAGCCTTTTTGGTTTTGGAATGGCGGAAACAGCGAGTAAAACATTTAAACTATTGAATAAACCCATCATTCATAAATACGCTGAAGATTTAGTTTCTGCTTCAATAGATTATTTGGCAAATAAATTAAACGGAGATCCTGGTACTTTTGCCGAATCCTTGTTAAGTGAGATAGTTGGATCAAAAATATCTAAAATGGCAAAAAATGCTGGATTTGATCTGGAAGGAATGCTGGCTAAAATAATTAGAGAGAAAAAGAGTAAGCTCAATGTAGCAAAGAATGCAGTTGACCGTCTTGGACGTCTAAATAGTTCAGGTAATAATGCAATTAGTGAAAAAAAATATGTTAAAGCTGAAATAGATTTTAGGAGACTTAACCATGAAATAGATCAGGCATCGGGTGCTCCTGGCGAAGTTATGGGAAATGTGATTACAGATCTCCAAACAAAGGCTTTAGATCTAATCAGAGTCTCATATGACCAGACCTTTAATAAGCCTTCTGGAAAAGCATCAGATCAAAAAGGGTCAGCGACCCAAACTCCAAAGCAGGAAAAATCAAAATCTTTAAAAAAGGGAAGATCAATAGGATATGTTAAATTTTAAATTAAAACGATTAATTTGTATGAAGTATAAAGTATCTATATTTGTATTGGTCTTATTATTTTATGGTACCATGAATGCTCAAGTTAACAGAGATAAATTCGTTGAAGAATTTGTTCTATGTATGCAAAAAGGTCAAGAATTAAAACAATTTGTAATAATACCTGATAGCATCTTGTATGAACCATATATGATAAATTTTGTATCAATTGAAGACTATCACATTGAAAAGGTTGATGCCTATAATTATAAAGTACATATCGATCCTGGAATCGGTAAAATATGTGTGACCATAGAATTAAGAATTATTTATGATGATGGTAAGGAGCTGAAACTTGAATCAGGGGGTGTTCGATTCAATCACGTTATTAATAAATATTTTATTGATCCATGGCTTGCCCGAAATTCGTCCTGTTGACCATTTTAATATTATTGAAGTCATGTGGACTCGATGGACAACGCACATTCTCGAAGTACTATACAGAATCAGAGAATTTTGAATTTGTTTTTCCTGAAGTCCCAGTAGTTGATTTTCAGTATTCTGAGGATTCGGTGTTAATCACTGAATCGATGATATTATTAGATCACATGGGTGAACTAATATTAGGTCATATTGTATGGTATAACTTATATATATCAGATAATAAAGAGGGGTTAACCAAGTTGAAGGATTTAATACAAAGCGATTTTAATTTATTAGAAAATTCTGCAATAAATAATTTTTACAATGAAGAAAATGGGTTCTCGTTTACAATGGAAAATAATAGTGCTTTTTATTTGTTAAAACACCGGGAAATTGAAGGATATGAGGTAACATCGATTTGCAGGGGGAATTATACCCATTCTAATTTAATGGATTCAGCTCGTATTCACCCAGTTCCGGTAATGTTTGAGATTCAATTAGAAAACTTTCAAAACGGGCAGGAATGGTATATCGACGTTAAATCTGAAGACGGAGAGACACGTTATCCCATAGCAGGTAGTAATAAATTTGATATCATTGTATCAGAATTTAAGCCATACACTATAACAATTGATTCTGACGGTTTAGTACCAAAATCTGTTATGATTGACCCGACTGGCAACCTGAGTGCAGGACTTAGAGATGGATATAGAATTCCGTTTGGAGTTGAACTTTTTCGGGTAAAAGACGACTTTGAAACTTCTCAGAATGATTTTGTCGGAGTTCTATATTATGAAGGAGATACGGGCTACATGAGATGGAGGTAATCTCAGAACATGTTGGTAATTGTTGTGATTTGAGAAAATGATATATAAATCTTGATAAATGGCTTACGGAATATATATGGTAACGATAGATAAAAAAAGTCCCAAGCGGAAGGAATATTCTAGAGGAGAGAGATTATCTGGGCTCTATGTTTTTATATTTATTGGATGTGCATTTTTGTTGCCCGAATTACAGAGCTTGTATCGAAATACATTCATAGGAGTAAATGTACTCTTGGTATTTGTCATTTCAATTTTTACAATTTTTGGAGCAACTTTTTATGCTTTGCGAGGGGTATTGTATCATAAAGATTATTTTTTGAATGCTTTTAGCTTATCTTTTTCGTTGCTCACACTTTTTCTTTGGACTAATTTCAACTTTGGATCTTCAGATTCCAAAATTGAGAAGTATGTTGATTTTGAATTTGGTATTAAAGGACGTAAAAGAGCTGCATTCGGGATTCCTTATTTCGAAATAAAAAGGAATGATCTGGATAAACGAATCTATTTTAAAGAGTGGGATCCTAATGTTGTTAAATCGGCTCAAGGTATTTTTATTCAGGCCAAAGATGGTTATTTTGGATATGATATAATTATTAATAAGCAAGTAATAAATTGATTTTCCGTTTTCTTGGTTTCAGAAAGGGAATAATGAATTTGAAAGAAGATTACTTCAATGAGATGGGGGGCGCAACGACGGCAAAATCAGGGGCATTTTACGCCCTTCGGGCAGCACAGAGCGCGATTTGGGCTTTACGTATAACCCTTCCGGAAACCGCCTCAGCAAAAATATCTATGATGCCAATGGCGATGCGCAGTATGCAAATTACTATATTCGTGACGCGAGCGGCAATGTCA
>JBBRVQ010000180.1:0-3145 GCA_038246735.1 Chitinophagales bacterium
CTAGACTAATTCATCGTTTACCGCTTTCATAAGCCATAACATTTTGACCGTGCTGTACCGTCAGCACCTACCGTTGTGAGATGATACTCACTTTGATAGCTGTCATCTCTGGCGGAGGAGACTTTTCTTCTCTACTGGATGCCACCGGCTAGCATTGACGAAGGGCAGTCCAGATAGGACTGCCCTTCGTTCAATGCATTGTTAGCATCTGGTTTTATTCCACGGTCTACCTTGTAAATATAGCACTACAAGTCGCTAAAGTTTCGTTGGATGGCAGGATGTGATATCTTGCATCTACGTTTAGTTGTGTCAAATCAGCTCTATCTACAAAAAACTCTATATGCGTTGATTTTCTATCTCCCACATCACACGATCTAGGAATTAAAAATCTATATCTTGTAGGACTTAATTTTGTCACTGTAGTATTTGCATTACTAATACCAATTGTACCAGTAATGACAAAATTAAGTAAAACTGAACTATCATCAAATGCTGATGTATTAAAAATATACTTATCAGTACATCCACAATCGAAAGAGCCTTCAAAACAATTTTCACATCTACTGAGACAGGAATTACCGATTAAAAACTGATCAGCTTTACAACTGCATACGCCATCATCACAAAATTGTAAAGGGCCACACGACGGATTACATTCTTTTTTGCATCCGTATGTCATTAATAAAGTAATAAAAACTACTAGGTTTAAAATTTTTGTTATCATGTTTAAATTTTTTGGAAACGATTATACCAGATTTTACCTTCATTATCAGTTGCAATTAAAAAGTATTGCCCACTTGGGAGATGACTTACATTTAGGCTATGTATATCGTTGTTTTTGTCAACATACTGATTTATCATGACTTTTCCTTGCATATCGTACAATACGATGTTTGTTAGTTGTTGTTGTTTAATATGAATCTCATCATTAACAGGATTAGGGAAAACTTTAATATTATTATGATTTATTGCAGTTCGATTTTCAAGATCACCTTCATTAATAGGGTCTATCGGTGCACAACCAGGAAAAGTCCTTACAAAGTGTCCATCATCACCATTTAGGATGTAATGGCCATTCCCATCCCTAACCAGTCCTGGCCAAGGTCCCCAAAGTGTAAATAATCTATTGACTTTCCCTTTAAGATTTGCATCCGAATTGACACTACCGTCTAATACTTTTATTTGGATATTAAATGGTTGTAAAGTAACAAACACATCTTCAAAATTTCCTATATGAAAATCTGCAACATTCGGAGTACAACACTCAGGTCTATTCAAATCTTGACCTAATAAAACCACTGCCAAATGGTAATCACTTACAATGGCAGAACGACTATCCCACTTACCGAAACCTCGCACATATTCGTAACCTAAACTTGAGATTAATATGTCGACTGGTTTATTCGTAGTTAGAGTAAGTTCACCACTCCCTGCCATTAAATTATTTATTTCATTTTTATCGGTGCAATCTCCACTTTTATTAAAGAAATTTGTAGAAAATAGAGTGACTACACTGGGCAATAAATTCGCCCACGATGATAGGGTCGCATTACTATCAATAGCTACACCAGCTGCAGATACAATTACATTTGCAGCCTGTGACCACCAACCAGAATTCCAAGAAGAGTTGCAATTTGATGAAATCCTTATTCTTCCAGCATCTGCTGCGGATACAGAACCTCCGTTTCTTATGGTCAATAAAGCATAATCTTCTGCCGTAGCTTCAGCACCCGCTGACCAAATCCATGTGCCTCCTCCTTTTTTTGCTTTTGTGGTCAGCCTTGCAGTATAGGAATAGTCATACAATATTTTTTTCGGACACATACATTCCTCAGGCAAGTCAGTGTAATAATCACTACATACTAAGTTGTAAGAAATAATCGAATACAATGGTGATACCACACCTCCTATATTTGCTTCATACTTACCACTTGCGTGTTTTCCTACCATACTCAGCTTCATATTTTTTGCTGCTCCATTTCCAATTGCTAGGTAATTAGTTTCTTCTGGAGAACCAGAATATGACTCAGAAATGGATGGAGCATCTCTATAAGTATTTAAGATGAGACTACAATTGCATTTCTTAGTTTGAGTACCATTATTGGTTGAAGTGCCACCAGAGACATTTGTGTTTTGAACAAAAGACGCGATATTATTTATATATGTATCACTAATATCATTCAACTTGTAGTGATACTGCATAAAAGCAGCTATCTCATAAGAATTAAATTGATTTACATTTGTCCGAAGAAAATCAATTAATTTTTGATTTTGGTTCGGATAAAACGACCAATCACCAATGGCCTTGTAAAGCCCCCTAGAAGCTCTAAATTCTTCGGATATCTCGGTACTAATTATTTCGGTATCCACTTCAACCAATTGTTGATTACCAACATAATCTCGTTTAAATACTTTTACGGTATATTCTTTATCCTTTTGAAGGTTTGACACTCTTGTAGTTTCAGCATCACCTAAATTTATTATTCTAATAGGTGTAGAAGATAATTGGTCATAAATTTGAATCTCATAAATATCAGAATTCAATCCAGATAAAACAGGCAATAAAACAATGTCCACCGAATTTTGATAGCGAATAACTGAGTAATGGAAACTCAATTTTTCAGGTTTGTTATCTATGTACGATTTCACGAGTATTGAATCGTAGTTGACACCTTCGCTTTCTTGTGAAAACAATGATGCGTTTAAACATAAAAAGTACAGGTAAATTGCAAATAAAAATTTTAATCTGTTCATTTTAAATAATTTTTGAACGTTAAAAAATAGAAATAAAAAACACAATTTTCACAACAACGGGTGTTTAAAATCCAATTTTCTAACATCTTTTTTATTTCGGAGAGAGTTAGATACTCCATCACTGTTTTAATCACTTCTTAACTTTTTCATATTTTTACTTTTATGCAGGTTGACCGGCAACCTTACCGTCTTTTACATCGTTTAAAAATTCATTTTGTCAGTCTAATCTCCTGCAACCTTGTAACTCTGAGCGTATTCTTTGATTTTCTCCGCTTCATGATGAGTTTGTTTTTAGGTCGATTTCAGCTTTTCGAGGGACTTTTCTCTCTCAATCGATGCTAACGGCTGCGATTTACGACGGCCGCTCCCGATAGGGGCGGATGTCGTTAAA
>JBBRVQ010000181.1:0-2972 GCA_038246735.1 Chitinophagales bacterium
TCCAGCTGTAGCTGATAGGATTAGCGGCGGAATTGGATGCAACCACTGTCACATTGCTTCCTGCACATGTAGCAATATCAGGTCCCAAATCGACGGTAAAATTTGTTCCGTTGGTAAATGTGATCGACCAGCTATTCAGAAATCCCTGATCCAGACCAACATAATCATTGAGGTACAATGTCCAGACCCCATTAGCATTGATGCCGTTGAAAGTATTGACAAAAGTAAAAGTACCCGGCGCATTTGCATTGGAGTATGGATTGTTGATCGAAGTATTCTGTCTTCCTTCCGGTCTGAAACTTCCTGTGTAAGGTGGAGAACCACTTACAATATTGGTTGGGGCGCTGTCTGTAAAAACCGTATTTTTAAAATCATTTCCTGGACCACCGTTTGCACTGGATAATTCGATGAATGTTCCATTGGGAGCAATCAGGATTAATGCAATATCCCCTGTCCAGGTATGATCGAGGTCAATGGTAACATTTGCAATAGTTTTGCAACCACCCAAAATTCCTATACCAGTCACGTTTGCAGGCGATTGAGTGATGCCAACGTCTCCAAAAGGCGGAAAGTTCAAACCTCCTGTACCCGGGAATGTCTGACATAGCAACATATTGTATTGGAAAACAAACAATACTATAAGATAAGCAAAACTGCTTCCTATATGGACTAAAGTGTTCACTTTATGAATAAATGATTTACTAAATTTGTGCAGGAAAGTCATTTATGGTTCCTTATATTTCAAACGAGTACATCTTGCACATGACTATACCCATTCCATATTATTAATAAGTGTCATAAATCATTGATTATTTGGATCAAAGATAAATAAATATTCACATGCTGATCATTATTGTATTCAAAAAATAAAATGTAATCATATAGTTTGATTCATTCCGTCGGATGGCTCAATAACATCTTACAGCCTTTTGCATTCCGTCGGATGGCTCAAAAACATCTTACGGATATATTTGCTGTCACTCCAAAACACTTTTCCCGGTATCAAAGCCCAAAGCGTAATACTCATTTCCGAGGAATGAGAAGGTCTCTATCACTTCCAAACCCAGCTTTTTCGTGTGGGCATGGAAGGAGTGAATATTGATCTGATTGATAAAAGTCAGTCCCACCGGAAATCTTTTTACCATTTCGAGCCGCATCCCTTCAAACAACTGACTAAAAAGACCTGTCCCACGATATGCTTCATCTATACAAACAGGACCATATTGGAAGGTATTTGTTTCAGAAACGATAACGTCTCCAAACTTCACTCCACTCAGCCGGTCTATCATAAACGGGAAAATAGCCCATGCAGAAAAATAGGTCCATGTTCCTGCAAAAGCATATCCGACCACCACATCATCATCGAGCGCAATAAATAGTCCGGTTTCATCTATGGCCTCCTTAATTTGTGTTTCAGTAAATGGGGTAGTGACAAAGCCTTTTTTTCTTTCTTCGGCCGTAAGATGTGCAAACAGGTATTTGTTTTGCAGGTTGAGGATGCCGGGGATGTGGGTAGGGGAGGCGATGGAGATGGTCATGGGCGATGTGACTTAAGGGTTTTAAAGGGTAAAATAAAGGGTATTACATTTTATTGGTTGTCTGTCTTCAGCATTTGTATAAAATCGTCCTTGCGTCTTCTGGCTATCGGGATACGGGATCCATCTTCAAGGACGACGAAGCCGCCATCTTCTTTCATGACTTTTTTTACAGCGTTGATGCTGATGATATGCGACTGATGTATACGAAAAAATAGGGATGGCGATAACATTTCTTCAAAGATTTTGATGGTCCAAATTGGAATGTGGAAAAAAGAAGTCATAATTTCTTTTAGCCTACCAAATCCTGGATCAAAGAACTAATTTTAAAACACTACAAATGTAATGGTTTTTATTCATTCTTAAATGAATACCCTAGTATACTTCCCTATACCTGTAATATAGGCAAAATAAAGGTACTTTGATCATTGCTTGTGATAAATTATTTTATTACTTTTGCTTCATGGCAAAAAAAGTACATCAGATACACGACAAATTTGTCAAAGCATCCTTTTCTGATCCGGACAGAGCAATCTCCTTTTTTGAACGTTTTTTACCAGAAGAGCTACTTGATGAAATTGACCTGAAGTCACTTAAAGATACTCGGGAATCATATATTCAGAAAGATCTTAGTGAGCATTTTTCTGATATTGTGTTTGAAGTTACCACCAATAATGAGGAAACGATAGACTTAGTGCTGCTTTTCGAGCATAAGTCGTCGCCGGATAAAAATGTACTTATACAGGTTGGTCACTATATTTTTTCTCATTACTTTAAGTGTATTGCTGAAAAAAAACAACTCAAAATCATCATACCATTGATCTACTATCAAGGCAAAAAAGAATGGAAGGCACCGGACTTAACCACTTTATTTCCGAAGGTAAGTAGAACACTAAGTGATTATATACCCTTGATAAAGCATATCTTCATAGCCCTGCGATCACTGTCAGATGAGCGTATCTTGCAAATCCGAAACGGTATGATGGCCGCAGCAGTGATGGCACAGCGGAGTGCATTCGATCCTATCAAATTGGCAACAGACTTTAATAGAATTTTTAGCTTGTTTCCAGAAACAAAAGATAGAGGAAACTTTTTGGAGCAGCTCTTTGTTTATGTGGTAAATGTATCGGATATCCCAAAACCTGAACTCAAACAAGCCATAGATTCCATATCAACCAATTTAAAAGATAGCATTATGTCCACATACACAAGAATCAGAGAAGAAGAAAAGCGGATTGGTATCCAAATAGGAAAACTTGAAGGAAAACTTGAAGGGAAACTTGAAGGGAAACTTGAAGGGAAACTTGAAGGGAAAATAGAAGGGAAAATAGAAGGGAAAATAGAAGTAGTACTTTCCCTCAATGATGATCTGATACCAGCAGATCAAATCGCTAAATATACAAAACTCTCTATAGAAGAAGTAAGGAAAATTGTGAA
>JBBRVQ010000182.1:0-2968 GCA_038246735.1 Chitinophagales bacterium
ATTAACAGAAAAAATAATACTGGATGATAAAGGGAAACTTAAAATTGATAAAAAGACTCAAGATGCAATTGATTGTAAATATTCAGTGAACCCCCCCGCTCAAGTCGTCACTATAGTTCCTATTAACTTCTCTCTGAAATCATCAGTAAGTGGATACATTAAGATATCTTTTATTGGTAGGATTATTTTATTCTTAGAATCTGGCTTTCCCCGTCCGGTAGTTACTCCTACAAATTTCCAATTTGCAGCAATATAACAGGTTCCCTTAAATCTGTCCTTTTCTACAAAAGTCTCAAATAATACTGGTTTATACTTATAGATATTCAACCATTCATTGGGAAGCTGTTTTGCACATAATGATAATACTTTTGAAGCTAGATTTTTAACTTTTACCCACGGAAAAATCAAATACCGTGAATTGTTTACTATTAGGTGTAATCCCGCTTTCCTCTGTTCATGCGTCCATCCAATCCATTTATCCCGAGGCATTGTTTTCCATGCTGAGGCTGAAAATGAAATGCATCCAAGTAACCCCTGCGGGGATTCTATAAAGTATCTGATTTGTGCACCAGGAAAAGGTGTATATCCAAGATAATGATATCTATGGACAAATTCATTCCATAAAATCTTGTCCTTTTTCAAAATTACCCTAACAAGCTTTATAGGTAATAATTCACCTAAGTCGCACTCTATTGCATTATTTGGGTTTGTTTTCTCCGTAAAATTAATAATGGTCTTTCGATTAGTATCCATCTTTTTAGGTTCGGGCAACGTAATTTCACCTTGCCGTGCAAGACGCAGTAATACATTCTTGCACGACATGATTTTAGGACCGCCATCTATCTTAACCCAATTAAGACGTCTACAGATTTCGTGGGCTATTTTTTCACGGCAGGTATCAAACATATCCTCTACCGTTTTTTTCAGCAACTCAAAGTCGTCCTCGCTGAAAACCCTTCCAGACAAAATTCTCACGTTTTCGCTACCCACTTTTTATCTCCATATCATTAAATTCACACATGTATTCCTTTGCATTCCATGGGAGCATAATTTCTAGGTCTTCGGGTGGTTTCCCACCATTCTTTTGGCATGCTCCAAAATAGAATTCTAGGTACTTAATTGGCATTATACCATTTTTTTCAGCACTTTGGAATATTGTCATGCACGCTGCTGCTAATAAGCCACTCCATTCTACATGGCTTCCATAATAGCTGTTCCTGCCTAGGGCTGCAGGTCTAAGTGAATTCTCAGCGACATTATTATGCATCGGTACATGCGGATTATCCACAAAAACTGTGTATCCTTCCCATTTGCGGTTTAAACTTTTTAAAATAGTTTCCTGCTTTTTTATTAGCTTATCTTCTTGTAGCTGTTCTTCAACTTTAGTTTTCATACCATTAAGATGTTCGACAAGTTTAATTTGCGCTGATTCATAGCTAGTACTGCCAGTCTCACATGACAATCTTTGACTGTTTAATTCTTCCGTCTTACTTATATATTTTAACCATTCCTCTGCCCACGAAGTCAACTCCGGAAAAGATATCTGCGCTTTTAGGAAATCTCTGCGCAGGTGATACCAGCAAAAAGCAAGTAGGATTCCCCCCAGTAGTACATTGTAAGCGGCATACCGGTCTACATTAACAATACCTTTTGCGTCTTTTCCAAAGAATTTTTCTGGAACGCTACTAGAACGTGTCGAATCTAAAACAAATACATTTAATTTTTTAGACACAAATGTCCACAACCACCATAAATGCGTTTTCTTATCGGCTTTTTCTTCAAATACTAGCCATCTTGTTTCGTCACAATGCCAATGATTATCTTTGAGAATTTCTGCTTTCAATTTGTTATACAATGGGATCAACAGCGGTAATAATTTCTTAAACCCTCCTATTATTGTACTTGCATTAGGCTTGTAATGATACATATCAAAAATATTCATTTGCCTATTAAGAGGAATTTGAAAATAGTACTTTAGAACAAGTAGTAAACACCAAAACCCGTTTGTATAAAGGCTTTTTGGGATTATTGCTTCTGGTTTTGGTGCTGATAAAAATGTGGGGGTTTCGATACAGTCACATTCCTTTACATATACTGCCCTTTTAGATATTATTTTTTCAACTATAATCTTCACATTAATTTTTACAGAGTCCTCGGTTTTTGCTGTCTGTCTATATTCAGCACCACAAATGCCACAACACGTCTTATCTCCATCTATCTCTATTGTAACTACTTCGATTGGCAAATTTTCAGGTATTTTACGTCCATATCCCTTATGACCTTGACGCGCTCCCCTTTTTTTTATTTTCTTTACTATATTTATTGGGTCATGGCATTCCTGTTTTTGTTCATTTACATTTTCTGAACCATTTGAGTTTTTTTCGTTCACTTCACCTTCAATTTCAAGCTTGACAGTAACACCAACATCATCTTTCTTTGAATTTTCACCTTCTACTTCACATTCTCCTTTATGATAACATCTCTTTTCAGAGGATGGTGTGAATTTCTCGGCAACAAGTTCACGTACTTTTCCGGTTAATCCTGATATAATTTTGTCTGCATCACTGAGATCAGCCTCCAAAGCTAAAATTCTATCATCTGCTTTTGATATTTCTGAATATGAGGCAATGTCTTTATCAATAAGCTCATTCACAGTTGAATTGAGTGCATAGTTATTGGCTTCCAATTCTCCAATATAACCATGGAGATATTTTACATAGTCACAAATTTCTGAACAGTGCCACTGTTTTAAATTGTAATTTTTTGTACTCGTGGTTGTTTTTTTATCCATGTATATAATATTCGACATGGATACTACGTATCCTGTTTTTTTAAAAAATTATTTTTGTTTATTTTATTGATTTACTTTATGGGGGTTCACTGAATATTTACGAAGAAAGTGTTTTTCAAGTGCTTCTTGTGGAATAAATTTGATTTTATCACTGTCTTTAATATATCTTTCACGAGG
>JBBRVQ010000183.1:0-2967 GCA_038246735.1 Chitinophagales bacterium
CTATGTCAGACATCTTTCGTAAAATTGCACCTGTGATTGTTTCGACTTTCATAATAGGTAAAACCGTAGTTTGTTGATTTGGAAAATCAAAATTACATGTTTTGCCTTTTTCTAAACCTTTATTTTTTTAACGAACCATTGAATGGAAAAAGATGCAGGAATGATTATTTTGCATTTAATGTATGACACACTAGCATACTCAAAAGATTCTTTGCGAACCTGGCTAAAGCATTTGAATACATTAGATGCTGATCTTTGGTTGTTAAACGAATATATTGATGCAAATATGACTAGTTCTGCCAATCAGCTTCAGAATGAGATGATAGCAAAATACCCATTATCGGCTCTTGAACAAAACTCACTATCGGCATATAGAAATATGTTGAATTTTCTGGTTGGTAAATCTAAATATGCCCTTTCAACAACTGATCTTACAACTATTGGTGGATTCGCATCTGGCCCAAATTTGTATACGAAGGGATATGTTGAAAACATTCTATCATTTTATGGCGCATATTATCCTCCAAATTATGAATTGCCAGAAATTGAAGAACGAAATTCGTTACCAACCAATCACGATAGCTATACTAGCACCATTTTAGTTTTCCCAAATCCGATACATGGGAATGTTGCATTCATTGTGCCAAAAACAGAATCAATTAAAATACAGGCAATTAAAATTTTTAATATAAGCGGAATGAAAGTTTTCGAATTCACTGCTGAGAGCGCGCTAAATTCGATAGTTTGGCAGAACGATAAAGTGAATTCAGGCATATACTATTATCATGTCGCTCTGGATGATAATACTGTTCAAACTGGAAAAATCACTGTAATTAAGTAATCTCTTCATTGTCGCTTCCTAAGGTAACAGAACTTCTTAGGGAGCGGCATTATTTTTTAATATGAAAAGCATTTTTTTTACCTGTGGCCTAACATTTTTTTTTCATTATTGTGCATTTGGGCAATATGGCTTTTCAAAAATTTATGATTTTGGAAGACCCTCTGCTGCTTATACTGGACTGGTATTAGCTAATGATACCCTTAATGTGTATGGAGTTGTTTATCACGATTCAATTCCAAATAAGCAAGGGTTACTTTTTGCTAGAGCGGACACTAACGGAAATATATTAAGCTACAATTCATATTTCGATTCACTTGGTGATGATTATGTGACAAGGCTGGGGAGCTCTATAATTAGATTGTCAAATGGAAAAGGTTTTGCAATGATTGGCGTTTCGTTACACAGGGCAAATGGTTTTATAATTTTTGTAGATAATAATGGTCTTTTGCTAAATTATTATGAGTATCCAGATACAAATTCTATTGCAGATTTTTATGAAAAACTAATTGAGGTTGATAATGGATTCATAGTTTGTGGTTCAAAGGTGTATCATAACAATACTGTAAGGGCTTTTATGGTAAAAATTGATTCTATGGGAAATAAGGTTTGGGAGAGGACTTATGGTGAATCACTCAGAGATTTATATATTAACAGTATTTTTTTAATGAATACTGATACTTATGTCCTTGGAATAAGTTCAATAACTCCATATGATACTCCGATTTCAAATTTCAATAGTAAAACACTCCTTTTAGCTACAAATAAAAATGGGCAAGAAAAGTGGCGATGGAACAGCCCGGTTTCATTAGAGGAGGGAGGTGCTCTTGCACTTCAAAAAACATTTGATAATAATTGGATTTACATTAGCGGAAGTGTAGATATCAATGATGATGAATGGACTCGTCAACCGAAAATAATTGTCAGGGATACTAATTTTAACTTGCTGTGGGAGAGAAAATTTGGGCTTTCGAATTCAAATAGAAATCAATTTTCAGATTTAAATTACTTGCCTGAAAACAACTGGGTTGCGACCGGGTTTATGAAAAACCCAAATACACCAAACACCCTATCGGGAGTTAATTTTAAATTTTCTAATGATGGTGATAGTATTTGGAGTAGAGCTGACACTGAGATTTATTATTCAGACGCTGCAACATATCATTATATTTCTCAGTCAGTTACATTACCGAGCGGTAGTGTAATCAGCTGTGGGTCAATAGATGATTTTTCATCTCCAAGCAAATCATGGGCTTGGTTACTGAAAGTAGATAACAATGGGTGTGTGAATCCATTGGACTGTAAACCTTTGTCCAGTTCGATGTTCACAGAAAACCAGAATTCAATAATGTGTTATCCAAACCCCGCAACAAATGTTATTAACATTAAATATAATTTTAACATTCTCCAACCATTAGAGATAACTATTCACGATGCATATTTTAAACTAAAGTATAAAGAAAAACAAGAACTTGGTAATAAAAACAACCATACTGTCAATGTGGATGATTGGCCAGAAGGAATCTACATTGTACAAGTTAAAGATTTAAATAATCCATTGAAGAGTAAGGTATTGAAAATTTTAATCATAAGGTGATTTAGATTTCAACGATTTTCCGCCTTGCTTGGTCTTTCAGCCCCAACGTCCAGACATATCACCAAACCGCCCTGTTTGGTGATGTGTCTGGACGTTGGAAACGTCACAATCGATTTCATCAGCTACGATCTTTTCGTTTTTCCACTTGCATTCACTGTAAAGAACCACTCGTTTCCAATAGGGTGATCGCTTCTTTAGAATGGAATATACTCAAGAAAATCAATGATGCCATTGGCAAGCCTAGCAGTCGGCTGATTCCGATTCAATTCCCAACCCGTTATAGAATTCTCAGTTACGTTCAGCATCCTTGCCACATCCAGTTGCGACAACCCACGATCAAGCCTCACCTTTCTAAGATGATCCCCCAAAGTCCTCAATTCCACCGGATATGCAGGATTCAAGGGCTTTTTAATCCTAAACTGCAAATGACAACTATGCAACGCACCCCTGCCCCTGCGGCTACCACAACCATCCCGAAAAAGACTGCGTCTGCGGCCCCGGCGTGGTGAAACGCTACGTCGCCAAAATATCC
>JBBRVQ010000184.1:0-2744 GCA_038246735.1 Chitinophagales bacterium
ACCAAGTTTAATCATTACACTTGTAGTGATCATATTGAGTACAAGTTTTTGAGCCGTTCCGGATTTCATTCTTGTACTTCCTGTCACATACTCTGGTCCTACCATGACTTCTATTGGGTATATTGCTACTTCAGAAAGTGGGGAGTTAGGATTGCAGGATATACTTCCGGTTATAATTCCAAGTTCATTTGCCATTTTCAGGCCATTGATGACATAAGGTGTGGTTCCGGATGCTGCAATGCCCACGAGAACGTCATTTTGGTCAATATTATAATAAGATAGATCTATCCAGGCCTGGTTAGGGTTGTCTTCAGCACCTTCTACCGGATTACGGAGCGCATGGTCGCCCCCTGCTATTAAGCCTATGACCCAATCCTTTGGTACTCCAAATGTAGGTGGACACTCAGAAGCATCCAGGACACCCAGTCTTCCGCTCGTTCCTGCGCCAATATAGAATAACCGACCTCCGGAGCTCATTTTTTCTGTAATGACATCAATGAGTGGAACAATTTGATGAATTGAATTTTGGACGGCCATAGCAACTTTCTGATCTTCAGCATTGATATCAGAGAGGAGCTCCAGTGTGGATTTTTTTTCTAGATGTCGGTAGAGGGATGGAGATTCGGTTATTTTTTCCATACAAGTTATAAAGATGGTTTTTTTGATATCATCCAAAGTCCAGCAAAGGTAAGAATTCCATTCAAAATCAATATCTCAATCCCGATCTTAAATCCGGAAAAAAGCGTTTCAGAAAGATGTATTAATGATGCAGAAGTACTTTCACTCAAAGCCAGTTTTTTAGTAAACCATTCTGCATTATTAATAAAATCAATACCAAAAATCAACACAGGCGAAAGTAAACAAACCCATATGGCCCATTTATCATTCAGCACCCTCTTAGTAAATATTCCAAAAGTAAATAGACCTAAAAGGGGGCCGTAGGTATATCCAGCCAGTTTGAGGATGACATCTATGATGGACTTATCGTCGATCCATTTAAAGACGAGGACACAAACAAAAAATAAAAGTGCAAAACTAAGGTGAACAGTCAGCCTTGTCTTTCTTTTTTCTTTATCTGTTGACAATGTATCTTTTTGCATGCCCAGCATGTCGATACAAAACGACGAAGTCATGGCAGTAAGCGCGCCATCTGCGCTTGGAAATAGTGCCGAAATGAGACCGATTATAAATATGACACCGATGCTGGACGAAAGGTAACCACCCAGAGCAATAGAAGGGAAAATATCATCCCCTTTAAATGTAACGTTGTTTTGAGTTCCATATAAATATAGCAATCCGCCCAACATTAGAAATAAAACATTTACAATCAATAAAACAGTTGCCAAGGTCAATACATTTTTTTGTGAACCTCCCAGTGTTTTGACACTTATATTTTTTTGCATCATCTCCTGGTCAAGGCCGGTCATAGCTATAGTAATAAAAGCACCGCCAAGTATTTGTTTTAGGAAAAATCCGGAAGCGTTGATATCTGTATTAAATATTTTGGTATAACCTTGAGCCGACATTGCACTAAAAGTGTCTGCTACACTAAAGTCCATTTTATTCATCAGAGCAATGATACAAACTACCAATCCACCTAGCATAAAAGTAGTTTGTAGTGTGTCTGTATAAACTATTGTTTTTACTCCGCCTTCAAAGGTGTACAAAAGTATAAGCAGCAGCATTATAAATGCAGTAGCAATAAACGGGACGCCCATCGCATCAAGTATAAATATCTGCAAAATATTAATAACAAGAAACATCCTTGCAGTAGCACCCAACGTTCTTGAAATTATGAAAAATAATGCTCCAGTTTTGTAAGAAACAGGGCCAAAGCGATCCTCCAGAAATTTGTAAATGGAAGTTAGATTCATTCTGTAATACAAAGGCAATAATATAAATGCAATCACAAAATATCCAATAAAATAACCAATAACTACCTGATAATATCCAAATCCACCTGCTCCGACAGTCCCGGGAACACTCACAAATGTTACACCACTGAGTGATGTACCGACCATACCAAATGCAACCAACATCCAGTTGCTGTTTCTGTTCCCTATAAAAAAGGAATCATTATTGGAGTTTCTTGAGGTGTAATAAGCTACGCCAAGTAGCAGCAGGAAATATCCGAATACAAATGCAAATAATACATAAGGTGACATGGGACCATTGTTTTGATAAAAAGAAGCTGAAAGGTAATTATTTTTTTTATATGATGAAGGAATGATGTCTGATCCTAATCATAATTCTTCTTTTTTCTGCATATGCAATACTTTAAAAAAATTTATCTCATTATGAAACATAATCTTTTACATCTGGTATTATCATCAATATTACGCGATTAACAAACCTAGTAAGAAAGTGTCTCTTGACATTTTACCATTTTCGCTTCGGGTACCCGAGCTTATTTTTCTACGTTTTGCTAATTCCCGTATATCTCTTTCGGAGTCATTGTTATGTAACGATGTTTCCGGTCTGTATAGCACGAGCATCAGTTGGTCTTTTTTCTTCTGTATATCTTGAAGTACGATGTTGAGGGACTCGTAATTTTTTACTGGTGTACAAAGTACATTAAAGACTTGATCTAACTGGTGAGCCATTTATTTGGCAAGGGGACTTTTTGTATTCACATAATAAACGATAGAGCGACCAATAGGCAATCTTTTTATCGTTTAACTTTTTGTCATGTTCCCCATTGTAACTCTTTACATTTAATAATGGTCGTTCTGCGTGTTTCCAAC
>JBBRVQ010000185.1:0-2743 GCA_038246735.1 Chitinophagales bacterium
CATCGGCAGAGAAGAAGACTATATTGCCCAAGGCTGCCAGGCTTCCCTGGGTGCTCGGAAAGCCGCTGGCGGTGCCTGGGGTGATGTCCTTGACCATGGCGGGGGTTTGGGCCTGGAGAAGGGCGGTGAGCAGGAGGAGGGCGGTGAGGGTGGATAATTTTTGCATGGTTGTGAGTGTTGGTGATGTGTTTTTGATTTGATGTTTTGGGAATTAGTCGTGGTAATAAAACTTGGTTTTTTTGGATTTGAAACTTGAATCGTTGTCTGCCTCCTAAGAATAAGTAGTATAGCCAATGCAAAGTGGTTGGAAAAATTGAATCTCCATAATCAATTGACGATCAACAGGTTCAAATTTACTTTTTTTACACAACCACTTTGCATTGGCTATATCTCATCCTCATTCGGATAGAAAATATTCCAAATCTCTCCAAATAACCGTAGCTTAGCGCTAATCAATTACAATTTTAGGAATTGTGACGACCATAGAAAATCGGTTCTTTCTTCATTTATCCAGGAGGAGAATCTACTCCCCACCCTAGTATGAATATCAAAATTTCAACTATTGCAAAAACTATGAATTCAACAAAAATTATCGAATAAAGTCTCGAATGCTTTATTATGTTCTTTTTTGCGTGATTGAAATAATAATATATTAATCCCCAAATAAACATGACAAATAATAGAGGAAGGCAATATATTTCAATATTAGCGAAATCTTGACTTTGAAAATGCCAATCAAACAGTAGGCATAACATTCCGAGATGCCATGCTTGATATATTAACCCTGATATCCTCATTATTCTAATTTTCTTAAATTTTCAAGGGCAATTACAAATGGCTCAAGTAAATCATCACTGAATTGAGTAATAGAAACTGACAAAATAGTCACTACGGCACATCCTAAATTTAAAAGCCCATCTCCTGACGAAGCAGCTGCCAAATATAAAGCTGCAGAATCATTATTTTGGTCAACATGATCTTCTATCCATTGTTCTCTATTAGAGAATATTTGCTGCGAAGCATCCCATTGAAGACCTATATTTTGAGAAAAAAAAGAATATCTTTTCTCTTGAAATTGTGACACACCAACACCCAAATAATAATCTTCTAAAATTTCAGAAACTTTTTTTAGATTTGAACCTGGGTTGCTTAGGTAACAAAGTGGAATTACAACTCCATCAACATCCCCCAAATTATCCGGGGCGGACGCATAATGATCTATTAGGTCTTGTATTTCTATGGGGTACAAGGGTCTTCCATAAATAAATGACTTAACCCGAATTTCTGCAAGTGCAGAGCCAAGATCGCCCAACCATGTAACTGCGTCTATATTTCTATCCACGCCTATTGCACCTACTCCAACTGGATTCTGATTGTTATATCCATCCATACCACATAGAGTATGCCCAATATCAATCATCATGTTATTGTGCGTTCCAGATTCCAGTCGAACTTCTTGAGTTTGTGGTGAGGCATTTGTTACTGCATTTATTGCTGGCCTTTGATTGTTATTGGTTGGATCAATTGGATAATATGAATTATCCACCATATCAAATGAATTTACTGGAGATACAGGAATCGTTTTTCTAGAATTTTCTTTACTAACAATTTTATATGGTTTAATGCAATGAATTGTACTTACTCCTTTTATAAGGTTCTCATCCCAAGTTGGTGAGCCGTAAAATAATTTTCGAAAACGTGTGATCATTGTTTTGGTATTATTCTGTTCTTGCTCCGAATATTTTGCTTCTTCATCCTTTACTAATTGAATAAACTCAGAAATACTCAATCCCCCTGAAGGTGCTGCACTTTTAAAATAAATAGACCACGGCGGAGGTGGGTTCAAATAACTCAAGCAACCTTCAATTTCAATATTCAAGTCATTATATATTTCGCAATAAAGATTTTCAATTATTCTATTGGCTATTTCTGGATCTTGTATACAATGTCCAATTTTTCGATTCCAAATAATATTTATTCTTGAGTTTTCAAATTGCTCAGATGACACATTAATTTGACAAAAAAAATCTTTCAATTCTTTATACGCATCCAAATGGCTGCCTGAAATGGAATCAATACATTGAGAAGCATTAGAGGTGACAAGGAGATTGAAAGAAAAATAAGTATTGAATAACATCGTCAAAGAGTCAAGATGATTGCCAATATAATCGTCAATGCCATTAATATTGACCTTGTGAAAAGAATAGTCCTTAATCAAGCCAAAATTGATATTGGCAAATGGAGCTGTTGACGTTTCTAAATTTACTTTCCTAAAACCGTTCAGGTCAAAATATTCATTTACGATTTCATCTGTACAACCATCACATCCAGGCATCCTATTATTTGGCCCTATATTGCAACATTCTATAATTTCTGCTAAGATTTTATGCAGTTCTTCAATGCCTGCGATTTCTGCTTTACTATATGCGGTAATTACAGTTCCTTTTTCAAAATATTTGTCTGTTGTCGCCTTTTCTACTCTTTTTCCATAAATGTCTCTTTGAAGGTTCGTCATACATGAAAAGTGTGCCGTAAGTGGCATTTTAAGCTCCACCCAAAACCGCGTATACACCCCCGTCTTATCCGTCTGCTTCCCAAACAGCAAATAATACGGGCTCAATGCCTGCACCTCCTGAATCTTCTGCGCAAAAGGCTCCGGGTAGCCGCCCGTGGTGTTTTCCTGGTGCAGGTAAAATCCAAAGTCATACACTTTGAACTGCCCGGCAAACCCCGTGGTGTCAAA
>JBBRVQ010000186.1:0-2687 GCA_038246735.1 Chitinophagales bacterium
ATTTCCATCCAATATAAAAATCGCTTACCTTCCAGCTCTGGCTCAGGTAAGAATCAGAATAAGTGCGTCGGGTGACAATGAAGCTGAACTCGCGAAGCAAGTTGTATTATATTCTGGATTTATTTCAGAACGTATTACTGAAGTAGTATACGGTTATGATAATTCATCACTTGAAAAGGAGATAAACAAGATAGCTGTCGAAAAAGGATTAAAAATAGGTACCGCCGAAAGTTGCACAGGAGGTTTGGTGGCGAGTAAACTGGTTTCAGTGTCCGGTTCATCAGCTTATTTTATGGGTAGTATTGTGGCCTACTCCAATGATATAAAAACGAACATCCTTCATGTAAAAAAGCAAACCATAGATACTCAAGGTGCAGTAAGTGAAGCTACTGTGATGGAAATGGTTGACGGTGTTATTGATGTATTGAATGTTGATATTGCTGTTGCTGTCTCAGGCATAGCAGGGCCCGATGGTGGTACGCCAGAAAAGCCGGTAGGAACCATTTGGATATGTGCAGGAAGCAGGAGTCACAAAACGACCTATTTGCTAAGAGCAGGAAAAGACAGAGAAAAAAATATAGAGATTGCTTCTATTTATGCATTGAATTTGTTAAGGAAGTTTATATCTGAGTCATAAAGTATAAAAAACCGTTGCGCTATTAAGCCGCAACGGTTTTTGCCAGATCTAATTTCACAAACAAGAGATCAATTAAGCCTATTTTCTTCCGGAAGCCTCCATATATCCTTCCAGTTGGCTTAAGACTTGGGAGTAATGGTCCAGCGTTTTTTGTGCCAAATCCTTATCAGTAGGATTATTAATTAACTCTAAAAGGTACGGATATTGTCCCAAATCCATTTTTTGAGCATCAGCATATTGTACTACTGGTTTCATTGCTTCGTTAAGATTTGAATAAGATGAAGTAAAAATCTCGTTTGCCGCAATTTGACTTAAAGTTTCAGACTTTGAGAATGAAGGAGATTTCTGTGTAATTGTGTTACCACTGACATCAAAAAAGCTAGGCTCATAGTTCGGGTTGACTTGTTTTAGCGCCAATTGCATTCTGTTCATTACAACTTCAAGATTTTCAACGGACTGAGCCAGATCATTTGAGTTGATACCTACGGCGGTTTTGACGTACTCAAAAAGTTTTTTTCCATCAGACTCACCCCATGCAATACCAATGATTCTTTTAAAATCCATAGTTTTCATATTTGAAGGAGCAACCGCTATTGCCATACCATCACCATTTCCTGAAGGTAGAATATAATCACCTTTATTTACTTCTCCAACTACTTTTACCTGAACCTGTCCCATAAAAGCAATTTTTTCATATAAAGCTTCTTTTTTGTACACAGGCATAGCACCAATGACTGTTGGGCTCTGAGAAATGATCATAAATTTATCGGCATCTACAAAAGTTTTAGAAATAATTCCAGCTTTAACACCGACAACATCACCGAATCCAAAGGCTTCGCCCTTATCTGCTTTTTCAAGCCATTCAGCATAATCGGCACCACCGGATTCAAAAGCTACACCAGGATTAATTTCATTGTAAATAATGTATCCGGCTAGTTTAATTCCATTTACTATTAATTCAATTCCGGCCCACACCACATCATCACAATCTCCTCCGATACAAATAAACGCCGCAGCAATAGCATTTATAGCAAACTTTATTATGGAATTTACAAAATCGAGCATACCCACAATCAACCCAAAACCGTAATTACTGTTAAAAAACTGAGTTGCGGACGGGGGAGCTTCTGAAGGTGCCTGGTCCTGATCTTGGCTTGCATTATTTACTGTATTTGAAGTGGTATCTACTCCGTTGACAATATTTTTAACAATATCACGATTTATAGCGGATAAAACCTGAAACCCTTCTATTCTACCCATTGGAGCTCCAGTGCCATCAAACATAGTCAGGAAGTTGGCGTTTCTTTCGGGTTTAACCCCGTTTACTTTAATAGCCAAGCCGTGTGCTCCTCCTTCAACTCGTAAGGGATAAACACCATAATCATCCTGATTCCCGCCAAAATTGGCACGAACTGTTACCTGTCCATTTAATGCAGTTGTTCCGGCTACAGTGGTATTTCCACCTACACTGCTATTGCCTATTACTGCACTATTTCCGCCTATATTGATGTTTTTTTCAATTCCAATACCGCCTTCAATTACCACGGCGCCGTTATCTTTAGTGGTGGATTGTGTTGTGTTGTTAAAATTTGATATGCCGCCAACACCCAGCGTACCACCGACACTACTATTACCTATTACTGCACTATTTCCACCAATGTTGACATTTTTTTCAATACCTACGCCTCCTTCAATAATAACGGAACCATCATCTTTTGTGGTAGATTGAGTTGTGTTATTAAATCTTGCGATTCCATCCACATCTAAATTTCGATCCACATTCACATCTCGACCTACATTTACATCACGGCCTACATTCACATCGATACCTACATTAAGACTATTGGTAATATTTATATCACCATCTTTGGTAATTTTTAGCCTTTCGATACTGTTTGTTTTGAAAACCAAATCTTTAAAATCGATGGTACCCATAAACATAGAACCAGGGAAGGTCATGTTATTGCCATTTACTTTCCAGAATGCTGAAGGACCCAAATCATTCCTTCCTGAAGCTTCTTCTCCTACCACTGCATCGGCAGTTCCGGCA
>JBBRVQ010000187.1:0-2449 GCA_038246735.1 Chitinophagales bacterium
CAATTTAGTATATATATGCTATTTAAATATGATCTTATAATTACTTTTCGGACTGGACTCAAGGTTGAGTTTGAAGTAATTGCGCAATTAAACTAATAATCAATTTATCAAGTCAGCAAATGCGCAATTCCGCAATTAATCAAATAATCAAATAACTCCTACCCTTTTGATCAGTACTTCTTGATCGCTAAAGATCATCCACGAGAAGTCATATACATAATGTACTGTCTTGCTTTGGGAATTGACGTGGTAGTGGGTGATGTAGGTCCAATTGAATTTTTTGGCATCGATAATTGTACGTAATACTTTCTTCTGAGTAGCATTTTTGCCCAATACCTCAAGTAAAATGGAACGATTGCGATGGAGGATTTTGTCAATTCTTTCTGAAGCTTTTTGGGTCACTTTATTGAGCTTTTCATGATAGTCGGATTTGCACCTGACAGAACAGAATATTTTATCACGACGACCAGATATGATGGTCTTACAAATTTTGCATTTTCTTGTGTCCATATTGGATCATTTAGGATATTTAAAAAGATACTTATCCATAAGTAAATTTGATTTGGTCCACCCCATGCAGGATGGATTTTAATTATCACAACTTGTACAGCATTAACGGTATTTAAAATAAACTAAATTAATCCGCCAAGACAGACGCAATTTAATCTTTTTGGACATGGCTACCAGGAAAATGTACACGATTACTCAGCAAATATATGAATAATTTATGGAAATAAGAATATAACGGTTAAAATCGTTTTTAACGGTTAACAACCGTAAAATAACGTATAAACTTGTAATAGAACATATTATGTTTGAGATTCTATTATTACCTTTGCTCAAAATTAAAAATAGTATCATTCGTGAGTGTTTTGAAAGACAACCAAAAAGTACAAATCTCAAAAGGAGTGCATCACCAACAAATCGTTATTATTTGTTCGTTTGCTTATAATACCGCATTACTCTCTAAACTCAAAACCATATCATCGCTCCGCTACAGCAAGACAATGAGATCATGGTACCTACCTTATGACAGTAGATCATGGGCGGCATTTGTAGCATTAGGTGTAGCATATTATGTTTCCGAAAACAACGACAGTCTTCAAAAACAAAATGATACCATTCCATCTACTGTCAAACGTAGCTCAACATTACTCAAAACTGACTACATCGAACAAGTAAATCATTCAAAAGACACAGATCACTCTGGGACCGCTTCATCACCCATCGAAAGCGACATTGCCAGCATAGCGACACATCAAGTTGCACCTTCAGTACAGCCTCCAGATGGTGATAGTAAGGGTACTGACATACACCCGTCAAAAGGTGGCAGATCTATACAACTGAGTGGAACGAATTTTTACATCACGATATACTACAATGAAGCTGATATTGCTTTTTTGAAAAGCTTGAAAGGGTTCTGGCAGTCTAAAATCAGTAAATGGATGGTGAAAGCGTCCCAAGAAAATCTAGAAGCATTACAAAAAAAATATGCGTTTTGGGATGTCCTATCTTATGACAAATTAAAGGAGATCATCTTAAATGTCCAATGCCCATACTTGGTCACTTTGTACCGTACGCCGGAGGTCTCTGAGGTCGTCATCGTGGAGGTATCAGGATATAAGTCTAGAACTGATATCATAAAAAACACAACAGAAAGATGTTACCAAAAGGATGAAAAGAGATGGACTATTCCCAATCATCAAGTCATCATAGACTTACTCATCGCTGACTATACAAGAGATGGAGCCGTCGTCATCAATAGATTGCCACAAAGTGGCTTTGATTATCATAAAAAGGAAGAGAGTTATGGTCAGTACAAAACAAGATACCTCAACAAAACAGAAACTGTCCTAAAGCCTGTGGTAGAAAGATACATAGATACGCTCATCGCATTCAAAAGGAGTAAAAAAACGATGACTACCTATCTGGGGCCATTTATAAAATTTGTCAAACACATCGGCACAGAACATATAGAGAGTATGACCAGCAAAGATATAGACAAATACATAGCAAAGATATCAAGTCAAAAGGTATCAGATGGTTTTTTACATAATTCATACAACGGCATAATGTTTTACTATAAGTCTGTACTCCGAAAAAACGGGGCTGTCACAAAAGAAGCTAGGCGACCCAAAAAAGACCAAAGCTTACCTACGATACTGAGCCTCGGAGAAGTAGATAGATTATTGAGAGCTATGGACAATCTCAAACACACTACCATATTATACACTTTTTATAGTAGTGGTATCAGACTCAATGAGATCTTAAGTCTTAGGATAGAAGATATGTGGTGGGAACGAGACCAGATTTTTATCCATAAGGGAAAAGGAAATAAAGATCGTACAGTACCTTTCAGCGGTATGCTAAAGGAAATCTTAAGGCATTACTTTGACACTTACAAACCTATCTATTGGCTCTTCGAAGGCCAAGATAGGAAATTGCCTTA
>JBBRVQ010000188.1:0-2430 GCA_038246735.1 Chitinophagales bacterium
CATCGGCAGAGAAGAAGACTATATTGCCCAAGGCTGCCAGGCTTCCCTGGGTGCTCGGAAAGCCGCTGGCGGTGCCTGGGGTGATGTCCTTGACCATGGCGGGGGTTTGGGCCTGGAGAAGGGCGGTGAGCAGGAGGAGGGTGGTGATGGTGGGAAGTTTTTGCATGGTTGTGAGTGTTGGTGATGCTTTTTTGATTTGGTGTTTTGTGCATTTTCAGTGGTTATAAAACTTGATTTTTTTGGATTTGAAATTTGAATCTTCGGTGTCGAATTTGAAAAATGAATAGAATTGTTCTATTGGCAAATTAGCTCATTTATTACGTGTTTATATTCTTTATCATATCTTCCAAGAAAACCTCCTTCATTCCACTGATATGAATAAATGAAATCAAAATCCATTGAATAGCGGACTAAATCGCGTTCATGATCCTTCATGTGTTCATTATTTGTTATCGAAGTTTTTTTAAAAAAAGATATATGATAATGCGAAAATATCATTAATATTGAATCGACCTCCGTCAATTTAGAGCATACAAAGCTATCAATCTGGGGTGTGTTCAGCCCAAAATCATCAAACCCGGTCACAAGGTAATTATCACTTTTTGAAAATGGCTTTCCAGTACCATCAATAAAAGCAGAATCAATATAATTAGCTTCATAAAAGGGAATTATCTGAAATTTTTCCTTTTTAGTGCCACAGCTAAAGAATGATATTATTGGGAATAAAACAAAAATAGGGATGATAATAAGTAAAATCAACTTTGGATTTGCCTTTTGAAACATAATTATTGTTTTATCGAAATTAAATTGTTAGTGTTTCCTAAGATTTTAATAAGCCACCTAGTTTCGCATACATAGTAATCTTGGTTTTAAATGGCCGATATCCGTCTTTATGTTGTAATACCCACCAAGCAGCAAACCCCTCACCAACAAAAGGCTTGTTTTGGAATTTGATAACATCATAATGGTCTAAGCCAAAATGGTCTGTAATCTCAAAAAAGAAGTCACCAGACCACGCCCCAGAGCTGCTGATTTGAAAATTTTTATCATACCAAACTCGGGTTTGTTCAGTATCATTTATTAGTATTGTAAGACCATTGCAAATATGATCTTTTGAATTGAATTTGGGATGAGTTTCTTCCATATAAATGATACCAACAGAGTTGATGTCTCTTCCATTTTGCGAAAGCCTATCATTTAGTTTGTATCCAAACTCCTTCATAAAATTTCTCATTTCAGGGGTTAGCCTAACAACATTGCTCAATTCATCAGAAAATACAGCCTGATTATTATAATCATCATCACTCCCAAGATTTCCAGATTGACTTAAAAAATGATCAACAAAATATTGTCCAACTGGTTTTAGTGTTCCCTTTGAATGAAAATTGACCAAGTCATACATCTCAGCTTTACGATCATCAAGCGAAATTGGAAAACTATGGCCGTATTCAGCAGGAGGACGCGGAGGGATATATTTTTCAGTCATACATTTATTTATTATTCCGGCACAATTTCCATTCGTTTCTGATCTCATATCATCCGAATGGAAAGGATGTCTGTAATTACTTGAACCAATAAGATTCCCAGAAAGCAAATAGGGGCCATTCCAAGTATTCATTATGTTAATGCCATTGTCTATTTCTGCTGGAGGGCTGGCAATGTTAATAAAGCCAAGATATTGTCCAGTACCAGTTAAATCATCACAGTTATAAACAGAATAGGCATCAATCAAATCATAAATACTTACTCCTTGATTAAGACTTTGCACATAAACAGCATAGAAAAAATCAAAATCTGAGTATTCATCAATATTTGCAACCCAAGGAGGAACAGAGAGAATTGAAAAACAATCTTCAGCAGCCAGGCCTAATGCTCTGTCAATTTTACAATTCATAAGGTCTATTATCAGACTGGCAGTCTCAGAATCTTTTATCCAAGAATCGCTTTTAGGATTCCATGAAATATTAACCCTTGAATTATCCGTTTGCCCAGAGGAGGTGTTGATATAGCAAAAAAAATCATTTTTCGTTTTGTAAGTGTCGAGGTTTGTTCCTGAAATGGAATCAATACATTGAGAAGCATTAGAGGTGACAAGGAGATTGAAAGAAAAATAAGTATTGAATAACATCGTCAAGGAGTCAAGATGATTGCCAATATAATCGTCAATGCCATTAATATTGGCCTTGTGAAAAGAATAGTCCTTAACCAAGCCAAAATTGATATTGGCAAATGGAGCTGTTGACGTTTCTAAATTTACTTTCCTAAAACCGTTCAGGTCAAAATATTCATTTACGATTTCATCTGTGCAACCCTCACATCCAGGCATCCTATTATTTGGCCCTATATTGCAACATTCTATAATTTCTGCTAAGATTTTATGCAGTTCTTCAATGCCTGCGATTTCTGCTTTACTATATGCGGTAATTACAG
>JBBRVQ010000189.1:0-2408 GCA_038246735.1 Chitinophagales bacterium
ATATCAGTAAAATTTTATTAAATCCTGGTTTTATTTACTCCTCAAGGAATTAAAGGCTTGTTTTTTTTAAAATAGTAAACGGGCAATCCATTGTTTATCAATTATTATCAAAAAAAATGATGTAATTCAATATTTGAATTGAGTAGTGTTGATGCTACCATCAAAATATTTAAAATGAAAAGGAGTAAAAGAAACTTGAATAGCTCTTTTACTCCCTTTCATTTTAGAAAAAGACTCTTTTATCTTCTGGTCGTACGTGTAGTTGTTCGCTCCCAACCTTCTTTAGTATTAGTTGTTGGAAGAAGTGCGGGACTTTTAATAGTATCTGACTGTGCCATAGCAGGTTGACTTTTCATTAAAATCATCATTGTTGTCGCAGATAATGCATATACTCCCGCTTTATTTAAAGCTTCGCGTCGACCGATCAATTTTTCAGTTGACTGGTCTTTTTTATCAGTTTTGTTTGAAGAATCTTCTGTTTTCATGATTAGGTCTTTTATTTTTCTATTACAAATTTAACCGACTTTCTTTGGTTCTTATCAACGACAGTCAGGATATATACCCCAGCTGGATATCCGGAAGCATCAAACTGGGTCTGAACCAAGCTTTCCGCCTTAAAATTGGCGAGTTGTTTTCCATTGATGGAATAGAGGTAAAATTGTGCAGCTTCACTGACTTCCCCAGTGATAGTTACAATATTGTTAATCGTTGTAATCTTATAAGGCTGATTTTCGAGCGGTTGAACACCACTGATTACATCGGAAGTATGCAGGAAGAACCTTCCTGTACCTTTGGTATCTGCACTTACTGTTGCAGTATATTTAGCATCTTTCAAATCGAGCCGTGCAAATCGTTTGGTTAATCGATCTTCCAATAATGCCTGACAGCCTGAAGGAAGATTAACGGTTACGGCTGTAAAAGTCACATCGCCAGCTATCTTACAATCTAAACCAAGTGGAATCACATAGTCTATACTTTGATCGGGCAGACATTGCAGCATAAAATTAACGCCATTATCCTCCAGCAATCTGGAATAAAGCGAAAATTCAGGAGTGGCAGTTAATAAACCTGCATCGTAACCAGGATCTAAACCTTTTGTAGTATTCGTAACTAACATGATGTCAGTGAAACTATTCAATGATTTGTTTGTAATTGATAGATAAATTGATGGCCATATTATCTTAGCAACTTTAAATGTGGTATTCCTAGATGAAGATGTCATATCAGAGGTAAAGGTTACCGTATTTCCTGATGTACTATTTGATTTAACAAAAAATCCTTGTCCTAATTGCACATCATCGATTTTAGTAACAATATTTGATGCACGATAATTACCAGAAGCACTGTCCCACAAATAAATGCATTTATAATTAATTTCAAGCTTACTTGTATTTGTAGTATTTAAAAATGATGAAGTAGAAATAGAACTGGTATACGGATTTCCGATGCAGTTCCAACCATTTACTGTCGAACTTGCTGGCGTCAAAGATATACTAACATCACTACTTGTAGGAACTCCGGTTGCATCTACGGTTCCCAAACTTTGAGTATCGTTGTAAGTGCGAATACTATATCCTTTACCAGATACGACATCGCCAGTCGGTAAGCCGCCATACATAAAATTCCCACTCCATTTTCCTGGATTGGTATAATATTCACGCATTCCTGATCCTGAATATACTGTCCCTTCATAAAAATCGGGTATATCTACATTGTATTGTAAAAAATCATGAATTGACTGACCTACTATTGGTGATGAATAAACATGCCAATTATCGGATAATGACATAAAACGCTCTACCTTAGCAGTTCCATTGTTTGTTGTACTAATATCTGTAAAAATACATTGAGCAGTATATGAAACATTTGACTCAATTAGAAGACATTTAGGTCTACCTAAAGTTAAAGTACCAGTAACGTCAAATGTAGCTCCAGGTTTTAAGGTTAGCAAACCACTATAAGAATTGCCTAAAGTAGAAGAACCACCTACAATAATTGATCCTAAAACACCAATATTGACATTCCCATAGATATACAAACTTCCACTAAGATTTATTCCATAAGCGTCAGTATTTAATGTACCGCCCGAAAGAACAGTCAAATTTTTAAACCCAAACGTACCATCTAAAGTAACTACATTTCCATTTAAAATATAGGCATTTTTTTTGCTTGATGGCACTGATGTTGTCCCATTCAAACTCAGATTAGCATCATATATTCCCCAGATTGCAGTACTAAAATTACCTGACATCATAGTGCCAAAATCCCCATCAGCCTGTCCAAATCCGACCTGGCTGCAAGCAAGCAGAATTAGAATTAAAAAGAACGAATTTCTTATTTTCGGGTATTTAATAGCACCCTGTTTGAAAAGTGATGGAGTTTTTGAGCGGTGGTTTTCCTTACTATCC
>JBBRVQ010000190.1:0-2348 GCA_038246735.1 Chitinophagales bacterium
ACACAATCTTTTGCTTACACTCAAAATAATCTGAATCAGCAAAATACTGGTGTTTTAACCTTTGATCAGGAGAAAATTAAGACAATTTCAGCTAGAAGTGAGGGTAGAATTGAAAAGTTGTACATAAAAACCATAGGGAACTACATCACAAAAAATCAACCCGTTTATGTATTATATAGTGAAGATATTGCTGTAACAAAACAAGATTATGTTACAGCTTACCGGCAACTCAACATGCCTGGTGATTTCGGAAAAAATGCAGCAAAAGTACTTAATGGCGCAAAAGAAAAGCTACTCTTTTATGGCCTGACTGACAGACAGATTGAAAGCTTGAAAACAGATAGCAAACTTTCTCCTTACACAACATTTTATAGTTTATCCAGTGGGTATGTAAATGAGATATTAGTAACTGAAGGCAGTTATGTGATGGAAGGGACTGACATACTAAAAACAGCAGACTTAACCAGTCTGTGGCTTGAAACGCAAGTCAATGCAAATTATGCAAATGGATTTCGAGTCGGGCAACATGCTAAAGTATCTTTTAATGATTTTCCTGGAAAGTCTGTTAATACCATAATTTCATTTGTCAATCCAGAAATAAATCCAGATACCAGACTTCTTTTGGTTCGGATGAAAATAGACAACAAAAATTTGCAATTGAAGCCAGGAATGCAGGCTGTGTCAAGCATAACGAGGTCTAGTATAAAAGGTATGTTTATACCCATAGATGCAGTCATCAGGGAAGAGAAGGTTTCCTACATTTGGATAGAAAAAGTAACGGGTGTTTTTGAAAATCTGATGGTTGAGACTGGTATTGAAATTAACGGTATGATTGAAATAAAGTCAGGCGTTGACAGTTTAAAAAATGTAGTAGTTACTGGCGCCTATGCGATCAATAGTGAATACAAATTCAGAAAAGGAAGTGATCCAATGGAAGGACATAATATGTAAATAAAAAAAATGAAACACACGTATCATATCTCAGGAATGACTTGAAATGGATGCCGGAGCAGTAACCCTATTTAGTAGGTTAAAACAATATCTTTTAGGTTCTTATCAAACAACAAAAAAATAAATATCCAATGAAATTATATATAAAAAACATGGTTTGCAGCCGATGTATAATGGTAGTTAAATCAGAGTTAGAAAAACTTGGATTTAAACAGTTTTCGGTCAATCTAGGTGAAGCAGAAACTAGTGATACCATCACCGATATTCAAAAGTTGGAAATTGAAATTCATTTAAAAAAATTCGGCTTTGCATTAATTAGCGATAAGAAAAGCAGAACGATAAATAAAATCAAAACCTTACTTATAGATTTAGTTCAAAATAAAAATAATGATTTAAATAAAAATCTATCCGATTATATATCAGACCAAATTCATCAAGACTATAATAGCTTAAGTAATTTGTTTTCAGAAGTCGAAAATACAACCATTGAGAAGTACTTTATCAGTCAAAAGATTGAGAAAGTAAAAGAATTAATTATTTATGACGAACTGTCCTTAAGTGAGATTGCATATTCCCTAAATTATAGCAGTATCTCACATTTGAGCCATCAATTTAAAAAATCAACTGGTTTCTCACCTACTCACTTTAAGACGATAAAAGCCATAAAACGGAAACAAATAGAAGATTTATAATATCTATTTATTTAGAAGGATTATTACTTCGTCGGATTTTGAGTACTTTCTTACCCCTATCATCAAGGAGATTTGACCCTTACCATGAAAGGGGCACGATCCTGACCCTAGAGATAGAAACGATCCTAAACTTGTTGGGAGGAGTAACTCAGCCTTACAAGGTGATTTGTTGCTGAAATTGAAGGAGAAATGATATAACTCCATGAATACCTTAAGAGATGAGGGTAAAAGCAAGGATATTTTATAAGTAATTGAATAATTAAGATCTGCTGAAATTCACAAATATAATTGATTATCAACCATATCAGTGAGGGGCGTCATGTTAGTTCCGTCATCGCATAGTTGATTACGGTATTTCTTTATAGTGTTTCTGGATATGCCATACTTCCGGCTTATTTGCATAATATTCACGCCTTGATGTAGGCTTTGCATAATTACTCTGATCCCGTTCATGGTAACTGGTTTATTTGCCATCGCTTTTCGATTTTTTACAACCGAAAGATAGGCACCTATTTTACCATTCTTTTACCAATTCAACGTGGCCTGATTAGTAACAAAATAGGGTGGTCAATTTGAACCGGATTTTAAAGTTATTTTTGCTACATTAGCATGTGTAGATGTTTTAAGAGGTCACTTTATAGAGAGATATTTTGTGAAGGTATCAGATATTGCCAGGAAAAAAAGGGGTACAAGTTGCAGTGGTCA
>JBBRVQ010000191.1:0-2255 GCA_038246735.1 Chitinophagales bacterium
CCTGACTTGTCCGCCAACTTTCTTTTAAAAAGCAATGCTATTGATATTCAGATAATTATAGTATAAATTTATGCATTTGACCGCACTAACAGGTATAAATGCTACATAAAAGAGTCTTAAAAACAAAGGGTAATTCACGAGCTGTCCAGGTAATTCGGTATAAAAACGGTAAGCGTATCATTGTAAAACATATTGGCTCGGGTAAAAGTGATACAGAAATCACTTTACTTACTGAGATGGCTCAGCAGTATATCAATGATATCACTAACCAATCGATTTTATTTGCAGATGGTAAGCAGCAAGAGGATGTTCTTTTGTTGGCTCAGATCGAATACCTTGGGTTTTACTATACCTTTCTGTATGATGTACTGTATGATATTCAAAGCCAGATCGGGTATACTCATTCGGTCGATAACCTGCTTACAGATTTGGTGGTGATGCATATCACAGAGCCTGCTTCCAAACTGCGTTCTATTGAGCTGATGGAAACTTACTTTGGGGTCAAACACCGTCGTCAGCGGTATTATGAATCTGCTTTGAAATGGTTAGACTTGAAAAAAGTGATGGAAAAGAAAACACTTCAATTTGCTCAACAGGAATATAAATTCAATTTTTCATTATTGTTTTATGATGTTACTACGTTGTATTTTGAAACATTTGAATCGGATGAGTTACGTAAGACCGGTTTTTCTAAAGACAGTAAATCACAGCAGCCACAGATATTGGTGGCATTGCTGGTTACTCAAGATGGCTTTCCAATAGCTTACGAAGTATTTGCAGGAAACACCTTTGAAGGGCATACCATGCTACCTGTCATCCAGTCGTTCATCAAAGAACATGATGTGCAGCATTTTACCGTTGTAGCTGATGCCGCTATGATAAGTACTGCTAATATCGAAGCCTTGCAAACGGCTCAAATAAACTACATTGTAGGAGCTCGGCTAGGCAATCTATCCAATGAGTTATTCAATGAGATTAATATTAAAATGGCAAGACGAGATGGAAATACAATAAGAATCAATACCGAAAAAGGATATTTGATTTGTAGCTTCTCCATGCAACGATATAAGAAGGATAAGTATGAGATGGATAAACAAATAGAGAAAGCCAAAGCACTACTCAAACAGCCATCAAAAACACGCCTTGTCAAGTTTCTCAAAGCAGATAAAGCAAATACTAAACTGAATGAAGAGCTCATCAAAAAAACCATAGCATTACTTGGTCTAAAAGGTTATCATACCGATATAGAGGAGTCTATAGCCAACAACATTACAATTATAGAACGGTATCATGATCTCTATAAAATAGAACAAGCTTTCAGGGTTTCAAAAAGTGACTTACAGACACGACCCATCTTCCACTTCAAACAAGAGCCTATAAAACTACATTTGCTCATCTGTTTTATGGCATTAGCTGTATCAAAGCATATTGAGTTGAAAACAGCAACATCCATAAGAGCCTTTCTTACTAAGTGTAAGAAGGTTACTGATGCACGACTACTCAACAAAATCAACAATAAGGAAATCAGAATAAGAACTTTAATTCCACCTGACCTGCAAAAATTAATCTCCAAATTGGCCTCACCGCACTAATTCGGACAAGTCAGGGTGTTGAAAATGAATTATTTTTATTGATTTAAAATGGTAAGAAATAATTACATTTTCAAAACTCAGGTCTGATGACTCCAATAGTCGTATCAGATCCGTACGATAAATGTAGGGATGCTGATATTCATCATCCGCACTTATAGGAGATTTAACCTCGATAAATAGTTGGTTTTCAATTCAACTGTTTCATCGACCGTTGGCAATTTTTGCTTCAATTGCAAAAATTGGGTTTAAAGAATAATATCTATTTTGATTAAAAAAGCGCCCCTGCTTTTTGGATGAAATATTTTTAACAAGAGTAAAGAGCACGTAGCATAGCGGATTTTGCGGCACTTATGTTCAGGATGTCATAATTTTAATTATCTTTTATTAAATGTAAAGTACGAAATGGATAACAGTTTTTTTATTTATATGGAACGACTTGAATTTTTACTTTTTTTTTCAGGATATCCTTTATTGTATTTCCTAGTCCTTTCCATTGCTGAGTCAAAACCCATAACGAAATATTTCTCCGGGGATCTAAGTGCGATATTACCAGTTGCTTATGCTGTAGTTGGAATTTTATATCTCGGGTTACAGTTAAAAAACCTATATCCCGACTATTCTATTGATCATATACGATCATCCTCCACTATACCTTTTTTAAGA
>JBBRVQ010000192.1:0-2225 GCA_038246735.1 Chitinophagales bacterium
GAAATAATTAAATATACTATCATGAAAATTATCTTCATCTACTTATTATTAATGTTGCAGATTAATACTCTCATGTCACAAAGAGTTTTTCTAAAAAGTATTAAAAACAAGCTATACGATTTTGGGTTTGGATATCAGGCTTTATTAATTCAGGGAAATGCTTCGCCAATGGGAAAAATCGATGGTGGAAGTGCGTGGATGGGAGCAAGATTTATTAATAATAAGCTAATGGTAGGCATAGAAAGCGGCGTATTTCATCAACCTACCAATTCAGTTATTAAACAATGGCCGATGGGTAATCAGATGGCTACTGCAAGTGTTAATAATAGCACTCAGGTATTTAATGTTGGTACACTATTCCGTTATTACCTGCGCAATGACGGAATAGTCAATTACTATATTACTGGCGGTGGAGGCAAGTTATTCTCCAAAAGTATTTTATTTGTAACTGATGCCAATTTTGAGGACAACTGCGAAGTTATTGATAGAAGAGAGTTACTGCGTAGTAACAATCTGTATGGAAGTATTGGTGCAGGCTTTTCTATTTCAACATTTTATTTTATGACGGATGAGGATAATGATCTGGCTTCTGGCAAGCTGGATTTTTCATGCAGGTATATTTTTAGTGGCTCCATGAACCTCCTGAATGTTCAGAGCAGCCAACAAAGATATAATCATGATCATTATCCATTAAATATGCAATTTAAAGACCTTGCCACCAATACCATCCATTCTCATGAAGTGGGAAAAGTTATTTCAGGTCCGGTAAATGGATTCCAGTTCAATATTTCTATTGTAGTTTCAGGTGTTTTGAGCAGGCTTAAGCTTAAAAATAACTAACTTCAGTAATTCGTATCAACAGAATCCGCAAATCGTGCAGATGACAGCAGAACAAATAAGCTTGTTATACAAGATGCGATGGCCAATAGAAATGCTGTTCAAACAACTAACACAAAACTTTCCTTTAAAATATTTTCTGGGACAAAACGAAAATGCAATCACAATCCAGATGTGGTGTACACAGATAATAAACCTGCTTTTTACAATCATCCAAAAAAACATCAAAAAGAAAATTTCATTCAGCAACTTCAGAACGCCATACAGGCGCAAGGCTCCAGCCCTGTGTTGTGTTATTACTAATCTTTGTTCATCAGAAATTATCCTATAAAACAATACCGGCTGTACACGGAGTAGTAACATGGAGATAGAAGGCTGAAGCCCTGCGCCTTGGGTGATTCCTGAAAAGTATTAGGGCGTGCCCCTATCGGGTCGGGCTTTTCGCTGCAATCTTTTTGCCCTGCGGGACTAAAAAGGATTTCCGCTACAATCCCTCACGCAATGGCACAATCAGTATCCCAATAGCAAAATGCCATTGAGTTTTGTACCATCTTAAGTACACTAACCAAAGTAGCTATGGTGGACAACAGTGGTAGCGGAAACTTACGCAACTGTAAGTTTAAAATGTACCTGTGTAAATGTTTGATATTAAATAAATCCTTATTTTTATGAATGCTGAGAGTTGCGTACGTTTACTAGTTAGCGGTAACTTTATCGACAGCTCGTTATCAAAAAAACATTAACTTACATAATACATGAAACCAATTTTTGACTCTACCCTACAAGAAATTCTAAACGAAAGACTTGACAAATTAGAAAAGCACTTTAAAGCAGATGTAATTTTTTATTACGGCCCTATTGCTGACTCATTGGAAAAACCGTTTAGAGATTTTATTGAAGATTTAAAATCTGATGCAGTAAAAAATGACACTCTTTTTATTTTCCTAAACACCCTGGTGGAAGTGCCGAAACAGTTGAAAAACTTGTAAAGATAACTCGACACCATTATAAGGAAGTTAATTTTATAGTACCTGACTCAGCATATTCTGCTGGCACAATATTTTGTATGTCAGGCGTCAAAATATTTATGGACTATTCATCTTCGCTTGGGCCAATTGATCCACAAGTTTATAACGGAACAAATTGGGTTCCTGCTTTAGGTTACCTTGACAAAGTGGAGGAATTGATTGATAAGTCTGTAAAAGGAACTTTATCTCAAGCGGAGCTAGTTATGTTGACTCAACAAGACCTAGTGTCATGTCAAGTATATTATGTCTGTTAATATTGTATCTTTGTTCCCAAAAAAAGATGATAAGATATAAGGTCACACTAACAAAGGATGAACGGGATCAATTAAAGGACATTTTGCATAAAGGCAAACACACATC
>JBBRVQ010000193.1:0-2042 GCA_038246735.1 Chitinophagales bacterium
AAACTTTCTACTTTGAGTCTCTCTGCGGGAACCGCCAAAATCGATAATGTCAACCATGCATCTTACTCCATTAAACTAAATTTGTATAAAAAAAATGACATCATCAATGATACCACTCTACTCAAGCAAATCAAATCCGAGCATAGCCGTCAACTCGATGGTTTTAATCGGCAAATAGACTCTTTGGTAATACTTCGTTACCAAACTACAGATCTCAAACGCAAAGAACATATAGATAAAGAGCTAGATGTAATTAGATACGAACTTAAAAACACACACGATATATCAAGGTTAAAGTATCGAAATATCATAGATCAATACAATGCAGAAAACTGGAATAATACCATGCTCGATGCCGCTTTTGGTTCGGTGTATACTTATGACAATGGCGGTATTGATAGTCTAAAAGTCAAAAGAGCAGGTTTTGCACTGTGGGTAAATGGATGTCTAAAAATGGGTGACAACGGACTCATGAGTGGCCTTTTTAGATATACCAAGATCGTGGATAGCTCTAACAAAATGTTTGGACTGAGCTATAGATATGGCAGTCAAAAATATAATTTTTATGCAGAAGTAGCTTATGAAATTTTAGGCAACTATTTTGACCCGAATCAGGACTTGCCCTTTGACGAAGATGAATATTTTGCTGGCAAATACATAGAAGATATCGGTTCAGGATGGTTAGATTTTAATAACACTGATTCAAAGACGCAATATACGATGGCATACGGTGGTGACTTCAAACTCAGTAGAAATATCCTTTTGAATTTTGCATTGCGTACCCAATTTACTAGTGATATTAAACTCATTAGATTACTTCCGGTAGCTAATATTATTTGTCTGATGAAATAGGTCGAAAATTCATACTTTAGGGTGAAAATCAAATGATTAGATCACCTTAAATTTGTGTAATATTTTAACATCATTTATTATTAATTAAACAAAAAATCAATGAAAACTTTAAGTTCAAATTTTTTTATGTCAAATCTAACTTTTCTAAGAAGGTTTACTGTTGGATTTATAACCTTATTTTTCGGTTTAGGTTCGTTGTGGTCACAAACCTATAATCCCGAAAATGGATTTACACACTACCCGAATGGTACGGTATATATTTGCAATTGTGTAGGTGGGTATGGTCCTGAGCCTATTGTAAAAGGTCCTGATGGTGAACGTGTGGGTTGTTATACTGAAAGAGAACGTTGCACAGAGATACTGAAAGAAGCAGATAACGATGCCGCTGCTGGCGGAAGCGGAGCCGGCGGAGGAGGAGCATCAGAAGGTGGAGAAGCTAACACACAAGCATATAGCCCAGAAATTCGTGCTTCAGTCGTAGAATATGGAAAAAAAGTGAAACTTAAAGATGGCGTTTGGGCCAATCAAAATGGTAAATGGATACATTCGCCGAATTCTAAAGAATGGACTAAACAGATTATTCGTTCTTGGAAAAAGAAAAAGTGATTTTATCAATTATTTTATAACAATCTAAATTTTATCAAAATGAAAGTTTATTTAATTTTTCTAATACTCGTGTTTTGCTTCATCCAAAAAGATGTTTGTGCACAAGACATTCATGGTGGCGGACCCCATGATGGCAGATATGATCCTGCCACTGGCCTTCATATATGGGATGGGGCAGATGGTTCACATACCGTTTACGGTCCTCATCAAGGTGGATCTTTTGTTATGTATTGTGCTCCGGGAGCAGCTAGTGGTGGTTGCGAGACAGTCAATTGTGCAAGTATCAGTGATAATGCTAGATGTAGAGAATTCTTAGAACATGCTGCCAACGGAACTTCACCTTCCAGTCCCGGTGATACAAAGCCTGGCGGAGCCAAACCAGGTAAAAAGAAGAAAAAGAAGACCCAACAAGAAAGTGATCTTGATGCTTTGATGGCCAATAGACCTGCTTGGAACGGCAAAAAAGTGTATTTCAGAACGATAGAAGGTCAATGGGTGGAAATCAAAGATACAAAAGCTTGGACAGAAAAGATTATTAAGTCGTTCAAATAACACATTTAAATATCTCATTCATAACTCTTAAA
>JBBRVQ010000194.1:0-2008 GCA_038246735.1 Chitinophagales bacterium
ATGAAAACGTTTTAGCGGCTAATAAAAATGTCAGGTTTTTAAATTCACGCTATAGAAATAATATTTTTAGAAACTTGGCGATATTTTATAGCTGTATTACAGCATCGTCAAAAATTATTCTTCATGGTAATCCGGTTTTGTATTATTTCATGCTATTCCCTTTTATTTTAAAAAAAACTTACTGGATAATTTATGGTTATGAACTTGGGGATCTCACCCAAAAAAAAGGAATTAATGTAGGGGAATACATTAATTCTTTTATAAAACGCTTCGTCTTAAAAAGGGTTTATGGGCACATCACACATATTAGAGGAGATTCGGAATTAGCTAATAACAGATTTAAATCATCAGCAAAATATTTTTATTCTCCAGTATATTTAAGCAATGTAGCAACTAATTGCAAATCAGAAACTATTCATTTAATCAGTAGTAAAAAGGTTCGTAATATTTTGGTTGGTAATAGTACGTCTCCTACAAATAATCATGTTGATATATTTAACATGCTCTTACAATACAAGGAAGATGATATAGTTATTTATTGTCCGCTTTCCTATGGTATGTTCCTTGATTACAGAGATGAGGTGATTAGAATTGGGAAGGAATTATTCGGGGTAAAATTTATTCCGCTTCTTGATTTTATGACCATAGAAAAATACAGGCTCTTTCTTTCTGATATTGATATAGCTATATTTAATCACAACCGTCAGGAAGCAATGGGAGTAACAGTTTCACTTCTCGCCTTGAAAAAAATAGTTTACATGAAACCTGGGACAACAGCCTATTTGTCATTGGTTGAAAGGGGAATAAAGGTCTTTGATAATACGATAATTAAAAATGGAGAACTTTATAAGGACCGGGATGTTTCTGTTAACATTTGCAAAATTCATGAGTATTATAGCGTTGACGTTTTAAAAAAATCATTGAATGACATTTTCAATTATTCATAGATTGCTTCTTTTTAATAGATCTAACTAATATGTGTGGAATTACAGGCATTATTGCCTTTGAAAAAAATCTGCTCAATCCTAAATCGGTTAAGCAGGCAACAGATATTATCAAACATCGAGGCCCTGATGATGAAGGGTTTGCATTTTTCGGCAATGATGATGAAGTAATTACAGCAGGAGGAAAGGATACTCCTTCTGATGTTTGGACACATCAAAGTCCGTATCAGCCTAAGGAACGTATCGAGTCAGTTAGAGATTCCTTTCAGGTTGGGTTTGGTCATCGAAGGTTGTCAATTCTCGACCTTTCTCCTTCGGGGCATCAGCCAATGTCTTATCTAAATGAGCGCTATTGGATCACCTTTAATGGCGAAATTTATAACTACCAGGAACTTCGCAATGAGTTGACCGGTTATGGCTATCATTTTGATACGAGAACTGATACTGAAGTCATTTTGGCTGCTTATGCCTATTGGGGTGCGGATTGTTTGAAGACTTTTAACGGTATGTGGGCATTTTGTATCTACGATCGTATTGAAAAAGAAATATTTATGGCGCGTGATCGGTTTGGCATCAAACCACTCTATTACTGGATAATGCCGGATGGCAGTTTTTCGTTTGCCAGCGAAATTAAGCAGTTTACCATTCTACCTGGGTGGTCGCCAAAAATAAATCCGCAAAGAGCTTATGATTACCTGATTTATTCAATAACTGATCATACGGAAGAAACCATGTTCAAAGGTGTATTCCAAATTCCGGGTGGGTATTATTTCAAAGCAACGGTTAATGCGATAAATCCTGATTCAAATGGAAAAATAATTTTGCAAAGATGGTATGACCTCAAATACAATAAATTCGATGGGACATTGGAAGAGGCCGCGACGGAATTTAGAAAGCTTTTCAAAAGTGCCATCGATTTGCATTTACGAGCTGATGTCCCTATAGGCTCTGCCTTATCGGGTGGATTGGATTCATCGGCAATTGTTTGCGAAGTCAATAATATTTTACGAAGTCAAGGCGTAGAACACTTACAGAAAACATTTTCATCCTGTTCGAATGATGAA
>JBBRVQ010000195.1:0-1913 GCA_038246735.1 Chitinophagales bacterium
ATTAGACAATACTATCGAGGTACCTAATATGGGTTTTAATAGAGAAAAGACATTTTTCATGTTAAGTAGCAGTGTAGGTCCTGATTTCTATATTTTTTATCCTGACGGTAAAGTTTTTAAAAAAGGAAATTTTCACGAGTTCACAGCAGATAAAGGAACAAGCTATGGCAAATTGAATATTAGCAAAAATGGCAAATTTTGGGTTTTAAAAAATAACCTTTCTTGGGTTTATGATATGAGTCGTAACTTACAATTGAAACTACCATACAATGGTAATTGTATTTTGGATGAAGTTGACAGTACAATAACTTATTCGAATGAAGGAAATTTAGAAATATTTAATTTATTTACTAAAAAGCTTTTATATTCTAGTATTAAAAATGATGCTCAAATTATTAATATAATTTCACTATCAAAAGTCAATTCCTATTTAAAAAAAGATAAAAAAAATAGAAAGGTATATGAAAAAGTTAATTAATATAATTATAATCATTTCTTCTACAATAATTGTAGTTTATAGTCAGCAAACACCGGTGTGGCCAGTATCTTCGTCAATTACAAATTATAATCAAATTAATTGTACATTTTGAGAAAAGCATTCTTTATTTCACGGAGCATTAGACTTACATACAGGCGATGGAACTAAGTTTTTAGGGATTCTAGACGGAAAAATAAAGGAAAATGCAAATGGTCCTACAAATTTTTTTATTACTCATCATGATTTTGTAGGTCTCAATGATATAGATAAAAATTTAAAATTAGCTAGATTCGGTGACGATACTGAAAATCTATCTTATAATTTAAACCTTGATGATTTTGATCAAGGAGAAGAACTTGGCTATCAAGTTTCTGGAGGTCATTTACATTTTGAAATGTGGATACGAGATTGTGTAAATGGATGTGACTGGTATTTGGTCAACCCACTTAAGAACCCCTATGTTAATTATCACAATCACCCACCTGGCTATTCTGATACCTATGATGTGGAGCTAAATGACATTATTTTAGAACCACAAGATAATGTGTCAGGAATTATTTTTGCAGAGGGTAATGGGCTTCAGGGTTGGCATCACAATTCTTGTAAAATTCATAAAAAGGATAGACCTGATAGTCAGGGTGATATCCACACATTCAACGAAAGTAAAATCACGGTTTTTGGAAGTATACTTCCCACTGTTCACGTTCGTGACACAGAAGTAACCAATGGAGTGAATTCAACTGGAGAAGGGCTGGGAATACATGAAAGTTCATATTATATAGATGACCAATTAAAGTACCATATTGCTTTTGATGAAATTCAAAATGATTATAAAAACAAATGGGCGACTTTCTTTAATAAAAAATTTAATACAAGTACAGGTACTTCTGTACTTTATGGTAATCATGACTATATAAAGCTCTTTCGACTACAATCTGATCAATATTGTGCACCTCATAAAGTCATTGACGATGGTATTTGGAAAACACGTGGTATGAAAGGGAGCAGTTTATTACTTTCTGATATTCCGTCTGGGGTACAATATCCTGATAATAAATATGATGTTGACTTTAGTGTCTTAGATGCAGCAGGTAACAGAGACGATGCAAGTAACTTGATTTTTATTGACAATTTCAAACCCTACATCACATGGATTAATGTAAAAGCAAATAATTCACAGTTGTATCAGATTGAAAGAGTAGGAAATGAAGGTGGTGCAGCAAATAATGATGGGAGCGTAATAAATAACATTCAAAAGTATCCTATAAATAATGCTCCGATAGGATCTAGTATTTTGTCAGTTGAAATAAGGACATCAGAACCAATGACAAATCTAAGGTTTTCACACAAAAAGGAATCCCAACCTGTTTTTTCACAGCCCGTCAATATGATTCAAGATGCAGTAGATAAATTGAAATGGAGAGGTAATATTACA
>JBBRVQ010000196.1:0-1853 GCA_038246735.1 Chitinophagales bacterium
TCCCTGATATAAATGGCTTAATGAAAATGCCAATGCCGGAATTACTATAGATACCAAATCCCCATATTGGACAATAGTCAGGAAATGCGATAGGTAAGTAATCAGAAATCCTCTGAAAATAATCTCTTCTGAAATCCCCGCAGCAAACGCCAAAAAAATATAATGCCGGTACTCTTTCCAGCTGGCGGGGAGGATATAGGTCATTTCTTCTAGGCGTTCTTTTTGGTTTCTTTGGTTAAACCAGCTATATATGGTATCCGAGAGATAAATAATCACGACCAAGGCTGTCAAAATGATCACCCTATGATCCAGTACTGGTAGCCTTACACCCAGTGCTTCCCACGGTCTTTCACTGACATTCCAGGATGTCAACACCAGCAATGCCCCGATCACAAGCATAAGGCCATTGGTGTAAAACAAATGTTTTTTTGGGGGCAGAGATTCAATGAGCTCGGGGCTTATTTTATCAGATTTAAGAGACATCACGGGCATGATGACAACCAAAAATAGTGCGAAAAGATGGTCAAACCAGTTAAATTCCAAAAGATTAGATTTAATTGTAATGGTATTATAAATCAACAAAGATAGCACTCTGTTCCACAAATTTTGCCTTAAAGCCTCATTAATACTTAAGACATAAGGTTTGGTTTTGTTTTATTCACTTTATTTGTGCAAAGATTTGGACCTAATCAGAGATAATGGAAGTAAATGAAGAAATAGTATCACCAAAATTAGTGATCGCTTTTGATGCAAAGCGACTTTTTAATAATTTTACCGGGCTCGGAAATTATAGTCGCACCCTGGTAAAAAACCTGCAAACTTACTACCCAGATCACGAATATCATTTATTTACGCCAAAAATTAAAAAAAATGATGAAACATCTTACTTCCTGGATGATTCAAAATTTGTCATCCACACCCCAAAAAATTATAATCCTATCTGGCGCACCTTTGGAATGTCTGCTGATATAAATGTACTTAAACCTGATGTTTTCCACGGTCTTAGTCACGAAATACCCTTTGGCATAAATAAGAATATTAAAACTTTAGTCACTTTTCATGATCTGATCTATGAAAAATTTCCGGAACAGTTCGGTTGGTGGGACAAAAAAATATATCATCTGAAGTACAAATCTTCTGCGCTAAGAGCAAATCATATCACAGCCATCAGCGAAAGCACAAAAAGTGATCTGATGAATATCTATCAGATGTCGAGTGAAAAGATTACTGTCAACTTTCAATCCTGTAATGATATTTTTCAGCATGAAGACGAGGATGCAGATCACTTAAAAGTAGAACTTGCCGGCATAAAGGATTATTATTTGTATGTCGGATCCATCATCGAAAGAAAAGGTTTGCTACAAACCATTATAGCTTTTTCCAAATTACCTGAGTCCGGCAAAAAGCCTTTTGTTGTAGTGGGAACAGGAAATAAAAACTACATATCAAAAGTTATGGATATGCTCAGGTATTATGGCCTTGAAGAATATTTCTATTTTATCAAGGGAATATCCAACCCAGAACTCATTTCTGTATATGATAATTGTTTTGCCTTGATATATCCATCGGCTTATGAAGGATTTGGCATACCTGTGATCGAAGCTCTTTTTAGACATAAGCCTGTCATTACTTCCGACATTTCATCCTTACCTGAAGCAGCCGGACCCGGCGCAATACTTGTTGACCCATATTCACCTGATGATATCGCAAAAGCTATGATTTGGCTAAATGATTCAAAGGTTTATAATAATATATCTGAAAAAGGCCATCAGTATGTAAAAAGTCGTTTTTCATCATTCGAAACTGCTAGGAGTATGATGGAATTATATCATGAACTGTTAGCGTAACCTGCA
>JBBRVQ010000197.1:0-1790 GCA_038246735.1 Chitinophagales bacterium
ATTTCCAGCCGGTATATAATACTTTAACAAATTCATTGGGTAGTACCACTTTATTTAAAAATATGCCTCCAGTAGTGAAAGAAGCCATGATTGAAATGTGTGTATCTTTGGGTGTGCAACATGGCTTGGCTACCAAAATATTTCAAATGGCGTTGACAAAAGATTTTACATCGTGCGACAATGAAGATATTATCGATAAAGCAAGCGACTGTAAAGCTACCATTTCAGAGTTTAAGGCCGTAAGTGCCAACGATGCAGATGACCTCACTGCCATGAAAACTACCGCGAATTCCATTAGCATGAGCGAATATATCAACAGGGTATATGCCGCAAGAAAAGTGTATATCAAGGCTACAGGTATTGCTGAGGCTGATGGGATCATTGAGGGGAGATTTGAAAAAGAACCACAAAAATTAAAAAACATACTGGGTTTATGAAAAAAATATTCTGCTTACTTGCTTGTATAGACATTACTATAATTTCTAATTGTCAAAATAAAGATTATTATATCCCTTTAGAAATCACATATTATAGAGTACATAAATATCGGATACCCATCGCAAAAAACGGAACTAAGTATGAATTAAAAGACACTATATATGATGATTATTGGATACACATGCTTAATTATCCGTCTACCAATCCAAGACAGTCAGCTGCTTTACGGCAAACTAACAAACCACAGTATGATGGTCTTTCTCAAAAGGTATTGTTCACCCGCAAGGGTTGCGATTCGTTGATTAACGATTATGTAGGAAGGGCATCGAAGATTGATAATTGGTCTACTTTTGGAAATGGAGCATATAAAGAAAACAAGAAAAACCCTAATAACGATACCTATTGGCGTTGTGTTTGTATTCCTGCCAATGAACTAGTCGATATTCCCCATAGGCAAAAAATTGATATGGGAGATGTATACAAATACTTCAAACCCAAAGAGTTTTGTGCCAAATTTGGTCGCTACGGCATAGACAGCCTTAATTTGGAGGAAGCACCCTATTACACTATTTTTCCAATGGATATCAACCCTTCTTTCCGCTGTAGTAAAGCCACTACACCTATCGAAAAGGCCATTTGCAGAAATAAACAATTGGCAGAGTTGGACAGAGAGTTGCTACAGGTTTATAAATTAGCTTTTAAAAACAAAGGCGAAACGATAAAGACTGACCAGAAACAATGGCTGAATGAAATGGAAAGCATTTGTAAAGGGAAATCTAATGATGAAATTACTACCATATTGATTTCAAATTATAAAACCAGAATAGACCAACTCAGATAAGGCTTTTTGCCTCATGTCCTACAGGGTTTGTGAAGCATTTTTAATAGCTGTCTTTAGTTTGCAACTAAAGACGTTCCTTGCAATTTCCGGGAATCCTGGGTTGTAAACTCAGGATAGCGACCGTATTTGTTTGGTAAAAATAGACAGCCACTTACCTTAGATTTATTAGAATGTATCTTCCCGGATGGAGACGATGCCTTTAAGTCAGAGTCATTGCCTCATTTAAATAAATATATGAAGTTTTTTGGGATAACGACTAATAATCGAATTGCTCATTTTCTAGCTCAGATAGGGATTGAAACAAGGAGATTTGAAGATCAAATATATTTAAAAGAGGATTTGAATTACACTATTTGCAACATTAAACATAATTTATGCCAGAATTTCTATAAATTGAAAGAAGGTGATCATGCAAAATGCCCAAGTAACAAAAGTGAATGTTCCACAAAATATTCAGGTAAAAGATTAGAAATGTGCGAAAACCCAGAAGATTATGCGGGAGATGATGAAG
>JBBRVQ010000198.1:0-1699 GCA_038246735.1 Chitinophagales bacterium
CCAAATTCAGATTATACATGGGTAATTATTATCTCAATATTCATTTTAGCAATACAGAAACCCTTGAGAAATATGAACAAATCAGTAGGATTTGCCCATTTGAAATGGACATGTTTGGAACTGAAAGGATCCATCCCTTTGTAGCAGATACTTGCCGGTATATAGAGGATGTAGAATGGAAATTAGGATACTCTAAAAATGAGTAAAATAAATTTTATTTTTTTTTAATGAAATAGAAAGAGTATTATAATCTTTTTAAAATTCAGTCAGAAACTTCATATTTTAGGTGGTAGTTATATGTCTATACACAATAATATCACATTACTTTGAATACAGTGGTAAAATGAAAAAAATTTTCAAAGGATTTCTTCAGGTTAAGCATATTCCCCTAAAGACCAGTGATTCGGTAAATATGAAAAATATGCACCCTGATATCACTGATTTTCATTGGGAAATTATTGATAAAGTGAAGCCATACACCATGACTTCCATTGAAAGAATCATTGCAGTGATTGATGCGACCCTGTTTATTGTGGAAAATGATATCGAAGGGGATATAGTAGAATGTGGTGTATGGAGAGGAGGTAGCATGATGGCAATCGCTTATACACTTATGTATCTGAACGAACAAAAGAGAAATTTATATTTATTTGATACTTATGAAGGCATGATTGAGCCAAATGAAAAAGATAAAAGATATGATGGAAAGCAGGCTTCTGATTGGTTTGATCAATATAAAAACGACAAGGAAACAGGAAGTGATTGGTGCTTTGCCGGGTTACAGGATGTAGAGCGGAATTTATACCTGACCGGATATCAGAAAAATAAGTTGCACTTTATAAAGGGAAAGGTGGAAGATACCTTACTCGAAGATAAAAATATTCCAAATATCATATCAATTTTGCGGCTTGATACGGATTGGTACGATTCTACTAAGCTTGAGTTTGAAAAGTTATATCCTTCTGTTTCTAAGGGGGGTATTGTTTTAATTGATGATTATGGCCATTGGCAAGGAGCTAAATTGGCCACCGACGAATATTTAAGTACTCTTGCCGCAAAACCATTTTTAAATAGAATAGATTATACCTGCAGAAGTTTTCAGAAGACTGCTGATGCATCATAAAATAGTAGTATGGTTCCAAGTAAAGCCGAAGTAAAAGCTTATTATGATGAGCAAAGCCTGCGTAAAATCAAGGACTATGTAGTTGGAAATGCCCGTGCAGATGCAGCAACTGCGGCGTTGATGAGATGGATGCCTAGTAATCCTGCCAGTGTTTTTGAAGTTGGATGCGGGGTAGGATATACCTCCTATCATATAGCATCCATATTTTATAATTGTCAGGTTACGGGCTTCGATATCAGTGAAAAATCAATTGAGATAGCTCGAAAGCTTTTTGTGCATCCGCATACGGAATATATACAAGCTGACCAACTGCGGGATATTAATTTATTGGGAGCTAAGCCAGCATTTGATATGATTTTTTTAATAGACGTACTCGAACATATTCCGCTGAATGAAAGAACAGGTTTATTTAATTTTATCAAGGAAAACTTGTCTCCAAATGGCAGGGTATTTCTTGCTTGCCCTACCCCGGCCTTTTTGGCTTGGTTAAAGGTGCATGATCCTGCGAATATTCAACCGGTTGATGAAGACATTACTCCAGTAGTTTTGCAGCTAATGGCAGAGGAAACCAAAACC
>JBBRVQ010000199.1:0-1659 GCA_038246735.1 Chitinophagales bacterium
CAGTCTTTTCTGATAAGCATGATGTCATTTAAAAGATTCAGGCTGTGTGTGTCGTACATGCAGTATTTGAACTAATAAATATATGCCTTTACAAAAGTGTATGGCAGTGCTTTAGTTTTTATATATATGTTTTCAATAGGAACACGTACAATACTTGCCGGGTGGATGGTCTGGTCACACTTATACCACTACACAACATGGGTATTATGGTACAGGTGAAAGACAAGGAGAAGAAAGATTTTATCATCAAGACCATACTACCCAATCATTAACTGCTTACAATCTACATAAGCAATCCATAGAAATATTTGGGTATATTTCAAAATTTAGATATTTCTATCCCACTGCACAAATATTGACCAAGTTTACTCAGCAAGGATTTACCGTCATCCAAAATACGAACATTATTCAAGTAAGTAATTCGGAAGTTAGAATCACTTGGCGATTATCTGAAAAAACGATTATAAGAGAAAATCTTATAAATAGTACAGTCGTAAAAACAATAATTACCAAATACAAATATTTTGAAAGTGTGGGGCAAGATCTAAAATATAAAGAAACAGAAATTATTCCAGATATATTGGAGAATGGAGATTGCATTGAAATAGTAGCAGAAACCACTTTTGATGGTTACAATACGAATTGCACAAACGAAGTAGCATTCCGTACAAGTGATAACACAGTAAAAAATGATGATTTAAGAGTGATTCCAAACCCAGCATCTGACATAATTAATATAGTTGTACCTAAAGCAAATGATGTTTCAAAAATTTCAATCATATCAGTTTCTGGCCAACTCATGTACAGTGGCAACATAGATAGTCCAAATCAGATTGATGTAAGTTTATACCCATCTGGATTGTATATCATTCATGCATTGCAGGGAACGAATAACTACATTTCAAAATTTTTTAAACAATAAAATTTAAAAATCATGAAGAATATAATAAATATAAGTATTTTAGTGTTTTGTTTTCAAACACTAATCGCTCAAAATCAAATGAATACTCCAATTGTAAATAATAATCCAAGTTGTATCACAACACCGATAGACATCACTATCATTGACATTGAACTTCCTCCATCTCTACCAACTATAATCGTAATCACTGATACAGATGGCGACGGTATTCCCGATGAAACTGAAAATGCTGCTTGTGAACCACCATCGCCCACTTGCGACACAGATATGGATGATATTCCAAATTATCTAGATGATGATAGTGATAACGACGGACTTCTCGACGGAGCCGATTTATGCCCTATTCACTGGGGTCCACCTCCTTCAGGTTGTCCAGCTGCTATAATAGAAAGAAATGTGTTTTGGGTTCATGGCTATCAAGGCAATAGTAACTCTTTTTCTTTACCTGGTGGTGATGCAGCCAATAGGTACAAAATAAATAGTCGCTACCCTGACTACAATGCATCACAAACATCGCTTGGTGCTTCTGCTGATAATCTGCGTGGTGATATCAATGATGTGCTAAATGGTGCTATCAATACGGACAAAAATTTCATTATTGCCCACAGTATGGGTGGATTGGTAACGAGAGTATTGGGAGATATGACCAATGCTTCAGGCAAGCCAGCCTATGATGGAGTTGTCACCTTTGGAACTCCACATCTTGGCGCAGCGGCTGCCAATACTTTGGTAAACGA
>JBBRVQ010000200.1:0-1654 GCA_038246735.1 Chitinophagales bacterium
ATTGCTTGATGTTATGAAAAAAATATAGTGGTTTTTTCATTCGTTTCGCAGATGGTTGTAAAAAGTACCATGACCGTAAGATGTTTATTGAGACGAAAATTTTTAAATAAGCAGGAGGTGCATCATGCAAGCATTAATAAAACCAAATAGACTGTTAAGGGGCGACACTGTAGCGACTGTAAGTCTGTCGTGGGGTGGCGCAGGTGATGACGATTTGCTATGGCGATACAATTTAGGCAAGCAGCGACTTGAAAAACTTTTCGGCCTAAAGGTTGTTGAGATGCCTGGTACACTCAAGGGCTCTGAGTTTATATACAACAATCCTGAAAAGAGAGCCAAGGACTTGATGGACGCCTTTGCCAATCCAGACATAAAAGGAATATTCTCCTGTATTGGCGGTGATGATAGCATCCGTATGTTGCCTTATATCGATTTTGATGTAATCAAGAAGCATCCAAAGATATTTATTGGTTATTCCGATACAACCATCACACATTTAATGTGTACAAAAGCGGGCATTTCAAGTTTTTATGGTCCTTCTATATTGGCTGAAATCGCTGAAAATGTAAAAATATTTGACTTTACCCTTGAGTACCTTGAAAAGGTCTTATTCAGTTCAGATATTATTGGGGAGGTACCCACTGCGAGCAGTTGGAACGGCCAGCGTTTAGAATGGACCGAGTCCAACAAGGATGTGGAAAAGCAGCTTATTGCAAACAAGAGTTATGAGGTGTTACAAGGTAGAGGTACTGTGACAGGTCGTTTGTTTGGCGGATGCATAGAAGTTTTAGAGATGGCAAAAGGGACAACTTTATGGCCGGATGACAATTTCTTTGACGATACAATTCTGTTCTTTGAAACGTCGGAGGAAATGCCAGAGCCGTCTTATATCAAATATTGGCTCAGAAATTATGGCGCTCAAGGGATACTGCATCGCGTAAAGGGTTTAATATTTGGAAAGCCGTATCAAGAAAAATATTATTCTGAGTACAAAGAGGCTATTAAAACCGTGCTATCTGAATATCATTTAACAGATCTCCCAGTTCTATACAATGCCACTTTTGGTCACAATCAACCCATGTCCATACTGCCTTATGGTGCGATGGCTGAAATTGATTGTGAGTACATTGCGTTTTCAATTTTAGAATCAGGGGTTTTGTAATCGCAAGGTTATGTTGAACCAGATCGTTTCGCTTACGGTACTTCTGAACAGAGAAAAGGTAAAATGGACTCTATTATATAGGGTCTTTTTATATGAGGGCTTATTTATAAGCTTTTTTTAATGTACTCTTAAGAAACATTTGTTAGAATATAAATAATCATGGAAATTAGATCGTTGCAGCAATACAAAATCAAATTTGAGGGGTGAAATCATGAATAACTTACATACTAAACCTAAGCATACCGAATACAATCCTGATGAAATCAATTTAACAGTTGTGTATGAGTCAACACTTGAAAGCGACGTGCTACATGTATCTGGGCTATTAAAAGATAATGGGATTGAGTCGGAAATCAAGAATCATGGGATAGGATCCTATCTACAGATCTACAGTGGTGTAAATTACCTAGGAACGTCAATTTGTGTTAAAGAGGAAGATGCTGAAACTGCGAAAGCGTTAATTGAAAATTTATGGGGTGAATCTGATCTAGA
>JBBRVQ010000201.1:0-1607 GCA_038246735.1 Chitinophagales bacterium
CCATTGTTCTGCTTATACGATTTAAAAAAAAGCTTACAATCCACCATATCTTAAAAATAGTAAAATCAGATGAACTTTATTACATCCCTGCTGCCATGCAGAACACGTACGATAGAAATGTGATTTTTCAGGATGCGGTAAAATATGGTATGACTTCCCTTGACAAAACTTCTCAAATCTTTCCTAACATCATCCCGTTTTCTCCCAAGTTCAGCATTAGCTGCGAGACTCATAAATATTGCATCAAACCCAATAACATAGGCAATGGCCTGGTCAATACCAATTTTTTTTAAGGTGTAATCGAATATATCTTCCAGGTCTTGGTCAGCCTTCTGAGAAAGCCTGTATGCGGAACAGGCTTTGCTCATTCCGATTTATATCCTTTGGTTTTGGCTTTGACAATATCTTCAACTGTACGCTTACTTGAAGGACCATCCCATCCCTTAGCAATTTCATCGCGTAACTCCACTAACACTTTACTACGGTACAATTCATGCAAACGCAGAGCATCACGGACTAATTCACTGGCGTTCTGATAATCTCCACTTGATATTTGCGTCGCAATGTACTTTTCTTGTTTTTCTGTAAAACTTACGTTCATGGTTTTATATCCTTTAGTCTGTAAAAATATCAAATATGTCTATATTTAGCAAATATGGACATAAAAGGACTCGAAGTTTTTGGAGCAAATTTCACATCTGCCACAAATTGATACTTCTCTTTCGAACATCTTAACTGAAATTATTCTGGTTTTTTAAAACCAATCAACTACATTTGACTCCTTATAAACTTAGAATCGAGACTGAATACTAATATAATAATAACTAAAATGAAGCGAATTGGATGGATACTTGTTGTTTTGATGATCGTTGGGATGACAAATTGCAAAAAAGATACTGAGGTAGTTGAACCAGGAACAGATATTAACAAAAGTATCGTTATCAACGAGTTACTTCCTAAAAATACAAAATATGGCTCCGATCAAAATGGCCAGTTCGATGACTGGATTGAATTGTTTAATCTTTCAAGCGAGGATCTGGACATTTCTGGATTTTATCTGACTGACAGTAAAAAGGATTTGACAAAGTGGAAATTTCCTTCTGGAACCATCCTTAATAAAAACGGTTATCTGATTGTATGGGCTGACGCAGATACCCTTCAGGCCGGGCTTCATACCAATTATAAACTTTCAGCATTGGGCGAAAATGTGGTATTGCTCTCACCAGATCTTGTCATTATTGATCTGGTTGAATGTCCGGCAACTACAATTGAGCAATCGTATGCCCGTATTCCAAATGGAACAGGTGATTTTGTTTGGACAACTCCAACTTTTAAAGCAGAAAATAAATAATTCAATAGGACCATCGGTTTGCATACTTATTTGGCATTTTATGTCAGTCTGTTGTGGTAATTTATTGTCATTCTTTTGACATTCTCTGGCATATTGGTTAAAACTTCTTTCCCACATTTTATCAACAATCCTATTTTCAGGCATTGAAAATGGTAACTTTACTTTCCTGAGATTTTGATTTCAGGAGCTTTAAACATTTGATTTAATCCATTGATATGATTCCTTTTACACATTTACATGTTCACTCACAATACTC
>JBBRVQ010000202.1:0-1523 GCA_038246735.1 Chitinophagales bacterium
AAATTATAAAATTTAACTATTTAGGTTTTATATATTTGCCTGTGCAAATGTGGAAAGCCTCTATACTAAAATTACCTATGAATAATGTAATTCGCTACCAAAACGCTGCACTCCAATACTATCGAGACTTAACAGGATCTTCCTATCTTCACTATGGCTATTGGACACCAATCCCCTCACCCGCTGATGAGTTGACGATCACTGGGCTACGTAATGCTCAAGAAGCTTATGCCAAGCATCTTCTATCTTTTTTACCCACAGATATTCATACTGTGTTAGATGTTGGTTGTGGCAATGGTGATAATGCCGTATCGATGATCGAGAAAGGGCTACAAGTCGAGGGTTTAGCTCCAGATCCAATGCAACAAGCTAATTTTTTAGAACGTACAAAAGGAAAGGCTTTATTCCACGCTGACACCTTTCAAGAATTTGTAAAAGCTCCTCAAAAGTACTCTTCACAACTTACTTATGACCTAATTTTATTTAGTGAGAGCAGTCAATATATGTCGCCAGAAATGATTGCTGAAGGTTCTGCTCTTGTCGTGAAATCTAGTGGTTATGTATTGCTTGCTGATATGCTCCGCAAAGATCCTGAATATAAAAATGGTATGTTTTCTAACTGTTTGGTGAATGCAGATTTGCATATACAAATGAAAAAAGCTGGTTTTAAGCTAGTTACCACCGATGATATTTCGGCGCATATTGTCCCGACATTGGATATTTGCGTGCAGAGCTTCCAAACTTTTGGCATGTCTACCACAAAATATATCGCCAATCTTATTGCGATCGCAGTTCCGCCGATCTATGTAGTTCTAAATTATTTCTTAGGAAATTTATTCAAAAAACTGTCTGTAGAAATCCTACAAGCATCAACTATTTTCCATAAGCATTTATGCTACGAGATCCAGCTTTGGCAAAAGGTCTAGCCCCAATAAAAAACCCTACCGAAAGGTAGGGTCAAATAATCGTTATCGTTTTTACTTTGTCTTAATCACTTTGATTGGAAACATTCAAAATTTAGAAGTTACTAAACCACCAAATCAAACCATGCCCCGTGGAAACTTCAAGAATCAACAAAGATACAAATCCAATCATGGCAAGTCTGCCATTCAACAATTCAGCGTAAGGAGTAAAACCAGCTCGGTCAGTATTGTCAACATACATTTTTGGTTCAGTTGCGAAATTGTTGAGAACACCGCGATCGTCTACTCTATAGCTGCTCATTGGTTTGCCTTTTGTGTTTTTTCTTTATGTAAACAAACATAACAAAGTATTTCAAAGTGTGAATCTAGCTAAAGGTATGCATAACTTATCGCCTTTGCCTATACAAAGAGGTAGTTATACCAAAGCTGTCCGACTTTTTGACTCATAAAGTGAAGGTTCTCGCCTACGCAAATAGGCACTTTTTTCACTACTCAAGCATATAGATTTCAATGTCACCATATATAGTCATCGTCTAGAATTCCTAGCGCGATAATCTCTCGTTATTCTCACAGACCAAATAGATTCCTCAGTATTACAGC